>CAWJAF010000003.1:0-795075 GCA_963840785.1 uncultured Pseudomonadota bacterium | reverse complement strand
ATCGGATGCCTTCACTGCTAAGTCCACCATCGCGCCGCAGGCGATGATGGCGATGTCATTTCCTGTGCGTAACTCGCTTGCTCGGCCTAATCGAAATGGCGTGTCGGCGCCGGTATGGGGCGGTTCTTCGACGCGGCCGCCGAGGCGCATGTAGACGGGGCCGTCGATTTCTTGCGTCGCGAGCGTGGCGCGATAGGCTTCATCAGCGTCGGCGGGGACGATGACGGTCATGTTTGGCAGGCTGCGCATCAGCGCGATGTCTTCCAACGCATGATGCGTGCCGCCGGCGACGCCCAGCGATATGCCGCTGGCCGCAGCGCCAATCACCACGCGCTGCTTGGCGTAGGCTACATCGTTGCGCACTTGCTCCATGCTGCGCGCGGTGATGAACGGTGCATAGGCGCACACGTAGGGGCGCAAGCCTGTTGTCGCTAATCCCGACGCGACGCCGATCGCGTTTTGTTCGGCGATGCCGAGTTCGATGAAGCGCTCGGGAAAGCGTTCGATATAGGTTCGGATGCCAAGCAAATCTTGCGTATCGACGGATACAACAACCGTGCGCGGTTCGCGTGCGCCGAGTTCCAATAAAGCTTGGCCGAACGCGAGGCGAGTTTGATTTGCGGCGCGTGCGCGCCAATCATTCGTGATCGCATTCATGGCGCAAGCTCCGCGATGCGCCTTCGCGTGAATTTCATCGTTCACGTTATTGCTATGCCACACGTAGGTGTTCTCGGCGAAGCTGACGCCTTTGCCTTTAATTGTGTGGGCGATGATCGCCGACGGGCGCTCGGTATTAAGCGGCAACGCATCGAGCGTGTCGACGATTTCGGTCATGTTGTGTCCGTCGATTTCTTTCACCTCGAATCCGAAAGCACGCCACTTATCGACAAGCGGATGAATATTGATGAGTTCTTTCAGTGGTCCGCTCTGAGCAATTTTGTTGTAGTCGACTATCACGGTGAGATTTGCGAGCCGATAGTGAGAGGCGGCCATCGCCGCTTCCCAATTCGATCCTTCGTGCAACTCGCCGTCGCCAACCATCACGAACGTATGAAAATATTTCTTCTGAACCCGTGCGCCGAGTGCCATGCCTATCGCGATCGCGAGGCCATGGCCGAGTGCGCCGGTACACATTTCGATGCCATTCATTTTGATATCCGGATGCATACCGAACGGCGATTCGAACGCGTAAAATTTATCGAGGATCGCTTCGTCGATAAACCCTGCCTGCGCCAGAACCGCGCCGAGTGCGGCGTTCGCGTGGCCTTTCGACAGCACGAAGCGATCGCGATCCGGCCACTCCGGCTCTGCAGGTCTAATTCGCATGCGATGAAAATACAGCGCCGTTAAAATGTCCGCGGCAGAACTCGAACCACCTGCATGGCCGCTGCCGCCGGCGCGCAGTGCGCGCCAAATATTGCGACGAATTTGTTTTGCCTGTGCTTCAAGACGCCGAATTAGATTGGCGTTGGTTTCTTCCATTCGTTTTCCCCCGGCGAAGTTAGATTTCGCGAATGCTTTATGAGCGATTGAAATGGTACAACGAATTTTCGACGAATTTACAAAGGAAATGACGAAAAAAACTGATCGTGCCAGGAGCCAATCAGAAAGCCGACCTTCAGGCATGCCATGCCACGAGGCAAGCGGGGAGCGGCTTCCGGCATTGCCGGAGTTCGGAATGGCATCGCGTTGCTCTGTCAGGTCGGTAGACTTACAATTGCAACTGGCTCCATAAAAAATAATCGTCATGCCCGCCAACGAAGAAAATCGCCGTCCAATTCAAGCGCGCACCGCCAGGTGGGCGCAGAGCATGGGGCGATGGCTGGCACATAACAATTTTTCGCCCAATCAAATTTCTGTAGCGAGCGTTTTTTTCGCGGCACTTGGCGCTATGGCATTGTTACTCATACAAAGCTCAGTTGGCTTGATCGCTTGCGCAATCGCGATTCAAGCGCGGCTTGTCTGCAATTTGCTTGATGGCATGGTTGCGATCGAAGGCGGAAAGAAATCCAGCGTCGGCCAGTTGTACAACGAATTTCCCGATCGGCTTGCTGATTCGATATTAGTTGTCGCGTTGGGCTATGCCATCGCGATGCCATGGCTGGGCTGGCTCGGCGCACTCGCGGCAGCGCTGACCGCTTACGTGCGCGTATTCGGCGGCTCTATTGGTCTGGCGCAAGATTTTCGTGGGCCGATGGCGAAGCAGCATCGGATGGCGGTGATGACAATTGCTTGTATCATCGGTGCGATTGAATGGTATTTTTTTGGTACGCGCTATGTGTTGATCGTTGCCGCTTGGGTCATCGCGCTTGGCGCAATGCTCACTTGCATCGCACGCACGTCAGCCATCGCGCGACAACTTAAGAGTTAAATCGATGTGGCTCTCAGGATTATTGATCGGGTCGGTACGCTTGCTCGTCGGCGCCTACCCTCGGTGGGTGAGTTCCGCGCCGAGCGCGGCACAGCGAATATATTTCGCCAATCATTCCAGCCATATGGACACACTCGTATTGTGGTCCGCCTTACCGTCCGAGCTGCGCCAGCAAACACGGCCCGTCGCGGCGAAAGATTATTGGGGCGGCAGCGCGTTTCGCCGCTATGTTTCAGGCAAGGGATTTAACGTCGTGCTGATCGAGCGAGCGCGTGAGGGTCGCGAAGGCGATCCGTTGCAGCCCTTGTATGACGTGCTGTCAAACGGCCAATCGCTGATTATTTTTCCCGAAGGTACGCGTAAACCACAGGCCTTGCCCGATCCGTTCAAGAGCGGCCTGTATCATTTGTCGCAGCGCTTTCCCAACGTGGAGCTCGTGCCCGTGTACCTAGAAAATTTACATCGCTCAATGCCGAAGGGCACGTTTTTCCCGTTGCCATTGATTTGCACCGTACGTTTCGGCGCGCCCCTTGCCAAGATCGAAAACGAATCGAAGGAAGATTTTTTGACGCGGGCGCGGCGTGAAGTCGTGGCGCTGGCATGAACGTTCAAGAGAAATTTTATTGGCTCATCGGTGGCGTAGTCATACTGCTTTCCATCGCGACTATCATCGGCATGTTGTTGAAAAGGCGCGCCGCTACCGATAGTGGCCGCGCTGTGGTCGACAATCTCAATCAGCGCACGCGCGCCTGGTGGTCGATGATCGCGATTTTCGTGGCCGCTTTTTTCATCGGAAAAAATGCGACCTTGGTTTTGTTCGGCATTATTTCATTTTTGGCACTGCGCGAATTCATCACGCTCACGCCGACAAAATCCGGGGACTATTATCCGCTCGCGCTATCTTTCTTTTTACTCGTGCCGCTGCAGTATTATTTGATCGGCATCGATTGGTATGCGCTGTTCTCGATCTTTATTCCTGTCTACGGGTTTTTGTTGCTGCCGGCATTCGCCGCGCTGGCGGGCGATGTCGAAGACTTTCTCGCGCGCATCGCAAAAATTCAGTGGGGCGTGATGATTGCGGTTTATTGCGTGAGCCATGCGCCCGCGCTCCTGTTGCTTGATGTCCCCGGTTATTCCGAAAGCGGCCAGAATGTACTGCTGTTGTTTTATCTCTTGCTAATCGTGCAGATGAGCGACGTCATGCAATATGTGTTCGGCAAATTATTCGGCAAAACCAAAATCGCGCCAGTCGTCAGCCCCTCGAAAACCGTCGAAGGCTTAGTCGGCGGCGGCGTCAGCGCCGTGGCGATCGGCGCGGTGATGTGGTGGATCACGCCGTTCACGCCGTTGCAATCGGCAGGCATGGCGTTGATCATCGTCCTGATGGGATTTTTCGGCGGCCTTGCCCTCTCCGCCGTCAAGCGCAGCCTCGGTGCGAAAGATTGGGGCACGATGATCGAAGGCCACGGTGGTGTCATGGATCGTATGGATTCAGTCAGCTTCGCCGCGCCGATTTTCTTTCACGTGACGCGTTACTACTTTACCCCTTAGCCGAGCTGTAACTGGAGAAACGTTCGCGCAAAATGTTTTTCTGAACTTTGCCCATCGTATTGCGCGGCAGTTCGTCGACAAAGTGAACGCGTTTAGGAACTTTGAAATTGGCCAATTCAGATTTTACGTGGGCGATGACATCGGCTTCGCTCAACACCGAGCCGTCTTTGTCGCGGACAACTATGGCGGTCACGGATTCACCGAAATCTGGATGGGATAATCCGATTACTGCGGATTCGCTAACGCCGGGTATGGCATCAATTAAGACTTCGATTTCTTTCGGATAAACGTTAAAGCCGCCGCTGATGATTAAATCTTTTACCCTGCCAACAATGGAAACATAGCCATCGCGATCGATGGTGCCGATGTCGCCGGTTTTGAAATAGCCATCGGCGGTGAATTCTTCCGCCGTCTTTTCCGGCATGCGCCAATAGCCGGAAAAGACATTCGCACCTTTGATTTCGATGCCACCGGTGTCACCGCCGTCGATGCGCAGTGTTACGCCGGGCAGCGGTTTGCCCACCGTGCCGCCGCGCCGCTCGCCATCAAATGGGTTCGAGCAAATCATGCCCGCTTCAGACATGCCGTAGCGTTCGAGAATAGTGTGACCGGTGCGTTCGCGAAATTCGTTGAAGGTGTCTAGCAACAGCGGCGCTGAACCGGAAACGAAAAGGCGCATGGATTTGCATGCCGCGCGAGTGAACGCCGGCTCGGTAAGCAATCGTGTATAGAACGTCGGCACACCCATCAACATGGTCGCGCGCGGCAAGACGGCGATGACCGCATTTGCATCGAACTTACGATGAAAAATTAATTTCGCGCCGCTCAACAAAGTCGTATTCAGCGCGACGAATAATCCGTGAATATGAAAAATCGGCAATGCATGAATGAGCGTGTCGTTCGGCGTGATCTGCCATGCGTCGCATAATTCCTGCGCATTTGATGTGAGATTGCCATGGGTGACCATCGCGCCCTTGGAGCGGCCCGTGGTGCCTGACGTATAGATGATTACACCGAGGTCGTCGGGCTTTGACGTTGCGGTAACAAATTCCGTCGAAGAAGATCGCGCTAAGTCGGCAAACGAGCCATTACCATTTTGATCGAACGAAAATATATGTGGCACTTTTGCTTCATTGCAAAGCGTCGAAAACCAAGGCAGATTTTGCGGCGAACAAATCGCAACGGCGGGTTCCGCGTCGTTTAAGAAGTAACGAATTTCGCCCTGTTGGTAGGCGTTGTTAAGCGGCAGATAACATAGGCCTGCGCGCAGGCAGGCAAGATAAATCAGAATTGCCTGCGGCGATTTTTCGACTTGAACCGCGACGCGATCGCCGGCACTTAATCCGAGATCAATCAGGAAATTCGAGTAGCACGCGGTTTCACGTTCGACGTCGGCGTAGGAAAAACTTTCACCAGAATCGGCTGATAGAAATACGCTACTGGGTGACTGCAAAAATCGTTCGGCAAAACAGGCGTAAGTATTCATTGCGATTCAACTACAAATGCGGTGTGCCGGAGATCCGCATGGATACTTCTTCACCAGGCATGTCATGCCACGAGGCAAGCTGGGTAAGGATCGTAGCGGGGTAGGGTGCATTCATGCACCGAGCTATTGAATGGTGCATGAATGCACCCTACCTATTAATCGCCGCGTAGCAATTCGTTGATGCTGGTTTTCGCGCGGGTTTTTGCGTCGACTTGTTTGACGATGACGGCACAATACAAACTATATTTTCCGTCAGCCGATGGCAGATTGCCTGATACCACAACCGACCCAGGCGGAACTTTTCCGTAGCTCACTTCGCCGCTTTCTCGGTTGTAAATTTTCGTGCTCTGCCCGAGATAAACTCCCATGGAAATCACTGAGCCTTCGCCGACGATGACGCCTTCGACAACTTCCGAGCGCGCGCCGATGAAGCAATTGTCTTCGATGATGGTTGGGTTGGCTTGCACCGGCTCCAATACGCCGCCGATGCCGACGCCGCCGGAAAGATGTACGTTTTTTCCGATTTGCGCACAAGAGCCGACGGTCGCCCAGGTATCGACCATGGTGCCTTCATCGACGTAGGCGCCGATGTTGACGTAGGAGGGCATTAACACGGCATTCTTCGCGATGAACGAACCTTTGCGCGCGATGGCCGGCGGCACGACGCGGTAGCCGCCTTTTTGAAAATCTTGCGCGGTGTAGTTGGCAAATTTCGAATCGACTTTGTCAAAATATTTTGTGTTACCGCCATCCATGATGTCGTTGTCTTTCAAGCGAAACGATAGCAGCACGGCTTTTTTGATCCATTGATGCGTGACCCATTCGCCGTTGATTTTTTCTGCGACGCGGATCGTGCCAGCATCCAGATTGTTCAACGTTTCGGCGACGGCATTTTTAATATCGGCAGGTGCAGACGTCGGCGAAAATTCAGTGCGCCGTTCCCACGCGGCGTCGATGGTTTGCTGCAGACTCATGATTCTCCCTTAAAGTGTTTTAGCAAATTTTGCGATGCGATGTGCCGCATCGATGCATTCGGTTAGCGGCGAAACCATCGCCATCCGCACGTAATTCTCGCCGGGGTTAATGCCGTGGGCCTCGCGCCCAAGATACCTGCCGGCGAGCACGGTGACGTTTTGATCTTGAAACAAACGCCGCGTGAACTCGGTATCGGCGATCGGCGTTTTCACCCAGAAATAAAATGCGGCGTCGGGCATGGAGAGCGGCAATACCGGATTGACTATGTCGTAAAACGCGCGAAATTTTTCGCGGTACAGTCGGCGATTTTCGATGACATGGGCTTCATCTTTCCAAGCGATCTCGCTCGCGGCTTGTACGGCCGGACTCATCGCGCTGCCGTGGTAAGTTCGATACAGCGCAAACTCCTTCAGGATGTTCGCATCGCCCGCGGCATATCCTGAGCGCATGCCGGGGACGTTGGAACGTTTCGACAAACTGCCCATCACCACTAGCCGAGCGTAATCAGCGAGACCGAGCTGCTGCGCTGCTTCCAAGGCGCCGAGCGGCGGATTGGCGTTGTCGAGATAAATTTCCGAGTAACATTCGTCGGATATGATCGTGAAGCCATGTTGCGCCGAGCGATTGAACAACGTTCCCATTCGTCGATCGACATCACCTTGCCGGTCGGGTTCGATGGCGAACAGGCGTACACCAATTGCGTTCTCGCCCAAATATCGTCGGGCACGCTTGCCGTATCGAAGCGGAAATTATCTTTGGCAACCGTGTTAATGAAATAAGGTTGCGCGCCGGCGAGCAGCGCCGCGCCTTCGTAGATTTGATAAAACGGGTTAGGGCAGATGACGGTCGCATTTGGTTTCGTACGATCGACCAAGGTTTGCGCGAGCGCGAATATTGCTTCACGGCTACCCAATGTCGGCAGCACTTGCGTGGCGCCGTCTAGTTCATTTAGGTTATAGCGGCGCTTTAACCACGCCGCGATCGTTGCGCGCAGCGAATCGCTACCGAGGGTTAGCGGGTAACGAGCCAGGCCGCTTAAATTGTCGACCAGCGCGTCGGTGATGAATGGTGGCGTTGGATGTTTCGGCTCGCCGATGGAAAGCAAAATCGGGCTGAGGGACGCATTAGCCGTCGTGTTTTTGAAAAGTCCGCGGAGTTTTTCAAATGGATAGGGCTGTAGGAGAGCGAGATCGGGATTCATGTTGTTACGCCGTCGCGTTTGCGGCGGTGTGATGACAAGCGATTATTCTTTTGAGTGTTAAGATGCGCGGCAAGTTCCGCCGACAAAATCCAAGGCCGTATTATATTCCCGATGGCAGGTCAACCAAACAAATATTTTCCGCCAACGCTCGCGCTACTATTTGCCGCCGTGATTTGGGGAACGGTGTGGTACCCCTACCGTTTGCTTGAAGGGCAGGGATTGCAAGGCACGCCCGCCACGTTTCTCACCTATTTGGTCACTTTTTTCCTCGTGCTTATATTTTTCGCGAAATCGTGGCGCGAATACTTCAATCCGCCAGCCTGGTTTTTCGCGCTGGCTTTGGTGTCGGGTTGGACTAACTACGCGTATGTCATGGGCACCATTGAGGGTGAAGTCATGCGCGTGTTGTTGTTGTTCTATCTGGCGCCGGTTTGGACGTTGCCGCTCGCGCGATGGATACTTGGGGAGCGGCCATCAACGGCAGCTATCTTGTGGTATTGCTCGCGCTGGCTGGTGCGATTACGATGCTTTGGCGGCCGGAATTGGGCTGGCCTTTGCCGCGCAGTCTCGCAGACTGGTTGGCTTATCCGCCGGAATTGCATTTGCGCTGAATAATGTCTTGCGCTGCGCTTAAAGGATTCCGGTGTTGGTGCAAAAGCGTTTGCGAGTTGTTTTGGCGTTTTGGTGATTTCCGGCATTGCAATGCTCATGCCGCGGGTGACATATGTAGCGAGTCGTGCAAGTGCCGAAGTACGGTGACGCTTATGGCTGATCGTTGGTGTGGGTAGCGCGCTGTTGTTGCACAGTCAGCTCATGGTGTTTTATGCGTTGGTTCACCTTCCGGCCATTCGCGCCATTGTCATTATGTTGTTCGAGTTTGTGGTCGGTGCGGTGTCATCCCATTGGCTTGCGGGCGAAACGATGTCGATGCGTGAATGGGTAGGCGGTATGTTGATTATCGCCGCGACCATTGTCTCCGCCCTCGCCGAGCGTAAAGCACACTAGCCGCGCGTATTCGACTGCCCTTCAAATCGGCTAAGGTCCACACGTGGCGCGGGTTTCCAACCTTTTTTCCGATGTTCTGCGACGACGTTGGTGAAAATGCCGCCGCGCACATACAATTTTGCCGTAATGCGTAAAAAACGCGGTTTCATCGCTTTGACTAAATCATCGAGAATTTTGTTCGTCACTGCTTCGTGAAACGCACCCTTGATCGCGGTACGACCAAATATAAAGTTTCAAACTCTTTAGCTCGACATTTTTATTTATCCGGCATGTAATCCAAATACAAATTACGGCAAAATCCGGCTGCCCGGTTATTGGGCAAAGACAAGTGAATTCAGGGATTTCCATGTGAATGTGATAATCCCGCTGGGGTGCCGGATTGGGAAATGTTTCGATTTGCTTGTGAGGCTTGCTTGGCATTGCTTCCAACCTAACTAATCTGGGTAAAATTGCGCATCGCTCGGGGGATCACGCACGATTATTCTGTTGCGCGATCGACAAGTTAAACCGCTATATAACTGCTAAATCGCTTGCGCCTCACTCACCTAAAACTTGCAGGATTTAAATCTTTTCCCGAACCCACTCACTATTCACATGCCGGGCCAATTGGTCGGCGTGGTCGGCCCTAACGGTTGCGGCAAATCCAATATCATCGACGCCGTACGCTGGGTGCTCGGCGAATCGCAGGCGAAACAACTGCGTGGCGAAACCATGCAGGACGTTATTTTCAACGGCACGTCTGAGTCGCCAGCCGTAAGTCGCGCCAGCGTCTGAATTGGTGTTCGACAATAGCCTTGGCCGTGCGCCGGGGCCAGTGGTCGAACTACGCGGAAATTTCTGTCAAGCGCGTGTTGGAACGCAACGGCGAATCCGCGTATTACATCAACAATCACCCACGTTCGCCGGCGCGATATCACGATATTTTTATGGGCACGGGTCTAGGGCCGCGCGCCTACGCGATCATCGAGCAAGGCATGATTTCGCGCATCATCGAATCCAAGCCGGAAGAATTGCGCGTGTTTCTGGAAGAAGCGGCGGGCATTTCCAAATATAAAGAACGCCGCCGCGAAACGGAATTACGTCTTAGGCGATGCGCGCGATAACTTAAAGCGCGTGGAAGATATTCGCTCGGAATTAGGCGGACAAATCGAGCGCTTGATCGCGCAGGCCGAACAAGCGAAGCATTACAACGCGCTGCAAACGGAATTGCGCAACACGCAAAATCTGTTGCTGATGATCAAAAAGCGCGATGCCGGTAACTTGCGCGAACGTGCGCTGCGCGATATCGAAAAAATCAACACCGAGATCGAGGCGGAAACGGCGAATCTGCGTGCGGCCGAAGCACGTATCGAGGAAATGCGGCAGGAGCATTATTCCGCGTCAGACGCCGTAAATTCGGCTCAAGGATTTTTGTACGAAGCCAATGCCGAAGTCGCGCGCTTGGAAAATCAGTTGCAGTATTTGCGCGACAGCCGCAAGCGTTTGGAAACACAGCTCGCGCAGGTCGATGAACAATTGCAATCACTGACACAAGAGCGTGAAACCGCCGCGCGCGACACTGTCCATTGGCAAGGCCAATTGAAGCAAGGCACCGAGCAACTGGCGATTCGCGAGCAAGAACTAAGCCGCGAGCAAGGCGCATTACCGCAGGCCGATCAAGATCAGCGTGCCGCGAGCCAAGCGCTCGCCGAAATCAAAACCGCGCTGGCGCAAACCGAGCAAGGCAAACGCTTGGCGCAAACCCATCGCGAACATGCCGAGCGAATTTTGCAGCAATTGCAGGCGCGCAAAAATACGTTAAGTGAAGAACAGCATTCACTGGTGATGCCAGACATCGCCGCGCTGACGCAACTTGTCGCAACGATCGCCGTTTTGAGCCAGGAATTAAGCGGTCTCCAGCAGAGCCTTGCCTCACAGCAAGAACTGACGCCGCGCTCCGAGCAGGCATTGCTGCAAGCAAGTGGGGACGCGGAGGATAGCCAAGGTGCTTTGACCCGCATCGAAGCACAAATTCAAGCGCTGGAAAAATTGCAGCAACAGCAAAATCGCGACGAAAAAGTTCAACAATTTTTTGCCGCGCACAATTTGCAAAATGAAGCGAAGTTGTGGGAATCGGTGCAAGTTGAACCGGGTTGGGAAGATGCGCTGGAAAGCGTAATGGGCGCGCGCTTGAACGCGGTTCGCATCGGTGAGATGGACGCGGCGACGCGGCTCGATCCGCCACCGCCGCCCGGTGTCACGTTGTTTGCCGCAGCGATGGAAAATGTTGGTAATGCCACAGCAGATTCAGCCTGGACGCCGTTGGCGCAACGCATCGTTCGCGCCGAGCCGCATGTGGCGGGCGTGTTAGCCGATTGGCTCGCGGATGTTTATGTCGTCGAGCGCTGGCAAGATGCGCTGCCGTTGCGCCAGCGTTTGCCGCGAAGGCGCACTGTTAGTCAGCCGCGAAGGGCACATCGTAACTCAACATACGATCAGTTTTTTTGCACCACAGGCGGAAATGCATGGGCTGATCGCTCGCGCGCGCGAAATCACCAGTCTTAAAGTTGAACAAAACAAAGGGCAACAAATTCTGACGGAACGCCGCGAAACATTGGCGGTCGCTGAGCGCCAGCATCGCGAAAATCGCGAACAAATTGCCGCATTTCAACAACAATTGAATGAGCGTCAGGCAGCGCATCATGCGCAGGATATCGAGCGGCTGCGCTTGACGCAGCAATCCGAGCGCATCAGTCATCGCCGCGATCAGATCGCGCAAGAGTTGGGTGAGATTGCCGCGCAAGTAGAAGGTGAAACGGCTGCTCACGAAGCCAGTGCACGCGAGTCGCAGCAACATGTGGCGCAACTGGCGGCACAGCAAACACAATTGCAACAGCGCGAAGCGGCACTGCGCAACGCCGATGCGGCGTTGAATCAACGCCGCGTGGCCGTGCAGTCTTTCGAACGCACGCTACAAGAAGCGAAATTTTTCGAGCGCTCGTCACGTGAAAAATTGCAGGCGTTGGAGACGGCGACGCAGAGTCTTTCACGTCGCAACGAAGAACTCGATCAAAATCGCGCGGCCATCGAAAAAGATTTGGCCGGATTGATTGAAGAAACCCTTCTGACAACTTTGCAAAGTGCTCTGGGCGTGCGCACGACGCGCGAAAGTGAGCTCACGGCAAGGCGCGAGGCGTTGGAAAG
This sequence comes from uncultured Pseudomonadota bacterium, assembly GCA_963840785.1. Taxonomy (GTDB): domain Bacteria; phylum Pseudomonadota; class Gammaproteobacteria; order Burkholderiales; family JALYOK01; genus JALYOK01. The sequence continues at coordinate 783,303 of CAWJAF010000003.1, read as the reverse complement.
CGTTACGCAGAATCTGACGGGCGTCGAACAAGAGCGCCTCACTGCCGAACACAAGATCGCGCCGCTCAAGGATAAGATCAATGACCTGCGCCTGAAAGAACAAGAAGCGCGCTTGAACGAAGAAAATGCGTCGGAGCAATTGCTCGCCAATGGTTGCGTCGAAGCGGATCTTTTGCCGTTGCTGGAAAAGGGCATGCGCGCCAACGCGCTCAACGCTGATATCACTCGCATTGGTGGCGAAATCGAAGTACTGGGCGCGGTCAATTTGGCGGCGTTGTCGGAGCTGGAAACAGCGCGCGAACGAAAAGATCATCTGGATAGTCAGTCGGCAGATTTAAACGAAGCGGTAGAGACCTTGGAATCGGCGATTCATCGCATCGATCGCGAAACGCGCGAGCGTTTACAAGGCACGTTCGATCAGGTTAACGAAAATTTCTCGACGTTGTTCCCGACGTTGTTCGGCGGCGGCATGGCGCGCATCGAATTGACGGGTGAAGAAATCCTCGATGCGGGATTGAGTGTGATTGCGCAACCGCCTGGCAAAAAAACCAGTTCGATTCACTTGCTATCCGGCGGCGAAAAAGCGCTGACGGCGATGTCGTTGGTGTTTGCATTGTTCCGCTTGAATCCGGCACCGTTTTGTTTGCTGGATGAGGTTGACGCGCCGCTGGACGATACCAATACCGAACGTTTTTGCGAGCTGGTGAAAAAAATGTCGGAAGACACGCAATTTTTGTTCATCAGTCACAATAAAATTACGATGGAAATGGCGAATCAATTGATCGGCATTACGATGCAAGAATCCGGCGTGTCGCGCGTGGTGGATGTCGATATCGAACAGGCGTTGCGTATCACAGAAGATGTGGCCGCTTGATAGGAAAATAGAAAGAATATGGGTGACCTTACTGTTAGTTTGATTATTCTTGCCGCGCTGGTCGTGGTCGGGTTGTATGCATTTAATCGCTTGCAAGAGCGCAAGTATCGTCGCGAAGCCGAAGACGCGTTTCGTCAGCCCGATCAAGACGCATTGCTTGACGAACCGGCGGTGGCGCGCGCGAAGCAAGCTAAGGAAAATGTGTTGACAGCGGACGTTGGCGCGCCAGCACCCGTCGTGACAAAACCGAAGGAAGTCGTCGAGCCTACGCTGGGCCTGGATCCGATCGCGACACCGGCGTCGAGCTTTAAGCCGAGCGAGTTGATCGATTTCGTCGCCTCGATTCGGTGCGATGAGGTAACAACCGGCAAGGCGCTGAAGGAGGCTGTGGCGCGCTATCGCTATAACGGCAAGCCGGTGCGCTGGTTGGGCCGCGGCAATAACGCCAGCCATTGGGTAGATATTGCCGGCCCCGAGCAGAATTTCTCGGAGTATAAGGCCGCGTTGCAATTGACCAACCGCACCGGCCCGGCGGTGGAAATGGACATCGCGAGTTTTGTTGGTATGGTTAAGAATGTCGCGGCGGAACTCAAAGCGCATTCGGAATTTCCGAGCGAAATCGAAGCACGAAAACGCGCCGAGCAACTCGATCAATTTTGCGCTGAAGTGGATTTATTGGTCGGCGTGAATGTCATTAGCACCGATGGCGGATCGTTTCCCGCGACGAAGATTCGTGCGTTGGTCGAAGCCGATGGCATGGCGTTGGAGCCGGACGGCGTGTTCCGGACTCGCGATGAAAATGTCGCTGAGCTGTATTCCATGGTCAATCAGGAGCCGCGGCCGTTTTTGTCAGAACATACCAAATCAATATCGACGACCGGCGTTACGTTTTTGCTAGACGTACCGCGAACTGCGAATGGTTGCACTGCGTTTGATCGCATGGCGACGGCTGCACGACGATTGTCGGGCGCGTTGCAAGCGCGGGTGGTAGACGATAAGCGTATGCCGCTGACCGATTCCGAGTTAAAGCGCATTCGTGCGCAGCTTGAAGAAATTTATTCGCGCATGGCTCGGGAAGGTATCGCAGCGGGCAGCCCTGACGCGCTTCGACTATTCTCTGAATGATCGCAGGCGAAGACGACGCGCGGCGCGCGTCTATTTTGCGTGACGCGTTAAACCTGCACAATCATCGTTACTATGTCCTCGATCAGCCCACCCTACCCGATGCGGAATACGACAAGCTATTCCGCGAGTTGCAGGCGCTTGAAGCACAATTTCCTTCCCTCGTAACCGCCGACTCGCCGACGCAGCGTGTTGGCGCAGCGCCGGCGTCCAGCTTGGTTCCCGTGCAGCATCGCGTGCCGATGCTTTCGCTCAATAACGCCTTTGACGATGACGACATTTTCGCGTTCGATAAACGCGTTCGCGAATTGTTGGACGTTGCGCAAGTCGACTACTACTGTGAGCTAAAATTCGATGGCCTCGCGGTAAATCTGACTTACGAAAATGGAATATTCGTGCGCGGCGCAACCCGCGGAGACGGTAAAACGGGTGAGGATGTGACGGCGAATTTGCGCACCATTAAGAGTATCCCACTTCGCTTGGCGGGTGCGATCGTTCCGGATTTACTAGAAGTACGTGGTGAAGTGCTGATGTTTAAGCAAGATTTCATCGACATGAATCGTCGCCAGCGCGAAGCCAACGAGAAAGAATTTGTTAACCCGCGCAATGCTGCGGCAGGTGCGTTGCGCCAACTCGATTCTCGAATGACGGCATCGCGACCGTTACGATTTTTCGCGTATGGGGTCGGTGATCGCGTCGGCGCCGAATTCCCGACAACGCACGAATCTCAGCTACAGCAACTTGCGCAATTTGCTTTACCGGTAAACAAAATGGGGCGTGTGTGTCGCGGCGCCGCCGAAGTATTGGGGTTTTACCGCGAGATCGGCACCGTGCGCGCAACGCTACCCTACGAAATCGATGGTGTTGTCTACAAAGTTAACCGCGTGGATTTTCAGTCGGAACTAGGGTTTGTGTCGCGAGCGCCGCGTTTCGCCATCGCGCACAAATTTCCCGCCGAAGAAGCGTTGACGGAGGTACTCGGAATTGATGTGCAAGTGGGCCGCACCGGCGCGTTGACGCCGGTGGCTCGCCTAAAACCCGTGTTTGTCGGCGGCGTGACGGTAACCAACGCAACGTTGCACAACGAAGATGAAGTGCGGCGTAAGGATGTTCGTGTTGGCGATACGGTGACGGTTCGCCGCGCTGGCGACGTGATCCCCGAAGTGGTTTCGGTATTGATCGAGTGTCGACCTGACGACGCAAAAGAGTTCGTCATGCCAAGGAACTGTCCGGTTTGCGGATCCCATGTCACGCGCGTGGAGGGTGAGGCAGCAAGTCGTTGCAGCGGTGGATTAATCTGTTCTGCGCAGCGCAAGCAAGCGATTTTGCATTTCGCCTCGCGTCGCGCAATGGATATCGAAGGCCTAGGTGATAAGTTGGTCGATCAACTGGTCGATGCAGGATTGATCAATTCGCTCGCCGATATTTATGCGCTAAAACTCGACCAAGTCGCCGGGCTCGAACGAATGGGCGAAAAGTCTGCGGCGAATTTGATCGACGGAGTAAATAAAAGTAAACAAACGACATTGCAGCGATTTATTTACGCGTTGGGCATTCGCAACATCGGCGAAGCCACCGCACGCGATCTGGCGCGCCAATTCGGTGGCCTGGAAGCCTTGCTGGGCGCGGATCTTCAGGCATTACAGGCGGTGCCAGACGTTGGTCCCATCGTCGCACAAGCGATGGTTGATTTTTTGGCGGAGCCGCATAATCGAAGCGTGATTGATGCGATGCGTGCTCATGGTGTAATGTGGCAAGAAACGGAGCCGGCCGTTGCGACGGCCGCATCGGGTAAGGCGAGTGGCAAGACCTTTGTGCTGACGGGAACATTGCCGAGTTTGTCGCGCGATGACGCCAAGGTGTTGATTGATAGGGCGGGTGGAAAAGTGGTGGGTTCGGTCTCGAAGAAGACCGACTATGTCGTGGCCGGTGAAGAGGCCGGCGGTAAGCTCGCCAGGGCAAATGAATTGGGTATTAAGATATTGGATGAAGCCGGTTTGATTGCCTTACTCAAGGAAAACGAAGGGATTGAACAATGAATAAAATTCGCAAAGCCGTATTTCCCGTCGCGGGATTAGGCACACGTTTTTTGCCTGTGACGAAATCATCGCCAAAGGAAATGCTGCCGGTCGTGGATAAGCCGCTAATTCAATATGCGGTGGAGGAAGCGGCCGCTGCCGGCATTACCGAGATGATTTTTATTACCGGCCGCGGCAAGCGCTCGATTGAAGATCACTTTGATAAAGCGTATGAGTTGGAGGCAGAACTTGCGGCGCACGGAAAGACCAAATTACTGGAGCAGGTGCGCAATCTGTTGCCACCTGGTATTCACTATTCCTACGTGCGGCAAGTCGACGCATTGGGTTTGGGTCATGCGGTGTTGTGCGCGCTTCCATTGGTCAATGATGAACCATTTGCTGTTTTGTTGGCGGACGATTTGATTGACGCTCAGATCCCGGTTCTTAAGCAGATGGTTGAGTTGTACAAGGGCAATTCAATATTGGGCCTACAGCAAGTGGCGCGCGAAGAAACCAGTCAATATGGCATCGTTAAAGCTGATCCGCCGCAGGGTCGGCAAAGCATGATTTCCGGCATCGTCGAAAAGCCCGCGCCCAGCGCCGCGCCATCGACGCTGGGTGTGGTCGGCCGATACATTCTTACGCCGAGAATTTTTCATCATCTGCAAACCGTTAAACCCGGCTCGGGTGGCGAAATTCAATTGACCGACGGAATTGCCAGCCTGTTAAAGGAACAAGACGTAATCGGCTACGAATTTGATGGGCGACGTTACGATTGCGGTTCGAAGCTCGGTTACCTCAAAGCGACTGTGGATTTTGGTTTGAAGCATGCGGAAGTCGCGGGCGAATTTGCGAAATATCTGCGGCAGTTGGACGTCGCTTAACTTCTATGCTTTCGGTAATCGAAGCGAACAAAATACTTGCAGAAGCCGATCTAATTTACTCTGCCAAAGAAGTTGCTACGGCGATTTCCGGTTTGGCCGGACAAATGACGGCAACGTTGAAGGATGAATTTCCGTTGGTGTTGAGCGTGATGGGTGGCGCCGTGGTGTTTTCGGGGCACTTGTTACCGTTGCTGAATTTTCCGCTGGAGTTCGATGCGATTCATGTTTCGCGGTACGCGGGCACAACCCGCGGCGGTGAATTGGAGTGGCGCGTGTTACCGAAGGAGAGCGTTGTTGGGCGAACGATTCTCGTGCTCGATGACATTCTCGATGAAGGACATACACTGGCGGCGATTCGCACGAAAATGCTCGACATTGGCGCGAAGAAATTCGTTAGTGCTGTTTTAGTTGAAAAATTGCTTGGCCGGGATAAACCAATTCGTGCGGATTTCGTTGGCCTTACGGTTCCGGATCGGTATGTGTTCGGCTGCGGCATGGATGTATACGGCGCCTGGCGAAATTTGCCGGCGATTTATGCGCTGAAGCGCGGTGAAAGGTGAAAAGTGAAACGTAACGCGGGCGATGTCCAAGGTCTTTGTGTTCTCTTTTCACCTTTAACTATTCACAAGTACATATGCTAGCAATCATAGGCGGCAGCGGCCTTACCCAGCTCGCGAATTTGGAAATTACCCATCGCCAAGTGATTCGCACGCCGTACGGTGAGCCTTCCGGCCCGCTCACATTTGGCCGCATACAAGCGCGTGAAATTATTTTTCTCGCACGCCACGGCTATGGTCACACCATTCCTCCGCACGAAGTGAATTATCGTGCAAACATTTGGGCGTTGCATTCGCAGGGCGTAAAAGATGTGGTGGCCGTTAATTCTGTCGGCGGCATTCATGCGCGGCTCGCGCCTGGTGTGATCGCGATACCGGATCAAATTCTCGATTACACCTATGGACGCAAGCATACTTTTTTCGAGGGCGCGGACCGGCCGGTGACTCACGTTGATTTCACGCATCCCTATTGCGAAGCGTTGCGTGCGCGGTGCATCGCCGCCGCAAAACGCAGTCGCATTGAATTGGAAAGCGATGGTGTGTACGCTGCCGTGCAAGGACCGCGCCTGGAAACAAAAGCGGAAATTGATCGGCTCGAGCGCGATGGCGCGACGATGGTCGGCATGACCGGCATGCCGGAGGCCGCCCTCGCGCGCGAGATGGAACTATGTTACGCGGCGATCACGGTCGTTGCGAATCACGCTGCGGGCCGTGGCGCGAGCAGCGAGAAAATCGAACTCGCGGCGATCTACGCGGTGTTGGAAGAAGGCATGGCGAAGGTTAGGCATATTCTTGAAGCGTTGGTAACGGAATGATTTTTCATGGCGATTAGGCAAGTCTTGAAAATGGGCGATCCAGTGCTGTTGCAACAAGCTGCATCGATCGAGAAATTCGATTCGTCAGAGCTGCATGAGTTGCTCGAAGATATGCGCGACACTATGACTGCTATGCGCGGCGCGGGCATCGCTGCGCCACAAATTGGTGTCTGCAAGCAAGTCGTGATCTTCGGCTTCGAACAGAATCCACGTTACCCCGATGCGGAGGCCGTGCCGTTCACGGTTTTGATCAATCCCATCATCGAGCCCATCGGTGACGAAATGGAAGATGGTTGGGAAGGCTGTTTATCCGTGCCCGGCATGCGCGGTGTCGTGCCGCGTTACAAGCAATTGCGCTACCGCGGCTTCGATGAACAGGGCCAGCCGATCGATCGTACGGTGAGCGACTTTCACGCGCGCGTGGTGCAACACGAATGTGATCATTTGATCGGTATGCTTTATCCGATGCGGATAAAAGATTTCAGCAAGTTTGGATTTGTAGAAGCCCTGTTTCCTGGGCAAGATATTTCCGACGACGACTAAATTCGGAGCGAGCCATGACTGAACAAAACCCAATACCCGCCGAAAAAGATTGGCCTGCGTTGCTTCGCATTACGCATTTGGTGTATTGCTTGCTTGCGCTCGGGCTGTTACTCGGCTGGTTTCCGGCCGTCGTTGGCGTAATCTTGAACTACGTAAAACTCGAAGATGTGAAAGGCTCGTGGCTCGAATCTCATTTCAATTGGCAGATACGCACGTTTTGGTGGGCGTTGCTGTGGCTTGCTATTGGCGTGATTCTTTGTTTCACGATCGTTGGCATCTTAATTGGCTGGCCGATGATTATCGCCGATGGCATTTGGGTGCTTTATCGAGTGATTAAGGGTTGGCTGAATCTCAATGAGAAGAAGCCGATTTGACGCAGTAATTATGCCACTGTCGGCGGTGTAGCTTGGATTAAGTGAAGACTTATCGGGGCGTGCAATTTCCTGGATTTAATTTCATTGCATCCGTGATAATTTCACTATTGGTAATTGGCTCATGGCTACAATCGAGATTCTTGGATGGAAAGAGCATGATGTTGGTTTTACGGGGTGGGATGGCCACGCGCGAACTGAGCTTACAAAGCGCCTTCGTCGTTCCATCAATGCGTCCCCGGGTGAGCTTAAGAGCATGGCTCGGGACCTTCGGTCTCGACGGCGCATTACTTTGCACAACGTCCACCACGATGCAATCGCAAGTTTGCGGCAAATTCTTGAAACAATGGGTGCGGACCTTAATGTCACCCCAACGCCGAAACGGCTATCAGAATGACCGCATCAAACCCGAGCCTTAGACAGAACTGCACAATAGAGCGCGCACCCCACATTTTTATTTGCTGCCGCGAGGTCTATTTTTGTTCTTAATGCGATTGCTCGGGATGCACATGAATACTTGTTCGCGGCAATGCATGCCTGAAGATCCGCGCTAGTATTATCTCTCCGGCGATCTAGTTCAATGTTTTGTGGCGCTGCGAATGGCGTCGACGACTTGAGAAATTTTTTCGTCATCTATCCAGTAATGTGTCACTGCGCGAAAGCGCGGGCCGCCAATGACCAGAATATTTTTTTCCTTGAGTGCGCCGATGAAGTTCGCGGTGTTGATGATTTCAGGAATGGAAAAATAAACCATGTTGGTGCGCTGATGGACTGGATGAACGGTTACGCCGGGAATTTCCGATAGGCCGCGCGCTAGCGACTCCGCGCGGACATGATCATCTTTTAATCGGGCTCGCATATTGCGTAACGCAATCAGACCGGCGGCCGCGATGATGCCTGCTTGGCGCATACCGCCACCGAGCATTTTTCGGATGCGCCGGGCGCGGTCGATGAATTCTTTTGTGCCAAGTAGCAACGATCCCGCGGGCGCGCACAGGCCTTTGCTCAAACAAATTTGCACGGAATCGGCGCTGCGCACCAACTCGATCGGCTCGACGCTGAGCGCCGCAGCGGCATTAAATAATCGTGCGCCGTCGATGTGCAATTGAAGCCGGCGACTATGCGCAAACGTGGCGACGCGATTCACGTAATCCGCTGAAAGCGGTACGCCGCCCATGCCGCCTTGAGTATTTTCTAGACAGACCAATTTCGTGATCGGATGATGGACATCGGCGGTGTTGCGAATTGCGGCTTCGATGTCGACTAAACTCATTTCGCCATTCGCTTGCATCGCGACTTGATGCATGGTGATGCCGCCAAGCGCTGATGCAGCGCCGACTTCCCAGCGAAAGATGTGACCTTCTTTACCGACGATCAATTCTTCGCCGCGCTGGCAGTGGGTGAGACAAGCGATGACGTTGCCCTGCGTGCCACTGGTGACGAATAGTGCGGCTTCTTTGCCGAGCAAATTCGCCGCGTAGTCTTGCAATGCATTAACGGTCGGGTCGTCGCCGAATACGTCATCGCCCACCGAAGCGTTTGCCATCGCCGTGCGCATCTCGGGCGTGGGATGGGTGACGGTATCGGAGCGTAAATCGATTACATCCACGGCGAATTCTCCAAATGTATTGAGCTAAAGTTGTTCGGTGATGTCGCGCAAAAAGTCGCTGCAACGTGTCGGATCGGTGAGCGTTTCGCCGGAGATCATGAAGATGTCTTCGGCGCGTTCGCCAAGTGTGTTGATCTTCGCTGTATGCAATTGAATGCCGTAGTTAACGAATACATACGCGATCCCGTAAAGCAATCCAGGGCGATCACTGGTGACGATCGATAGCGTGTGGTAACCCGCCCGCTCATCTAGGCGCAGCGCTGCTTCTGGCGCGACGGGGAAATGTTTAATCTGGCGCGATACTCGCGAGCGGCCAGGCGCGATGAGTTTCTGATTTTTTGCGAGCGTATCCTTTAACTCGTGCTCAATGTAATTGAGAATTTCGCGATAGTGACTGTCTTTTTTCGCGCTATCGAGGACATAAAAACTATCGAGCACGTATCCACGCAGCGTCGTATAAATTTTGGCTTCGATAATGTTGTGGCTGATCTGTCCGAAAAATCCGCTGATGCGCGCAAACAACGCTTCGCGATCAGGCGTGTAAATCATCACTTGCACGCCTTCGCCGACGGGGCTCAAGCGCGCTTTGATAATCGGTGCGTTCGATTCTATGCGACGGCCGATGGCGCGCGCGTGCCAGGCGATTTCTTGCGCGTCGTGACGGCGAAAATATGAAGCATCGAAATTATTCCACAGCGCGAGAAGTTGTTCGTCCGGCAACGCATATTGGCGAATGATGCGCGTGGCTTCATCGCGCTTGAGTTCGATTTCCGTTTCCGGATTGTTTTGTGCACCTTCTAAATAGCGTTTGCTCAGGCGATACAAGTCTTCGAGAAGCTTGCCTTTCCAGGCGTTCCAGACCTTTGGGCTGGTGCCGCGCACGTCGGCGACAGTCAGCAAATACAGCGCGGTTAAGCGACGCAAAGTGCCAGCGCGGCGAGCGAATTGTTCGATGATTTCCGGATCGCTTAAATCTTGCTTTTGCGCTGTTGCCGACATAACTAGGTGGCTTTCCACCAGCCACGCGATGAGATCGCAATCTTCCGGATTTAGGCCATGGGCTTTGCAAAAGCGCCGTGCATCGACGGCGCCCAATGTGGAATGATCGCCGCCCCGGCCTTTGGCGATGTCGTGAAACAACGCCGCGAGATAGAGTGTTTCGGGCCGCTCGAAATCCGCGATTAATTGACTGCAAAAAGGAAATTCGTGCGTGAACATCGGCACAGCGAAACGGCGCACGTTGCGTAGCACTTTGAGAATATGTTCGTCTACGGTGTAGACGTGAAACAGATCATGCTGCATTTGCCCGACGATTCGACCGAACGCGGGAATGTAGCTGCCGAGAATTCCATATTCATTCATACGGCGCAGAGCATAGGTCACGCGCAATGGCGCACGCAGGATGTCGATGAACTGCGCGCGATGCCGTGTATCGCCTCGAAACCCAGCATCCATGCGGTCTCTGGCTCGCCATAGGGCGCGCAAGGTGGTCGGACTTAGGCCGGTTAATTCAGGATGGCGCTGCAACACGCGGAAGGTTTCGAAAATGGTTTCCGGTTTGCTTTGATACAAAGTTTCATCGCGCAAACGCAAAACATCGCCGCGAACTTGAAAGTCGGGACTCTCGGGAAGATCGACTAACGGCGCGAGCGGAAAGATTCGCCCGGAAATGTTGTGCAGCAAAATCGTGTTAAGAAAACTGACCGCTTTCGTCGTTTGATAGTAACGCTGCATCAGCATTTCGCTGGCGCGCTTATGGCCCTTGGCTTGCAAGCCCATTTCTTCCGCGAGCGCAGTTTGATAGTCGAACAGCACGCGATCTTCGCGACGATTTGCCAGATAATGTAGGCGTACACGCACTTCCTTGAGAAAGCTTTCGTGACGCCTTATTTGGCGCGCTTCGTGGCGTGTGATGAGATCGGCGTCGGCTAGCGCATTCCAATTGTCACCTTGTTGCGCGGAATTCGATAGCCACAAAATATTTTGCAAATCGCGCAGCCCGCCAGGACTTTCTTTGAGATTCGGCTCGAGGCTGTAACTGGTTTCGTTGAAGCGCAGATGACGTTTGCGTTGTTCGTCTTGTTTCGCGGTGTAAAAATTTTGCGTGCTATGAATCGCCGCGAGCCGCGTATTCAATACGCGAAACGTCGCCGCACTGCCAGCCAATAGGCGCGCTTCGCGCAAGGTGGTTTGCACGGTGATATCGGCGACGCTTTCGGCGACGCATTCTTCGACAGTGCGCACGCTGTGGCCGACTTCAAGGCCCACATCCCATAATGTGCCGACAAGTTGTTCGATGCCTTCTGGCGCCTGCTGTTGATGCCCGGAAAGAATCAATAAATCAATATCGGAAAACGGAAATAGTTCACCGCGGCCATAGCCGCCAACTGCGATCAAAGCGAAATCTGGCGCTAGGCCGGCCGCTTGCCAAATCGATTGCAATACTTGATCGACAAGGCGGCAGTGGCCTGTCAATTGCGCGCGGATATCGCCGCTGGCGCGAAAGGTGTTTTTCAGCGCTAAGCGTTCGGTCTTGAGTTGTTCGCGCCAGACTGTCGGTAGGCGCTGCGTGACGGTCAATGCGGCTGCCGAGGTTTGCGTCATGGCGTTCTGTTAGGTGGGCATCGCGGGTGTGCCGCTGGAGGTGGTCAATACTTCGAATCCCGTTTCTGTCACCAACACAGTATGTTCCCACTGCGCGGACAAACTATGATCGGCGGTGACGATGGTCCAGCCATCGGCCATTTGGCGGATCTCGCGGCGTCCGGCGTTGATCATGGGTTCAACGGTGAAGGTCATTCCCGGGATCAGCTTCATACCAGTCCCCGGTTTGCCGTAATGCAGGATTTGCGGATCTTCGTGAAATTTATCGCCGATGCCGTGGCCGCAAAATTCACGCACGACACTAAAGCCGTTGCGTTCCGCATGGCTTTGAATCGCGTGGCCGATATCGCCCAAGGTCGCACCGGGTTTGACGGATTTGATGCCTCGCCACATGCAATCGTAAGTGATACCGGCCAGGCGTTTCGCGGCGATGGACGGTTCGCCGACAAAGAACATGCGGCTGGTGTCGCCGTGATATTTATCTTTGATCACGGTGATATCGATGTTGATGATGTCGCCATTTTTCAAAATTTTATCGCCCGGGACACCATGGCAAACCTGATGATTGACCGATGTGCAAATCGACTTAGGATAAGGATTGTGGCCGGGCGGCGCGTAGTTGAGCGGCGCGGGAATGGTCTGCTGAATGCTCACCATGTAATCGTGACAAAGGCGATCCAACTCACCGGTCGACACGCCCGGTTTCACGAACGGCGTGATGAAGTCAAGTACCTCAGCGGCGAGGCGTCCGGCGACGCGCATTTTCTCGATTTGTTCTGGCGTCTTGGGCGTGATAGACATGGGCAATTTTTAACAGCGGTGACTTAATGAATCATTATATCAAGCGCCGGATTTCGCTTAGGCTGTGGGCAGTCGATAGTCTTTGAAATCTTCGCGTAGTTTTGTTTTGAGGAGTTTGCCGGTAGCGGTGTGCGGTAACCGTTCGACAAACGCGACATCGTCGGGCATCCACCATTTGGCGATTTTGCCGTCGAAAAATTTCAGCAACTCTTCTTTCGTTACGGCGGCGCCGGGTTTTTTTACGACGACTAACAACGGGCGTTCATCCCATTTCGGATGGAAGATGCCGATGACGGCGGCCTCGGCAACATCGGGATGGGCGACCGCAAGATTTTCGAGATCAATCGAACTAATCCATTCACCGCCGGATTTGATGACATCTTTCGAGCGATCGGTAATCTGCATGTAACCATCGGCGTCGATCGTTGCGACGTCGCCGGTAGGAAACCAGCCGTCGGGGGTGAGCGGATTACCGCCTTCGCTTTTGAAATATTCGCCGATGATCCATGGGCCGCGCACTAGCAAATCACCGAAGGCTTTGCCATCATGCGGCAGCGCTTTGCCGTCGCCGCCGACAATTTTCATCTCGACGCCAAAAATCACGCGCCCTTGTTTTTGTTGAATGGCGAAACGTTCGGTTTCGGTCAACTTGAAATGTTTTTCTTTGAACGTGTTGAGCGTGCCGAGCGGGCTTAACTCCGTCATGCCCCAGGCGTGAAGGACACGCACACCGTAGTCATCTTGAAAGGTTTTGATCATCGCCGGTGGGCAGGCGGAGCCGCCGATGACCGTGCGATTCATTGTTGAAAATTTAAGATTATTTTGTTTGACGTAATTCAGAAGGCCGAGCCAAACGGTCGGCACGCCCGCCGACATCGTAACGCCTTCGTTCTCGAATAATTCGTACAGACTTGCGCCGTCGAGCCCCGCACCTGGGAACACGATTTTCGCGCCGACCATGGCGCATGCGTAGGGCGTTCCCCAGGCATTCACATGGAACATCGGCACAACCGGCAGAATGACATCGCGCGCGGACAGACTCATGACGTCCGGCATCGCGATCGCGTAGGAATGCAAAATCGTCGTGCGGTGGCTGTAAAGCACGCCTTTAGGATTCCCTGTGGTGCCGGATGTGTAGCACAGCGACGATGCGGTGTTTTCGTCGAGCGTGGGCCACTCGAAATCATCTGATGCGGCGCTGATCAATTCTTCGTAGCACAACACCGCAGAGGTTTTCATCACTGGCATGTGCGCGCGATCAGTCATGGCGACCCAACCTTTGACGTTCTTGCAATGCGGCGCAAGCCCGTCGACTAACGGTGCGAAGGTGATGTCGAAAAAAACATACTGATCGTAGGCATGATTGACTATGTAGGCAATTTGTTCGGGAAATAAGCGGGGATTAATCGTATGCAACACCGACGCCCATTCCCGATGCTGCGAAGTAGGTTTCGAAATGCCGGAAACCATTCCACGCAAGCGTACCAACGCGATCACTCGGTTTAATCCCAAGCTTGACAAGCGCGTTCGCCAATTGTCGCGAACGTTTGTGCGCATCGGCATAGGTGTAGCGATGAATGCCTCCCTCTGTTAGACGCGATACGATTTCAGTGTCGCCGTGATGAGCCGATGCGTGCCGAATCAGCGAGGAAATCAAAAGGGGCATGTTCATCATTAGTCCGTGCATGGTGTTCTCCAGAATTTTTGTAGTTGCGATGTGGCGAAAAGTATAACGCACGTTGAACTATTTCTAATCATGCGCTTGCCTATTCGAAATACGTGTGTATAATCCGGCCTCTTGCTTAAGTTCTACCGCTTTCGACCGAAGTTTAATAAACGAAAGGACGCGAAAAGATAGCAAGGCCGTGAAGTAAAAAGTAACCGAGATTGTTGACATGAAATTGAAATCTTTGTTATAGTTGCGGTCTTGCTTGATCAGACGCGGGGTGGAGCAGCCTGGTAGCTCGTCGGGCTCATAACCCGAAGGTCGTAGGTTCAAATCCTACCTCCGCAACCAAATTCAAAAAAAGTTTCGCTGGATTTGGGTAGTCTATTGTTCTTTAAAAATATACAGCCGATAAGTGTGGGCGCTTGGTTTGGATTCAAGTAATTGAACTAAGAACTAAGTGCTTACATAGAAGTTAATCTCCGGATTGACTTTGAGTGAGCATCGCAGAAATGCGATTTAAGCAGTGATTAAACTGAAGAGTTTGATCCTGGCTCAGATTGAACGCTGGCGGAATGCTTTACACATGCAAGTCGAACGGCAGCACGGGGGCAACCCTGGTGGCGAGTGGCGTACGGGTGAGTAATACATCGGAACGTGTCCTAGAGTGGGGGATAGCCCGGCGAAAGCCGGATTAATACCGCATACGCTCGAAAGAGGAAAGTGGGGGATCGTAAGACCTCACGCCCTAGGAGCGGCCGATGCCGGATTAGCTTGTTGGTGAGGTAAAAGCTCACCAAGGCGACGATCCGTAGCTGGTCTGAGAGGACGACCAGCCACACTGGGACTGAGACACGGCCCAGACTCCTACGGGAGGCAGCAGTGGGGAATTTTGGACAATGGGGGAAACCCTGATCCAGCCATTCCGCGTGAGTGAAGAAGGCCTTCGGGTTGTAAAGCTCTTTCAGCAGGAACGAAACGGTTACGGCTAATACCCGTGACTACTGACGGTACCTGCAGAAGAAGCACCGGCTAACTACGTGCCAGCAGCCGCGGTAATACGTAGGGTGCGAGCGTTAATCGGATTTACTGGGCGTAAAGCATGCGCAGGCGGCGGTTCAAGTCAGATGTGAAATCCCCGAGCTTAACTTGGGAATTGCGTTTGAAACTAGATCGCTAGAGTACGGCAGAGGGGGGTAGAATTCCACGTGTAGCAGTGAAATGCGTAGATATGTGGAGGAACACCGATGGCGAAGGCAGCCCCCTGGGCCTGTACTGACGCTCATGCATGAAAGCGTGGGGAGCAAACAGGATTAGATACCCTGGTAGTCCACGCCCTAAACTATGTCAACTAGTTGTTGGAAGAGTCAAATCTTTCAGTAACGCAGCTAACGCGCGAAGTTGACCGCCTGGGGAGTACGGTCGCAAGATTAAAACTCAAAGGAATTGACGGGGACCCGCACAAGCGGTGGATGATGTGGATTAATTCGATGCAACGCGAAAAACCTTACCTACCCTTGACATGCCAGGAATCTGAGTGAAAGCTTGGAGTGCTCGAAAGAGAACCTGGACACAGGTGCTGCATGGCTGTCGTCAGCTCGTGTCGTGAGATGTTGGGTTAAGTCCCGCAACGAGCGCAACCCTTGTCATTAGTTGCTACATTTAGTTGGGCACTCTAATGAGACTGCCGGTGACAAACCGGAGGAAGGTGGGGATGACGTCAAGTCCTCATGGCCCTTATGGGTAGGGCTTCACACGTCATACAATGGTCGGTACAGAGGGCAGCAAAGCCGCGAGGTGGAGCCAATCTCACAAAGCCGATCGTAGTCCGGATTGGAGTCTGCAACTCGACTCCATGAAGTCGGAATCGCTAGTAATCGCGGATCAGCATGTCGCGGTGAATACGTTCCCGGGTCTTGTACACACCGCCCGTCACACCATGGGAGTGGGTTTCACCAGAAGCAGGTAGCGTAACCGCAAGGGGCGCGCCTACCACGGTGAGATTCATGACTGGGGTGAAGTCGTAACAAGGTAGCCGTATCGGAAGGTGCGGCTGGATCACCTCCTTTCTAGAGAAATAATCCATTCTAAGTGTCCACAACTTATCGGTTGTTTTACAGCGGGAATTAGGGGCTAGCGTCTGGTGACTAGTACATCCATCTAGTTTCTATCCGCAAGCCGCTAGGCCCATTTGGGTCTGTAGCTCAGTTGGTTAGAGCACCGTCTTGATAAGGCGGGGGTCGATGGTTCGAGCCCATCCAGACCCACCAAACAAACACGGGGGTGTAGCTCAGCTGGGAGAGCACCTGCTTTGCAAGCAGGGGGTCATCGGTTCGATCCCGTTCACCTCCACCAATTTCCTAGAATTCAGTCATAAGCGACCACGCTTATGACTGATTTTTAATCAGTGGCTGTAATGTTCTTTAACAATTTGGAAGAAGTAATTAGTTTTGATTGATGAGATCAGAACTAATAGGGTTGTAATTGTATCGTTGCATTCAGTTAACGTCTGAATGTATTAGATAGTAATTGTTGTTGTAGTACTGAACTTATAGCGCGTTGCTTCGGCGTCAGCTCCGAGGCTCTGTTGTTATAGGGTCAAGCGAATAAGCGCATATGGTGGATGCCTTGGCGATTACAGGCGATGAAGGACGTTGTAGCCTGCGATAAGCTGCGGGGAGTCGGCAAACAGACTTTGATCCGCAGATTTCCGAATGGGGAAACCCTTTCATCCTTATCTGAATACATAGGATAAGCGAAGCTAACCTCGTGAACTGAAACATCTTAGTAGCGAGAGGAAAAGAAATCAACCGAGATTCCCAAAGTAGTGGCGAGCGAAATGGGACCAGCCAGCAACTTTTAGCTTTCAAGTTAGTAGAACGTTTTGGAAAATTCGGCCATAGTGGGTGATAGCCCCGTAAACGAAAACTTGGGAGTGGAACTAGGGTTGCAACAAGTAGGGCGGGACACGTGAAATCCTGTCTGAATATGGGGGGACCATCCTCCAAGGCTAAATACTCGTAATCGACCGATAGTGAACCAGTACCGTGAGGGAAAGGCGAAAAGAACCCCGGGAGGGGAGTGAAATAGATCCTGAAACCGTATGCGTACAAACAGTGGGAGCCTCGCAAGGGGTGACCGCGTACCTTTTGTATAATGGGTCAGCGACTTACGTTTACTAGCAAGCTTAACCGTATAGGGAAGGCGCAGCGAAAGCGAGTCTTAATAGGGCGATAAGTTGGTAGGCGTAGACCCGAAACCGGATGAGCTAACCATGGCCAGGATGAAGGCAGGGTAACACCTGCTGAAGGTCCGAACCCACTAACGTTGAAAAGTTAGGGGATGAGCTGTGGTTAGGGGTGAAAGGCTTAACAAATCCGGAAATAGCTGGTTCTCTCCGAAAGCTATTTAGGTAGCGCCTCGTGTATCACCTTCGGGGGTAGAGCACTGTTATGGCTAGGGGGCCGCTTAGGTCTACCAAACCATTGCAAACTCCGAATACCGAAGAGTGTAAGCACGGGAGACAGACGGTGGGTGCTAACGTCCGCCGTCAAGAGGGAAACAACCCAGACCGCCAGCTAAGGTCCCCAAGACATGGCTAAGTGGCAAACGAAGTGGGAAGGCGAAAACAGTCAGGAGGTTGGCTTAGAAGCAGCCATCCTTTAAAGAAAGCGTAATAGCTCACTGATCGAGTCGTCCTGCGCGGAAGATGTAACGGGGCTAAGCCATGCACCGAAGCTGCGGATATGTAGCAATACATATGGTAGGAGAGCGTTCCGTAAGTCTGTGAAGGTGTCTTGTAAAGGATGCTGGAGATATCGGAAGTGCGAATGCTGACATGAGTAGCGATAAAGGGGGTGAAAAGCCCCCTCGCCGTAAGCCCAAGGTTTCCTGCGCAACGTTCATCGGCGCAGGGTTAGTCGGCCCCTAAGACGAGGGCGAGAGCCGTAGTTGATGGGAAACGGGTTAATATTCCCGTACCGTTCTGCAATGCGATGGGGGGACGGAGAAAGTTAGGCAAGCCACCTGTTGGATGGTGGTTTAAGCGTGTAGGTGTGCCCGCTAGGCAAATCCGGTGGGCTTAACTGAGGCGTGATGACGAGTGAAATTTATTTCATGAAGTTGCTGATACTATGCTTCCAGGAAAAGCCTCTAAGCTTCAGTTGCAGAAGACCGTACCGCAAACCGACACAGGTGGGCGAGATGAGTATTCTCAGGCGCTTGAGAGAACTCAGGAGAAGGAACTCGGCAAATTAGCACCGTAACTTCGGGATAAGGTGCGCCCCTAGTAGGTGAAGGTGTACAACCGGAGCCCAATGGGGTCGCAGTGAAATGGTGGCTGCGACTGTTTAATAAAAACACAGCACTCTGCAAACACGAAAGTGGACGTATAGGGTGTGACGCCTGCCCGGTGCCGGAAGGTTAAATGATGGGGTGCAAGCTCTTGATTGAAGCCCCGGTAAACGGCGGCCGTAACTATAACGGTCCTAAGGTAGCGAAATTCCTTGTCGGGTAAGTTCCGACCCGCACGAATGGCGTAACGATGGCCACACTGTCTCCTCCTGAGACTCAGCGAAGTTGAAATGTTTGTGATGATGCAATCTACCCGCGGCTAGACGGAAAGACCCCATGCACCTTTACTGTAGCTTTACATTGGACTGTGATGAGATCTGTGTAGGATAGGTGGGAGCCTTTGAAGCGGTGGCGCTAGCCATCGTGGAGGCAACCTTGAAATACCACCCTGATGTTATTGCGGTTCTAACCTAGGTCCATTATCTGGATCGGGGACCGTGTATGGTAGGCAGTTTGACTGGGGCGGTCTCCTCCCAAAGAGTAACGGAGGAGTGCGAAGGTACGCTAGGTACGGTCGGAAATCGTGCTTTATAGTGCAATGGCATAAGCGTGCTTGACTGCGAGACTGACAAGTCGAGCAGGTGCGAAAGCAGGTCATAGTGATCCGGTGGTTCTGTATGGAAGGGCCATCGCTCAACGGATAAAAGGTACGCTGGGGATAACAGGCTGATTCCTCCCAAGAGTTCATATCGACGGGGGAGTTTGGCACCTCGATGTCGGCTCATCACATCCTGGGGCTGTAGCCGGTCCCAAGGGTATGGCTGTTCGCCATTTAAAGTGGTACGTGAGCTGGGTTTAAAACGTCGTGAGACAGTTTGGTCCCTATCTGCCGTGGGCGTTGGAAGTTTGAGGGGGGCTGCTCCTAGTACGAGAGGACCGGAGTGGACGCACCTCTGGTGTACCGGTTGTCACGCCAGTGGCATCGCCGGGTAGCTATGTGCGGAAGAGATAACCGCTGAAAGCATCTAAGCGGGAAACTTGCCTCAAGATGAGACTTCCCAGGGACTTGATCCCTCTAAAGGGTCGTTCGAGACCAGGACGTTGATAGGTCGGGTGTGGAAGCGCAGTAATGCGTTAAGCTAACCGATACTAATTGCCCGTGAGGCTTGATCCTATAACAACAGTTGCGTCTGCAATTGCAATCCAAATACTTCTTCCGAATTGGTTTTGTTGATGAAAATCAGCAGAGCGACAAGTTATGTCTGACGACCATAGCGAGGTGGTCCCACCCCTTCCCATTTCGAACAGGACCGTGAAACGCCTCAGCGCCGATGATAGTGCAGATTACCTGTGTGAAAGTAGGTCATCGTCAGACTCCTAAAATGTAAAAAGCCCAGGACAGCGCTTTGGGCTTTTTGCTTTTGAGATTTGCCGGCAACGATCAAAGGATAATCGGCTCAGGCTCCAACTCAATTAGAAATTTTTCTCGCACTGATTTTTGAATCGCCTGCGCCAGTGCCAAAATTTCGGCGCCGCTTGCGCCTCCGCGATTTATCAAAACAAGTGCGTGTTGCGGGTGCACGCCCGCTTGCCCCATTGATTTCCCTTTCCACCCACATTGCTCTATCAGCCACCCGGCGGCAAGTTTCACCTTTTTATCGGGTGCGGGATAATGTGGAATGTGCTCTTGACCTAATTGTAAACGCGTGAGCACATCGAGGTTGACGATGGGATTTTTGAAAAAGCTCCCAGCGTTACCGATCGCCGCAGGATCCGGCAATTTGCGCCGACGAATGTTGCATACTGCGTCGCTCACATTTCGTGCGCTCGGTATGAAACATTCCATGTTCGCCAGTTCTGCATGGATTTCTCCATAATTCAGATTAAGTTTCGCGACGCGATGTAAGCGAAACGTGACCTTAGTAATTACGTAGCGTTCTTTCAGTTCGCGTTTAAAAACACTGTCTCGATAGGAAAAATTGCATTGTTCCCGATTAAATGTTCGGATCGTTTGATCCGCAATATTTACCGCTTGTAGCGAATAGAAAGTGTCTTTCATTTCGACACCATAAGCGCCGATATTTTGAATAGGCGTTGCGCCGACAGTACCGGGAATTAGGGAGAGATTTTCCAGCCCCGCCAATTCCTGATCTAACGTCCAGCGTACAAAGTCATGCCAATTCTCGCCAGCTGATGCTTCGACGTAGGTTGCGTCGGCGTCGTGGGCAACGATATTTTTTCCTAGTAATTTAATGTGTAGCGCAAGGCCCGAGAAATCCTGTGTCAGCAAGATATTACTTCCACCGCCGAGTATCAATAATGGGTCGACGCGGTCTCGTAGCTGCAACGCAGCGCGCAACTCGTTGAGATCATGAATTTCTGCGAAAGATCGAGCGCGAGCAGTGACGCCGAAGCTGTTAAATTCAGTTAGGCTGATATTGTTATGAAACGGTAATTGCAAATTATTCGCTATTACTATATCGGGAAATGCGCACAGGAATGGTTGGCCATGCGGTCATTCAAGTGACGTTAATGCCCACCCTCTATTTAACTGCAACAGAAGGCGGGCTAGGCAGGAGAATTCACTGAGATAATCGTCCCGCGAAGCGCGACTAGCGCGTCATTTCGCGACGTCTAAACTACCCATCGCTTTGGGAAAAGTCACGATACCCCAGGGCAAATTCAAATCTTTGACGTGATTCACCGGCTCAAATGTTGTGCCGTCCAACACTAACACTTCATGGCTGCGACCGCAGGCGATCAGTAGATTTTTCTCGTCTGGCGTGAAGGTAAAATGCCAGCAACGATCGCCCATAGCGACTGTTTTCTCCAGCGCTAAAGTCTTGCCGTTGAACACTTGAAGTTCTTTGGCTTTAAACGCCGCGACCAGCAAGCGTTTGCCGCTTTTATCGAAGGCAATGCCATAGGGACCTTTAGCCGTCCCGACGGTTTTCACTGGTTTGAAATTCTTATCGAGCAGCAAAATTTTATCGCCATACTCGAGCGACACCACATAACGCTTGCCGTCCGGCGATGCTTTAATGCCGCGCGGACGATCGCCGAGCTTGTGGGTGCTGATTTTTTTCACTAGCTTGCCGGATTTAATATTGTAGATGGTGATGGTGTTATCGCCTTCGTTGGTCACCAGCATCTTCTTGCCGTCATGAGAAAACTCGATGCCTTCCGTTTCCGGCCCGCTCATAATGGTTTTAACGACATTCATCGCTTTCAGATCGATGATCGCAATACCGGCTGGTAGCTTTATTTCGCCATCGTCGTCATCTTCTTTCTCGCCGGGTTTCGGTGGCGGGCCCGCTTTCGCGCTCGGCTCATAACTGACATAGGCAAAATCGCCGAACACGCGCACGAACTCTGGGTTCTGGCCGATTGGAATATGTTTGATTACTTTTTTTGTTGCCGTGTCGATCACGGAAACGTCGCCGCCTTCGCGATTCGCGGTGATCAGCAGCTTGCCGTCATTGGTGATGCCCAGGCCACGCGGTTCTTTTGCTTCGATGTCGATGGTGTCGATAACGGTGAAGTTTTCCAGCGAAATGACGGAAACGCCTTTGTCTTGATTGGTGACATAAGCGACACCTAAGTGGTGTTCGGCACAGGCGTCGAAACGCTTAGCCCCAAGCACGAAACCAAGCGCCGCCAATTTTTTCGATACAGCTTTCATACTAAACATTCTCCTCGTTTAATTCGTCGACGATGCGACGTTGCGCACCATGGTGTTTGATTCGTTTTGCCTAGTCTCGGTTCATGGGGTCGATCGGAAAAATCGGCCGTCGGATTTTTCGGTACGGGAACAACGTCCAATCGGAACTGGTTACGCCGACGCCATTGCATTCGATCGCCGCTTTGGCGATCGGCAAAAAAACCGGACGAAAATACATGCGCGATTTTAGATACAAGAAACGTCTTGCGTCGCGGATCGATGCCGACGCTGGTGAACACGCCCAAATCCCACGGCTCCTGCGAGCGTTCGCAAATCACGATTTCCGCCGCGCCGGTATCCAGCACCACGGTGCGCCCCATATAACTGCGTACGCCGGTCAGCTGCGGGCCCGTGATAGTGTACTCGCCATCGGTGATGGCGCGCACGATGCCGCTGAGTTGCAGCGGTTCGCCCTTGAGATTGATCGACGGCATGTCCATCTTGCCGCCTACCTGCAAGGTAATTTGCGCGCCGACGCCGGCCGCAATGCAGCGTGCTACGGCTTCCGCATCGCGTATCGGGCCAGCAGCCAGATTGGACGCGCCTTGGCGCATTGCCTCCGCCAAGACCCGCATGGTATCTTGCGTTCCGCCCGATGCACAATTGTCGCAATGGTCGAGCAATAGGATTGGGCCATCTGCTAATTTCCATCGCTTTTGCGATAGAATCGGCCAGCGGCTCGCCGTAGTAAATAAATTCGTCGCGACGCTGCCAAGCAAGATCGAGAATGTTTTTGCACGCATCTTCCGCTTGCTGGCGATTTCCATCGGCAACGACCACGGCGCTTAATCCCGCATGAGGAATGTCAGCCAATGGAAATCCGCCGAATGCCGTTGCGGCCAGCAAACCTTGTTGCTCCGCCTGTTTTGCAGCGGCAACAAAATCGCGCATCGCGCCTTCGGCGGTATTCATTTTTAACGTTTGTGCGAGCACGGGACGATTACCCCACGCCATCACCGGCTTAATTTCGCCTTTCATATAACGCAACAAAATGCGCGCCGCGAGATCGCCCGCTTCATACATATCGACGTGCGGATAGGTTTTGTAGCCGGCAATTACGTCGCAATTCGCCACCATTTTTTCTGTGACGTTCGCATGCAAATCCAACGCGACGGCAATCGGTAACTTCGGCGCGAGGCGACGCAACCGTTCCAGCAAATCGCCTTCGCCGTCGTCGGTGGATTCAACGACCATCGCGCCGTGCAGATCGAGGAATAGCGCGTCGCAGCCTTGTTTCACCGCATCGATAATTGAATCGCACATCGTGACATAGGCATCATGCGAAACGGGACCACTAGGCGGCGAATCACCCGCGACAGGCGTTACGATTTCCGCACCGCATTCGATCGCGCGATCGATAAACGCACCCATCGGCGTTGCCGTACCCTTCATCGCATTGAACGCATCGCGATCGAAGTAAGGGCCATTTTTACCGAAAGCGAATAACGGTGTCGGCACCGGCGAAAAGGTGTTGGTCTCGTGCTTCATTTGGGCGATGACGAATTTCATTTGATCGCCTCAACGCCACACCACTCAGCCACAAACAACGCAATCGCCTGCGTCACGCGGCGCACGGAATCCAATTCCACGCGCTCATCGAAACCGTGAATATCTTCCGCCAGCGGTCCGTAGACCAACGCGGGAATCTTCCCGTATATATCAAAAATGCGCGCATCGGTGGTTGCCGTACTCATCGTTTCTTGCAATTCCACGCCATCGAATGCCGCGCGATGAGCGCGCTTTAAAATCCCTTCAGCTTCATCGGCATTCGTCAATACGAATCCCGTTGCCGCTATACCGGGGTAGGTTACCTTGGGTGGGATATTTCGATAAAAATTGATGTTCACGCGCCGCTTCGGCGACGCACGCTTCTATTTCTTTGCGTGCTTCGTCGAGGTCTTTCGTCGGCGGCACGCCAATGCGCGCATCGAAGGTGCACCACGAGGGCACGCTCGATGCCCAATCGCCACCGGCGATTTTGCCGACGTTGAAATTGAGCGGATGATGCACATGGCGATAATGTTCATCGTCGCGGCAACTGTCGTTCCATTTTTCTTCGAGCGCGTGCAACGCTTGCATCAGACCATAAGCGGACTCGATTGCATTCGCGCCGCGTCCGGCTTCGCGCACATGCACGGGTTTACCGAGCACGTGAACCTGAATCCACAACACGCCCACTTGCGCGCGGCCAAGTTGATTGTTCCAAGGCTCGGGAATCAGCGCTGCGTCGGCGCGATAACCGCGCTGCAAGCAAGCAAGGGCGCCATTCCCCGTGCATTCTTCCTCGATGACCGATTGGATATGCACGTCCGAAGCGGGCGCGAATCCGCAACGCTTGAGTGCATCGATGCGCAAAAATATTTGCCGCGATGCCGGCTTTCATATCGCCACTACCACGGCCATAGAGCCAGCCGTTTTCCACGCGCGGAAAAAACGGAGGTGTGGTCCACATATTCAATGGGCCGACGGGTACGACGTCGATATGGCCGTTCAAGAATCAGCGAATGGCCTTGCCTTTTTTGGGCGCGGTGGGAACCGACGACGTTGAACGCATTGTCATATGAAACCGTTACCGGAGAAAATCCAGGGAGATGCTGTAACTCATCTACATGCATGGCCCACATCTCGACCGCGTAGCCACGTTCGCGCAAACTCTTCGCGACGAAATCCTGCGCCGTTTGCTCAGCGCCGCGCACGCTGGGGAACTTGACGAGTTCGCTGGTGAATGTGATTTGTTCGTCGAATGCTGCGTCGACCGCTTTCTGAATTTTGTTGATTAGTTCGCGGTCGAGCATGTCAATTTCTGGATGGAGAGTAGGTTAATTGTCATTCCCGCTTACGCGGGAATGCAACTGGATTGGAAATCGCAATGGATTCCAGCCTTCGCGGGGACGAAGATTCAAAAACGGCAACGACTTCAACACATCCGCAATCGTGCCGAACAACTGATCGATATGTTTCTTCTCGGCAATCAGCGGCGGCGACAGGGCGATGACGTCGCCGGTGGTTCGCACCAACACATCTTTGTTGAAGCAGCGCAAGAATGCTTCGAACGCGCGCGCGCCGGGCTTATCGGCCATCGGTTGCAGTTCGATGCCGGCAACGAAGCCGATGCTGCGAATGTCGATCACGTGGGGTAAGCCGCGCAAGCTGTGCGCCGCGTCTTGGAAATATTCCGACAATCCCGCAGCGCGCTCGAATAACTTTTCTTCGCGATACAAATCCAGCGTCGCACTTGCGGCGGCTGAAGCGACCGGATGACCGGAATAAGTGTAGCCATGAAAAAACTCGATGGCGTTGGCCGGCGCGTTCATGAAAGCGTCGTAGATGTGGCTCTTGGCGATGACTGCGCCCATTGGAATGACGGCGTTCGTCACGCCTTTGGCGCAGGTGATCATATCCGGCACGACGCCGAACACGTCAGCGGCAAATGCGTGCGGCCCGACACGGCCAAAGCCTGTTATCACTTCATCGAAAATCAGCAGCAAATTGTATTTGTCGCAAATCTCGCGTAAACGCTTCAGATAACCTTTCGGCGGCAGCAACACACCGGTCGATCCGGCCATCGGCTCGACGATCACGGCGGCGATGTTTGATGCATCGTGCAGCGGAATGATGCGTTGCTCGAGATCGTCGGCGAGGTGCGCGCCCCATTCCGGTAAGCCGCGGCTGAACGCTTGCTTCTCGAGATTGAAGGTGTGGGGCAAGTGATCGACGCGCGGCAACATGCTGCCGAAGGTTTTGCGGTTGCCGGTCATGCCGCCGACGGAAATGCCGCCGAAGCCAACGCCGTGGTAGCCGCGTTCGCGGCCGATGAACAACTGTGCGATGGCCTTCGCCGCGTACTCGATGATAAGCGAGCGCAATTTTCAGCGCGCTATCGACCGCTTCCGAGCCGGAGTTGGTGAAAAACACATAGTCCAATCCGGCCGGCGCCATCGCCGCGAGTTTGCTCGCCGCTTCGAATGGACCGGGATGCCCCATCTGAAACGTCGGACCGAAATCTAACGTGTCGACTTGCTTTTTGATCGCCGCGGAAATTTTGTCGCGGCAATGGCCGGCCTGCACACACCACAATCCCGAGGTGCCGTCCAATATTTGCTGACCCTCGACGGTGGTGAAATGCATGTCCTTCGCCGAGGCAAACAAGCGCGGCGATGATTTGAATTGACGATTTGCCGTGAACGGCATCCAGAAATGTTCGAGGTCGATTGCGGTCACGCCAGCATGGGGGGCATTCATGGTTTCCTCACTCGGTTTTAATGGCAGAAAGGTGATTATATCAATTTGGTAGAATTAAAGCGTAGTGCCAGGAGGCGCATGGATGCTGGTCATGGCGAGGTATGCCTGAAGCGGCGCTATATTGGCTCTTGGCAGTGCTCAAACGCTATGATGCCACCACTACGCTGAATACCATCTACGCGGCGCGCAACGCATCAACGATCTTCATGCGCGATGCGCGCGCCGCAGGCAAAAACCCACCAAGCACACCCATGATCAACGAGAACAACAAAGCGTTGATAATGATTTTCGGCGTCAGCGTAAACGTAAAAGCGAGTTCGGCGAAAGTCTGCCAATTCATCGTCGAGATGGTGAAAAATTGCATGAAGGACGCGAAAAAAACGCCAATGCCGCCGCCGACTAACGCAAGAAAAATCGATTCCATCAGAAATGTCGCCATGATGCTTGAGCGGCGGAATCCCAGTGCGCGCAAGGTGCCGATTTCGCCGACGCGATTGGCGACCGCGGCGTACATGGTGATCATCGCGCCGATCGTTGCCCCGAGCGAAAAAATCACGCTCAAAGTCAGCCCCAAATAGCTGATGAATTTCGACAACACTTCCGATTGCTCGGCGTAAAACACCCGTTCGCGTTTTGCTTCCAAGGTCAAGCGTTGATCGCTTTCGATGCGTTGTTTCACTCGATCGAACGCCGCGGCATCATTGAGCTTAAAAATCACCGACGAATAAGCGCCGCGACGAAACGATTGCATTAGTTGATCGACATCACCCCACACTTCGGAATCGAATCCGCTTTTGCCGGAATCGATCAGGCCAACTACGACCCATTCGCGCTGGCCAAATCGCAACGAGCCACCGAGATCGGCATTGGGGAAGCGTTCTGCGATGCGAACGCCCACTACGATTTCCGACGAGCCGGGCTTAAACCACCGGCCTTTGCCGATTTTTACCTGCGGGCGCAGCTTTATTCCTGCTTGGCTCACGCCGCGTAATTGCACGTTGGTCAACACGTTGGTTGAGGCTTTGGCGAGTCCGATGATGACGACGGTTTCTTTCGAGATTTGCGCCACGCCATTGTCGATCATTATTTCTGGCTGGGTTTCGACGATCGATGCTTGCGCTCGCTCGACGCCGCTTTGCACTTCGGTGCCGGACGATTTGCGCGTGACGACGACGTTGTCATCCGAGCCGGTTTGCACCAAGGTTTGGCGCAAACCTTCGTCCAGCATCAATACCGCCGCATAAACGAACACTACCAGCGCAAGCCCGCCAGCGGTGAGAAACGTCGTAAGTCGCCGCGTCCACAAATTACGAAAACTGTAGGAGATCGGAACTTTCATCCGATGCTGCGCAGGCCGTCGACGATTTTCACCGAGGTCGCGCGATAGGAAGGCATCAGCGCCGAAATCATGCCGACAACGATCGCGCATACGACTTGTAGTTGCAAGGTTTCGCGCGAGACTTCGAATACGGGAAGCAAGGTACCCATTGCATCGCCAAACCAGTTCGCGAGAGGGAAGGTAAATAAGATTCCGAGCGCTGCGCCGATCGCGCAAATCATCAGCGATTCACCAAAAATCAATGTCGCGACGAATGCCGGGCCGAAGCCAAGCGCTTTTAACGTGGCATATTCCGATAATCGTTCACGTGCGGTCATCGCCATTGTGTTTGCCATCACGGCGAGAATGATTACGATCACGACGTAGGACACAATACGAATCGCGATGACAATCGCTTCGGTTTGCGCGATGAAACCCAGTTGGAATGCTTTCTCTGTTTCCGTCAAGGTTTCTGCGAGGGAATTCTTAAACACCTTGTCGATGTCGCGGCTGACGGTCGCTGCCATTTTCGGATCTTTAACTTCGACAAAATAAATGCCGGTTTGATTGGCGCGGCGCGGAAACTTTGTTTTCACCGTTTCGTTCAGATAATCCCATTGAAAAAGCATTTGGCTGGTGTCGACTTTGGCATCGCGGCCATCGTAAATGCCGCGCATGACGAACTGCCAGTTGCCGGGATAAATGTCGCCGATGATTGGAATCGAATCACCGAGTTTGAAGCCATAGCGCTCGGCGATTTTGCGTCCGATGATGGCGCCTTTTCGATCGCGCGCGAAAGCCGCGCGTTCAGCGTCGGAAACGACGAACTCCGGATAGAGTTGAAAATAAGTAGTGGGATCGACCGCGAATTTTGGAAAGAAATTTTTCGGTTCTTTATAGATGCCGCCGAACCAATTGCCGAAAGAAACGGTTTTGACGCCATCCACTTGGCGAATTTGTTCGCGATAATTAATTGGCAGCGGAAAAATCAACGATATCGCGTTACGCGTGATCAGTCGCGCGTCGGAAGAAGCATTCGCGCCCGCGTACCAGGCGTCGACGACGGTGGAGAGCAATCCGAACGACGAGAATTGCTACGACGATGCCCAGTACGGTTAGTCCGGTGCGTAGCTTGTGGCGGAAGATATTGCGGAAAATTAGCTTGAAGAGGTGCATAAATATATTCCTTCCCCTTCAAGGGGGAGGGTAGGGATCGCTTCGGTACGGCGAAAGTGTCGGGTGCATTCATGCACCGTTTCGTCAAAAGGTGCATGAATGCACCCTACATTACTTCGCCTGGAACCGCATGGCCCTAGGCCACTCCGCAGATATTGGCTCGCGGCAATGCCATCGGCTGGGAGCTACGCTGGTACTGGATGGCCTCGGGCCATTGCCTCCTAGCGCATTGCCGAAGCGAATACTCACGAAGCAACCTTCAACGTTTCCTTCTCCAGCAACTCGCCTTTCTCCAAATGCAAAATCGCTTGCGCGCTTTCGGCCGCGCGGCGATCGTGGGTGACCATGATGATGGTTTTGTTGATTTCGCGATTCAGGCGTTGCAGCAACTTCAAAATTTCTTCGGCCGACACGCGGTCGAGATCGCCGGTCGGTTCGTCCGCAACTAAGATCATCGGGTCGGTGATGATGGCGCGGGCAATCGCGACGCGTTGTTGTTGGCCGCCGGAAAGCTCCGAAGGAAAATGCGTGGCGCGATCGCTGAGATTCACCATGCTCAACGCGAGATCGACGCGTTCGCGACGTTCGCCGCGTGAAAGTTTAGTCAGCAGCAACGGCAATTCGACATTCTCAAACGCAGTGAGCACCGGCATCAAATTGTAAAACTGAAAAATGAAGCCGATATGTTGCGCGCGCCAATCGGCGAGTTCGCCTTCCGAAAGTTGCGTGATATCGAGATCGTTGATTAGGATTGCGCCGCTGTCGGGTTTGTCGATGCCGGCGATCAGATTGAGCAACGTGCTTTTGCCGGAACCGGACGGCCCCATCAGCGCAAGGAACTCGCCTTCGTTGAATATCGAAATGGATGTCGCTCAACACCGGCACGATTTGATCGCCGCGCCGGTAGGATTTGACGATGTGCTGCAGACTGACCAGCATCGCTTACTTCGCCGCGAGTTTTATTTCGCTGCCGTTTTTCATCGCGTCGGTTGGCTTCAAGACGACTTTAGTTTGCGCGGCCACGCCCGAAATCGCAACCAGATCGCCCAACGCCGCACCACGTTGGACGGATTGCTGCTCGACTTTATTTTCCTTGATGACGAACACAACTGACTGGCCGCCGCGCGCGACGATGGCGCTTGGATTGACGGCAGTCACCGGTTTTTTCTCATCGGCGCCGAGTTCTTTTTCCAAGAACGCAACCTTCGCGCTCATGTCTGGCAAGATGCGCGGATCGAGCTCTTTGAAACGTACTTTAACGAGAAGCGTGGCCTTGGCGCGATCCACTGTCGGCACGGTGCGATCAATGCTGCCGGCGAAGCGGACATCGGGAATCGCGTCGAGTTGAATTTCGCAGGGCATGCCGACGCGAATTTTCGCGAGGCTCGATTCGGCAACATCGGCTTCCACTTCGAGCGTCGACATATCGGCCATCGTGACGACCGCGCCTTTGCTATCGACCGCCGATGAAAACGGCGTGACGATATCGCCGATGTTCGCGGATTTCGTTAACACCACGCCATCGAACGGCGCGCGAATCACGGTTTGATCGACGCCCACTTTTGCGACGTTCAGATTGGCTTGCGCTGCGACGATCGCCGCTCTCAAACTGGCGATCGACGCTTTCGCTTTCGCCGCACGTGCGACAGCGGTATCGTGGGACGATGCGGAAATATATTTTTTCTCGACCAGTTCGCGCGAACGTTTCAGTGCTGCGTTGGCATCGCGCAATTCCGCCATGCCCTGCTCCAAGTTCGCGCGCGCCACGTTGACGCCGGCCGCTGCTTGGTCTTGGCTGGCGACTGACGTCGTTACTTTCCAAGCGAGCGATGATTTCATTGGCTTTCACGCGACTGCCTTCGGCGACGCCAAGCCATTCCAGCCGACCGGTCGCTTTCGATGCGACAGCAGCCTTGCGTTGTGCGACGACATAGCCCGTTGCGTTCAGCGCCGTGAAGCCTTGCGATGGGTAGGCGCTGACGACATTCGTCGCTTCCACTGCGATCACGCTTTGCGATTTTTGGTAGAACAAAAACGCGCCGAGTGCGATGGCTCCGATCACCAACGCGTAAATTGCCGGGCGCATCCAGCGCTTGCGTTTTGTACTCGTGGCCGCCGGTTTGCGGTCGATGCGGAGTTTCGAGAGGTCTTGTTGTTCCAAATGGATACCTGTTGTTCTCGGTTAAGTGCCGATGCTGACGGAAGCGTCAATAGGACAAGCTTAAGCGTTTTGAGTTCGGGTGACTATTCAGAATTGTCATTCTGAGGCTACCTGCCGAAGAATCTGCTTTTGAATCATTCGAGGAAGCCGATTCTTGGCTTTGCTCAAAATGACATGCTTTTGATTTGGTGCCGGGAGGGGGAATCGAACCCCCATGGTGTCACCACCGCGGGATTTTGAGTCCCGTGCGTCTACCGATTCCGCCATCCCGGCTGCGGCTCGCATTATCCGCGAAATGGGTGCTTACGGCAACTTCGCTTATATTTCGTTGCGAGTCGAGTGCTATGATTTCGCCTATGCGAACGATTGATTTTGATTACCATTTGCCAGCCGAGCTAATCGCCCAACATCCGCTCCCAGAGCGAGCTTCGAGCCGTTTGTTGCATTTGAATGGCAGTAGCGGCGCGCTAAGTCAGGGCCGGTTTTCCGAGCTGATAAATTTTTTAAATGCCGGCGATTTGCTGGTATTCAATAACACGCGCGTCATCAAAGCGCGGTTGTTAGGCCGCAAAGTGAGCGGCGGCGCGGTAGAAGTGTTAGTCGAGCGAGTGTTGGACGAACATCACGTCCTCGCTCATATTCGCGCCAGCAAAGCGCCGCGGCCTGGCGGCGAGTTATTGCTCGCAGGCGAGTTACGCACCACGATGATCGAGCGGCAAGGGGCGCTATTTCACCTGCGCTTTGAATCGAGCGCCAGCGTGTTGAATTTACTGGAGCGCTATGGCGCCGTGCCTCTGCCGCCCTATATCACGCATGAACCCGATACAATCGATGAGCGCCGCTATCAAACCGTGTTCGCGACGGAGCCTGGTGCCGTTGCAGCGCCGACGGCCGGACTGCATTTCGACGAGGCGTTGCTAGACAAACTGCGTGCGAAAGGGGTCGATATTGCGTACGTGACATTACATGTCGGTGCGGGCACATTTCAACCAGTTCGCGTTGAAAATTTGGCGGATCACGTGATGCATAGCGAGTGGTATCAGGTGCCGCAAGAGACGCTGACCGCGATCAATCGCGCGCGAGAAAGCGGTGGGCGAATTACGGCGGTGGGCACGACCACGCTTCGCGCGCTCGAGGGCGCGGCAGTGAGCGGCGCGCTGCGTAGCGATTTCGGCGAAACGAATATTTTTATTTTGCCGGGGTTTCGCTTCAATGTCGTTGAACGACTGATTACAAATTTCCATTTGCCGAAATCGACATTGTTGATGTTGGTATCGGCGTTCGGTGGGACTGAACACATTCGGCGGGCTTACGCGTTTGCGATTAAGGAACGCTATCGGTTTTTCAGTTATGGCGATGCGATGTTGATTGATCGGGCTGGTTAGAACCTGTGCCGTTGTGCTGTCGTTCCCGCGTGCCCAAAGGGCACGCGGGAATGACACTGAGGTGTTTTGAAGGGTATTGCCAAGAGGCTTATGGCCCTAGGCCAGCCCCTGGATATTGACTCTTGGCATGGCATGCCTGAAGAGCCGCATTGGTTCTGGCTCACAGCCTTGTGTGCTTAGACTTTCTTATTTCGTCGTTCGTAAAGTCGCTAGATTCTCGCCTTCGCGGGAATCAGGAGCTGGCCTCGGGCCACGAATGGGTGTGTTAGCATCCGCGCCATGAAATTTGACTTGTTTGCGACCGATGGCGCCGCGCGCCGCGGCCGCCTCACGCTTGCCCACGGCACGATCGAAACACCGGTGTTCATGCCGGTCGGTACCTATGGCACGGTGAAGGCGATGAGTCCGCTTGAGCTGAATGAAATCGGCGCACAAATCGTGCTCGGCAATACCTTCCATCTGTGGCTGCGGCCCGGAATAGAAGTGATCGAGAAGCACGGCGGCTTGCATCGCTTCATGGGTTGGAACAAACCGATTCTGACGGATTCCGGTGGCTTTCAAGTGTGGAGCTTGGGCGCGCTGCGAAAAATTTCTGAGGCGGGCGTGCGTTTTCAATCGCCGGTGAATGGCGATAAATTGATGCTGACGCCGGAAGAATCGATGAAAATTCAGCGTGTGTTGAATTCCGACATCGTGATGATATTCGATGAATGCACGCCGTACCCTGCGGAAGAAAAAGCCGCAGCGGATTCGATGCGCTTATCTCTGCGCTGGGCCGAGCGCAGCAAGCGCGCTCACGACGGTAACGAAAACGCCTTGTTTGGTATTGTCCAAGGCGGCATGTACGAATCCTTACGCACGGATTCGGCGCGCGGTTTGCAAGATATCGGCTTTGATGGCTACGCGATCGGCGGGCTTTCTGTGGGCGAGCCGAAGGACGATTTGATGCGCGTTTTGGCGCACACGGCACCGCAATTGCCGCGTAACAAACCGCGCTACTTAATGGGCGTAGGCACGCCGGAAGACATTGTTCATGCGGTTCTCCAAGGCATCGATATGTTCGACTGCGTGCTGCCGACGCGCAATGCGCGCAACGGTTGGCTGTTTACACGCTATGGTGACGTGAAAATTCGCAACGCGAAACATCGCGATGATGTGGCGCCGCTCGACGCAACCTGCGCTTGTTACACTTGCCAGAATTTCACGCGCGGCTATTTGCATCATCTGCAACGCGTCAACGAAATTCTCGGCGCCCGTTTGAATACGATCCACAATTTGTTCTACTACCAAACGCTGATGGCTGAATTGCGCACGGCGATTGAGGGTGGAACGCTCGCGGACACGGTCGCGACGTTTGTCCGAAATCGCGCCACTTCGTGTTAAAATTCAAAACTTTATTTTGACCGACAAGCAGGATTAGCGATGATTTCGATGGCGTATGCGCAAGGTGCGGGCGGCCCACTCGGCGGCGAATTGATGGGTATGTTGCCCATTATTTTTATGTTTGTGCTGCTTTATTTTTTGATGATTCGTCCACAGATGAAACGTCAGAAAGAGCAAAAATCCATGATGGATGGCTTGCAAAAGGGTGATGAAGTGGTCGCTGCAGGGATGCTGGGAAAAATCACCAAGGTTGGCGATAGCTATATCAGCTTGGAAATTTCCGATGGCGTGGTCGTGCAGGTGCAAAAGTCTGCCGTCGGGATGCTGTTGCCCAAGGGCACGGTCAAAAGCGCAAGTTAAAAGAGAATTAGATGAATCGTTATCCTTTGTGGAAATATTTGCTGATCGGGTTTTTGGTGCTGCTCGGTCTGCTGTTTACTTTGCCGAATTTTTTCGGTGAGGATTACGCGGTGCAAGTCTCATCGGCCCGCTCCGGAATTAAGGCCGATACCGCGTTGATGACGCGCGTCGAGGAGGGCTTGAAGAAAGCGGCGATTCCAACCAAGAGCATCGCGATGGAAGGCAATAGCATTAAGGCGCGCTTCGCCGACGCAGATACGCAAATCAAAGCGAAAGATGCGATCATCAAGGCGGTGAATCCGAATCTGGAAAATGCGTCATACACCGTGGCGCTGAATTTGGTGACGCGCTCGCCGCGCTGGCTGTCGAGCTTAGGCGCGCTGCCGATGTATTTGGGTTTGGACTTGCGCGGCGGCGTGCATTTCCTCATGCAAGTCGATATGAAAGCCGCGCTGGATAAGCGCTCGGAAAGCGATGCCGCCGATATTCGCCGCGCGTTGCGCAAAAAGGAAATTCGTTATTCGTCAGTGACACGCGAAGGCCGCAAAGTGATCGTCAAGTTCCGCGATGTGCCGGGACGTGAGTTGGGTAAGGCTGAGATCGCCAAAAACTTCCCCGATCTGGTTCTCGCGGAGGAAGGTACCGGCGACGATATTCGTATCGTTGGAACATTGCGCCCCGAAGCGACAAAAACTATCGAAGAAGCTGCGCTCCAGCAAAACATTCTCACGCTGCGCAATCGCGTGAACGAGCTCGGCGTTGCCGAGCCGGTGATTCAGCAGCAGGGCGCCGATCGCGTCGTGGTGCAGTTGCCCGGCGTGCAGGATACGGCAAAGGCAAAAGAAATTCTGGGTCGTACGGCGACCTTGGAAATCCGTTTGGTAGACGAGGAACATAGCTTGACTGAAGCGACCAATGGCAACGTGCCATTTGGTTCCGAGCTGTTTATTGAGCGGACTGGCGAACCGATTCTGATCAAGAAACAGGTCGAGTTGACGGGCGATTCCATTACTGACGCATCGCCGGGCTTCGATAGTCAAAGCGGCCGTTCCGCAGTTCACGTGAATTTAAATAGCGCCGGTGCGAATATCTTTAAGGAAGTCACTCGTGCCAATGTGAAGAAACGCATGGCGATTTTGCTGATCGAAAAAGGCAAGACGGAAGTTGTTACCGCGCCGACCATTCAAGAAGAAATCGGTGGCGGAAGAGTGCAGATTACCGGAATGCGCGATACCGAAGAGGCAAAAGACGTTTCGCTGTTACTGCGTGCCGGCTCGCTGGCTGCGCCGATGGAAATTATCGAAGAGCGTACCGTTGGGCCAAGCTTAGGAAAAGAAAATATCGCCAAGGGCTTTAACTCAACGCTCTATGGTTTTCTTGCAATTTCGGCATTCATGATTTTCTACTATTTGGTATTTGGTGCCATCTCGGTTGTGGCACTTGCGATCAACGTGTTGCTGTTGGTCGGCATTTTGTCGATGCTGCAAGCAACGCTGACTCTGCCGGGCATGGCCGGTATTGCGCTGACTGTAGGTATGGCAATCGATGCGAACGTGTTGATCAACGAGCGCATACGTGAGGAAATCCGCAACGGCAATTCGCCGCAAGCCTCGATCGCAGCCGGCTACGAACGCGCCTGGGGCACAATTTTGGACTCGAACGTGACGACACTAATCGCGGGTTTGGCGCTGCTGATATTCGGCTCCGGCCCGGTGCGTGGTTTTGCCGTCGTCTTATGTCTTGGCATTGTGACTTCGATGTTTAGCGCCGTGATGGTTTCGCGCGCGATCGTGAATTGGATCTACGGCAGCCGCAAAAAAATAGACAAACTTCCAATCGGCAACACCAATTGGCGCGAGGGCGGCGAACCGCTCGCCAAATCCGCATAGTTGCACCTTACGAACACTACATTAGGCTAATAGGCAATGGAATTTTTTAAGATACGGCGCGACATTCCGTTCATGCGCCATGCGCTGCTCTTCAACGTGATTTCTTTCGTCACGTTTTTGCTGGCGGTGTTTTTTCTTGTTACGCGCGGGTTGAATTTCAGCGTTGATTTTACCGGCGGGACGGTCATGGAAATTGGATACAGCCAGGCCGCTGATCTCGAGAAAGTCCGTGAGGCGATTCATAAACTCGGGTTCAACGATCCGAGCGTGCAGAATTTCGGCACCAGCCGTGACGTATTGATTCGTCTGCCGCTGAAACAAGGTCTCACTTCCGCGCAGTTATCGGAAACGGTGATGGCCGAACTGAAGAAATCTGACCCGAGCGTGCAGATGCGCCGCGTGGAATTCGTCGGCCCACAAGTCGGAAAAGAACTCGTTGAAAATGGTCTGCTGGCGCTATTTGTCGTCGCATTGGGTATCGTGCTTTATTTGGCAATGCGCTTCGAATGGAAATTCGGCGTTGCCGGCATTATCGCGAACTTGCACGACGTCGTGATCATCCTCGGTTTTTTCGCATTTTTCCGCTGGGAGTTTTCGCTGCCGGTGCTGGCGGCAATCTTGGCGATATTGGGTTATTCGGTGAATGAATCGGTTGTGGTGTTTGATCGGATTCGTGAGAACTTTAAGAAATTGCGCGGGCTGAGCACGCCGCAAATTATCGATAACGCGATCACGCGCACCATGTCGCGCACCATCATCACCCACGGTTGTACGCAGTTGATGGTGACGTCGATGCTGCTGTTCGGCGGCGAATCTTTGCATTACTTTGCACTGGCACTCACCATTGGCATTTTGTTCGGCATCTATTCGTCCGTGTTGGTCGCGAGCCCACTGGTCATGTGGCTTGGCGTGAAGCGTGAAGATTTGGTAAAACCGGAAGTGAAAAAGACAACGGAAGCGACAGTCTAGTTTTTTGTAGCAGAACGACGATAAAAACAGTATGGAATTGCTCACGACTGCGTTTCAATTTTTAGCGCATCTCGACGTTCATCTCGCGAGCCTGGCCCAGAACTACGGCGCTTGGGTTTATGTCATTCTGTTCCTGATCATTTTTGCTGAAACCGGATTGGTTGTCACCCCGTTTTTGCCCGGCGATTCGTTGTTGTTTGTCGCGGGTGCCGTCGCGGCGGTCGGTGCGATGGACGTGAATAAGCTAGTCATTGTCTTAATCATTGCTGCGTTTCTCGGAAACTATGTTAATTTCCAAATCGGTAAGTTTCTCGGTAAGCGCTACTTCATTGACCGAGAATCGCGCTTCATCAAGCGCGAATATTTAGAAAAGACACATGCGTTTTTCGAAAAGCACGGCGGCAAAACCATAATCATCTCTCGGTTCCTGCCAATTTTGCGCACCTATGCGCCGTTCGTGGCGGGAATTGGCCGCATGGGGAATTGGCGCTTTACGATGTTCAACGCGGTTGGCGCGGTACTTTGGGTCGCTAGTTTGACCTATGCAGGTTATTTGTTTGGCAATATCCCGATTATTAAAAATAATCTGACGTTAGTAATCATCGCGATCATCGTCATTTCCTTGTTACCCGGCGTTGTGGCCTACCTCAAAACACGAACTCGATCGGCTTGAAATCTCGCGAAGTTTGTTAATCTGTTCATAGCGGGAAATGTAATCTATCTCGTATTCTCATTCGTTTATAATCCACTGGCAGCGAAAAAATAACCATAAATCCGTGGAGCTTAGGCCAATCGCGCCAGTAGTACCCTCTCGTCAACTGTACAAGGAGTTATCAGAATGAAACCCATTCATGCAATCGCCGTATTGGCACTGGGCATTAGCGTTTCCGCGCAAGCTGCCGATTCTTACACGATCGACAGCCGTCATACCTTTCCGATTTTTGAAGTAAACCACCTCGGCTTCTCAACGCAGCGCGGCCGCTTTAACAAATCCGCCGGCAAAATCATGGTGGATACCGCAGCGAAATCCGGCAGCGTAGAACTCACGATCGACAGCGGTTCGATTGATATGGGTATCGACAAATGGGATGAGCATATGAAGAGTCCGGATTTTTTCAACGCGGCGGCACATCCGACCATTACGTTTAAATCCACTAAGCTTAATTTTGAAGGCGATAAAATTGTCGGCGCCATGGGCGATTTGACCATGCTCGGCGTGACCAAGCCGGTGACACTTGCGTTGTCGGGTTTTCGCTGCGGCGAGCATCCGATGCTGAAGAAAATTGTCTGCGGTATTGATGCTACGACAACGATTAAGCGTTCGGATTTTGGGATGAAATACGGCATTCCCGCGATTGGCGATGAAGTGAAGCTGATGGTGCCGGTTGAGGCGATTAAGGACTAGTTTTAATTTCCTACTGAGCCAATGACTTGTCATTCCCGCGAAAGCGGAATCCACGCTGGAATTCAAAGGCCAAATGGATCCCCGCTTTCGCGGGAGGAGGGGCTGCCCGGAGTGGCCTTGGGCCATCGGGCTACAGTCGCGGATGAGGTTGGTTCGTCGCGCTAAATTCGCTTCGCTAGCTCCGCTGCTTGACCCAAATAATTGTCCTGGCGTGAGTTCCAGTAAGCTCTTCTTCGCGTTCGCCGGAATATTCAGTTTCTCAATAAACACCCGCAGTTCCTCGCGGGTAATGCGCGCTTTGCCGCGCGTAAGTTCTTTCAATTGCTCGTAGGGATTTTCGACGCCGTAACGCCGCATTACCGTCTGAATCGGCTCCGCCAACACTTCCCAATTCGCCTCTAAATCGTCCGCTAAACGCTGCGGATTTGCTTCCAATTTGCCGAGACCTTTCAGGCAAGAATCGTAGGCCAATAAACTGTAACCACAGGCGACGCCGACATTGCGCAACACCGTTGAATCGCTTAAATCCCGTTGCCAACGGGAGATTGGCAGTTTGTCACTTAAGTGACGCAGAAGCGCGTTTGCCAAACCCAAATTACCTTCGGAGTTTTCAAAATCGATGGGATTCACTTTGTGCGGCATGGTCGATGAGCCGACTTCGCCGGCCTTTACTTTTTGTTTGAAATAGCCAAGTGACACGTAACCCCAAATGTCGCGATTTAGATCGATCAAGATCGTATTTAGCCGTGCGATAGGCATCGAATAATTCTGCGACGCTGTCGTGGGGCTCGATTTGAGTCGTGTATGGATTAAATTCGAAGCCTAATTTTTCGACGAATTTCGCGCGCGAAACTTTCCCAATCGAAGTCCGGATAGGCGGCGAGGTGTGCGTTGTAGTTGCCGACCGCGCCATTGATTTTTCCCGTCAATTGAATTCGCCGCGATATTTTTTGCTGCGCGTTCGAGGCGATGGACGACGTTCGCCATTTCTTTGCCGAGCGTTGTCGGCGTTGCCGCTTGGCCATGGGTGCGCGAGAGCATCGCGAGATCCGCATGCTGATGCGCAAGTTCGCGCAGCCGCGCGACGATTGCGCTGAAGCGCGGGCGACATCACCGCATCGCGCGCGTCACGCAACATCAACCCATAGGCCAAGTTGTTAATGTCTTCCGATGTGCAGGCAAAATGGATGAATTCCGATGCGGCAAGCGCTTCAGGCAAAGACGCTTAACTTTTCTTTCATCCAATATTCCAGCGCTTTAACGTCGTGATTGGTTTCGGCTTCGATCGCTTTTACTGCTTGGCATCCGTTCGGAAAAATTTTGACAATTCCGTCGAGCGCCTGCATCGTTGCGGCAGCAGAACGGTGCGATCTCACGCAACGTGGCTCAGGCTTAGCGCCTTGAACCACTCGACCTCGACTCGCAAGCGATAGCGAATTAAGCCGTACTCGCTGAAGTAAGGTTGCAATATTTTATTTTGCCGGCGTAACGGCCATCGAGCGGGGAAAGTGCGGAGATCGGATTCACGAGAAATTTTTTCGGGACGAAGCGCTATTTTAGCATGGCACGATTAACGCTTTCGTTCGCCGGAGTCGAGTAAAATCCGTGCTTTCCTGGGTTAAAACAGGATGATATAATCACCACAATGACTGTAAAAAATGGTCGCTTAAGAATTCGCGTTGAAACTTTTTTTGATTGGCAAAGCAGGCACAAAAATGAAACTCTACACTTCTTTAACGAGTCCCTACGGTCGCAAAGCGCGGGTCATGCTGGCGGAAAAACGTATCGACTTCGAACTTGTTCAAACCGATGTGTGGGATCCGAATTCGACGCTGCTGAAATTTAATCCGCTCGGCAAAATGCCGTGCTTGGTGCTTGATGACGGCAATCGGCGCTATACGATTCGCCCGTCATTCTCGATTATCTGGATAGCGTGACGCCGGTCGGGCATCTCATTCCGGAAACGACGCGGCCACGCATTCAAGTGAAGCGCTGGGAGGCCTTGGCCGATGGTGTGTTGGATGCCGCGATCGCGATTGTGCTGGAAAAAAAGCGCGCGCCGCAACTGCAGAGCGCCGATTGGATTGCGCGACAAAGCGGCAAAATCGAGCGCGGGCTTAAAAGTGATGTCTGACGAACTAGGCGACACCGCTTGGTGTACCGGCCACAGTTTTAACTTGTCGGATATCGTGGTTGGCTGTGCGCTGATGTATTTGGAGTTTCGTTTTGCCGAAGTGAATTGGCGAAAAGATTATCCGAATTTAGGTCAACTCACCGACAAGCTCGCCAAGCGCAATTCGTTTAAGAACACCGTACCGCCAGCAAGTTAATGCTCTGAGAGGTAAGCGGGGCGGGCCTTCTGGGGCATGAATCGCTGAGAGCAAGCATTCATGCGGTTCCTGGCGCAGCTGTTATTGAATAATGCCTCCGCCCAAACAAACGTCGCGATCGTATAACACGACCGACTGCCCCGGCGTGACTGCCCATTGCGGCTGCTCGAATGAGACATCGCAGGTTTCCAAATCAATTTCATCAATGTCGACATGCGGCATCATGTTGTCGATAGCGCGTCTTCGCGCCATAGTTGGATGTGATCGACGGCGCATCATCGGCGATCCACGACAAATCACCCGCGCTCAAATTCGGCTTGAGCAGGGCAGGGTGATCGTGTCCTTGCACGACGTGATAGAATATTTTTTTCCATATCTTTACCGGCAACAAACCAAGGCTCGCCCGGCCCGCCGATGCCCAAGCCTTGGCGCTGGCCGATGGTGTAGAACATTAGGCCTTGATGTTCGC
The DNA here is from genome assembly GCA_963840785.1 of uncultured Pseudomonadota bacterium. Lineage (GTDB taxonomy): Bacteria > Pseudomonadota > Gammaproteobacteria > Burkholderiales > JALYOK01 > JALYOK01. The sequence continues at coordinate 742,338 of CAWJAF010000003.1, read as the reverse complement.
CGATATGTTTGCCTTCTGGCGTACGCATCGCGCCGGGTTGCTTCGGCAAATAGCGATTTAAAAATTCGCGGAACGGCCGTTCGCCGATGAAACAAATTCCGGTGCTGTCTTTTTTTGCATGATTCGGCAAATTGCTTTTGCCGTGCGATTTCGCGTACTTCAGTTTTGCGCAATTCGCCGAGATGGAAACAGTGTTTTGCTGAGCTGCGCTTGATTCAAGCGATACAAAAAATAGCTTTGATCTTTGCTTTCGTCTATCGCTTTTAACAATTTGACTGAACCGTTTGTGCGGTCAAGGCGCGCGTAGTGGCCGGTGGCGATGTAATCCGCGCCCATCGCCAATGCGTGATCGAGAAAGGATTTGAATTTTATTTCGGCGTTGCACAATACGTCGGGATTCGGCGTACGGCCGGCTTGATATTCCTGCAGAAACGACGCAAAGACGCGGTCTTTATACTCGGCAGAAAAATTCACGGCTTCCAAATCGATGCCGATGCGATCGGCCACCGACGCAGCGTCCACCAGATCCACACGCGCAGGGCAATACTCATCGTCATCATCGTCTTCCCAGTTTTTCATGAACAGGCCGATGACTTCGTAGCCCTGCTGCTTCAACAACAAGGCCGCGACGGCGGAATCGACGCCGCCTGAGAGGCCAACGATGACGCGTTGCTGCTTCACGGGAAGTACGATGCGAATAAATCTAAGGGATAACGTTTACCGGCACGATAGTCGTCCACACAGCGTTGCACCATGACGCTACGATGGCGTTCTGCTTGCTGCTGCAACTCTTCCGTTGTGAGCCATAAAGGTCGCAAAATACCCGTATCCAATTCGCGATCTTTTTCTTCGCCGGTAATTTCTCCGGTGAACGCGAAACGTAAATAAGAAATGTCCTTGGTTTCGTGCGGCCACAAATAAATGCCGACCAACGCCTTGGGCGTGAATCGAAAACGGGTTTCCTCTAGCACTTCGCGCGACACAGCATGCAATAAGGATTCGTTCGGATCCAGATGGCCTGCCGGTTGATTAATTACGACCACGCCATCTGCTTCTTCTTCGACGAACAAAAATCGCCCGTTGTGTTCGACGACCGCAGCAACGGTTACGCTAGGTTTCCACATTGAAATGATTCATTGTCTGGGAAAGCGATTATTTTACCAAAGGGCGCACGATAAAAGATGTTATATGCAGGCATAGGCCGAAGCGCCAATATCCGCTTGGATCTCGACGTGGTATGCCTGAAACGCCGCATCCAGATTGGCTCTTGGCGCGACGACTATTTCGTCTTTGATTTGCTCGCACGCAAGCGGCGAATGTCCTTCGGATCGATCAGCAATGATCGGTAAATTTCGACGCGATCGAATGGATGCAATACATAATCGAATGGGCAAAGTTTGCCGTACACGCCGATTTTATTTTTTGCTAAATCGATTTCAGGCGCTTGCGCCAGGATGCCGGAGCGATTGATCGCATCATGTGCCGTTGACCCACGCGGTATCCGCAACGCAATAATAATTTCGCGCTCCGCTGTCGCATAAGCCACTTCGATGTCGAGCAACTCGTTACTACTTTGCGGCATGCAGCGAATCGGCGCGGCGCACGAAGGCTTCCATCAGCGAGCCTGCAATATGGCTAAACACCGGCCCGACAATTTTTTCCACCCACTTGCTGGCGAATTCGTATTCGAGCACGAGCTCGACCTTGCAAGCGTGTTCATTCAGCGCAATAAAATTCCAATGACCTTGCAGTTGCTTGAAGGGGCCATCGACTAATTTCACATCCATGCGGCTTGGAAAAATCTTTTCGTTGCGAGTGGCAAAGCTTTGCTTGATGCCATGAAAATTGATCATGATGGCCGCTTCGGTGATCGCGTCATCTCTTTTTTTGATCGTCGTTCCACCGCACCAGGGTAAAAAGTTTGGGTAACTTTCCACGTCATCGACTAAGCGAAATAATTCTTCGGCGGAGTGTGAGACGAGCACGGATTGATCAACGCGATGCATAACGCGATTTTAGCGTAAGCGCGGGTGGTAAAATACCGCCCTTACACGCAATATCGCCCGCCATGAGCATCGCTCAAAACAAAAAAGCCTTTTACGACTACTTTATCGAAGAGCGACACGAGGCCGGCTTGGTGTTGGAAGGCTGGGAAGTGAAAGCCATTCGCGCGGCGCGCGCGCAACTTAAAGAGGCGTACGTGGTGGTCATGGGCGGCGGATTATGTTTAATCGGCTCGCACATCAGCCCCTTGCCGACGGCCTCGACTCATGTCAATCCCGATCCGGTGCGCACGCGAAAGTTGCTGATGCACCGCGAAGAGATTCACAAGTTGATCGGCAAAGTCGAACGTGCTGGTTATACGTTAGTGCCGCTGGACTTGCATTACACGCGCGGTCGAATAAAACTCGAAATCGGGCTGGCGAAAGGTAAAAAGCAACACGACAAACGCGAAACTGAAAAAGATCGCGAATGGCAGCGCGAGAAACAGCGCTTGATGAAAGTCCGCTAGCACAAAATTTAAAGTTGGCTTTAAATTCAATCGACTATAATTGGATCACGGTACAGGCCAAATACCGGCAATACACAAGCAAAGGCCTACACGCTTTCTAACGGAGATTGTTTATGATCCGCGATGTATCAGTTTTAGTTGCAATGCTTTTTTTTAGCGCGCTGACATGGGCCGATTTGTACGGCTATGTAGACGAAAACGGTCGTGCGCATATGAGCACGACGCGAGTCGACGAGCGCTACAAATTGTTTCAACGTTCCTCAGCAAAGCCGAATGATAAACAGAAAACGGTTGTTGTTGTCGAACCGAAAATGCCCAAGGTTTCGCAGCGCACTATTAAGCTTTATAACAAACAAATTGTGAAGGTTGCGAAGAAATACGGCATCGAGCCTGCCTTGGTTCACGCCGTAATACTCGCCGAATCGCAATACAATGCCGATGCGATTTCGCGGCGCGGCGCGATTGGTTTGATGCAGCTAATGCCCGCTACGGCAGACCGTTATAAAGTCTCCGATTCGTTCGACGCTAACCAGAACATCCGCGGTGGTGCGCAATATTTGCGCGATCTGATCAAAATGTTTGATGGCGATTTAGAGCTGGCGGTCGCGGCATACAATGCAGGCGAGGGCGCTGTGATTCGCGCGGGATACAAAATCCCTCCATATTCCGAGACGAAAAAATACGTTCCGAAAGTGATGTCGTTTTATCGCAGGTACCAAGAGCGGATTTAGCCACTTTCTTTTAGAAAACAGCACAGCGATCTGTGCCGTTTTGCGAGATACGTAAAAATTTCAAGGTGTCATCCCCGCGAAGGCGGGAATGACAAGTATTAAGTCTGTTGGTAAATCAATAAAACGATCGATCAATCTGGTTCCGCGATCTGCTCACGAATCGTCTTCGTCATATCCAATTCGCCAATTTTCCCTTTTCCTTGCTGCACATTCGCAGCGACTTTCTTCGAGTCTTTTTCCGGCAACACGTCTTGAATGGCGTTGAGATATTTCCATACCGGTTCCGGCGTATCGACGCCGGATTTCGGCACGAATTTCGAGCGTTTTACCAATTGCATTTTGTGAACATAGCGCGGGCAGTTGCCGAAGATTTCGCGAATTGCGACACGCACGATCATCACAGCACCAGGATATTGGCTCATCAGCGGATCGTTATCTTGAACCGACGCCGTGCCGTTGACGCGCACGCGATGGGGATTCATGAAATCGATGAATAGCAAGCCAACGTTTGCGTTTGCCGCCATATTTCCCGCACTTAAAAATAATCCATTGCCGTCATAAATCGGGAACGCCAGCGTTGTGTCATCGACGACTTTAACGAAGCCGGGATCGCCACCTTTGTAAGACACTTGCGGCCGCCCTTGCGCGTCGGCTGTGGCGAGGAAAAACATATCCATGGATTCGATCATGGCTTTGTTTTCTGGAATGACCATGGGCGGCGCGAATTCGGCGATGCGATCCGCCATTTTTCGCGTGCCGAATTTGTCTTGAATTTGTCGCATGTGTGGGGTGTATTCGATAGGCATTACTCTCTCCTCCAAAAAATCATAGTGAACTGTTTAAGAAAAAAACTAGACGCCTTCAATGGCGATGACGTTGGTCTTCGCGCACTTTTTGCGTAGCGCAATTAATGGCGCGTACTCTTTCGATCCGTACCATTCTTTCAGGCGAGCCATGCTGTCGAATTGCAACACGATGACGCGTTTGGGTTGCCAGGTTCCTTCCAGTGTTTCGTATGCTACTCCGCGCACTAAATACTTACCGCCAAAGGCGTTAATGGTTGCGGGGACTGCGGCGCGATATTGTTCAAATAGCGCGGCGTCGGTGATTTCGAGATCGACGATGATGTACGCTGGCATTTCTCCTCCGTATTAAAGTTTTCAAAGGCCTGGCTGAAGAGGCAATTGCAGTGCGCCTTTTCAGGTAGGCATTGCCAGAAGCCAATGGCAATGCGGTACGTGGCTCGATTATCAATTTAGCTAAGCAGCAATTTCCTCCCTTTGAAGGGGAAGGGGTGTCTCACACGCCTTTTTTTTCGAAACGTTCTAAGCCCGCTGCCCGACCCAATCATGCACCGAGGCCAAAGCCTGCTGTAAATTCGTCGCGTCAGTGCCGCCCGCCTGCGCCATATCCGCTCGGCCGCCACCTTTGCCGCCGACTTGCGTCGCGACGTGATTGACCAACTCGCCTGCTTTAATCTTGCTCGGTCAAATCAGCCGTCACGCCAGCGATGAGCGAAACCTTGCCATCGCTCACCGCGCTCAACACGATCGCGGCGGATTTGAGTTTGTCTTTCAATTTGTCCATGGTTTCGCGCAGCGCTTTGGAGTCCGCGCCGTCCAAATTCGCCGCTGAGACTTTCACGCCTTTCACGTCTTGCGCTTGATCGGCGAGGTCGTCGCCTTGGCTCGATGCGAGTTTCGATTTCAGGCGCGACAATTCTTTTTCCAGCGACTTCACTTGCTCCAGCACGGCAGAAATCTTTTGAGTGAGTTCCGCCGGTTGCGCCTTCAACGCGCCGGCAACTTCGGCTAGTGTCGAATCCAGTTTTTGCACATATTCCAACGCGCCAACGCCCGTAGTCGCTTCGACGCGTCGCACGCCCGCGGCGACGCCGCCTTCGGACAAAATTTTGAACAGGCCGATGTCGCCGGTGCGCGCGACATGGGTGCCGCCGCACAATTCGCGCGACGAGCCGATATCGAGCACGCGAACTTCGTCGCCATATTTTTCGCCGAACAACATCATCGCGCCGGTTTTCTGCGCGTCGTCGATCGCCATCACGCGCGCTTGCGTCGCGGCATTGTTTAAAATTTCTGCGTTAACGATTTCTTCGACACGGCGAAGTTCATCCGCGGTGATGGGCGCGTGGTGCGAGAAATCGAAGCGGGTTTTATAGGCATCGACCAACGAGCCTTTTTGGGCTACGTGGCTGCCGAGCACCTCGCGTAACGCCTTGTGCATCAAGTGTGTCGCGGAATGGTTACGCATCGTGCGGCCGCGCATGGTGTCATTTACTTGCGCGCGCACGCTATCACCGATACGCATCGGCTTCGAGCCAGTCAGCACGCCTTGATGGCCGAACACATCGGCTTGGATTTTTTGCGTGTCGCGAACCGCAAAGGAGTAACTAGCGTTTTTTAGTTCTCCTTCATCGCCAACCTGGCCGCCGGATTCCGCGTAGAACGGCGTCGAGGCCAAGACAACTGTGCCAGTTTCTTCGACTGTTCAATTGATCGACGCTAACGCCATCGCGATAAATCGCAATGATTTTGGATTCTTGCGCGAGTTTGTCATAGCCGACGAACTGATTTTTTTCGCCTTTGTATTCGATGCCCGCCGCCATTTTGAATTTGCCCGCGGCGCGCGCTTGTTCGCGCTGTTGCTTCATCGCCGCGTCGAAGCCGGCTTGATCGACGCCGACGCCGCGCTCGCGCGTGATATCGGCGGTCAAATCGAGCGGAAAACCGTAGGTGTCGTAAAGCATGAATGCGGTTTCGCCGTCCAATACTTTTGCCCCATCGGCGAGTTTGGATTCGAGAATCTTCATGCCGTGTTCGAGAGTTTCGGCGAAACGCTCTTCTTCGGCTTTGATGATCTGCGCGATGCGGGCTTCGTTGCTGCGCAATTCTGGATACGCGTCACCCATCACCTGCGCTAGCGGGGCGACCAATTTATAGAAGAATAAATTCTTTTGCTCGAGTTTGTAGCCGTGGCGCATCGCGCGGCGCGCAATGCGGCGCAGCACGTAGCCGCGGCCTTCGTTGCTCGGAATTACACCATCGACAATTAAGAAACTCACCGCGCGAATATGATCGGCGATGACGTTGAGCGAATTGTTTTTGAGATCGGTTGTTCCCGTTTCTTTCGCGGCGGCCTTGATCAATACTTGAAACAGATCGATTTCGTAATTGCTGTGAACGTGCTGCAACACTGCGGAGATTCGCTCCAGCCCCATGCCGGTATCGACGCTGGGCTTGGGCAACGGATGTAACGTGCCTTTTTCGTCGCGGTTGAATTGCATGAATACGAGATTCCAAATCTCGATGTAACGATCGCCGTCCGCTTCGGCGCTGCCTGGCGGTCCGCCGGGAATATGTTCGCCGTGATCGTAAAAAATTTCCGTGCATGGGCCGCACGGGCCGGTGTCACCCATTTGCCAAAAGTTATCGCTTTCGTAGGGCTTGCCACCCGGCTTATCGGCCAAGCGGACAATGCGCTCCTTCGGCACGCCGATATCGTTGGCCCAATGGTTATAGGCTTCGTCGTCCGTGTGATAAACCGTGACCCAAAGTTTGTCTTTTGGTAAACCATATTCGACGGTGATTAATTCCCAGGCAAATCGGATCGCATCTTTTTTGAAATAATCGCCGAAGCTGAAGTTGCCGAGCATCTCGAAAAACGTGTGATGGCGCGCGGTGTAGCCGACGTTTTCCAGATCATTATGCTTGCCGCCGGCGCGCACGCAGCGCTGGGACGTAGTCGCGCGGTTATAGGCGCGCTTGTCTTGGCCGAGGAACACATCTTTAAACTGCACCATGCCGGCGTTGGTGAAGAGCAGCGTAGGGTCGTTGCCCGGAACCAGCGGACTGGAGGCGACAATTTGATGACCGTTACGGGCAAAATAATCGAGAAAACGCTGGCGAATTTCGGAACTAGTCATGAATCGGTGATTGAATTGGAGTTTGCGCTATTCTCGCATCATTCCGCTTGAAACGGGAGCGGGTACTTTTGGCGATGAACAATTCACCGCACACGCTGTCCTAATTTTATCGAATTTTTCTTGCCATTGCCTTTGATGGTGCGGCGCAGTAACATTACTCATTGATTAGCGAGAAAGCGACCATGAAGTTGATTGATTTATTTAATAAATGCGTTGGCACGGCCACTGCCTTCGCGGTAATTGGCGGCACAGTTGCCGTCGGCGCCGCCGAATCAATCGACAAAAAAGAGACCGCAAAATCAACGGCAACCGAAAAACTGGTTGCTAACCAATCATCCGCGTCACCGGCTGCGAGTATCGATCCCACTGCGGATAAGCCGATGACCATTAATTTCAGCGATTTTGTTAAAGAAGGCGCAGGTTGTGGGGTTCCAAATTTGGATACGTCCGCAAAGTAAAGTGCGACTTTTTTGATCAAGACAAAAGCCTCGATTTTTGAGGCTTTTTTCATTTTAGTGATTAAAAAACTTAACAGCCCTTCACCAAACTTTTCCAAGCCATTGAATTAATTTAATGTTTTATTTCGGTACACGCAATAAATAATGAATATTATCTTGATTATTCACAATTCACGGGTGTACACTTCGACGTATGGCACTTGTTGAACCTAACGGTTTCACCGAAACGATCTCCGATACCATCTTGGCAGCGGCTATGCGCCGGTTTGAGCAATATGGGTACGGAAAAACAACGATGGCGGAAATCGCGGCAGATTGCGATATGTCGGCCGCCAATATTTATCGCTACTTTCAAAATAAGCTCGAGATCGGTGCGCAACTTGCGTCGCACTGCCTGGCACAGGAGCGCGAGGCACTAAGCGAGGTAATTCGTGCTCCGGATTCCGCGGCGGTCCGGCTTGAGGCATTTTTGCTGCGAAACCTGGGCTATACCTATCAGCGTTGGTCGGAGCAGCCACGCATTAATGAATTAGTCGAGGCCATCGCGCGCGAGCGGACCGACATCGTTCAGGAACATTTGCGTATCAAACAGGAATTGGTTAGGAAGCTCGTTGAAGACGGTAATGGCAACGGCGAATTTTCTGTTGCCGATCCGAAAGGCGCCGCTGAGGCGATATTGGTGGCGAGCACAGTATTTGAAGTTCCGCTTTTCATGCATATGCACAGCTACGAAAAATTCGAGTCGATGGCCCGGAATGTCGCCGACCTAATTTTGCGTGGACTGAACACGCGGCCGTCCGCATGACGTTTCGCTCAAACCCACTGTCCGAAAATTTAGCCAATCCGCTAGGAGACAAACGTGCGTAGCTACGTCGAGTTTATTCTGAAATTCCGTTGGGCCGTGATTGCCTTGATCTTATTGATTACCGTATTTTTGGTGATGCAAGCCAAAAATCTAAAAGTCATTATCGACCCGGACGCCGTGTTGCCACAGTCGCATCCCTACGTCATTGGCACCAATAAGGTCGAAGAAGTATTTGGCTCCAAATTTATTGCGGTCGTCGGCATCACGCCGAAAACCGGTGATATTTTTCAGCCCAGCGTGCTGAAGAAAATTCAGGATTTCACCAGTGAGGTACAGGACAAGCCGGGCGTCGTTAAGGCAAATCTGCTGTCGCTGGCGGCAAATAAAGCGAAGGATATTCGTGGCAATGCGGACGGCATGGAAGTGCGCCCGCTGATGGCTAAGGTGCCGCAAACACCGGAACAGATGGCGGAATTGAAGGCGGCCATTCTGCGCAATCCGGCTTACATGAATTCAATTGTCTCGAACGATTTTAAATCGGCCGCCATCATTGTTGATATGGATAAGGGGCCATCAGGTTTCCGCGGGATGCTGGAAACCATTACGCCGATCGCCGATAAAATGCGCGACGACACAGTCGAAGTGAATATCAGCGGATTGCCGTCGTTCTTGGCGCGCATCGAAATTTTTTCCGAGCGGATTGCAATATTTTTTCCGATCGCGATTTTTCTCGTTGGGCTAATTTTGTTTGAAGCCTTCCGAACGTTTCAGGGCTTATTCCTGCCTTTGTTAACGGCGATTCTCGCGACCCTATGGGGTGTCGGTTTCATGGGGCTCTCGGGCATCCCTATGGACGTGTTTAATGCCAGTACGCCGATTCTAATTCTCGCGGTCGCTGCCGGACACGCGGTGCAGCTGCTCAAACGTTATTACGAGGAGTATCACCACATGCGTGATACCACTTCGCTCACGCCCAAAGAAGCAAATTTCGCTGCTGTTATTTCGTCCGTCACCAAGGTCGGGCCGGTGATGTTGACTGCCGGCGGCATCGCCGCGCTGGGATTCTTTTCGCTTATTGTGTTCGAAATTGTATCGGTGCGGACCTTTGGCCTTTTTACCGGTATCGGCATTTTGAGCGCGTTGATCATTGAAATGTCATTCATGCCGGCCTTGCGGTCCCTGCTGCCGGCACCCGGAAAATTGGAGCAAAAGGGTTCGGAGAAAAATCGTTTTTGGGACGCCATTACCGGCACGATTGCGAACTGGGTCACCGGGCCAAATCGACGCTACGTATTTATCGTCACCGCCATTTTGATGGTCATCGCCGCGTTTGGCATGACGCGGGTGTTGGTCGATAGCGCGACTAAGAGCTTCTTTTCGGACGATTTCGATTTTAAAAAAGACGACAAGGTTTTGAACGAACGCTTGGGTGGCACCAATACGCTTAACATTCTCGTCGAAGGAAAAGACGTCGATGCAATTAAGGATCCGCGCGTACTCAAAGCCATTGAGGAAACCCAGCGCTATGCCGAGACCCTGCCGGAGGTCGGCAAAACCCTATCAATTGCCGATTTTATTAAGCGCATGAATCAGGCAATGAATGGCGACGATCCGAAGTTTTTTTCGATTCCGGAAAACCGAGATTTAATTTCGCAATACCTGTTGCTGTACTCCATGTCGGGCGAGCCGGGCGACTTCGACTCCTATGTCGACTACGATTACAAGATCGCAAACTTCACCGTGTTCCTGAAGACCGATAGCAGCGCTTATGTTCAGGAGCTGATTGCGAAGCTCAAGGAATTCATGGCGAAGAAATTACCAGACACGGTCACTATTGGCATCGGCGGTAGCGTGCCCGCCGGCGCGGGGTTAACCGAAGTAATGGTGCGCGACAAAGCGCTGAATATCGCGCAAATTGCCGGCGTTGTGTTCGTCGTATCGTCTATCGTGTTCCGTTCATTGATCGGTGGCCTGTTGGTGCTGACGCCGTTGCTGTTGGCGGTGCTGGCAAATTTCGGCGTGATGGGTTGGACCGGGATGCGCCTAAACATTCCAAACGCATTGTCGTCTGCCATGGCCGTAGGCATCGGTGCCGACTATGCGATTTATTTGGTCTACCGCTTGCGTGAAGAAATTGGCCAAGGCATCGATGAAATTACCGCCGTACGGCATGTACTCGCTACCGCCGGTAAGGCGTGCTTGTTCGTCGCCTCAGCGGTTGCGGTGGGCTATGGCGTATTGTGGTTTTCGCCGGGTTTCTATATTCATAGCTGGATGGCAACGCTGATCGCCTCGTCCATGCTTGTCAGCGTATTCGGTGCTATGACGTTAATCCCCGCGTTAGTATTGGTTTTTCGACCGAAGTTTATTTTTAATGGAGCTAGCATGAAACTCAAACCCGCAACCGCCGTCGCCGCGCTGCTTGCTTTCGTGCTTGGCGCATCGCTATTGCCATCGGATAGCTTTGCTGCGGATCCCACCGCGTTAGAAATCGCCGAGAAAAATTTCATTGTGTCTAAGGTCTTGGACTCTACCTCCGATGCAACGTTTACGTTGATCAACAAGAGTGGCCAAGAACGCGTTCGAAAAACGTTCGGCACCTCGAAGCTGCAGGCAAACGGCATTGATAACATGCGTATGACGCGCTTCCTGACGCCGTCAGACGTCAAGGGCACCGTGTCTTTGTTGGTCGAAAATTCGGCCAAGGACGATGACATTTGGATTTATTTGCCGGCGCTTAAAAAAGTTCGGCGTTTAGTTTCCAGCAATAAAAAAGACAGTTTTGTCGGAACGGATTTTTCTTACGGTGATGTGATCGGTCACAAGCCAGCGGAGTGGAATCACAAAATCCTCAAGGAAGAGAGCTGCGACGGTAAGCCTTGCTGGGTAACGGAAGCCACACCAAAGAGCGACGACGTAAAAAACAACAGTGGTTACGCCAAGCGCGTAGCGTGGATATTGAAAGAAAATTTTGTCGCCGTGAAGACCGATTTGTATGACGAATCGGGCCAACTAAAGATCGCTGGGAAATTTGCCGACATCCAACTGGTCGACAAAGAGCGCAACAAATGGCAGCCCATGCGTCTAGAAGCTGAAAATAAACAAACCGGTCACAAGACTGTGATTCAGTTTCAGAACTTTAAGGCGAACCAAAACGTCAAAGATGAATTCTTCACGACGCGTTACATGGAACGTGATTCGTAAGAGCTAGTTTAACCTCGTGCCAGGAGGCAAGTCCCGCTTGCCTCCCAGGTACGGCATGTCGGAGACGCCGCATCAGTAGGCGTTCTACAGGCGGTTTGGAAGAGTGCGTAAAAAATGATGGAGCGCAAGATAGATTCGTTGAATCGCCAACTAACGCGCACGAAAGTGCCGCATGCCCGCTTGTAAAAAGTATCAACTCCCGAAATAATGGGATCTTCGTAGTGAAGAACGCTAGGCCGCCAATGTGCTGCAATGACGCGATAAACATCAGAAGTGTTTCATGATTCCCGTCATCACAGTTTTGCGCGAATCCGCATGGGCGTATCCGATTCTAGAGATCATTCATATTGTCGGCATCGCGCTCCTGCTCGGTAATCTCGTTGTGTTTGAAGCGCGCGTGCTCGGTGCGGGCAAATCCATCGATCTCACCTCGCTGGCGCGCTTGGCGTTGCCGTTGTCGGTGCTTGGATTCATGCTTGCTGCAATGTCCGGCTTAACGATGTTCGCGACCCAAGCGCTGGAACTACTTACCAACCCCGCTTTCAAATGGAAGATGTTGCTACTTGCTGTCGCGGGCGGAAACACCGCGTGGTTTCATGCGCGCGGTTCGCTCAAGCTCAACGATACGATCGCGCGATTGCAAGTGATCGCGTCGTTTTTTGTTTGGATCGCCGTGCTGAGTTGTGGACGATTAATAGCGTATGTTTGAATATTTATTTGAAAGTAGGAGAAAACTATGAACCGAAGAAATTTCCTAATCGCCACCAGCCTCGCCGCATTCGCGCAACGAGCCAATGCCCATCACGGCTGGAGTTCCTTCGATCAAACTCAGCCGATTTATTTGCAGGGCGTAGTTGAGGACGTTGAATGGAAAAACCCGCACGTTGAAATCGATATTCTAGTCCCGGCAAATCTCAAACTTCCCACCGATCTCGCCGGCCGAATCGTACCCGCACAACAAGCTGCGATCGACGCGGCCGCGCTGCTCGCTAAAACCAAACTCCCCACTCGCCAAGACCGGAAATGGGAAATCGAACTTGCGCCGCTTACACGTATAGAGGCCTGGAATATCGAGCCGATCAAAAAAGGTGAGTCAATCGAAGTCGTCGGATTTACCTTTCCGAAACAAGAAGGCGAAGCGATCATGCGCGCGGAGTTTTTATTTCGCGGCGGCAAAGCTTATGGGTTGAGGTCTGCGCCGATTTAAAGATAAATAGGCGTTGCCACGAATCATACGCCACTTGCCTTCTGCAATGGCATGCCCTGCAAGGCAGTATCCACGCGCCGTTCAGGGCAGTGGCTCAGCGACAGATTTTGCTTCTTGTTCCTGTTGCAAAGTCCACATGCGCGCGTAATTTCCATTTAACGCCAACAACTCGCGATGGGTTCCGCGCTCGATAATTTTGCCGTGATCCATCACTAAAATTTGATCGGCGTCGACGATTGTCGAAAGGCGATGGGCGATGACTAGCGTTGTTCGATCGCGTGAAACTTCGCGCAATTCTGCTTGAATAATTTTTTCTGTTTTGGAATCGAGCGCCGACGTTGCTTCGTCGAATACCAAGATGCTCGGATTTTTCAGAACTGTACGCGCGATAGCGACCCGCTGCTTCTCGCCGCCAGATAATTTCAGGCCGCGCTCACCAACCATGCTGTCGTATTTGTCCGGCAAGGTTTCGATGAATTCGTGAATATGCGCATGCTTCGCCGCTTGGATAATTTCTTCGCGCGTCGCGTCAGGTTTGCCGTAGGCGATGTTGTAGTAAATCGTGTCGTTGAATAACACCGTATCTTGCGGCACGATGCCGATGGCGGAGCGCAGGCTTTTTTGCGTGATGCGGCGAATATCTTGGCCGTCGATGGAAATGCCGCCGCCACTGACTTCGTAAAAGCGAAACAGCAAACGTGACAACGTTGATTTTCCCGCGCCGCTGGAACCGACGACGGCGACTTTACTGCCCGGCGCGATCGTAAAATCGACGTCGTTGAGAATCTCACGGCGTTGATCGTAAGCGAAATTCACATGGTTAAAGCGCACTTCACCGCGCGTAACGGCGAGCTCGCGCGCATCGGGCGCATCTTGAATTTCAGCATTTACGCGCAGCAGCGTGAACATCTTGTCCATGTCCACCAGCGCTTGCTTAATCTCACGGTAAATCATGCCCAAAAAATTAAGCGGAATATAAAGTTGGATCAGCAAGGTATTGATCAACACGAAATCGCCCAGGGTCAACGTACCGGCCGCAACGCCGTTCGATGCGCGAACCATCAGCAACGTTAAGCCGGTTGCGATGAGCAAACTCTGAGTGATGTTGAGCCCAGACAACGAAGTCGCGCTGCGCACCGACGCTTGCTCCCACTGCTTGAGATTTTGGTCGTAGCGCTTCACTTCGAATTCTTCGTTGCCGAAATATTTTACCGTTTCGTAGTTCAGCAAACTGTCGATCGCTTTAGTGCTGGCGCGCGAATCCATCTCGTTCATGGCACGGCGAAACTTGGTGCGCCACTCGGTGATAACAATGGTCGAGGTGATATACGCGATCAGCGTACCAAGCGTGATGATCGCAAACCAAATATCGTATTTCGTCACCATGATGATGCCGACTAAGGTCATCTCCAGCAAAGTCGGCAGGATGCTGAATATCGCAAAACGCAGTATCGTTTCGATGCCGCGCGAGCCGCGCTCGATGTCGCGCGTCATGCCGCCGGTTTGGCGTTCCAAGTGAAAACGCAGGCTCAGCGCGTGCAAATGTTGAAATACTTCCAGTGCGACACGGCGAATCGCTTGCTGCGCGACCTTGGCAAAAACAGTATCGCGTAGCTCGGTGAACAATGTCGTCGAAAATCGCAGTACGCCATAACCGATCAACAAAAATACAGGCACCATCAACATCGCTTTTGATTGGTCAAGCGTATCGACGATTTGTTTGAGCAGCAGCGGCACGCCGACGTTCGCTAACTTGGCAATCACCAAGCAAAGCAACGCCAGCGCTACGCGTCCGCGGTAATCCCACAAATAGGGTAGCAAGCGAACGTAACACGGCGAAACCACCGGGCGTTGCTTTGGAATTGCGGGTGGGCAAAACGGACGTAGTGGAGCGGGCGTGATCGCGCATAGTTTGATTTTACATGGTGGCGATGAAGAGGAAAAACAATAGCGGCGGTGTCCCCTCTCCGCGGGTGTGGGGAGATGGCGAGGGTGAGGGCGCGCCTGATCCCGTTGCGATGTGGAAGATGATCGTCGGCGCATCGGCAAAGGGCGAATCGCGCAGGCATCGTTCTGGCGATTTGATTGAATATGCCACGTGTTTTCGTGAGAGCCAGACAATTGACAATGCGCCAGCCTCGTGTAAATTGAGGGTTCGCGAAAAAAGTCGTTTCAGATTCTTTTTCGCTACACACGGGACGGAGCGATTTAATGAATATGCCTTTTGGACTTTTTGTTTTTTTTGCTGCCTTGTCTGTTTGGTTCGTTTTGCTGGTGTATTGGTTTCAAGCGCCGCTCGTTTGGCCCCTTCGTGGTGTTCGGCATCGTATTTTTACTTTTTTTGAACGTCCGATATTTGATCGAAGGCGCACCCGCCGCGATTGCTTTTTTCATCGGCATTTACGATGTGCTCGATAATTTTGGCCTACGTGCCGGCGAAGGCGCCGCAGCGCTTGCAACCTGTCCGAACAATGCCTGTAGCGTTTGGGGAGATACGTATTTAACTCACCCTTCATGGGGCACGGCTTTTCATGATCGCTTCTTAAACGGAACAGAACTGCGCACAAACCTGCTCTATGCTCATCTGTCCTTCAATTCCATCGTATTCCTGCTAATGCATGTGCAACTGTGGCGCCCGGGCACCGGCGGTAATGCCGCTTGGCATAAAATCATCGGTCGCGTTTCGTTTGGCTGTCTTACCGTTGGTACAATCTGCGCCCTTTGGCTGGCTGGGTCACACGGTTCCGTCGGCGAATACGGTGGCAACCTGTCTATGTACGGATTCTGGTCGATGTCATTGTGCGTTTACGGATGTGCCGTGATGGGTGTGTTAGCGATTCGCAACGGTGACCGAGTTGCGCACCGCATATGGATGATCCGCTTTGCCGGCGCTATGTGGGGAGCATTCTGGTTGTTTAGGGTCATGTTGTTCGTTTTGGGGCCCGTGCTGCGCGATTATGAAGCTGCGAATCTGTTGACGTGCATATGGCTATCAGCGCCCTTGGGTATTCTCATTGCGGAAGTTGTTCGTAGGAAACTGCTAGACAAACGTCCAGATCACCGCAGTATTTCGAACACAGATCGAGTTACAGCAAACGCCTGACCATAGGAACTTTTTGCAGCAAGTCTTGCGATTTTTATTTTTCAAATATTGTGGATGGCGCGTCGCATTTTTACCACTGCCAAGTTGGTAAACTTCAGCCTCCGCCCGCGCTAGGTGATCGCCCATAGATCAGACTTGCAGGTTCGAGCAAATTTTTGAAATGCCGCGAAGCCGACATTAATCCAAACTCAATTGGATTCTGCAGTATCGCTTTACACGCAATGGCCTACGCTGAGTGCCGCCTAGTTTAGCCCGCTCCTATTGAAAGTACCCAGCAAGTGACCGGCTTTGCGCGCAATCACAAACGGCAAGCAATGCCAGTGTTTTCGATCCCAATGAGGTGATGGTTCGAGGTTAGCTCCTACCAGCGCGGGCCTCCAGGCATGCACTGCCGACGAGGTAGTATCCATGCGCCCTCAGGACACATACTATCTTGAAACTGCTAAACCGGATTTCGATCATAATAAAAGCCGATCAAAATTGTTAGCGGACATTTTTCATGCAAGCTGCGACTACGTCATTGCCCGACAACCCCATGGGCACCGATGGTTTCGAATTCATCGAGTATGCCGCGCCCGATCCGTCGGCGATGGCGGCGGTATTCGAGCGCATGGGATTTAAAGCAATAGCCAAACATCGTCACAAAAACGTCACGTTGTATCGTCAAGGCGAAATCAATTTCATCCTCAACGCCGAACTCGATTCATTCGCGCAAGGCTTCGCGCGCTTGCACGGCCCAAGCGTCTGCGCAATTGCCTTTCGCGTGCAAGACGCCAAGCTCGCCTACGAACGTGCATTGTCCCTCGGCGCGTGGGGTTATGCAGGACAAAGCGGGCCGGGTGAATTGAATATTCCTGCTATCAAAGGCATTGGTGATTCGATTATTTATTTCGTCGACCGTTGGCGCGGAAAAAATAATGCCACACCGGGCGATATCGGCAACATTGGTTTCTTCGACGTGGATTTCGAGCCGCTACCCGGCGCTGATCTGAATCCGATCGGCCATGGCCTGCAATACATCGACCATCTAACGCACAATGTGCATCGCGGTCGCATGGCCGAGTGGGCCGATTTTTACCAGCGATTGTTCAACTTTCGCGAGATTCGCTATTTTGATATCGAAGGCCAGGTCACTGGCGTTAAGAGTAAGGCGCTGACCAGCCCTTGCGGCAAGATTCGCATCCCAATCAACGAGGAGGGCAACGAGACAGCGGGGCAAATCACCGAATATTTGGACACGTACAAAGGCGAAGGCATTCAGCACATCGCACTCGGATCGAGCGATCTTTTCAAAACCGTGGATGCGCTGCGTGCGCACGGAGTTCGCCTGCTCGACACGGTCGATACCTACTACGAATTAATCGAGAAACGCATTCCCGGACACGGCGAGAATGTTGCAGCGCTGAAGGCAAGCAAGATATTGGTGGACGGCAAACCCGGCGCGCTATTGCTACAAATTTTCAGCCAGAATCAATTGGGCCCGATTTTCTTCGAATTCATCCAACGCAAGGGTGATCAGGGTTTTGGCGAAGGCAATTTTAAAGCGCTGTTCGAGAGCATCGAGCTGGATCAGATGCGTCGGGGTGCGTTGGCGACGACAAAAAAGAACCAGTAGGTTGGGCTGACGAAGGAAGCCCAACGTTCATTTTTCGGGCATCGTGTTGGGCTTCCTTCGTCAGCCCAACCTACATTTGTTTTTTTACCGAAAAACCGAATCCTTAGCGCTGGCCAGGAAAACTCGTTGATGCTAGCGACAGGTAGGGCGCATTCATGCACCAGTTAAACCCCTTGGTGCATAACTGCACCCTACCACTAGATGCTTGAAGAGCCGCGCCGATAGTGGTTCGCAGTGAAGCCCCCTTAATGTTTTGCTAGCCCCTTCCACGCCGTAACCAGAGCCTCAACCGCGCGGGCAATTTCCTCCAGCGTCGAATAACGTCCGAGGGAAAATCGCACTGCGCCCATCGCGCGCGCCGCGCCGATATGCATCGCCGCCAACACGCCACTCACGGCATCGCTTTCCGAATGGCAAGCAGAACCGACGGATGCGGCAACATCGTCGTCGACTGAGCGTAACAATTCGCGTCCACTGACGCGGGGAAACGAAACGTTGAGCGTATTTGGAAGCCGCAGCGACTCGTGGCCATTGAGCGTGAGGTCGGGGATTGCTTGTTGCAAAAGGCGATTAAATTCATCGCGCAAGTGTTGCAAATGCGATTGGTCTCGCTGCAAATGCATTCTCGCGAGTTGCGCTGCCGCGCCGAATCCCACGATGGCCGGCACATTTTCCGTTCCTGGGCGCAAGCCATGTTCCTGTCCTGCACCTTGCGGATCCGATTTAATCGCGGTGCCATTTCGAATGTACAGCGCACCAACGCCTTTGGTTGCATAAAATTTATGTCCCGCGAGGCTTAACAAATCGACGTTAAGTTCATTCACGTCGACAGCGATTTTGCCGGGCGTTTGTGCTGCGTCGCTGTGCATCAACGCGCCGCGCTCGTGAGCAAGTGTCGCGATTTCGGCGATCGGTTGAATCGTGCCGACTTCGTTGTTCGCATGCATGATGGATACCAGCGCGGTGTCATCGCGCAGAGCTGCTTTTATATCGGCGGGATCGACTAAGCCGTAACGGTCGACGGCAATTACGCTAACGTCCCAGCCCTGCGCGCGAAGCCACAATGCGGGTTCCAGAACGGCGGGATGTTCGACTGCAGACACGATGATGTGTCGCCGTTTTTCTCGTAGCGCGTTAGCAACGCCACGGAACGCGAGGTTATTCGCCTCTGTCGCACAGCCCGTAAAGATGATTTCGTCGGGTTGCGCACCGATAAGCGTCGCGATATTTTTTCGAGCATCTTCGACCGCCTCGTGCGCACGCCGGCCATACCAATGAGACGAAGACGGATTGCCGAATGCCTCTCGCAAAAACGGCTGCATCGCCTCCGCCACTTCCGGCGCGACCGGCGTCGTTGCGTTGTAGTCGAGATAAATCGGCGGCGTCATGCTGTCGCTTTAGTTGAGCGCATCGCGCTCTACCGGGAGGCCGCGCAGTCGCCACTCCGGCAAGCCGTCCTGTAGTCGACGAGCCTTGCGGCCCTTCTTACGCAACAAAGCCACTGCTTCGAACGCCATCAAGCAATAAGGGCCACGGCAATAGGCGACCACTTCTCGATTGGCGGGTAGCTCGTGTAGACGCTTATTGATTTCCGGTAGTGGAATATTGATTGCCCCGGGGACATGTCCGGCCGCGTATTCTTGTGCCGGCCGCACATCCAATACTGTGACTAGCCCTTTGCGGGCGCGCGCCAGCACTTCTTCTGCGGGCACAGGCTCGAGCGAGTCCTTGTCGGCCATGAAAGTTTTGATCAATCGCTCGACCTCGGCGGAGTAGGATTCACCTACCGCCCCTAACGCGCACAGAAGGCGAACCACTTCGTCGCCGGCGAGCCGGTAATGAACGAATTGACCTTCCTTGCGCGTCGCAACGAGGCCCGACTGGCGCAACTGTTGCAAGTGCCGCGATGTGTTGGCGACACTCAGCCCCGTCAACTGTGCCAGGGCATCCACACTGCATTCGCTCTGCGCTAGCAATTCCAATAGTTCCAATCGCGGCCCGCTGCTTAGTGCTTGGCCGATGCGCGCGAACTGTTCAAACAATAAGGCTTTCGGTGTTTGTCTTGACATGTTCATCCGACGGATTATACTTTCAAATATTCAATCGATCAATTGAATGATTGTTTAAACGATTATTTAGAATGAAACTTTCGATCATGCTAACGGATTTTATTCTCGCCCACGAACTGTTTGTTCGCTTGACGGCGTTCGCCCTTACACTGACGGCGATGGTCATTTGGGAACAGGTCGCCCCTCGCCGAAACACCGTGTCGCAGCGACTTGTGCGTCGAAGAAATAACTTGGCGTTGCTTCTCATCGACGTTACCGTCGCGCGCATTCTATTCCCGGCAGCGGCGGTCGGGTTTGCTATTTTTGCCGAGGCTCGTGATATGGGCTTACTACGAATGCTTGAGCTGCCGGTTTGGATTGCTATTACCGCATCGATTGTGTTACTCGACTTTGCAATTTACCTACAACATTTAGTGTTTCACGCCGTGCCGTTGTTCTGGCGGCTGCACCAAGTGCATCATGCCGATAACGATTTCGATGTCACCACCGGCGTCCGATTCCATCCGCTGGAGATTTTGCTATCGATGGGGATTAAGTTCTTGATCATCGTCACCTTGGGCCCGCCGGTCGTGGCGGTACTGATCTTTGAAACTTTGTTGAACATTACTGCCATGTTCAATCATTCCAATATCGCCTTGCCTGACCGGCTGGACAAGGCTTTACGTACCTTACTCGTCACCCCGGACATGCATCGCATCCACCATTCAATTGAACGCGCCGAAACCGATTCGAACTATGGGTTCTGCTTTTCCGTTTGGGATCGGTCACTCGGGACTTTTCGCGAAGTCCCGGCACTCGGGCAAACGGCGATGATCGTCGGTGTGGCGGAGTTTTGTGAACCCGAGCAGGTTGTTTCGCTAAGAGGAATGCTCACGATCCCATTTCGACGAAACAACCGCCACGATTCGGCGGCACCGAGATCGCCCAAGGCTATTCAAATAATGTAGCCCGGAAGGAGCAAAGCGAATTCCGGGATAGCCGTGCGCGACCACGCGACATTCCTGTAATTCGCTACATTTATCGGCCGTTACTTCGGTGCCGGTGCGCGTCCGAGCACTTGCTCCATTGCCATGGCGATCGCGAGTAATTCGCGATCGCTGTTGGCGGGGCCGTCGACGGCGATACCGATCGGTAAGCCGCTTTCGCTCATGCCGGCGTTCACGGTGATGCCGGGAATACCGGCGTTGCTGCCGGGATCGGCGTTGCGGATGAACGTGGGAAACGTCGGTACTTTTTGTCCGTTGAGTTCGAACGTTTCGCCGGATGTCGCGATTACTTGCGCTGGGGCGGGCGTGGTGGGAAAGATGATGCCCGCAACTTTGTTTGTGGCGAAGTAATCGGCAAACGCTTTTTGCAATGTCGGGCGAGCGGCGAGCGCTTCTTTGTAAACGGCTTCGGGAATAGTCGGGGGCTTGCCTTCCAGCATTGCGCCAATTAAGCCTTTTACGTCAGGGCTGCCGAGTCCGGCATGAAGTTGTTGCATGTCGACGCCCGTGTTGTATTTTTTCAAGTACGCGGGTAAATCCGTCATGACTTCAAATAGCGCGACGGGAAAACTCACCTTCCCATCCAAGTCGCCAATGTTGGCGATGTCGGCTTTCACCAACTCCACACCTGCCGCTTGCAACTTCGCCAGCGCAGCATCACACACACGTTTTGTTTCCGGATCCAGATTCTCCCAGTAATAACTACCCGGCACGCCAAGGCGCAAGCCCTTGAGCGCACGCGGCGTGATTGTGGTTGCCGTGCCGGTGATCACACCATCAAGCAGTACCAAATCCGCGACGGTGCGCGCCATCGGCCCGACGGTGTCGCGCGTATGAGAAATAGGCGTGACGCCTTCTTGCGCGTAGCGCAGCAGCGTCGGGCGCAAGCCGGCCAAGCCATTTAGGCTGGAGGGAACACGCACGGAACCACCGGTATCGCTGCCCAATCCAGCGGGTGCCATGCGTGCGCCAATCGCGCTACCGGTCCCACCGCTGGAACCACCGGGAAAACGCGTCGAATCGTAGGCGTTACCCGCTGCGCCGAATCCGCCGTTATTATTGGTAATGCCGAAGGCGAGTTCATGCATATTGGTTTTGCCGAGCACGATCGCGCCGGCATCGAGAAGCTTTTGCGCGACCGGCGCATTCGCTGCCGGAATGAATTTCTTCAGCGGCGGCGCGCCCGCTGTGTTCGGCAACCCAGCGACGTGAATGTTGTCTTTAATCACGATGGGCACGCCGTGAAGCGTGCCTTTCGCAGTTCCGGCCTTCACCGCCGCATCGGCCGCTTGCGCCGCCTTCAACGCGCCTTGCTCGTCGAGCGTGATAAAGGCATTCAAGTTGCTTCGCGCTTTTGCCTTCGCGATAAGCGCGCGTACCAAATCTTCACTGCGCAACGTGCCGCCACGGATCATCGAGGCCGCATCCGTTGCGGAGAGTTCCGTGAGATCAGCGGGGACGGCGTTCGTGCGTTGCATCGGTTGCGAGCAACCAAACAAAAAACATGTGGCAATGCCGATAAGACTTGTTTGCGACAGCGCACCAGCGCTGGATAATTTGGTTGCCATTTTTTTCCTCCGAACGAAAATTGGTACCATCGCAGCGTATCACAAATTTAGGCCCTAGCGCTGTCGCGCCAAGGCGTCAACAATCAAACTAGGCTCGAGGCGATCACGGTAGTCGGCATCGAGATGATCGAAGACGATAACGCCGTTTTGATCGATGACGTAAGTCGCCGTGATGGGTAGTTCCCAACTTTGCGTGCCGTTGTGCGCGACGAGGTCTCGTCCCAACGCTAACAGTTGAACACGCGCCGTGTCCGACACGCGATACACCAGGCCGAAGCGGCGAGTTACTTCGTTGTCACGATCGCTGAGAACGTCGAATGCAAGGGCTAATTTTTCTTGCGTGCTCAACGATTGATCGGGGAGCTCCGGCGAGACGGCAACGAGTGTTGCTCCACATTGCCTGATCTGCGGCAGGTGCGATTGTAGCGCGCGTAGCGCGATGTTGCAGTACGGACACCAACCTCCGCGATAAAACGTGACGATGGCCGGACCGCGATCTAATAGGTTGCGTAACGCTACCAACTGACCTTGCGCATCGGGTAGCTCGAACATTGGCGCGCGCTGCCCTGTGCGCAAAGCCGCGCCAACGACCATCCTCGCTTCGCCTATTTGTCCGTCAAACAAGACCGCCGCAGCATCGGGCCCGACGCGTCCGATCAAGTTGGCGGTATAGGACTCTAGTTCGTCTTTTATCATCGTCATATCAAGCGTATGTGAACAGAGATTTTTCCAAACGGCATGCATCGCGTTAAACAAGCGCCACGCCGCCACGGCAACTCGTCGAATACCGCGAGCCGCTTTCGTGATGATATCGCCGGGTTTAAGATATGCGGCAGTTTCAAACCCCACTACGTAAAGGACGATTTACGGCAACGCGTACGCGATTATATAGTCGCCTAGTTTCGACCCCAGTCGCTTGTGTCCACCTGGCGCGATGACTATATATTGTTTTCCGCTTGATCGTAACCTATAGCTGATTGGTCCGGCGTGCAAGCCCGCGGGAATGTCGAATGACGCGAGCACCGCGCCCGTTGTTGTATCGTGCGCGCGTAGAGTCTGTTCGACGGTTCCCGAATGAAACAATAATCCGCCGGCCGTGACAAGTGGCGGCCCAAAATTGGGTAAGCCGTGCACCTTGAGACGTTTATCTTCACCGATTGGCACCTGCCAACGAATTTCACCAGTGTTTAAATCGACCGCGTGCAGCATGCCCCACGGCGGTTTGTGACACGGCAAATCGTTCACCGTGAACGCGTCGCGTAGTTGGCCGTAACGCAAGCCCGTGCCCTCGCGGGAAATTACCCAGCGCAAGGCGGCAAAGAAGCTGCTTATAATCTTCCCGTCGGTCTTCGCGAAATTTTCATCGGGGAGTTTGTTAAGCCGAACTAGGTGCACATCATTGCGCGTCGGTACGAAATAGACGCCGCTCGCCGGATCCACTGCGCCGCCAGACCAATTGATTCCACCGGCGGTGCCCGGGTACAGGATCGTCCAATCTTGACTCGGCGGTGTATACAGCCCCTTGTTACGAAGTTCGCGGAATCGCTTCAAGCATGCGGTGTGATGCTTTGGATCGGCAGCCCACAAATCCTGTTCCATTAACTGCTGCGGCACCAAGGCCGGTGGCTTAGTGGGCACCGGCTGCGTCGGTGAAATGGCCTCGCCCGGAATGTCACTCGCGGGCATCACCTTTTCCTCCACGGGAAAAAGCGGCGCGCCGGTATCGCGATTCAACACAAAAACAAAACCTGTCTTCGTGCCTTGTACTACAGCGTCGACTACTTTTCCGAAATGCTTTACGCTCGCGAGTATTGGCGGCGCGGCGAGATCGTAATCCCAAAGATCGTGATGCGTCGTTTGAAAATGCCAAACACGTTCGCCGGTTCGCGCGTTCAGCGCCACGACGGAGTCGACGAACAAATTTGTGCCGGGCCGATCGACGCCGATGAAGTCCGGCCCGGCGGTGCTTACGGGTAGAAAGACCAGCCCACGCTGCTCATCGGCGGTGATGGTCGACCAGACATTTGCGCCGCCGTGAATGCTCGAACTGTTTTGTTCCCAAGTATCATTGCCGAACTCGCCGGACGTCGGAATCGTGTTGAAACGCCACAGCAGTTTTCCACTGACCGCATCGAACGCGCGCACGGCACCGGATGGTTGAATGCGGCGCACTTCGTCAGCGAGCGAAGATCCCACCACTACGACATTGCCGATGACAGTCGGTGGTGAAGTCACATTGAATTCCCAGTCGTCGACCAAGTGATCAATGCCCGCGAGCAAGTTGATCTCGCCGCGCGTTCCAAAGTCAGCGCAACGCTTGCCTGTGGCGAAATCCAGCGCAATCAAGCGCGCGTCTAAGGTCGCCAAGAAAATGCGTTTTGCGCAGCGACCTTCGTGGCGACTGTCCAGCCAGAACGATACGCCGCGATTCACCATCAGATTGGCGAAGCGGCGTGATTTATCGATCTTCGGATCGAATGTCCACAATTCGCGCCCAGTCTCCGGATTAAGCGCGATTACGCGATTAAACGGCGTTGAGAAAACTAACTGGTTATCGACAACGATGGGCGATGCTTCAAACGCGGTTCCCTTGAACGGGTCCGGCCAACCGGAGCGATAGTCACCGTGGCGGTAGGTCCACGCGATTTTAAGTTGTGCCACGTTGCGACGATTAATATCGGTTAGCGGCGAGTAGCGCTGTGCGCCTGCATTGCCGGCGGATACCGGCCATTCGCTGGGCTTGAAATCGTCGGTAGCCTGTGCGTCAAGCGCGAAGCACGAGAAAAAGGCCAACACGCTCAGCGCATAGACCGTTCGGACGAAACTGTAGACAACTCGCATGTGATACTCCGTTCACCAATCGAGCAGCTATTGAAACGGAATAGGTCGTAAACGTCTTGCCGAAAGTAAAAGAATCACGCCGATTTCGAAATCGGCATGAATTATTCGGGTTCGGCGGAAGTATTAGCGGATTGATCGAACTTCTGACGTCGAAATTCGGTTGGCGTGAGCCCGGTGGATTGTTTGAATGCGCGATTGAATGGGCCGATCGAGCCATAGCCTAGCTTCATGGCGAGGGTTAAGACCGGAATGCGCACTAAGGCGGGATCGGCGAGTTGTCGGCAGGCAACTCGAATGCGGTGATGATTTAGGAAATCGTTGAAATTACGAAAGCCCATTTTTGCGTTGATCAGTCGGCGCAACCGATGCTCTTGCGCGCCAAGCTGGCTGGCCAGTTGGCCGATGGTCAGGCCGTCTTGCAGGAATGCCTGATTTGCGACGGTGGCATCGAGTTTCTCGAGAAGCATTCGCTCTGCGACGTCGAGCGCCGTTGCGGGTAAAGAAAGCTGGGCCGGCTCGAACAACAAATTGATCTTGAGCGCAAATAGGGAATTGGCGAAATAAAAGACGATGGCAAGGATCACCGCTGCGTGAAACACTGAGGCAACGGGATGTGGCGCCACACCTCGCAAAAACACTTCAACGACGATCACAAAGACCATGTATCCGCCGGCGATAGTCACGAAGCGTATGCGGAATTCGCGTCGACTCTCGACGAGATCGGGCGCGCGCCCGCGATAGGCTGTGACCAGCGCCGCAATAACAAACGCGATGCCGCTCGCTTGTAGCAGTCCACCGACAATCGTGGCAATCAGCGATCGTGGTGTTGCGCTAAATTCAGGTGTATGCAAACCGAATGCATACCAAAACCCGACAACTTCGATGGCGACTAACAACAGCGCGTATGGCCAGTCGAGGCGAAAACCATCCTCAAAAATCGATCGGGCGAGCAGCCAGAATAACAGTGGATTCGCAAGACAGCCGAAGAGAAGAAATGCTTGCAGCCCTCGTGGCAGATCGATCCAAATCGGTGCCGAACAAATGAGGTAGGCGCCGAGTGTGATGGTGAACGCAACGGCAATCAACGCGGGTGCGACGGCGACGCGTTGCCGAAAAATCTGCAACGCAATCAGCCCCAGCAAAGCGATCGCGCCAATTCGGAAACCCGCATCGAGCAGAGAAATCACGATAGACGATTCCGAACGGTTTTACAATGGGCTTTGATGATCTCGTCGATTGATGATTCGCGTAGCTAAAATCGCTCATCCGCTCGCAAATAGCGCCACTGCCCAACCGGCAAATCGCCAAGCATGACGTTGCCGATGCTCACGCGCTTGAGCCCGACGGCTACCAATCCAACGAGTTCGCACATGCGGCGTATTTGGCGTTTTTTCCCTTCTTTCAAAACGAAGCGTAACTGATCTTCATTTTGCCAAGTGACTTTTGCGGGCCTTAATGCTTCGCCGTCGATGGATAGGCCGTGATTGAGCGATTGCAATCCGCTATCCGATAATTTTCCTTCGACGCGCACGAGGTAGGTTTTCTCGATTTCCGAATCTTGGCCGATCAGTTGTTTGGCAATGCGTCCGTCTTGCGTTAACACCAATAGGCCGGTGGAGTCGATGTCTAACCGACCCGCAGGAGCGAGGCCTTTGAGATGAGCGCGATCGAAGCGCGGCTGTGTGTCATCGGCGCTGAATTGCGTGGTGGGTAGCACAAGGGTGATGGCTGGTTTGTAGCCTTGCTCGGCTTGGCCCGAGACATAGCCGATGGGTTTATTTAAAAGGATAGTAACTTGTGCGCTTTGTTGCTTTTGCGCGGCTTGATTGAGTGTGATTTTTTGATTGGGAAACGCACGCGAACCGAGTTCTGTGACTTGCTCGCCGTCGACGAACACCCAGCCGCGTTCGATGTAGCTATCCGCTTCGCGGCGCGAGCAGATGCCTTGTTCCGACAGAAGTTTGGAGATGCGTACCTTCTCCATTAAATCGCAAAATCATTTGAGTAATTGAGCATCATGTTCCAAGTAAATTTTTCTTAAGATCACTGTCGATGGGCTTGTCGCCGAGCCATACCTTGAGTAACGAGCGGAAGAAATCTTCTCCCGCGATGGTGCCTTTGGTGTCGCCATTGATCACCACGCGCGTACCGGCGATCGGCAAATAATCAAGCTGTACGACATCACCTTTTTTCACGCCGCCGACACCACTTAAGATACCGTTAAACTCTTTGACCTTATCTTCGATTTTCGCCAATTCCGCCTGACTGTTATTCGCGGTTAAGCCATCGCGTAACGCGCCGGAAAATACATCTGCTTTAAGATCACGCAGGATGTGTAACGCCATCCGCCTAACGCCTTTATTGCCAATCACCGCATCGGCCGCACTCGCTTTTTGTTCCAGGTATAGCGCGGCGACATAGACTTTGATGAACATGCGCGTTCGTACACCCGCGCCATTGAGCTTGAGTTCCTGGCCCTCGATTTTTGCGGAATCGGGAATTTTGATTCCGGAAACATCGGCGGCGAATGCGCAAAGCGAAAAAACCAAGGTTGCGAGCAGCGCGAAAATAAATCTCATTGAAGTCTCTCCTTTTTGTTTGGTGAGTTTTTGAAAACGATTGCCTTGGGAGGCAATAGCAGTGCGGCCTACAGACAATGCATGCCCAGGAGCCAATATCCATGCGGCTCCTGGCATGATAACAAAAAATCTACATGGCTTCGAATATTCCTGCTGCGCCCATGCCGGTTCCGACGCACATAGTCACCATGCCGTATTTTTGTTTGCGGCGTTTTAAGCCGTGCACCAAAGTCGCGGTGCGAATTGCACCAGTCGCGCCGAGCGGATGGCCTAATGCGATCGCACCGCCTAGCGGATTGACTTTACTGCCGTCGAGATTCAACTCTCGAATCACAGCAAGCGATTGCGCGGCGAAGGCTTCGTTCAATTCAATCCAGTCGAGCACATTTGCATTCAACCCCGTTTGCTTCAACACTTTCGGAATCGCTTCGATCGGGCCGATACCCATGATTTCAGGCGGCACACCGGCAACGCTGTAACCGACGAAACGTGCCAGCGGCGTCAATCCAAATTCTTTCAACGCTTTTTCGCTGACGAGAATCACGGCGCCGGCGCCATCGCTGGTTTGCGAACTATTGCCGGCCGTCACGGAACCTTTCGCAGCAAATACCGGGCGAAGTTTAGCCAAGCCTTCAAGCGATGTATCGGGGCGCGGACCTTCGTCTTTGGAAACAGTTTTACTTTTCGTCACGATCGTGTCGGTCGCAAGATCGGCAAGTTGCTCGTTGATAGCGTACGGCAGTATCTCGCTGAACTCGCCACTCGTCAGTTGCCTTGATCGCTTTCTGATGGCTTGCGAGCGCGAATGCATCTTGATCTTCGCGGCTGACTTTCCAGCGCTCGGCGACTTTCTCCGCCGTCAGCCCCATGCCGTAAGCGATGCCGACGTTTTCGTCTTTGGTAAACGCAGCAATGTTGATCGCCATCTTGTGGCCACCCATCGGAATCATGCTCATCGTTTCCGCGCCCGCACCGATCATGATGTCCGCCGCGCCGGTACGAATGCGGTCGGCGGCGATTGCGATCGCTTCCAATCCCGACGCGCAAAAGCGATTCACCGTCAGACCAGCAACCGATTGCGGAATACCCGCAAGCAACAGCCCAATGCGTGCCACGTTCATACCCTGTTCCGCTTCGGGAATCGCGCAACCGACAATCACGTCGGTAATCTGCTTCGCGTCGAGGCTCGGCACCTGCGCCAACACGCCGCGCAACACGTGCGCAAGTAAGTCATCCGGCCGCGTGTTGCGGAACATGCCGCGCGGCGCTTTGCCCACGGGTGTACGGCAGGCGGCGACGATATAGGCATCTTGAATGTGAGTTGCCATTAATATCTCCAATGTTTATGAGGGATGAAGGATGAAGGATGAAGGATGAAAAAAACCGTGGCGCTCCTTGTTTTTTTCATCCTTCCGCCTTCATCCTTCATCCTTAGTTTCTAAGCGGTTTGCCCGTCTCCAACATATGCTTAATTCGCGCCTGGCTCTTGGGATTTTTGAGCAATTCGACAAAATGTTTACGCTCTAATTTCAAGAACCAATCTTCATCGACCAGCGTGCCTGCTTCGATTTCGCCGCCGCACAGTGCATCGGCCAAGCGGCTGCTGACTTCGAAATCGTGTGCAGAAATGAAGCCGCCGTCGCGCATGTTGACCAACATCATTTTCAATGTAGCGATGCCGGTTTTTCCCGCGACGGGAATTTGCTTTGGTAATGGCGGACGATAACCTGCTTCGCTGAGTGCGCGAATTTCCGCTTTCGCGACATGTAACAATTCATGAGGATTCATGATCACCGTGTCTCGCGGACGTAAGTAGCCGTAGCTGCGCGCTTGCGTCGCGCTCTTGCTTACTTCACCCATGGCGATGGTCTGGAAAGCACGTTGGATGCTGGGGAATACGTCGCCACCCTTTGCCGTTCGCGCCGCACGCAGCGCGATTTCTTTGCAACCGCCGCCGGCGGGAATTAAGCCAACACCCGTTTCCACCAAGCCCATATAACTTTCGAATGCCGCCACGGTCTTGGTCGAATGCATCGGGAACTCGCAGCCGCCGCCGAGCGCCATACCCTGCACCGCAGCGACGGTGGGCACCATCGAATATTTAAGTAGTTGCGCGGTCTGTTGAAACTTCGCGACGACTGCATCGATCTTCGCCCACTGTCCCATCATCAGTGCTGGCGCCATGGACATCAAATTCGCGCCGACCGAGAAGGGCGCCTCATGCCAGATTACCAAGCCAATAAAGTTTTGCTCGGCCTCTTTGATTGCGCGTTGCAAACCATCGAGAACGTCTTCGCCGATAGCGTGCATTTTTGATTTGAAGCTGGCGATCGCGATGCCATCGCCGGTGTGCCAACAGCGCAGCGCATCGGTTTCGAAAATGGTCTCGCCCGCTTCGCGCTTTTCACCGAGCACGGTATCTGGAAAAATTTGACGTTTGTAGACGGCAAGCGCGGAGCGCGGTTGATTTTTCTTTGCAAGCGAAGACCAGGAACCGTCGGGCCCGTGAACGCCTTGGCGACCGTCGCTGACCCATGCGGGCAGCGGCGTTTTCGCCATGGTTTTCCCGGCAGCAATGTCGTCGCTAATCCACTGCGTGACTTGTTGCCAACCGGCCGCTTGCCAGGTTTCGAAGGGGCCGACATTCCAGCCGAATCCCCAGCGAATGGCGAGGTCGACGTCGCGCGCGTTGTCGGCAATAGATTCCAAATGCACCGCGCAATAGTGAAACACATCGCGAAAACAGGCCCACAAAAATTGTGCCTGCGGGTCGGTCGACGCGCGCAGCTTGGCAAATTTATCAGCAGGATTTTTTTCTTTCAGAATCGCTTTCACATCGGGCTTCGCTTCGCCGCCGGAGATTCGATAATCTTGTTTCGCGGGATCGACGACTTCAATGTCTTTACCAAGCTTGCGATAGAAGCCAGCTTTGGATTTCTGACCGAGCGCGCCTTTGCCGATCAAAGCTTGCATCACCGCAGGGACTTTGTAATGCGGATGCCACGGATCGTTCGGCAAGCTGTCTTTCATGGTGTTGATGACGTGAGCTAACGTGTCCAAGCCCACCACATCGGCAGTGCGGAAGGTGGCACTTTTGGGACGCCCGAGCAGCGGGCCTGTCAGAGCATCCACCTCGTCGAAGCCCAATCCGTGCGCTTCTCCGTGATGCATCGTGGCGAGAATCGAAAATACACCGACGCGATTGGCGATGAAGTTCGGCGTGTCTTTCGCGCGAACGACACCTTTGCCGAGCGTGGTGACAAGGAAATTTTCCAGTTGATCGAGGATTATAGGATTGGTCGCGGCTTGCGGGATTAACTCAACTAACGCCATATAGCGCGGTGGGTTGAAAAAATGAATGCCGCAGAAGCGATGCTTGAGCGCTTCCGGAAATACACCGGCCAACGACGTGATCGATAGCCCCGAGGTATTGCTGGCGAAGATCGCATGCTCAGCAACATAGGGTGCAACTTTTTCGTACAGCGCTTTTTTGATGTCCAGCCGCTCAGCGACGGCTTCGATTATGAGGTCGCATTCCTTCAGCAATTCGAGATTTTGATCGTAGTTCGCCGGAATGATTTGACCGAGTTTTTCGCCGGAGCCAATTGGGCTCGGTTCCAATTTTTTCAGCCCCTCGAGCGCCTTCAACACATTTCCGTTTGGATCGCCTTCCTTCGCGGGCAATTCAAACAAAATCGATGGCACATTGGCGTTGACCAGGTGCGCGGCAATCTGCGCGCCCATGACACCGGCACCAAGTACCGCGACTTTTCTAACTAAAAATGGAGTGGCCAAAACTGATTCCTTCGATAAATTGCCCAAAATCTACTTGCGCGATGCTTGAGAATGCTGAAATCTAATACGTGCCGATATCGGTTGTCATTCTGAGGTCGGTTGGCCGAAGAATCTACTTTAGATCGCGTCGGACAGCAGATTCTTCGCCTTGCTCAGAATGACAATATCTTCTCGATAGACAACTATTAGAAGCGATGGTTGTACTGAATGCTAACAATATCAACGCTCGGATTGCTGTACTCACCTCGCAAGGTGCCGCGTGCATTATTTTCCGCGTCCGCTGCCGAGAGATTGAGTGAAGCACTCTTCACGAAGATGTGCGCGTAACCAAAATCGAGCGACGCATTCGGACTAATTTTCCAATTTGCGCCAAACGATAGCCAAGTGCGGTCTTGATCGGGAATGCGTGGCGTGCGATGTTCATCCGGCACCGGGCTTTGGTCGTACGCTAGGCCCGCGCGAATGGTCCAGGTGCTGGAGGGTTTGTAGCTACCGCCGATCGCGACACGGAAACTGTCATCCCATTTTTCCGTGGTGACATTGTCCGGTGCGTCATTGTTAAATTTTACGCGTAGCTCTTCGAAGCGACTCCATTTAGTCCAAGTCAGATCAGCCATCAGTGCCCAGCTCTCGTCGATCTGCGAATGCAACCCGAGGGATACGGATTCCGGCAGGTCAACTCCGGCAGTCACGCCAGTGTCGGCAAATCGTGGGTTTGACGCGACGGCGGCGGGGAGGCCAGCGGGTACTTGGTATGTTGCATCGCCTTCCAAATCTTGTTCGACCGATGAGCGATAGGAAACACCGAACCGTGTGCTAGGCACAATTTGCCACATCATTCCTAGATTAAATCCATAGCCCCAATTATCGCCTTTAATAGTGGCTTTGCCGTCTTTGGCCGCGTTACCCGGCGTCGTGAACCCGCCTGGGCCACATTGCGCCCCGATTGCACCTTGTATCTGAGCGGGCGTTGCCGTGCCACCGGTTTGCTGCAACACCGCCGCCTGCACACCTGCTATACAGGCCGTACTAAAGTCGATTGCGCTGGTGAGTTCCGCTTTTGCGTACTGAAGGTTCAAACCACCGCCAATTGAAAAACTATCGTTGATCTTCCACGAGGCCGATGGGTTGATGTTAATAATGGTGAGCGCTGATTTCAGCGCATGATAGCGTCCGACCCAACCGTCTTCGTAGTCGGTCGTGAGACCGAACGGCGAGTTAACGCCGATACCGAGGCTCAGCCGCTCGGTCACGCTGTGGGTGTAATAGAGGTTTGGCAACAAGGCGATGCCACCCGCGTCGCCGCCGTTGTTGCCGGACATCGGCAAGCCGTTCGGTAGTGGTAACAGCGTTCTCGAATCTTGATTTTCGAATTCCGCAGTCGGTTTGATGATATGGCCGCCAAGCGTGAAGTTTCTGCCTGGCAAGTAGCTCATTCCGGCCGGATTCCACCAAATCGTGCTGGCGTCCTCCGCGGCGGCAGTCGAGGCAAACGATGTGCCTAATCCGGAAACGCTTTGTTCGAACAACTGAAAACCGGCAGCTTGGGCATTTGTCATCCAGCTTGAGCTTGCAGCGATAATAGCAACGGCGATAAGGGTGCGTGGCAGGGGATTCATCTTTGTGATCCTTTCTTTCATGTTAATAAAATGACTACTTGGTTTCGATAATTCTAGGTTGGCCGCGTTCGTCGAGCGCGACAAAGGTCAGTTGTGCCTGGGTAACTTTGATCGATTTTTCCGCGCCTTGGCGCAAGCGTTCGGCATAAACCTCAACGTCGACTGTGAGCGACGTTTTACCGACTCGCACTAATTCGGCGTAAAAACTGACTACGTCGCCGACAAACAGCGGCTCGCGAAATTCAAATGAATTCACCGCGCGAGTCGCGACTTTCCCTTTTGCGTGGCGTACCGCCGGAATGCTCGCGGCGATATCGACTTGTGCCATGATCCAACCGCCGAACACGCTGCCGAGCGCGTTCACATCGCCGGGCATCGCGACCACACGTAACGTTGGTTGACGGTCTGGGAGAGCGGATTCAGTCATCGCTTATTTCTTTTTAAACAAAGATTCGACATCGGACGCAAAATTTTCCAGTACTTTTGCGCGCTTCACTTTTAAGGTCGGGGTGAGGAAGCCATTTTCGACCGTCCACGGCGTTAGCGTTGCGCAAACGCGGCGAATTTGCGCATATCCCGGGAAGCTATTCATGCGCGCACCAATACGTTCCAGCAGCACCTTATGCACCGATTCGGTATTGGGATTATCGTCCGGGAAATTGGCCGACGCGGATAGCTTCGCCCATTGTTCCTGGTTTAGGGACACCAGCGCCGCGAGATAGGCTTTGCCTTCACCCAAAACCAATACCTGCTCGAACAACGAATCGGAAATAATGGAAAGCTCCATGTCGACCGGCGGCACTTTCTCGCCGTTGCCCATCACGATAATATCTTTGATGCGGCCGGTGATATAAACGTGACCACTCGGACCGATGCGCGCTTGATCCCCGGTGTTAAACCAACCATCGGACGAAAGCACCGCACTGGTCGCCGTCGGATTATTCCAATAACCCATCATCACCTGCGGGCCGCGCGCGAGCAACACATTGTTTTCCCCGACCTTTAATTCGGTTCCCAGCGCCGCTTGGCCGACGCTCGCCGGTTCATTCGCATCGAGGCGATTGACCGTCAGCAATGGGCTGGTTTCGGTGAGGCCATAACCCTGCAAAATCGGCAATCCAAGGCCGATAAACACTTTGGAAATTTCCGGCGAAAGGGCCGCGCCCCCGGCGATGGCGGTGCGCAGCCGTCCGCCGAGTTTCGCCATGATTTTTCCGGCAAC
Organism: uncultured Pseudomonadota bacterium; assembly: GCA_963840785.1. Lineage (GTDB taxonomy): Bacteria > Pseudomonadota > Gammaproteobacteria > Burkholderiales > JALYOK01 > JALYOK01. The sequence continues at coordinate 708,081 of CAWJAF010000003.1, read as the reverse complement.
GAGTTTTTCCAAGACAGGCCACAGCAGCATCGAGGGCTTCCAAGAGCCGCGGCCCTGTTGCATCTCGAAGCGGCTCCAGCCTACCGATGTAGCGAGATTGAAGAGCTTGCGCTTGATTGGCGAACCGGCCGCGAGTTGTTCGTTGATGCGGGTGTAAACGCGCTCATAGATGCGCGGCACGGATACGAGTATGGTCGGTTGCTGGCTCAGCAAATCTTCTGCGAGTTGCGGAACGGAACGGGCGTAGGCCACTGTCGCCCCAGCCATCACCGGCAAATAATATCCGGACATCCGCTCAAGCATATGCGACATCGGCAAAAACGATAAAAATTTATCGCTTGGATAAACGGAAAACGTCTGCAGCGCGGCCCATGCGTTACTGAGAATATTGCGGTGAGTCAGCATGACGCCTTTAGGCCGGCCCGTTGTGCCGGAGGTGTAGACGATGGTCGCCAGCTCGGTCGCCGTGACGGGCAACACACTGTAACCCGAGCCTTCCTTGGGCAACCATTCTTCCGCGTAGATTAATTTTGGCTCGTTGGCATTCGCAATTCGTTTCAGACTGACGAAACGGGCGACTTTGGGCATTTGCGCAACGACCGGCGCCAGTTTTTCCCAGTGTTCCGGGCCTTCTAGCACGAGTAATTTTGCGCCGGAATCGTCCAAACAATAAGCGCCGTTTTCCGGACGATCTTCCGCATAAAGCGGTACGACGACCAAGCCTAGGCCCATCGCCGCTTGATCGAAAATTACCCAATGACTGCAGTTGCGCAAGATAAGGCCAACACGGTCGCCCGCTTGCAAGCCTTCGTTTTTTAGCGCGGCTTGCCAGCGCGCCGCTTCGCGTTCAACGTCCTTCCAGGTGCGATCAATCCAAGCTTCTTTGTCGGAATCATAATCGCGATAGGCGACGGAACTCGGGCTGCGCTTTACCCGTTCGCGCAGCAATCCACCCAAGCTGCCAGCGCTGTCGACGGAAATGAAATCAGTCTGATTGGTCATGGGGTTGTGCCATGTTGTTTAGATTGTTGGAGAAAGCCTATCACTAATGTTGGATTTTCGATAGCGATCCTACATCAACGCGCTAAGGCGTTCCGGCTCTTGCCATTTTTGCGTTGCCCGGCCAAAATCTTGCGGGAAATCGTCGACCATAATCACTTTGCGAGTGAGCTGCTTCGCGCGCTGCAAAATTTCCACATCAGCGACTGTGATCACGCCTTTTTCCAGCGCCTGTTCGGTGAGATCATCCGCCGTCCGGCCCTCGATCAAGCCGGATTTTTTGCCGGCACGTAGCTTGGCCTGAACCGCTTCAGCGGCGATGGCCGCGTCGAGCGCGATTTCCAGGCAGCCCACCGCATCATCTTCACGGCGCGGCGAATAAATGCCGCGCGTCAGTCGATCGCGTGCTTCCGACGGCTCAAGCAAGAGCTTCGCGACCCGATGCCCCATTGCATCGCTCGGCGCCTCCAGCGTCAAGCCTTTGGGAAACACCAAGCGCCTTAGAATCCAAGCAAGGGGTCGATTCGGGAAATTCGCCAGAACGCCATCCATTGCGATTTGTAATTTGAAGAACGCATCGTGCAGCGACCACAACAGAAATGGCAGATCGGCTTGGTGCTGGCCGTCGTCTTCATAGCGTTTTAGCGCAGCCGACGACAGATAAAGATTCGACAACACATCGCCCAAGCGCGCCGACAATTTTTCTTTGCGCTTCAATTCGCCGCCCATCACCATCATCGCGATATCGGCGAGCAGCGCAAATGCCGCGGCGAAGCGATTCATTTGTTGGTAGTAGCGTTTCACTTCGGGCGCACCGGGTGCCGCAGTCCCGCGTCCGCCGCTTAAACCTAACACTAACGAGCGTGCCGCATTCATCACCGAGAAGCTGGCGTGCTCCCACAACAAGCCGTCGAATTGCTCGGCGGCTTGTTCGGCATCACTCATGCGCGAAGTTTCCAATTCACGTAGAACATACGGATGGCCGCGGATCGCGCCTTGGCCAAAGATGATCATGCTGCGCGTGAGAATGTTCGCGCCTTCGACGGTGATGGCAACCGGCACCAGTTGGTAGGCGCGGCCTAGATAGTTGTTAGGCCCAAGGCAAATGCCTTTGCCGCCATGAATATCCATCGCATCGTTGATGACGGCACGCATGCGTTCGGTCATGTGATATTTGACGATGGCCGACGGCACCGATGGTTTTTCGCCAAGATCGACCGCGCCGGCGGTCATCACCCGCGCCGCGTCCATCATGTAGGCGTTGCCGCCGATGCGGGCGAGGGCTTCTTCGACGCCTTCGAATTTTCCGATCGGCGTCGAGAACTGTTGGCGTATGCGTGAGTACGCGCCGGTTGCGCGCGCGCAAAGTTTTGCGGCGGCAATCGATTGCGCCGGCAATGAAATCGAACGCCCCGCGGCAAGGCATTCCATCAGCATGCGCCAACCTTGGCCGATGCGCGCTTGCCCGCCGATGATCCATTCCATCGGGATGAAAATATCTTTCCCCGAGTTCGGGCCGTTTTGGAACACACCGTTGAGCGGCAGGTGACGGCGGCCGATGTTCACGCCGGGGGTTTTGGTTGGAATCAATGCGAGCGTGATGCCGATATCTTCACTGCTGGAAACGAGATGATCGGGATCGTAAAGTTTAAATGCGAGGCCAAGCAGGGTCGCGACGGGCCCCAGCGTGATATAGCGTTTTTCCCACGTGACGCGAATACCGAGCACATCTTTGTCGCCATTCCAATCTTGGCGGCAGACGATGCCGAAATCCGGGATCGATCCCGCGTCGGAGCCGGCATCCGGCCCGGTCAGCGCGAAGCAGGGAATTTCCAGCCCTTTGGCGAGGCGCGGTAGATAATGATTTTTCTGTTGCTCGGTGCCGTAATGCATCAACAATTCCGCCGGGCCGAGGGAATTGGGAACCATCACCGTCACGGCCGTTGCGCTCGATCGCGACGACAACTTCATCACCACTTCCGAATGGGCTCGGGCGGAAAATTCCAAGCCACCGTAGTGCTTCGGAATGATCATGCCGAGAAAACCTTTTTCGCCGATGAAGCGCCAGATTTCCGGCGGCAAGTCGTAGAGTTCGTGGGTGATTTTCCAATCGTCGACCATGGCGCATAACTGTTCCGCCGGCCCATCGAGAAACGCCTGTTCCTCTGCGCTTAACGTCGGCTTTGGATAGGCGAGTAATTTTTTCCAATCGGGTTTGCCGGTGAACAATTCGCCGTCCCACCAAACCGTGCCGGCTTCCAGTGCCTCTTGTTCCGTTTGCGAAACAGCAGGTAGCAGATTCTTGTACCAACCGAATAAAGGATCGCTTAGAAAACGGCGCCGAATTGGACTGTGGTTGAGGACGACTGCAACGGCGCTGAAAATGAGCCAGGTGATGACCCACAAAAGAATACTGCGATGGCCTGGCAACAAGATCATCGTGCCGACTAAGTACGCGGCAATGGATGCAACCCAAGCCCAGCCGTTTGCGCGAAAATAACAAAGCCCCGTGATTCCTGCTATCGCAATGGCAATTGCAATCAATGTGGCAGTCATTTCGTCGACCTCCTTTTCTGCAAACTTAGCATCGTTGGCGGCACGGGCGCTTTTCGTCCGGCCGTCAGAAAAGCAACCAAACGCCGCGTCACCGCTCGGTGATCGTTAGCGTCGGATAATTCGCAACACGCGACCCATTGCATCACGTTGGTACCAGCCATAGTATAAGAAATCGCAGCAAACAGGAACTATAAGCGCCGCGTAGGGTGCATTCATGCACCGTTTACTTGGCGTGGTGCATCAATGCACCCTACATTAGTGCCTTTGCCAGGTGCCGCACCACTATTGCCGCTTGGCGTGACATGGCCTGAAAGCCTTTATCCATGCGGCTCTTGGGGCGGTCAATGTTTCATGCAATGAAAAAGTTGGGTGCATTTATGGACTATTCAATAGCGCCGGTGCATGAATGCAACCTAATACTCGACAGGCACCGGATCCAGGCTGCGCCACAAAAACCAAGTCGCGACGCTGCGCCAGGGTCGCCATTTTTCGGCAAGGGATTGAACATCGTCTACATGCATCGGCTCGCTATCGTTGTAATGCAAATGAATGGCGTTGAGCAAGCCGATGTCGCCAAGCGGCAAAATATCCGCACGCAGTAAATTGAACATCAGAAACATCTCCGCAGTCCAGCGGCCGATACCTTTGACTTGCGTGAGATCTTTGATGATGTCGTCGTCATGACGTTCTGCCCAGGTCGAAGGCTCGATTTTACCTTTGGCGAGATGGCCCGCGAGATCGCGAATGTACTCCGCTTTGCGTTCCGACAGACCGCAACTTCGCAGCCGCGTAACGCGCGCGCGTGACATTTTCTGCGGCGTAAATTCCGGGTAGGCGAGCATCAGTTTTCCCCACACGCTTTGCGCCGCTTTGACGGAAATTTGCTGGCCGACGATCGCGCGGGCGAGCGTGAAAAACGGCTCGCCGCGGCAGGTCATCACGCTGCGCGGATAGTTCGCGATAATTTTTTTCAGCACGCGATCGCGCTTGCTTAAGCCCGCTAGCGCTTCGTCCCAATAGCGCGGGATCTCGCCTTTAGAATAGGCCGACAACTTTGCCATTCTCGTCGAGATCGATTTTCTCCGCCGACGGAATTTTCGGCAGACCCGGCATGGTCATGATGTCACCGCACACGGCAACGATAAATTCCGCGCCCGCCGAAAGCCGTACTTCACGCACATTCACCACATGGCCGCTCGGTGCACCGCGCGCCGTTGCGTCGGTGGAAAACGAATACTGCGTTTTCGCGATACATATCGGGTAATGGCCGTAACCGTCGTCTTGATATTTCTGCAATTGCGCTTTGACTTTGGCGTCTGCGGAAATGTCCGCGGCGCCGTAAATTTTCGTCGCGACGGTTTTGATTTTGTCCCACAGCGTCGCTTGGTCCTCATAAACCAATTTCATTTTCGATGACGGGTTGTCGCAAAGTTTCACGACTGCGCGCGCTAAGTCTTCCGCCCCCGCGCCACCGTGAGCCCAGTGTTTTGCGAGAACGGCATTGACGCCGAGTTTCGATAACTTATCTTGCAACAACTTTACTTCCGCATCCGTGTCGGCCGTGAAATGATTGATGGAAACGACGCAGGGTAGGCCGTAGTGCTGTGTCACATTTTTGACGTGACGTTCCAAGTTGGTCAGACCTTTTTCCAGCGCCACGAGATCTTCCGTATTGAGGTTTTTCAAATCCGCGCCGCCGTGGAATTTAAGCGCACGAATCGTCGCGACGAGCACGCAAGCATCGGGCCGCAATCCTGATTTTCGGCATTTGATATCGACGAATTTTTCTGCGCCCAGATCGGCGCCGAAGCCCGCTTCCGTGACGACATAATCGCCGAGCTTGAGCGAGGCTTGGGTGGCGATGACCGTGTTGCAACCATGGGCGATATTGGCAAACGGACCGCCGTGGATGAAGGCGGGATTGTTTTCCAAAGTCTGCGCGAGATTGGGTTTGAGCGCATCTTTCAGCAACACTGTCATCGCACCATGAGCATTTAGATCCCGTGCACGCACCGGCTTTTGGTCTTTGGTATATGCGACGACAATATTCCCAAGTCGCTCTTTCAAATCTTTGATCGAAATCGCCAAACAAAAAATTGCCATCACTTCCGAGGCGACAACGATATCGAAACCATCTTCGCGCGGATAGCCGTTACCCGGCCCACCGAGCGAGACGACGATATCGCGCAACGCGCGATCATTCATATCGACGACGCGTTTCCAGGTAATGCGGCGCACGTCGATATTCAGCGCATTGCCGTGATGAATGTGATTATCGAGCAGCGCGGCGAGCAGATTATTCGCCAGCGCAATGGCGCTAAAGTCGCCGGTGAAATGCAGATTGATATCTTCCATCGGCACGATTTGCGCGTAGCCGCCGCCGGCCGCGCCGCCTTTCATACCGAACACTGGGCCCAAACTCGGCTCGCGCAAACACACGACGGTTTTCTTGCCGATGCGATTGAGCGCATCGCCGAGGCCGACCGTTGTCGTGGTCTTGCCTTCGCCCGCTGGCGTAGGGCTAATGGCCGTGACGAGAATTAATTTTCCGTTGGGTTTATCTTTCAGCGAATCAAGATAATCGAGCGAGACTTTGGCTTTGTAATGGCCGTAGGGTTCCAGCGCATCTTCGGGAATACCGAGACGATCTTTGGCAAGTTCGATGACGCGGCGGAGTTTGGCTTTCTGAGCGATTTCGATATCGGATGACATGGCGCGGAGAGGGCGTGGTGACTAAAGGGGAATTTTACCGGAAACTGCTAGGGACTAAAATTCGGTGGCCAGTGTTTTTTCTCAATGCGCAGGCGATGGCCTGGGAGCCATTATCCATGCGGCTTTCGGGGCATATTCCAAGACATCTGAGGTGCGCGTATGTGTATGAGGCTCGGGTTACATTATCAAATATCATTCGAAAATCGGTTCGCAGCGGACTTCCGAAGTCACCGAGTTTGCGATGAAACATTCCTCGTGGGCTTTGTGATGCATGCGTTCAATTTCTTCGCGGGACGGTTGTTTGTCGCCGGAAAAAATCACATTGGGCTTAAGCGTTACAACGGTCATCGCCAATTTCCCCGCGCTGTTTTTTGCCAGCGTGCCGGCGGCATCGTCAACGTACGAATCGATGACAAATCCAGCGCGAGCGGCGATATCGAGGAACCAAAGCATATGACAACTCGCGAGCGAGGCGACAAAGGCTTCTTCCGGATCAACTGCGGCTGCGTCGGATAGCGGCGCTCGCACCACTTGCGGCGAACTCGAGGCTGGGACTTTAACGCCGCCATCGAATTGCCAGGCATGCTTTCGGCTGTAGCGATTGTCCGTGAATATTGCGCCGTTTCGGTGCCAAATTATTCTCGAGGCGTATTGCATTTCGATCACCTTTAATTCCTGTCATTCCCGCGCAGGCGGGAATCCACAGTACCGTCACGAATTGATGCGCCAAATGGATTCCCGCCTACGCGGGAATGACACAAATTTCAAAATCGCTTCGTCAATTCCGGTGGATTAGAAAAAGTTTTGCGAAAATAAGAATCATCGGCATTGGCGAATTTCAAACCGGCTTTCTTCACCGCATCGTCCGGCACTTTAACAAGCGGCGTGTAAAACGGATGATGATGTTCAAGGTAAGGATTATTTCGCGCGGCGTTGTAGCAAAACAAAACCGTCCAGCGCCGATTGTCGGAGCGGTTTTGGTCGGAACGATGCATTACGTTCGCGTGGAAAAACAACCCATCGCCCGGCGCCATTTCTGCGTACACCAATTCGAGTTGCTTTAGCATTTGCTCGACGCGGCGCGGATCAGCGCCGACCTGTTCGCCCGGTAACACGCCGTGATCAACGCGCCCGGCAAGATGCGAACCTCGTAACACTTGCAAGCAACCGTTCTCGCGCGTCGAATGATCCAGCGCCAGCATTACGCTCGCCATATATGGATAAACGCAGCCGTTGTGATACCAATAGCCATAATCCTGATGCCACTCCCAAGCGCCGCCAACGTGCGGCTCCTTCGCCGTGAGCTTGGAATGATAGTGATATACCTCGCCGCCGAGCATGTCTTCCATCGTATCCACCACGCGGTGAGAACGCGCGGCGAGGCCGTAGGCGCTATCGCCGGGGTGATTCCACGTCGCCATGCGCGTGGCTTTGCCTTCGGAATCTTTGCGATCGTAAAGGCTTTCGCGTAATTGCGGATCGTGCTCGATCGCCTCGCGCAAGATGCCGATTTCCTCGGCATCGAAAAGCGAGCGGATCATCACGAAGCCGTCGCGTTCGTAGGCGGCGCGTTGCTCGGGTGTGAAGATAGTAGACATCTTGTTGCCCCTATGGAAGGACGTTCAAAGATCGAATTTTACGCAGCATTCGGCGTTGCGTCACGTCATGTGCCAGTGCGTGTTAGGTGCGCAATATTAGCAAAAATAAAATGGGTATCGCCGCGATAACTGTCCAAAGTAGCATTCTAGGTTTGCTACGTTTTGGCGATAGTAGCGTCATCGCAAGGCCACCGATCCCAATAAGTGCTACGGGGTAGGCTAATATGGCAGGCACTGCCCAAACTCCATTTTTTTCATCGAGGTAATCCGTTGAGTAAAGGCCAAAACATGCGATAGACGGGACGGCAACAATCAGGGCAAAGCGGATCAGCCACTGCGGTATTTTCTGCTTATTCATTTGGACAACAAAATTAGGCAGAGCCCAATTGCCGCGGGAATCGCCTGGATAGACAGGATCTTTTTGTTAGCGGTCATCGCGCCGTACAAACCGGCAACTAACACACAGCAAAGAAAAAATATTTTAACGCTGTTACCGTTTGCGCCAAGACTCAAGCCCCAAAATAATCCGGTCGCCAAAAAGCCGTTGTAGAGGCCTTGGTTTGCTGCCAACACTTTGCTTGCCGTCGCGGCTTCTTGTGTTTGATTGAAGGCTCGCAGCCCGGTGGGCTTGTCCCATAGAAACATTTCAAGCACGAGAATATAGACGTGCAAAATCGCGATCAATAAGACGACGATGTTAGCGACGGTGGACATGACATTTTCTTCGCGATGCGAGTCTTTAGAGTATCGAATTTGGCTGGAGATTTCGCGGGTATATTCTTGGGTCTGCTACCAATAGTTATTTTTTGTATGCCCGGAAATCCCCATGGATAAACAGCCTCTGGGCATGCCGTGCCACGAGGCAAGATTGGCGCGGCTCGTGGCGTATTCAATCGGAAAAGGTCTAGCATCGAGATATGTCGATTTGAAACGACCTTAAATCTCGTTCTGCGCCCGCTACAAATCTGCCGCATAACGCTTCAGCATTTCTTCTTGCGATTCGGCCGGAATGTCGCCGCCAATTTGGTCGCGCATCATTTCGCCCATGCTTGGCATCACGCTGCGTTCCACGCGGTATATATCACTCCATAAATGTGAGCGCATCAGCGCCTTGGCGCAATGCAGATAAGCTTCGGCCACGTTGATTTTAATCGCAAGCTTGGGCTGCCGTTTTTCATCGGCGCATAACTGAATTTCACGCGCGTCTGTTGAAAGTACGGCGGAGCCGTTCACGCGCAAGGTTTCGTCCACGCCCGGAACGAGGAACAGCAAACCCACACGCCCGGTGGCAATGATATTTTCCAGCGAATCGAGCCGGTTATTGCCCGGCGCATCCGGGATCAACAGCGTGTGCCGGTCGATCACTTTGACGAAACCCGGCGCACCGCCACGCGGCGAGGTGTCCATCTGCATCGCAGCGCTACAGGTACCCAGCACCAGAAACGGTGACAACGAAATAAAGCGTTGGCAATGCGGATCGAGAAATGCGATTTGCTTTTTGACGGAGCGCTCGCGCGCGGGGTCGTAAAGCGTGCGTAACGTCTCGAGCGATGAAATGGTCATCAATTGGCCTCGTTATATAGTCGCAATCATTTTGGCTCGGAAATGCTCCCCTGACAAGGCATCGATTCATGACGAAGTTACCTTTGTGAAGAAGTTGTAATTTTCGGCGTCAATATTCATAGCCTCGTGCGACCCAATAATGCCAGTCTGCGACAGCTTGATCTGTATCGTCGTCCGACGCGTGGCACTCGAGTTGTGCGAGTGGCACCGCTAGTTCGGATTTTCCGTAGTTCACGACAACGAATATTTCAGACATACAATCCTCTTCGTCTGCCATGCCAACCACGTCCGCTGGCATTCCGACTTTCAATGGCGAGGTCGCCCGCGCTAATCGACAAGTTGCCTTGAACGGCAATTGCATTTTGTCTTGGAGATAGTAGTACCACCCCATCGCGCGTTCCGTCTCGTTGTAGGCGTCAACAACGATATCGAAGAGGATGCGCTCTTCTCGTTCGGGCTGTTCTTTAGCTCGTGCCATTGAGTGTGTTCTCCGCGACTAACGCCGGCGTCGGCATTAGTCTTCGTCTTGAAACCATAGGCACGCATGTCGCTGAATCGGGCCGCTTATGATGACACCGCAATCGAAAGTTGAGTTGGTTAGTAGCTGCCATTGATTCGATTCCGCGGACGTGACGTTTGATTGGAATTCGTGGACTCACTCTCCGAAATGACGGTCTCCGCAAATGTCATTGCAGTGTCGTGTGCCATGCATTCCACACCATAAGCCATGTCCTTCCACAACAACTTGGTGAGAATCGCGGTTGCGTCTGCTCGACTCACCTCAGTAACCAACGAGGCATCGGTGAACAGGCCAAACTTCGAAAGCACAGCCGACAAATCGTTCGATACGTCAGCGACAATCGAATAGCGGATCTCTCCGCAGCCTCGCGCCTTGACGATATCTCGCGCTAGATTCATGACGCCTAACGTCCAAGTTAACGGGGGCGCGGTGCTTTTCCGCGCGTCACCGTTGAACGCCCGGTTAGGCCAGTTGATGTACGGACAAGCTCGATGACCGTGCGGAGCACGTCGTTGACTGCCGCGGAATTGGGAAAGGCTTTCGCGACATCAGGCTCAAGGAGGACATTGTTCGAGCCTTCTTTGAGAAGGCGTTTGTAATAACGCCCCCATTCTCCTTTCAAGAAGTCGAAATCGTACTCGGCGCGCAGATCGTCACTAAGTTCGGGGGTTTTGGGCTTCATAACGCTTTCTCTCTTTCGCTGTAGCTTTTCGTGCGCTTATGATTCGAACTATGCCCTCGCGATCGACGTGCGATACGACAAGAAATTGATCGTGAGCCGAATCGCCAAAAGTAATAAGCCGCGTTTCTCCGGTGGAGTGGTGAGGGTCGGGAAATGTCGTAGCGAGCGAGTCATAAAAACTGTAACTGCTTCCTCAAACGAGACCCGATGCTTCCGAGCGTTCCTCTCTGCCTTTTCTCGATCCTACTCAAACGCCATGACGCATTCTAATCCGTTGAAGTCGATTTGGCCTAACGAAAAGTAGACCGCCGAAATTGCTTGATTAAATCCGCAATAAATTGCGTGTCAAGCATTGCGCGATTCGCACCGAAGAGCAATATTTGCACTGGATTAAACGCTTTATTTTATTTCACGCCAAGCGCCATCGGAAGGATATGGACGGACGGCCGATCGAGGCGTTATAACGAATTTGGCAGTCATTTGAAACGTCCGTTGGATTTCTTGTGAAGTTCCCCGGCCTCGCTAGGGTGGCGCCGCCTGAAGAAGCCCGTGGATGCGGGCTAACAAGCCATGTCACGCCACGAGGCAAGCTTGACGCGCCTCCTGGCATTGCCCGTTCCCGGAACCCAATTATGTCTCGCTTGCACTATACTGATCGCATGGTAAAACACACGCTTGCCGAATGGTTTCAGATGCCGCTCGGCGCTTACGTCATGGCGCGGGAGCAGGCTTATTTCGACGAAGTCGTCGCGAATATTTTCGGATTTAATGCGATGCAATTCGGCTTGCCAGCGCACGATTTTTTGCTGACGAACCGCATGCCGATTAAGTTTAGCCTTGCGTCGGAATCGCGTAGGACGTTGCGCGCGGCGGGCGAGGCGTTACCGATGGCGACGCAGAGCATGGATTGGGTGGTGTTGCCGCACGTGTAGGAATTCGCCGCCGAGCGGCATCAAATCTTGCGCGAGTTCGATCGCGTGATGATGCCGGAGGGGCGGCTGCGACGGTAATGCTGGAGAGGCAGACCCAGAGCGGTTCTTCGAGCATGCAAAAAATAAGGCCCGACTTGCGGGCCTTATTTACAATTGAAGCGGTGAAGTTACGCGGCGCGCAACAACCCGTGCATTTTTTGCATGGCTTTTTGTTCTATTTGACGGATGCGTTCTGCCGAGACATTGAACTCGGCCGCCAAATCATGCAGTGTCGCTTGATCTTTATCTTCGCGTAACCAGCGCGCTTCGATGATGCGACGGCTGCGAGCGTCAAGGTTGGAAAGTGCATTAGTTAGGCTTTCGGCGCCGACGGTTTCGGTCTGGGCCGTCTCTAAAATCTTGGAAGGTTCTGCATCGGCGTCGGTGAGATAGGCGATCGGGCTGACCCAATCCTCATCGTCATCGCGGATGGGTTCCAGCGAAACGTCCTGGCCGGACAGCCGCATTTCCATTTCCATAACTTCTTCGGGCTTGACACCGAGTTGAATCGCCATCGCCTTTACTTCGTTCGGCGACATCGTGCCAAGGCTGGTTTTCAGGCTGCGCAGATTGAAGAATAATTTGCGTTGCGCCTTGGTTGTGGCAATTTTCACCATGCGCCAGTTGCGCAGAATATATTCGTGAATTTCGGCTTTAATCCAATGCACGGCGAATGAGACCAGGCGCACACCGCGCTCGGGATCAAAACGCTTTACGGCCTTCATCAAGCCGACATTGCCTTCTTGAATCAAATCCGCATGGGGCAAACCGTAGCCGAGGTAATTGCGGGCGATCGAGACGACAAAGCGCAAATGGGAGGTAACTAAAAAATGGGCTGCTTGCAGATCGTTATCTTGCTTCAGATTGCGGCCATAGCGAAGTTCCTCCTCCTGGGTAAGTAGGGGAAAGCGGCCGACGGCGTGGATATAATTTTCCAGGCTGGCGACGTTCAAACTCGGGACCGGCAACTGCATCGTGTTCATATAGAGAGACCTCCAGTGATGTGCTTAGTTTAGCACTCCAGGGTATAGAGTGCTAGTTTGCTAAAAAGTTCACGCCGGAATTTCCTGTTGTTGTTGCGAAAATAGTATAAGTAACTGTTTTTAAGATATAAAAATAAAAAAGCCCGGCAGTTCGTGCCAGGCTTTTTGTTCGCGCTGGGCCTAGATTACTTCTTGTCTTTCTTCTTTTCGTCCATTTTTGGCACGGCGACCGGTTCCAAGGCAACGGTCTTCTTATCGGCCGGAGCGGCGGCAGCCGCCGCGGCAGCCGGCTGGGATTCCTTCGCTGCTTTCGGCATTTTCTTTACTTCTGTAGCGGCCGGTGCGTTGGCGAGGACCGTACCGTTTACGGTCAAACCACCGACAGACATTTTCTCGGCGTTTTTCGGGCCCACACCTTTAACGCGATGAATGAAGTCCGTCCAATCTTTGAATTTTCCGTTTTTGGTGCGTTCGGCAATGATTGCGTCAGCCGTTTTTTCACCGATGGATTTAATGCCATCCAACGCAGCCTTGTCGGCAGTGTTGGCATCCGCTGCTGCGAACGCGAAATTAGCGAACGCGAAAACGGTAACAATAGCCAGTAGTATTTTCTTCAACATTTATAAATCTCCAATTAAGTTAATTCAGTTAATGAATCGATGCTCAAGCACTCGATTGCTTACGCAATGAATCGAATGCAATTGCGCCGTGAGGAATCCTAGCGCCGTTAGCTTAAGAGAAACTGAAGATAAAAAGAAATGAATTTGCGCGGTACTTTAAGTTTTGCTTAAGGGTGCGCTTTTAACATTCGCCGTACGACTTAGCGAACGCCAAGCCGATCGTAACAATCATCGACCGAAAAGGAATATTTAAATGAATAAAGCACGCGTAATCTCCCTCACCGCCGTCATCGCACTACTTTGCGCGACGGGCTTTGCCCAGGCCGCGACCCAGGCAAAACCAGTTTTAGACGCGGCTGTTGCTGCTAAGCCTGCTGCGCCCGCTGCCGCCGCCGTTGCGCCGGCTCCTGCCGCAGTCACGAAAAAAGCCATGACTGGCAAAAGGCACCGTCAACATCACGCTAAGAAAAAAGCAGCTCACGCTTCTTAATTCATCGCGTATCGTCGAGCCGTGCAGCGCCGTTAACCGCTGTGCGGCTCGAGCTTTAAGGCCATCGCATTCCCGGCGATCAAGATCGCCTCCTTTAGATGCTGCGTTGTTAGGTTAAACTCGGTTTCTGTCTTCCCGCTACTTCTATTTCTCAATGCGCTTACTGTTGGTTGAAGATGACTCCATGATCGGCGAAAGCGTCCGTCTCGGCTTGCGTCAAGATGGGTTTGTTGTCGATTGGGTACAAGATGGCAAGGCCGCCGAACTCGCCTTGAACAGCGAGCCCTACGCGTTGTTGTTACTGGATCTTGGGCTGCCGAAAAAAGATGGCATCGAAGTCCTGAGAAACTTGCGCGCTAAAAAAAACGCCATTCCGGTTTTAGTGTTGACCGCTCGCGATTCTGTCGCCGATCGTATCAACGGCCTAGACATCGGTGCGGACGATTATCTCGTCAAACCTTTCGACCTCGACGAGCTTGCCGCACGTGTTCGAGCGCTGCTGCGGCGCCAAAGTGGGCGCACTGAATCCGTCGTGCGCTATGGTGATCTCGTTCTCAATCCCACCACACACCAAGTCCATTTCGGCGAAAAAGAAATTACCTTATCGGCAAAAGAATTCTCAGTCTTGTTCGCGCTCATCGATCGTCCTGGCGCCGTTTTGTCGCGCCAGCAATTGGAACAACACTTGTACGGTTGGAACGAAGAAATCGAAAGCAACACTATCGAAGTGCATATCCACAATTTGCGTAAAAAACTCGGCAGCGACATTATTCGCAATGTCCGGGGTGTCGGTTATGTTGTGGCAAAAAGTTAATGTCGATTCGGCAGCGTTTGTTGTTTTGGTTGTTGGTCGCTGCGTTAATCGCCATCGCGATTGCTGGGTTTAGTATTTATCAGCGTGCGCACGTCGAAGCGAATCATTTGTTTGACTATCATCTAAAGCAAATTGCGTTAACGCTGCAAGATCATGTGCCGGATGAATCGGACATGATGGGTTCCTTAGAAGAAGAAATCGACTACGATTTCGTGATTCAAGTTTGGTCTGGCGCTGGCGAAAAACATTATTTATCCCATCCGCATAAAGCGCTGCCGCCACAAATGGCACCCGGCTATCAATGGGTTCGCACTGACGAAGGCGAGTGGCGAACGTTTGCCATGATCCAGAAGGACCTCCTCGTGCAAGTTTCACAGCCGACGGACATTCGAGCGCAACTTGCAACGAAGCTCGCGCTGAGTACACTGGCGCCCGCTGCAATTTTACTCGTCGTGCTGGGCGGACTCATTTGGTTTATCGTTGGACGCGGCATGCGGCCGCTGGAACAATTCGCTGCCGATGTACGCGCCAGCGACGCACATATGCTGAAGCCGATATCTCCCAATCAATTACCGAGCGAACTCAAGCCGCTTGCCACAGCGCTGAACGATTTACTCGCACGCCTGGATCGGGCGATGAAAACTCAACGCGAATTTATTGCCGATGCCGCACATGAATTGCGCACGCCGCTTACGGCAC
Organism: uncultured Pseudomonadota bacterium; assembly: GCA_963840785.1. Classification (GTDB taxonomy): domain Bacteria; phylum Pseudomonadota; class Gammaproteobacteria; order Burkholderiales; family JALYOK01; genus JALYOK01. The sequence goes on along the minus strand of CAWJAF010000003.1, from coordinate 692,874 downwards.
TGCAATTACAAGCGCAGTTAGCCCAGCGCGCCACAACTGACGCCGAACGCAGTGTGGCGTTTGCCCATTTAAAAGAAGGTTTAAGCGCGCGACCCATTTGGTTCAACAGTTGCTGATGCTCGCCCGGCAAGAAGTGGGGATCGCGACAGCGCCGCATCAACGTCTTGATCTTTGACCGTCATGTTGCAAAACATTGTTGCGGAATTGACGCTGTTAGCCGAGGCCAAGCGAATTCAACTAAACTTCAGCAGCAATGAAGCTTTTGCTGTGAATGGTGATGCCGAGTCGCTTCGCATTATGCTTGCCAATGTGATCGACAATGCCATTCGGTACTCGCCAGAAGCGGGAGCATCGAAATCTCGCTAACGCAGCGTAATGACCTGACACTATTGGAAGTTGGCGATACCGGACCGGGCATTCCCGCTGAAGAGCGCGCGCATGTGTTCGATCGCTTTTATCGATTGGCGGGCAGCGCGGGTACGGGGAGTGGATTGGGATTGGCGATTGTTAAGAGAATTGCCGATAACCACGGCATCGAAATAGAGTTGACTGAACCCAGCAACGGTTCAGGTCTGCTGACGCGATTTATCTTTCCTGCTGCGTAGCGTAAACGAAGCCTATTTGTAGCGCCTTATCCGGCGCGGATTTCCGTCAATAGTGCCGCAATCGACAATATCGCTGCGGCAATGATGTGATCACGCCAATTTGCTGTTGTCCCCACTTTGCGGGTAGATGGACTGGGTGGCGCTTAAGTCGAAATGCCTATGGCGATTTGAATCGATAATGGCCAATAATTTTGTATCGAAATAGAATGTTTTCTTCTCGCGTACCGCGGCCGATGTTGTGAATAACCAACGGCGTGCCAAGGGGGATTTTGCGGTTTGAAACGATGCCGATATGGGTGATGCCGCTGCCCAAATCCCAGGTGACAATATCGCCGCGGGAATAGTCGGCCGCAAGCGAGGTGATCGGCAAATCGGCCTGCTCTCGGGCGAGAAAGGTCATCAGATTCGGCACGCGGCGATGGTCGATATTTTTGTCCGGTCGTTTGAGGCCCCAACGCTTCGGGTAGCGCGCAAAATTTCCGCGCATGTCGTCGTGAACTAGCTTCTGTAAATCGAGGCCCTGATCTCGTAGCGCGCGGGTGATGACGTCGGTGCACACACCGGTCGCGATGTGTACATCGCCGTTCGGAAATGCGATAACGCGATAAGCGGGGTCATAGCCGAGGGTAACGCCGATTTGGCTGCGGGCAGCCCGGATAAATCGATCCGCGTCGATGGCGCTGATGTCGGCCTGGCTCGAGGCGGCTGTCAACAATAATAGCCAAACCAAGGGCGGCCGGATCAAGCGCAACGAGTCCATTTTCATATGTCGAACGCCATCAACACTCGATCAAAATCACCCGAAAATCATTGACGTTAGTCAGCGTCGCGCCCGTGACAATATGGTCGCCTAACGCTTCGAAAAATCCGTGTCCATCATTGTTGGCTAAATATTGTTTGGCATCGATGCCGAACTTCTTCGCGCGCTTAAGGGTGTCCGGTGTCAGCAGCGCGCCGGCATTCTCGGCGGCGCCGTCGATGCCATCCGTATCGGCGGCGAGGGCGTACACATTTTTCAAGCCATCCAGTTCTACCGCAAGCGAAAGCAGGAACTCGACATTGCGCCCGCCGCGGCCGTTGCCGCGCACTGTGACGGTTGTCTCTCCGCCGGAAATAAGAGCAATGCCACGACCCGGTGGCCTAGGGCCAGGCGCGCCCACATTGCCTCGAGGCAGGGTGGGTCTGTGGATCGAATATCCGTGCGCCTTTGGCCCGAGGCCGCCCCGCCAGGCCGATGGATGTTGAGAAACTTCTTTCGCTAACGCACCGTAAACTTTTGCGACTTCGCGCGATTCGCCGGTGACGTGGTCGCCGAGAATGACCGGCGCGTAGCCACGGGACGCAAAAAATTCCGCTGCCGCTTCGAGCGATTGATGAGCTGTCGCAATCATCCGGTTATCGACGCGCTTAAAAATGGCATTTCCCGGTTTCAAGGTTTCTTCGCGCTCACCGCGTGTGCCAGCTTGCAATATATCAATCGCAGATTTAGGTTCAGTGACATTGTAGTGCGCGAGTAGAGCGAGGGCATCGGCGTAAGTGGTCGGATCCGGCACTGTGGGTCCGGAGGCGATGTGGGTCGCATCGTCGCCGGTCACATCGGAAATGATCAGCGCCGCAACATCGGCGCCGCGCTCGACGGCAACCTGCGCGAGGCGCCCACCTTGAACGCGCGAAAGATGCTTGCGCACGGTGTTGATTTCCTGGATCGTTGCGCCGCACATTAACAACGATTTGGTGATCGCTTTTAAATCGGCCATCGACAAACCGTCGACCGGTAGTGCGAGCAAACTCGATCCGCCACCGGAAACCAGTGCCAGAAGCCGATCTCCAGGCTGTAGCGCTTGAACTCGCGCCAGAATTTCTTGCGCCGCACGTTCTCCGGCTTCATCCGGAATCGGGTGGCCAGCTTCGACGACGCGAATTTTCTTTGTCAGCAAGCCGTGGCCATAGCGCGTGATCACTAAGCCGTCCAGCGGCATGTCATCTGGCCAATTGTCTTCAACTGCCTTTGCCATTGACGCTGCCGCCTTGCCGGCGCCAATTACCAGGGCCTTACCTTTTGCTAGCGACGCGCGCGTCGGCAAATAGGGAGGGACGATCTTAAGCGGATCGGCCGCGGCCACAGCCGTGTGAAAACTCTCTAACAATAGTTCGTGAGCTAACAATTTATTTCCCCGCTGCCTTGAGTGTCTGTTGCAAAAACTGCCCGGTATAACTGCCTTTGCTTTTCGCGATATCTTCGGGCGTTCCCTCGGCTATGATAGTGCCGCCGCCATCGCCGCCTTCCGGGCCGAGATCGACTACCCAATCGGCGGTTTTAATCACGTCCAGATTGTGCTCGATGACAACTACTGTGTTGCCATGATCGCGTAAACGATGCAAAACTTTCAACAATAAATCGATGTCGTGAAAATGTAATCCAGTCGTCGGCTCGTCGAGAATGAACAAGGTTTTCCCCGTGTCACGCTTCGACAATTCAAGTGACAATTTTACCCGCTGTGCTTCGCCGCCGGAAAGCGTCGTTGCGCTTTGTCCCAGCGTGATATAGCCCAAGCCAACGTCGAGCAAGGTCTCTAACTTGCGTGCGACGATGGGCACCGGCTTAAAAAATTCGTGCGCTACTTCGACGGTCATTTCCAAAACTTCTTGGATGTTCTTGCCTTTGTAATGAACCTCCAAAGTTTCGCGGTTGTAGCGTTTGCCATGGCAGACATCGCACGGTACATAGATGTCCGGCAGGAAGTGCATTTCGACTTTAATCACGCCATCGCCTTGGCAGGCTTCGCAGCGGCCACCTTTGACGTTGAATGAAAATCGCCCCGGGCCATATCCGCGTTCGCGCGATTGCGGCACCTGCGAATAGAGTTCGCGAATCGGTGTGAACAAACCGGTATACGTAGCGGGATTGGAGCGCGGTGTTCGACCGATGGGACTTTGGTCGACGTTGATGACCTTGTCGAAAAACTCCATGCCGTGAATGGCTTCGTGCGCTGCGGGTTCAGCGACGCTGCCGTAAATATGTCGCGCGACCGCGTTATAAAGTGTGTCGTTAATCAACGTGGATTTGCCGGAACCTGAGACGCCCGTTATGCATATAAGCAATCCGATGGGCAAATTGAGATTCACTTGCTTAAGATTATTTCCCGTCGCGCCGAGCAATTGAAAAATTTTTTCTTTGTCCGGTTTGGTACGTTTTTTTGGCGTTGCGATTTTCAGTTTGCCGCTCAAATACTGGCCGGTCAGCGACGCCTTGTTTGTCTGCACGGCTTTCGGCGTGCCTTCAGCGATAATGTGCCCGCCATGCACGCCTGCGCCGAGGCCAATGTCGACGACGTAATCGGCGGACAAAATCGCATCTTCGTCATGCTCGACGACGATCACGGAGTTGCCGAGATCGCGCAGTCGTTTCAACGTTTCCAGCAGTCGATGATTGTCTCGCTGGTGCAAACCGATAGAGGGTTCGTCGAGGACGTACATCACGCCGGTTAAGCCGGAACCAATCTGGCTCGCCAGGCGAATGCGCTGCGCTTCGCCGCCGGACAACGTATCTGCTGCGCGGTCCAGTGACAAATATTCGAGGCCGACATTATTCAAAAACTGCAATCGGTTTGCGATTTCCTTGACGATCCTTTCCGCGATCGCTTGTTTCTTACCTTTGAGTTTGAGTTGCTCAAAAAAACTCATAGCTTGCTTCAGTGGCTTGCAGGAAATTTCGTGAATGGTGTGATTCGCAACCATCACGTTTCGAGCTTCAAGCCGCAAGCGTGTGCCGTTACATTCTGGGCACAGCTTATTGTTGAGATATTTCGCTAACTCTTCGCGGACCATCGTCGAGTCGGTTTCTTTATAGCGTCGTTCTAGATTGGGAATCACGCCTTCGAAGGTATGGCTGCGAATCACAATCTTGCCGCGTTCGGTCGGATACTGAAAATCGATGCGTTCCTTGCCACTCCCTTGCAAAATAATTTCTTGAACCGCTTCGGCAAGTTCATCGAAGGGCTTATCGAGGTCGAATTGGTAGTGCTGCGCCAAGCTTTGCAGTAGTTGAAAATAAAAATGATTGCGCCGATCCCAACCCTTGATTGCGCCGCTTGCCAAACTTAAATGTGGAAAAGCAACGATGCGCTTCGGATCAAAAAAATTGATCTCGCCCAAGCCATCGCAGCGCTGACACGCGCCCATAGGATTATTGAAGGAGAAGAGCCGCGGCTCTAATTCCTGCAATGAATAGGAGCAGATCGGGCAGGCGAATTTCGCCGAGAACAAATGTTCCTTGCCGCTATCCATTTCCACCGCGAGGGCGCGGCCATCAGCGTGGCGCAACGCGGTTTCGAAGGATTCTGCAAGGCGCTGCTTCGCTTCGGGATCGACTTTGAGTCGATCGATGACGACTTCGATCGTATGTTTTTTGGTTTTTTGCAGCTTTGGCAAATTGTCGATTTCGTAGACTTTGCCGTCGACGCGAAAGCGAACGAAACCTTGTGACTGTAACTCAAGGAACAAATCTAATTGCTCACCTTTACGATCGACTACCATCGGTGAAACGATCATGAGCTTCGTGTCCTGCGGTAACGCCAGGACGTGATCAACCATTTGTGAAACGCTTTGAGCTTCGAGCAGAATCTCCGGGTGATTGGGGCAATAGGGATCGCCGACCCGCGCGAACAATAGCCGTAAATAATCGTGAATTTCCGTGACCGTACCGACCGTTGAGCGCGGATTGTGGCTGGTGGCTTTTTGCTCGATCGAAATGGCCGGCGACAAACCTTCGATCAAATCGACATCAGGTTTTTCCATCAACTGTAAAAACTGCCGGGCGTAGGCTGACAACGATTCGACATAGCGGCGTTGGCCTTCCGCGTAAAGCGTATCGAATGCGAGCGAGGATTTTCCCGAGCCCGACAGGCCGGTGATAACCACTAATTGGTTGCGCGGAATGTCGAGATTGACGTTCTTTAAATTATGCGTGCGCGCGCCGCGAACCTTGATGTATTCCATGGGTGTGACGGTATCCTGAGTGCTGGGCAAATTGGGAGCATGCGTTAACAATATCCGTTCCCTACCCTTCAAGGGAAGAGTTGGGGTGGGGATGGCTTGAGCAAAATTTTCTACTCTCACTCATACCCCGCCCAACCTTCTCCTTGAAGGGGGAGGAGATACTCACCATCGGCTCTGCTCGCTAAAGACTTCTAAGGCCCAGCGAAATGTAAACCTGTTAATATACGCGAATACGTGTGTTTCGCTCAAACCTTCGATGTCCTCCCCAAGTAAAATGTCCCCACAGGAGTTGCGCGCCAGCATTAGTTTGGCCGGTGTATTCGGTTTGCGCATGCTCGGTTTGTTCATTATTTTGCCCGTGTTTTCGCTCTACGCGATCGGCCTCGGCGGCGGACAAAGTCATTTGCTCGTCGGCATCGCGCTGGGCGCTTACGGCATTACGCAAGCAATTTTGCAAATTCCATTTGGCTGGTTATCGGATAAATACGGGCGAAAACCGGTTATTTATTTTGGTTTGATACTGTTTGCCATAGGCAGTTTTGTTGCGGCTTCCGCGGATAATATTTATCTCGTCATCGTCGGACGCTTGATTCAAGGTGCGGGGGCAATCTCCGCCGTGGTGCAGGCGCTCGCGGCCGACTTAACGCGCAGCGAACATCGCACCAAAGCCATGGCGATTATCGGTGCGACCATCGGCATGTCGTTCGCGCTTTCTATAATTCTCGGGCCGGTGTTGAATCATTGGATCGGCGTGCCGGGCATTTTCGTGATCACCGGCGTGTTGGCCTTGCTCGCAATTATCGTCGTCGCGAAAGCAGTCCCGAACGAACGCATTGCCGATGATGCCAATCCGCGCCGAGTCGATAAACAGTTACTTGGCCCCGTGATGCGTGACGGACAGTTGCTGCGCTTGAATTTCGGCGTATTCGTCCTGCATGCGGGCATGACCGCGTTATTCATCGTTACACCACTGATGCTTAAGCAAAGTGGGCTCGTGGCGGAACAACATTGGAAAGTTTATTTGCCGGTGGTATTGCTGTCTTTCGTATTAATGTTGCCGGCGGTGATGCGCGGCGATCGGCATGGCGCCGATAAGCGCATTTTCGTCACCTCAATAGGTGTGCTGGCCGCAGGATTTTTAGTCTTAGCCGGAGCGGGGCAAAAATTTTGGCCGCTGTGTCTCGGGCTGCTCATTTTTTTTACGGCATTCAATATTCTCGAAGCGAGCTTACCCGCTTGGATTTCGAAACGCGCAACCGCGCAGAATCGTGGAACGGCATTGAGTGTCCACAGCATCTTCCAATTTCTTGGGCCGGCGTTCGGTGGGTACACCAGCGGTTGGCTGCTGGATCACGCCGGGTCGGTCGCGGTGTATGTTTTTTGTGCCGCGCTTGCGATACTATGGTGGCTGGTGGCGTTACCGTTGCAGTCTCTGCCGCACGACAAAAAAGATGGCGAGACAATTGAAGTTATGGAGAGGAGTTAATTATGGCATCACTGAATAAAGTTATGTTGATCGGCAATCTCGGTGCTGACCCGGAAATGCGTTATCTGCCGAGCGGCGATGCGGTGGCGAATATTCGCATCGCCACGACCGAATCGTGGAAAGATAAAGCTAGCGGCGAGAAAAAAGAGGAAACGGAATGGCATCGTGTTTCGTTCTTCGGCAAGCTCGCGGAAATCGCTGGGGAATATTTGAAGAAGGGCAGCCCAGTTTATGTCGAGGGCCGCATCAAGACTCGCAAGTGGCAAGATAAAGACGGCCAGGATCGCTATTCGACGGAGGTAGTCGCTGATCGCATGCAAATGCTCGGCTCGCGCGGCGGCATGGGCGCTCCAGCCGGTGGTGACGATATGTCGCAAGGCAATTCTGATGAGCGCGGCAGTAGCGCGCGGCCAGCCAAAGCCCCCGCAAAGGCTGGCGCAAAATTCGACGATTTCGAAGACGATATTCCGTTTTAGGTGGGCAACTCCTTCCCCTTGAAGGGGAGGGTCAACTCAACTGTAGTGGATACGGAGGGACACCATGAAAATTCTGTTGGCAGATGACCACACGTTATTCCGCGAGGCGATGTTGCATCCGCTCGGGCAATTGGACGCCAACGCCGAAATTTTCCAGGCGGGTACCGCTACTCAAGCGCTGGCGATCGCCGAAGTAAAATCCGATCTCGATTTAGTTTTGCTCGATCTTAATATGCCTGGCATGGACGGATTGACCGCGGTCACAACATTTCGCGATCGTTTTCCCGAGCTGCCGCTAGTCGTATTGTCCGCAAGCGAAGAGCATCACGATATCCAAGCCGTGTTGGATGCGGGCGCCATGGGCTTCATACCGAAATCGTCGAGCACGCAAGTCATGCTCGGGGCGTTGCGTTTAGTGTTGTCCGGTGGACCCTATATCCCGCCGATGTTGTTGCAACGCGCCCAATACGCGATTGATCCGCCGAGCAGTACGGCAGTGCGTCCGGCCGCGACCGTTGGGGGGGCCGAAGATTTGACGCCGCGCCAGTTCGAGGTGTTGGAGGCGCTTGCCGAGGGATTGTCGAATAAGTTGATCGGCCGCAAGCTCAATTTAAGCGAAGGAACAGTCAAAGTTCATTTGGCGGCGATTTTTCGTGCGCTTGACGCAAAAAATCGTACCGATGCCGTGATTCGCGCTCAAGATCGACTCGTCAAAAAATAAAATTGTCGTTGTGCTGTGCGGTATCGCTCGGTGTCCTCAGACCGGCGCACTCGGTATGCATGCGCCTGTTGGCCGTGTCATCAACAAAGTTGTTACTTTTGTGCGATGGCGCTACTGAGTGTTTGGCTCAATTGCGCGATCACGACCGGTTTGTGCAGCAACGTCAGCTTGCTTTCGCGAACTTCGCGCAATTGGTCAACCCCGGTGTCTCCGGTGACCAGCACTGCAGGCAGCGTCGGTCGGGTTGCGGCACGAATCTGAGCGATCGCATCGATACCGGTTGCGCCACCACGCAGCCGATAATCGACGACAATCAAGTCCGGTTGGCGTTGCGACTGCAGGATTTCTTCGATGGCGTCTTCGACGGTCGATGCGCTAATGACATGACATCCCCAATCCGTTAACAGCAACTGCATCGCCTCGCGCACGGCCTGATCGTCGTCCAAAACCACGACGCAGCGGCCACGCAAATGTTTAATCTGCTGTTTGGTGTTTTCTTTCGCATTCACCGCGGTTGGCGTCGTAGCACCGCAAGGCACAGCGACGCTGAAAATCGAACCCTGGCCCACCGCCGAGCGCAGACGAACTTTGCAATCAAGAATTTTTTCTATGCCCTTAACGATCGCCAACCCAAGGCCAAATCCCTTCGCGCGGTCGCGCTCCGGGTTATCGATCTGATAGAACTCTTGAAATATTTTTTCCTGTTCGTCATGGGAAATGCCTCTGCCGTTATCTCGCACTTCAAGGCGTATGCGACCATCGCGCTGTTGCCGGCATGCGACCAGAACTGTGCCGCCTTCGTCGGTATAGCGCACCGCGTTTGCGACGAAGTTTCGTGCGACGCGCTCAAGCAATATCGGGTCGCTAAATAAATTTTCGCCGGACGCGCGCACGCGCAAGGTGATGTTTTTTTCCCGCGCCGGCGGCGTGTAATCGGTGCGCAGTTTATCGAGCAATTGGTTCGCGCGAAAATGAATCGGCATGGCGTCAACTACACCCGCTTCGAAGCGAGAAATATCGAGCAATGAATTGAACAGCGACTGTAGCGCTTCTACCGAAGCATTGATATTGTCGACAATGTTTCGAACTTCGGGGTAATAAATGCGCTGACGTAACGCTTCTGAAAACAATGCGATCGCTTGCAGCGGCTGGCGCAGATCGTGGCTTGCCGTGGCGAGAAATTGTGATTTGGCGCGGTTCGCAATTTCGGCTTCTACTTTTGCGCGTTCCGCCTCATGAGTAGCGTGCTCGGCTTTTGTCGTCGCCAACTCGGCGGCGTAGGTTTGTGCTCTGAGTTGCTCGATCAGGTCGGAATTTTCGTAGCGCATCTTGAGCGTATCGACGACAAAGCGATTCTGTCGGCGGCCGAATCCCAAGTACGACACTAAGAAAATCGAGCAAATTGCGGCAATAAGCCAATGAATTGGCTCGCCCATTATGGCGTGACGAACGATACTGGGTAGCACCAGCACAGTCGCGAACGCATAAAACGCCGGCAAATAATAGCCAATCACGGTTACGCCACCTGCACAGATTGCGAACAGGCAACCGAGCAGGAACATTTGCAGCGCCAGCGAATTCGGCACGAACATCAAAAGGCCGACGCTCCCCAAATTGCGCCGGCGCCGCAAGAACCTATGACGAAGCGCGATCGCCAGCGTTCAATGTCGTCGATGGACGGTTGTTCGCGATTAAATTTGAATGACCAGTAGGTACGAATGGCGGTAGCGGTATAGAGCACCGCAAGCCAAGCTAATAGTACTGAATGCGAAATCTCCTGCCACATGACGGCAACCAACAAAATTCCGCCAAGAAATGCAGGAATTGCGCCCGGTAAATATTCGCGATAGGCGTAAACGATTTGCTCGTACAGCAATTCACGTTCGCGGCTGATTGTGTTCTTTTTCGCGTGCGAGCCGGAAAAATGATGCGCAAGGCTGTTGGCGCTAAGTGGAAAAGCACGCAATTCTATTGCCCTAGCTTGGGGTGCTGGTTTGACACGGCTCTGTACCACAATGTAAACCGAATCCCGTTGCCGCGTTACGCGTGGTAAGAGCGCGCAGTTTCGCTTTTGAATCCGCGGTCGGCAAAAAATCCGGGTCTTGAGCTAGATCAAGAATTTGTTCGGCCCAATCTTGCGGGCTGAGCCAACCGGTATCTGCGACCAAATCGAAGTCGTCGGGTTGATTAGGAAATTCGACACCGAAGGCGGTTTCGAGTATCCAACTCGATTGCGCATCACTCAATGCGATTTTTTGTAGCGCCTCGGATTCGCTACAGCTATTTGCCGCAGCGAAATTTCGCGCGCGCTGAACCAAAGGCGTATATACCTGGATGCGCGGAATATGGCGGATTCCCGCGAGCAGATACGGCGCAAAGGGACTGTGAATCAGCATGCTGTTTTTCTGTGCGAGAAACAATATTTCCGAAGAGATTATCTTCCCAATTTTGTGCACTTTCCAGTTGTTTTCTTGTTGGTTTTGCGCATTCGCGAGCTCCGGCGGGATATCGCCTAACGAAAAGCCGTGGAGCGCCAGCCTTTCCAATACGTTTTGATGGTCTAACGTCGTTAGTCCGAGGCGACGAGCAACTTGACCTGCGATGCTGAAACCTTCGCTACCGAGTTCGGACGATATGGCGATAATCGGCATGATTTTCAAATAAATATTGTGAATCAGTGTTATGCCATAGGATCTTCGCACCTCATATATCACTTATGGGTAAGCGATAGCGGAACTATCACTTTCGATATAGGCCAAAAGTAGTAGTACCTTCGATATAGGCTAGAAGTTGTAATCCCTCAAAATGACTTGACGCGTTAATCGCACTACTCAATAGTACGTTTCATGCAAAACTTGCGCTGGACAGTCAATTGAAACAGTTTTTGTTACTGCGAAACGTTCTGCGGTGAAGTTCGGCGGCATTCGCGCCCGTATTTTGGTGATCGCCCTGTTGCCGGCGCTGATTATCGCGCTGGTGCTGGGCGTTTGGTATCTGATGGCCGATTGGCAAGTCATTCACCTGGTTGACCTGAATTCGCGCGGTGGTAACCCAGGATGGGGCTGGGCGATCGGCTTGAGCAGCCTGTGCCTGCTGCTCGGCGCGCTGGCGGCGCGCAAAATAGGTGGCCAAATTGCGCGTCCGGTGACCCAATTGGCACGAGCGGTGGAGCGATATCGGTAAGGGTGATTTCGATGTTGATCTGCCGTCGGGTTCCAGTGGCGAATTGGCCGTGCTCGAATCTGGAATTAAAGATATGGCCGCCAAGCTCAAGCATGGTCAGGAGCTTCTCGAGCAGCGCATCGAAGAGGCAACACGGTTACTAACGGCGCAAAAAGAGGAGGCCGAACGCGCCAATCTGGCGAAATCTCGATTTCTTGCTGCGGCAACCCACGATTTACGCCAACCGATGCACGCGTTGACGCTATTCGTCGCAGCCTTGAAAGAACGAATTCAATATCCCGAAGTGAGTCGGATCGTACACAACATCGAGTCATCGGTGACCGCGATGCAGGGGATGTTCAATGCGTTACTCGATATTTCCCGGCTGGATGCGGGGGTACTGCAGGCGCATCCGCGCGATTTTCATTTGCAAGCCTTGTTCGATCGTTTGCTATTGGATTTTTCGCCCCACGCCATGGAAAAACAAATTCGGCTGAGCATCGTTCCCACGCGCGGTCATTGTGCGTACCGATCCGGTGCTGTTGGAACGCATTCTGATGAACCTTATTTCGAATGGCATTCGCTATACCGTGGAGGGCGGCGTGGTGGTCGGATGCCGTCGTACCAAAGGTGGATTGCGCATCGAAGTCTGGGATAGCGGCAAAGGCATTCCGGTGCATCGGCGAAAAGAAATTTTTCAGGAATTTGTGCAGCTCAATAATCCCGAGCGAGATCGCAATAAGGGATTGGGTTTGGGGTTGGCGATTGTGGAACGAATGGCTCGCTTGCTCGGCACCGAAGTGGAAATCAAGTCGATCGACGACAAAGGCTCGGTATTCTCGATCAAAGTTTCACGAGGCAATGCGAAGCGGGTGATGGAAAAGTCGGCGGCACCGATACCGATCCGTCGCGATGAAATCAAAGGCGCGCTCGTCGTATTCATCGATGACGAATCCACTATTTTGGAAGGGATGGAAGTATTGTTGCGCGACTGGGATTGCCAGCCAGTCATCGCCGCGAACGGCATCGGCGCACTAGCCGCGCTGGTCGCGGCCGGGCGACCGCCTGACATCATTATCAGCGACTATCGTTTACGCGACCAAGAAAACGGTATCGATGTCATCGCGCAAATTCGCCAGCACTATGGCTTGGATATTGCCGCCGTGTTGGTAAGTGGCGACACCGGGCCGGAACTATTGCGTGAAGCAAAGGATAAAGGATTGCGAATTTTGCACAAGCCAGTGCGTCCGGCGAAGTTACGCGCGCTAATTGAACATTTAGTGAGTGCCCAACCCGGCGAAAGCAACGCGCCAACTTATCGCGAATATTTGCGCTAGATCAAAAGCCACTCCCAATCAGCTTCGCAGAGCATTCGCCAATACGCGCGCAACATGCAGTGCCTGCCGCCCGCTGCCGTCGCGTATTTGTTGGCGGCAGCTCACCCCGTCAGCGACAATCGTCGTGTGTTCATCGACAGCGAGAACGGCCGGAAGAAGATTCAGCGCCGCCATTTGCATCGAAACGTCGAAGTGATCTGCATCAAAACCAAACGCACCCGCCATGCCGCAGCAGCCCGATTGAATCGTTTCCAGTTTGAGTTCTGGAATTAAACCCAGTACGCCTTCGACGGCACCCATGACGCCAAAGGCTTTTTGGTGGCAATGGCCGTGCAGCAATACGCTTGGCGGATAGACCGGATCCAAGGTCAAATCCAAGCGACCTTGTTGATGTTCCTGAAACAAAAATTCTTCAAACGTGTAGGCGTGTTTGGCCAATTTGTCGGCGTTAACGTTATTCAAGAGCGAAGGAAATTCGTCACGTAATGTGAACACGCAGGAGGGTTCCAGCCCGACGATCGGAAAGCCTTCGTCGACGTAAGGCAGCATCGCGTCAACCAAGCGTTGCGCTTCGTGTTTAGCTTGATCGACAAGGCCCACACTCAAAAAAGTGCGACCGCAACAAAGCGGGCGATTGCTATTTTCCGCGCGCGGAATATGGGAATGATAGCCCGCCGCGCGCAATACTCGAAGCGCGTCGCGCGGATTTTCTGGTTCGAAATAGGTGTTGAACGTATCGACAAATAGTACAACGTCACGGCCGGCGATAACGGGCGCTCGCTCGCCTCGATTGACGCGGAAATAATCGGATCGCCAAACCGGTAAAGGCGCCGCGCGCTTAGACCGATGTATTTTTCACTCCAATCGGCAAGGCGGGGCGAGGTGTTGCGCAGATTGAGTAACCCACCGATCTTGGCCGCATAGGGCGCGTAGCGCGGCAAATACGCAATGAGTTTGTCTTTGATCGACAGACCGTGGCGCTGTTGTTGCTGATACAAAAATTCTATTTTCATTTTCGCCATATCGACGCCGGTCGGGCACTCGCGCTTACAGCCTTTGCACGATACGCAAAGATCAAAGCTTTCGCGCATCGCGTCAGACGTCATGGCATCGACGCCAAGTTGCCCCGACAGCGCGAGTCGCAGTGTATTGGCGCGGCCGCGCGTGGAGTGCTGCTCGTCGCGCGTGACGCGGTAGGAAGGGCACATCACATCGGCGTCGAATTTACGGCAGTGACCGTTGTTGTTGCACATCTCGCTCGCATGCGCCAATGAACCGTGAGCGGACCAATCGAGCGCCGGCTTGATTTCGATGTGACGATACTCAGGTTTGAAGCGGAACAAAGACCGATCGTCTTGCTTGCTCGGCCGCACAATCTTGCCGGGGTTCATCAATCCAAGCGGATCGAATAGTTGTTTCACTTCGGCGAGTGCCGCCGTCAAACGGGGTCCGAAGAAGGGCTCGATCCATTCGCTGCGCACCAGGCCGTCGCCGTGCTCGCCGGAATACACGCCTTTGTATTCGCGCACCAATTCGCACGCCTCTTCGGCGATGGCTCGCATTTTGTGCGCACCGTCTTGCTTCATATTGAGAATCGGCCGCACATGCAGCGTGCCGACGCTAGCGTGGGCATACCAGGTGCCGCGCGTGCCGTGTTTTTCGAATACTTGTGTCAGGCGTTGCGTGTAATCGGCAAGATGTTCCAGCGGCACGCAGCAATCTTCGATGAAACTCACCGGCTTGCCATCACCTTTCATGCTCATCATGATGTTGAGGCCGGCTTTGCGCACGTCCCATAAGGATTTTTGTTGGCTGGCATTGGTCAGCTTCACCACGCTATCCGGCAAACCTAAATCACCAAGTAGCGCAATTAATTCATTGAGCTTGCGCGATTGTTCCGTGGCTTCTTCGCCAGAAAATTCAACTAACAGGATTGCATCGGGTTTGCCAAGCAAAGCAGCGTCGATGACCGATCGAAACGAAGGATTGTTCCGAGCAAGATCGATCATGGTGCGATCGACCAATTCCACCGCGCTCGGACCGAGTTTGACGATGTACTGCGTTAACTCCATTGCGCGGTAAAACGTTGGAAAATTCACAACGCCTAGCGCTTTGTGATTCGGTAGTGGCGAAAGCTTGAGTTTCAAGCGCTTGAAATACGCGAGGGTACCTTCACTACCGACCAGTAAATGCGCCATGTTCGGCCGTTCGGTGTTGTAGTGCAGCGGATCTTGCGGCTCAAAAATATCCAAGTTGTAGCCCGCTACACGGCGCAGCAGCCGCGGGAAACGTGCGCGAATTTCGTCCGCCTCGCGCGTCGCAATCGCACGAAAACCGTCGACGATATGGGCATAGCGTCCGCTGGTCTCTTGGCCATCAATTTCGGTAAACCAAGCAGCATTGCCGTCAGATAGTATCGCCTCGATACCTTTGACGTTGTGCACCATATTGCCGTAACGAATCGAGCGGCTGCCGCAGGAGTTGTTGCCGGCCATTCCGCCCAGAGTTGCCTGCGCGCTGGTGGAAACATCGACCGGATACCACAATCCATGCGGCTTCAGGAAGGCATTGAGTTGATCCAGAACAACGCCAGGCTGAACTTCGATTTCCGCCGGGCCGGGTTCAAACGCAAAAATTTGATTTAAGTATTTACTGTTGTCGATCACCAATGCGGCGCCGACGGTTTGGCCGCACTGCGAAGTGCCCGCGCCGCGCGGCAAAATCGGGATATTTTCTTCGCGCGCAATTTGCAGCGTGATCGCAGCGTCCTGCTCCGTTTTCGGCACCACAACGCCGACTGGCTCAATTTGATAAATCGACGCGTCGGTGGCATAGCGGCCACGTGATGCCGCGTCGAACAATACGTCTCCCTGGATTTCTCGCCGTAGCCGATCGGCTAAGTTGGATTGTTTGGTCACCATTAGGCGATAATATCACCGCGCATTTCAACAATAGAGCGAATTTTATGAGTTATCCGAGTGGCCGCCATTTCCTGCAAATTCCCGGTCCGACCAACGTGCCCGACCGGGTTTTGCGCGCGATGGATCGGCCGACTATCGACCATCGTGGCCCCGAGTTTCAACAGCTTGGTTTTGACGTGTTGTCGGGCATGCAAGATATTTTTCAGACTAAGAATCCAGTCGTAATTTATCCAGCATCCGGCACTGGCGCCTGGGAATCGGCGCTGGTGAACACGCTATCTCCCGGAGATAAAGTATTGATGGTTGAAACCGGGCAATTCGCCTCGCTGTGGTGCGAATTGGCGCGGCGGCTTGGCTTGCAGATTGATCTGGTGAGCGGCGATTGGCGCAGTGGCGTCGACGCCGCCGACATCGAGCGGCGCTTGCATGAAGATCCCGATCGCACGATCAAGGCCGTCGCGGTCGTACATAACGAAACCTCGACCGGCGTTACCAGTAATATTCCCGCGGTTCGTGCAGCGATCAACCGCGCCGGGCATTCTGCGTTGTTGTTGGTCGATACGATTTCGTCTCTTGCCTCCATCCACTATCGCCACGACGAATGGGGCGTCGATGTGACAGTCGGTGGCTCACAAAAAGGGTTAATGTTGCCGCCGGGCTTGAGCTTTAATGCCATATCGGAGAAAGCGCTGGCGGCCAGCGAAGCGTCGACACTGTCCAAATCTTATTGGGCGTGGGAGCCCATGCTGAAGGCGAATAAGAATGGATTTTTTCCCTATACGCCCGCAACAAATTTATTGTTCGGGCTGCGCGAAGCCATTGCGATGTTGAAGGAAGAAGGCTTAGATAACGTCTTCGCTCGCCATATTCGCCATGCCGAGGCGACGCGCTGCGCCGCGCAAGCGTGGGGACTGGAAGTCCTATGCAAAAATCCCGACGAATACAGTCCAAGCCTGACCGCGCTCATGATGCCTGCCGGACATGACGCCGAC
Organism: uncultured Pseudomonadota bacterium; assembly: GCA_963840785.1. GTDB lineage: Bacteria > Pseudomonadota > Gammaproteobacteria > Burkholderiales > JALYOK01 > JALYOK01. The sequence continues at coordinate 676,176 of CAWJAF010000003.1, read as the reverse complement.
GCCTTACGAAAAATCATTCTCGAGCGCTATGATATGTCCTTAGGGATGGGACTTGGAAAGCTCGCCGGAGAAATTTTCCGTATTGGTCACTTGGGCTATTTCAATGACTTGATGTTGGCCGGTACTTTGTCGGGTGTCGAAATGGGCTTGAATGTTGCTAAAGTACCGATTAAACCCGGTGGCGTCACTGCCGCATTACGCCTTATGGTTGAACAAGCATAAAAGAAAGCTCGCCTAAACGCTTGCAATCGCGTATAACGCCACCATATCTACGATATCGATCATGTCTTTGGGATCGTCCTCGCGTATCACCTCACGGTGTCACTCCGGTCCAATTCCACAGCCTCGTTAGATTCCTAGCGCAAACCTGCGTTAGGTAACGCCCTATTCGGAGGACATTATGTCGACCGGCACTGTAAAATTTTTCAACCCCGCTAAGGGATTCGGATTTATCCAGCCAGATGATGGCGCAAAAGACGTATTCGTCCACATTTCCGCCGTTGAGCGCGCTGGTCTTGGCAGCTTAAACGAGAACGACAAATTGTCGTTCGACGTGGAAAAAGGTGACAACGGCAAAGTATCCGCAGTGAATCTTAAAAAAGCTTAGTTTTTTCAACCAGGCAATCGCTGCCTGGGTATTTTTGCGGATATTTACCAACCGCTCGCGCGAACCGCGAGCGGCAATTTCGAGTAATCATGAAAGGTAATGCATGGCGAAGGAAGAAACAATTGAAATGGAAGGCCAAGTCAGCGAAGTGTTACGCAACACACAGTTTCGCGTTAAGTTAACTAACGGCGTGGAAATTACGGCCCATGCGTCAGGAAAAATGCGCCAGCACCGAATTCGAATTTTGGCCGGTGACAAGGTTACGTTAGAAATGTCGCCCTATGATCTTTCTAAAGGGCGCATTAATTTTCGCCACAAGGACGAAACGGTCGCAAGGGCAGTGCCGCACCGGCCATTTAAGCGGTAAATTGAATTTTTACGTACCAAAACTAATACGCAACCCGGCAAGTAAAGTTCTAGCAGAGAGCTTGCTCGGATAACTTTCAAATGCAATGACCTGGCCAGGCAGGCAGCTATTGCCTCGCGGCATGGCATGCCCTGGAAGCCGCTCTGGTAGCGCCTCGCAGGCCAATGGCTTCGAAGCTACTTCTGCGGATAGCCCAATGTCCCCATTATAAATCGCGCCGAACCATAGGCGAGCCACGCCATAAAGCGTTCCAAGAATGGGCGTTGTTTCCATTCTTTTAAATCGACGGGAACGGCGCCGTCGTGAATCGCGGTAAGCAGGCTGTGGCGCAACTGCGCCGAGAAGCTGGCGTCGCGCACGATGACGTTCGCTTCGCGCGACAACATAAAGCTGAACGGATCGATATTACTCGAGCCCACCGTTGCCCAATCGGAATCGATAACAGCGACTTTGGCGTGCATAAAACTCTTGTGATATTCGATGATTTCGACACCGCCCGACAGCAGCGAGCCGTACAAAGCCCGTGTCGCGTGATGTAGCCAGCGATACTCCACACGCCCTTGCAACATCAATTTCACCTTTACGCCGCGCGACGCCGCCGCAACTAGTGCGCGGCGAAATCCCAACCCTGGAAAAAAATAGGCATTGGCGATAATGATTTCATCGCGCGCGTTTTCGATCGCATCGAGGTACGCTTCTTCGATATCGTCGCGATGCCGCAAATTGTCGCGAATGACCAGCGCTGCGAGATGCGTACCCCGCGGCGGCGCCGGCGGCACATTTGGAAACATGCTGCGAATGCGCGTACGCGCGCGCGTCCACGATAACAACAACCAAAGCCGATGCATGATCGGCCGCAACTCCTGCACCAATGGCCCCATCACTTTCACTGCGTAATCGTAGCGTGGCGGCGTATGGTGTGGCGTGTTGATATCGTCGATGATATTAATGCCGCCGATGAATGCCGTATGACCATCGACCATCGCGATTTTGCGATGCATGCGGCGCAGTCGATAACGGCGAAAACTGAAGCGAAACGCTTCGGTACGATAGATGAAGACTTCGACCCCGCTTTGCAGTAACTCATCCACCATGTGCGGTGGAAAAAATTCGTGGCTGCCGAAGCCGTCGACCACAACCCGCACGACGACATTGCGTTGCGCGGCGCGGCACAATGCCGCTGCGATGCGCCGACCCGCGGTATCGTCGGCGAAGATGTAAGTTTCTAAATGAACTTCTGTTTGTGCGCTATCGATCGCTGTTTCAAGCGCGGGGAAAAAGTCCGTACCATTTTTTAGCAGGGTAATCGAGTTACCCGCGACGTAACGAGGTGTAGCCAAAACGTCCTAAGGTCGGCTGACGTGGGCCGAAAGCGCCGCGTGGTCGGAGAGTTTCGACCATGCTTTTCCATGCATCAGGCGCGCGCTTTTCACGCGCAGGCCACGCACATAAATTCGATCCAAACTGAGTATCGGCAATCCTGCCGGAAAGCTGCGCGCGGGCCGTCCACGCGTGGCTTCGAACACTTCATGGGCGTCGAGTCGCTCGCGCAGCAAGCGACTCAACTGCTCGCGCCAATCGTTAAAATCACCGGCGATCACTAGCGGCGCGCCGCGCGGAACCATACGGTCGATGCGGTCGCACAACGCGCGCGCCTGCTGTGCACGCCAGCGCGAAAACAAACCCAAATGCACGCACACACAGTGCAAGCGCTCGTCCCAACCGGGCACGTCCAATTCGCAATGCAACAGCCCCCGACGCTCCAGCGGATGGGCCGACACATCTTCGTTTTCCCAATTGACGATGGGAAAACGACTCAAAATCGCGTTGCCATGATGGCCGTCTTCGTACACGGCATTTTTGCCGTAAGCAAAATCCCCCCAAACAGAGTCAGCAAGGAATTCGTGTTGCGGCGCTGTCCACAGCGTATGGCTGAGGCCGTGGGTTTCGTTCGAACCTTGCACTTCTTGCAGAAAAATCAGATCGGAATCGAGCGTGCGCAATCGATCGCGCACATCGTGCAAAATCGCACGACGATTGAAATTCGAAAATCCTTTGTGAATATTGTAAGTCGCGATGCGTAAGGTTTCGATCATCTCGCTTTTTCTTTATGGCGACGCTTTATTTGCGCAGTCCGCGAATTGCGGCATCAACAAAATCGCCTCCCGATTGCTCCACGAAAATACTTTTTCTGCCGCTTCCCGCCAGGGCAACCAGACATATTGTAAATGTTCCCGCGGCGCAATGGTGATCGGCATTTGCTGCGGCAAAGTCAGACCGAAAACGTGTTCCGTGTTGCGCGTGATTCCCGGTGCATAACGATGGCGCCAGTGCGGATAAATTTCATATTCGTTTTGTTTTTGCCAATCGTTGAGAATGTGTTCGTTAGCGTTCAGCCCGGTTTCTTCCCGCAGTTCTCGAATCGCCGTATCGCGCAGAATTTCCCCTTCCGCATCTTGGCTGCCGGTTACCGATTGCCAAAACCCCGGCCGGTCGGCGCGTTCCAACAACAATACGTCGAGATCGCGCGTGTGTATCACCACTAACACAGAAACTGGAATTTTATGACGGGTCATTTTCGCGAATTAATTTTTGTTAAGATGATCGAAATATCCAACCGGAGGAATCAGTCATGGCCCTTAAGTCTGCCACGTCCGCAGTGAAGAAACCAGTTTTCGATCAAGCTTCAACGAGCGGTAAATTTTCCGTCAGCCACGCCGCCACGAGCGAATTCAAAGTTAACGGCCTACGTGCATTTTTCGAGTATCGCGATTTAGGCATTATGGACGCAACCAACGGCCGCTATGTCGCCCACGTCATCCGTGCCGTTCCCGGCAAAATGATGGAGTCCTGCTGGCATCGCCACGAAGCGGATTTTCAGATGGTGTATGTGCTTAAAGGCTGGATCGAATTCGATTACGAAGGCGTTGGCAAGCAGCGTTACGTTGTCGGCTCATGCTTCCATCAACCGAAAAATATTGGCCATATTGAGTTGGGGCATTCCGACGATATTGAGATGCTTGAGATTGTGGCGCCTGGAGATTTTGTAACGACGGAGGATGCGAAGGGTTAGAGGTTATTTTGTAATGCGCGTCTAGGAGCCAATATCGATGAGGGGCCGAAGCAAGGCACCGCCAGGAAGCAGTATCCATGGGGTGCTGCGGGAATATCGAGTCAAGTCAGCCTCGCTCGCCTAAGGAAGGTCGATGCAAATCAATGTCGAGTCGTTGGTAAGTAATCGTAGGTACGAATTCAAAGGAACTTTAGCGTTTCCGACGTTCCTTTTTTGTTTAATGTCTTGGTGGTCGACTTCTGGTACTCAGCTATGGTTAGTACTCGCTACGGCAATCGCGATTTTGATGGTCTTTTCAAAAATCTTTAATTTGTTTTTTGTGACGGGTGAGCAGTATATGAAGGTTGGCCGCGTCGCGGTATTGAGTTGCGTGTCGATTGTTGGGCAGATCGTGATTTGGGGGATTTCAGTTTATTTAATTTCAAAATTGATACACGTACGATATTAGCCCGTAGCGTTTGTGGAGCAGTCGTTATTGCGCCCAATGTTGGGTTTGTTCGGCGCAATGGCCCAACGCCACGCTGAATGCTCGGCTATTGACCCTAGATTTCAGCTTTGATCGCGCCACGAGCCACATGCCGCTTGGTTCATGGCGAGACATGGCCTGGAAGCCATTATTCATGCGGCTCTCAGGGCGGATACTTCTTTATTTGTCATTGCGAGGAGCGCTTTTGCGACGAAGCAATCTCGATGTTTTAGGCCGCAGAAAAATGAGATTGATTCGTCGCAAAAGCGCTCCTCCCAATGACTGGGTGCAACGTGGGGATTACCTAAGCATTCCCTCCGTTCCGCGCCTTCTCCGCCTTCGCAAAATCCAACATCCGCGTCATACGCAGTTTCGCGTTGCTAAGAATGGCATATCGGCCGCGACGACGAAATCGTACGAAATTCATGGTTCGTGGCCAGTATTGGCTTCGCCGATTGATCGTTCGCAATGACAGTTCCGATTAAATTGGATGCTATGCCAGGAGACGGGCTGGATCTGCCTCCCGGCATAGCATGGCCCAAGAACCCGTATCCATGCGGGTCTTCAGGCATTTAAATAATAGCGGCTTTTCGCTTCGCTCTTGCAGCATGCTACGGCCGTCAATGCATAATAATCTCGTGCTTGATCTAAGTGCCGGATTTTTAGTATAATTCCAAGTTATCCCGACGTGAGGCGCAGTGCCAAGCGCGAGTAATACTCACGCCCGTCTCGATAAGGGTGCCCGCGGTGTTTAATAAACTCAGCGGGCTTGCAGCGGCGGGCGGCGGACTAACCCTTAACTGGAGAATTGAATGTCAGTGACCATGCGTCAAATGCTGGAGGCTGGGGTGCACTTTGGCCACCAGACCCGTTTCTGGAATCCCAAGATGGCCCCTTATATTTTCGGCCATCGCAACAAAATTCACATCGTAAACCTGGAAAAATCGCTTCCGATGTACGAAGACGCGATGAAGTACCTTCGTCAATTGTCGGCGAACAAAGGCACGATTCTATTCGTCGGCACAAAGCGCCAAGCCCGCGAAATCGTGCGCGAAGAAGCACAGCGTTGCCAATCGCCTTACGTTGATTATCGTTGGCTCGGCGGCATGTTAACCAACTTCAAAACCGTCAAAGGTTCCGTCAAGCGTTTGAAAGAAATCGAGCAGATGAAAGAAGATGGCTCGATGGAAAAAATTTCCAAACGCGAAGCACTGAGCTATGAGCGCGAACTTGAAAAGCTAACGCGCAGCTTGGGCGGCTTCAAAGACATGGCGGTATTGCCGGATGCCCTATTCGTGATCGATACCGGTTACCAAAAAATTGCGTTGACCGAAGCGAAGACGCTGGGTATTCCGATCGTTGGCGTCGTTGATACGAATAATACCCCGGACGGTGTTGACTACATTATTCCTGGCAACGACGATTCGACCCGTGCGATTCGCTTGTATGCACGTGGTGCGGCCGACGCGATTCTGGAAGGCCGCAACCAAGTGATTCAGGAAATGGTTGCGCCGGCTGAAGAAGAATTCGTCGAAGTAGAAGAAGCGGCAAAGTAATCGATACGAATTAATTTTTTTAGGGGTAAGCACATGGCGGAAATTACCGCTGGAATGGTGAAAGAGCTGCGCGAGAAAACCGACGCGCCGATGATGGAATGCAAGAAGGCCTTGTCCGAAGCCAATGGCGATATGGAGAAGGCGGAAGAAATTCTGCGCGTGAAATTGGGCAGCAAAGCAAGCAAGGCGGCGGGACGCATCGCCGCAGAAGGCGTTGTCTCCACGTTTATTGCCGGCGATCAAAAGCTCGGCACGATTGTCGAAGTGAATTGCGAGACGGATTTCGTTGCGAAGAATGAAGACTTTTTAGCGTTCGCAAAAAACTTGGCCGAGTATGGTCGCAAAGCAAAATCCAGCTGACGTTGCGGCGTTGTCTGGCTTGAGTTTGAGCGGGGCGACAGTGGAAGCAACGCGCACGGTGCTGGTTGGCAAGCTCGGTGAGAACGTCTCGATCCGCCGTTTCGCGCGGATTGAAGCGAAGGGCAAACTGAGCCAATATATTCACGGCGGCGCAAAGATCGGCGTGATGGTTGATATTGTCGGTGGTGATGAAGCGCTTGGCAAAAGATCTTTCCATGCACATCGCCGCCAGCAAGCCTGTGTCGCTGACAAAGGAAGAAGTCTCGCCCGAATTGATTCAGAAAGAGCGCGATGTTGCAATGGCAAAGGCAGCGGAATCCGGCAAGCCGCCGGAAATCGTAGCGAAGATGGTCGAAGGCAGTGTTGCGAAATATCTGAAAGAAGTGACGCTGCTTGGCCAGCCATTTGTGAAAGACGATAAGCAAACGATTGAGCAATTATTGAAGTCGAAAAGCGCGTCGGTGCCGCGCTTCGTGCTTTACGTCGTCGGCGAAGGCATCGAGAAAAAGCAAACAGACTTCGCCGCGGAAGTTGCAGCCGCAGTGAAAGGCGCTTAACGCCGGAACTCGATGGCCGAGCCGAAATACAAACGTATTCTTCTTAAGCTGTCGGGCGAAGCCCTGATGGGCGGCGACAGTTATGGTATTAATCAAGCAACGATTAGTGCCATCGTCGCCGAGATCAAATCAATCATCGATTTGGGCGTGCAGGTTGCCGTCGTCATTGGCGGTGGCAATATTTTTCGCGGCGTGTCGTCCAGCGCTGCGGGCATGGATCGCGCCATGGCCGATTATATGGGCATGCTGGCAACCGTGATCAACGCCATTGCGTTGCAAGATGCCATGCGCGTCGCCGGATTGAGCGCGCGGGTGCAGTCGGCAATCAATATCGAGCCCGTGGTCGAGCCTTACATTCGCGGCAAAGCGATTCGCTATCTGGAAGAAGGCAAGGTGGTGATTTTCGGCGCCGGTACCGGCAATCCTTTTTTCACGACCGATACCGCTGCGGCGTTGCGCGGCCGCGAAATGGAAGCGGAGATTGTGCTGAAAGCAACGAAAGTCGATGGCATTTATACCGCTGATCCCAAGCTGGATAAAACCGCGACGCGCTTCAAGCATATTACGTTTGACGATGCGATCACCCGCAATCTCAAGGTGATGGATGCGACAGCGCTGACTCTGTGTCGCGATCAAAATCTACCGATTTGTGTGTTCAGTATTTTCGAAGCCGGCGCGTTGAAGCGCGTGGTGATGGGTGAAGACGAAGGTACGATGGTTACCGCGTAGTCGTCATCATTCTTTGTGAGGTAAATCATGATTGCTGATATCAAAAAAACGTCCGAGCAGAAAATGCAAAAGACCGTCGAAAGTTTTAAGGTCTCGCTGGGAAAGATTCGCACCGGCCGTGCCCATCCAGGGCTGCTTGAGCAAATCAAAGTCGATTATTACGGCACGCCGATGCCGATTAACCAGGTCGCAAATTTGAATCTGATTGATTCCCATACGATTGGTGTTCAGCCCTGGGAAAAGAAGATGATCTCCACGGTGGAAAAAGCCATTCGCGATTCCGGCTTGGGGCTGAATCCCGCGGCTCAGGGCGATTTGATTCGCGTGCCGATGCCGGCGCTGACCGAAGAACGCCGCCGTGAATTAACCAAGGTCGTTAAACATGAAGCGGAAGATGCTCGCGTTGCAATTCGTAACGTCCGGCGTGATGCGATTACTCATCTTAAGGACGCACTGAAAGCCAAGACGATTTCCGAGGACGACGAACGTCGCGCCCAGGACGATATTCAAAAGCAGACCGACAAGTATGTCGCCGAGGTTGATAAGCTCAGCCAGGCCAAAGAAGCAGAAATGATGACGGTGTAGTACGTCCGTCAAACTAGCATCTAAGAAATAGTATTCCGTGGCGATTTTCTCTAGCCCAACGCAGCAGGTTCCCGCGTCACCGTCGATTCCGCGCCATGTTGCGATCATCATGGACGGCAATGGCCGCTGGGCGAAGCAACGTTATCTACCGCGTGTTGCGGGCCATCGCAAGGGCGCGGATGCGTTACGTGCGACGATTCGCCGCTGCGTTCAGCGTGGCGTCGAGTATCTGACTGTGTTTGCGTTCAGCAGCGAGAATTGGCGACGGCCGGCCGAAGAGGTGAGCGTTTTAATGCAATTGTTCCTGAGCGCGCTGGAGCAGGAAATTTCAAAATTGCATGAGAACGATATTCGCTTTAAGGTGGTGGGGGATTTATCTCGTTTTGATAAGAAGATCGTCGATCTCATTCAAAATGCCGAAACTCTCACGGCAAACAATAAGCGTCTAACCTTAACCGTCGCCGCGAATTACGGCGGCCGTTGGGACATCATGCAGGCCGTTCAATCGATGTTGCGCGACCATCCGGATCGCGCAACAGGATTCGAAGAGTCGGACTTTGTGCCTTATTTGTCCATGCACTATGCGCCCGAACCGGATTTATTCATTCGCACCGGCGGCGAACAACGTATTAGCAATTTCCTATTGTGGCAACTCGCCTATACCGAGCTGCACTTTACCGATACTCTTTGGCCGGACTTCAACGGCGCGGCGTTCGATGCAGCAATTGAATCCTATCAGTCTAGGGAGCGGCGTTTTGGCCGTACTAGCGATCAGGTTCAGGCAGAGCATGCGGGCAAAGCGACATTAGGCTGATTGCGCGCACAGTTTTCCCTAAGCGCTTCAGGCGTGTTTTATCAGCGCCCGGTTTTTAGCGACTTATGCTTGGTACTCGCCTATTAACGGTCGCGGTCGTTTTTCCGCTGTTCCTCTGGGCGCTATTTGGGTTACCAGCCCACTATTGGTCGGCGCTGATTCTTATCTTCATGTTGATGGCAGCGCATGAATGGGCGCGGCTCTTCGATTTTTCTCAGATCGCGGCGATTTCGTTTGCTCTGGCCATGGGGGTCAGTGCCTTTGCGCTGTGCACGGGTGGCGAAGTACTCATACCCAACGTATTCGTCACGCAGTTGCTCTGCATCGTTGCGCTTGCTTTTTGGTTTGCTATCGTCCCTTACATTCTCAAAAATCGGGTCAAGATATCCAACAATTTGGTCGTGTTGCTACTTGGAACGGTCGCGCTGATCCCGCTTTGGGCGGCGTTAGTCAAGCTAAAACAGTTTGGGCCACTGTATGTATTTTTCGCCATGGGGATCATCTGGCTTGCCGACACCGCTGCGTATTTTAGTGGGCGGGCGTTTGGAAAACGAAAGCTAGCGCCGGATATTAGCCCAGGCAAAACACTGGAAGGCGCTTTTGGCGCCGTCGGAATCGCCGTTGTGTACGCAATCATTTTCGTATTGTTGGGACAATATTTCGGGACAATGTCGCTGACGGGATTGCCGCTGATGATCGTCGGATTTGTTCTAATTGTCGTGTTGAGTATAGAGGGTGATTTATTCGAATCGTGGCTGAAACGGCAGCGCGGCAAGAAAGACAGCGGAAGCTTGTTTCCGGGTCACGGTGGTATACTCGATCGCATCGATTCCCTCACCTCTACCATGCCAGTAGTTGCACTTGCGCTCATGTGTTGCAAATCGATTTGGGGCATTTTGTGAAGAACGTTTCGCTGCTCGGTTCCACCGGTACGATCGGTGTTAACACGCTTGACGTCGTCGCGCGGCATCCCCAAGCCTTCAAGGTATTCGCGTTATCTGCCTACGGCAATGTCCAGCGCTTAATCGAGCAATGCGAACGCTTTAGTCCCGTTTTCGCCGTAATATGCGACGAACGAAAAATTGAATCCTGCCAGCAACTTTTACGCAAGAAAAATTTGCAAACTACGCTTCTATTCGGCGTTCCCGGATTAGAACAGATCGTTAGCGATTCTCGTGTCGACATCGTCATGGCCGCGATCGTCGGCGCCGCTGGACTACAACCCACATTGGCCGCGGCTCGCGCCGGCAAGCGGGTGTTGTTGGCGAATAAAGAAGCGTTGGTAATGTCCGGCGCCTTATTGATGGACGCTGTACGCGAAAGCCACGCCGAGCTATTGCCTATCGATAGCGAGCACAATGCGGTGTTTCAAGCCTTGCCAATTAACCGAGCTGAGGGGCTTGCCAGCGTCGGCGTCAAGCGCATCATTCTCACCGCGTCGGGGGGGCCATTCCGTACTATGGCGTCGGCGGATCTCGAAAGCGTTACGCCAGCACAAGCGGTCAAACATCCGAATTGGGTGATGGGCAAGAAGATTTCTGTCGACTCGGCGACCATGATGAATAAGGGTTTGGAGATGATCGAAGCATGTTGGTTGTTCGATGCCGCGCCCGATCAAATTGAAATATTGATTCATCCGGAGAGCATTGTTCACTCAATGGTCAGTTACCGCGATGGCAGTGTTTTAGCGCAATTGTCCAATCCGGATATGCGAACGCCGATTGCATTCGGCCTAGGTTATCCGGAAAGAATCGATGCCGGTGTCGCTGATCTTAATCTCGCGAAAATTGGCTCCCTTAATTTCGAAGCGTTAAAAATCGATCAGTTTCCGTGTGTAGGCTTAGCCTATGAAGCGATGCGTACAGGCGGCACGGCCACAGCGCTGCTGAACGCCGCGAATGAGGTCGCTGTCGATGCTTTTTTGCGCGAAGAATTGCCGTTTCGCGCTATACCGGCAGTGATCGATTTTGTTTTAAGGGAAATCGCACCGACTCCGGTTCGGCAACTTACGGACGTGCTTGGTGCCGATAGTGCGGCGCGGCTTGCCGCACACGATTGGATTTCTGCGCATGCACGTTCACGAACCAAGATATCCCAAGGAGTACCGCAATGAACTGGTTATCGTATCTGCCCGCGTTCGCGGTTTTGCTTGGCATTGTCGTCGTCATTCACGAGCTGGGGCACTATTGGGTCGCGAAATGGTGCGGCGTAAAGGTACTGCGATTTTCAGTCGGATTCGGCAAACCCATTTTGAGCAAGCGCTTCGGCCCGGATCAAACCGAATGGGCGCTGGGCGCGTTTCCGCTAGGGGGGTATGTGAAGATGCTGGACGAGCGCGAAGCACCGGTCCAGGAATCGGAGCAACATCGTGCGTTCAATCGCCAGCATGTCATGAAGCGGATCGCGATTGTTGTCGCCGGGCCACTCGCCAATTTGTTGCTGGCGATATTGTTATTCTGGTGGTTATTTATCGTCGGCGTGCCGGGCGCTCAACCCGTCCTCGGCGAAATTGCAAAAGGTAGCGCGGCGCAAAACGCCGGCTTTGTTTCTGGCGAAAAAATTGTTGCCGTCGATGGCGAACCATTACAGACCTGGCATGAAGTCGGCTGGGCCTTCACCACGCGCTTGGCAAGCCAGCAAGCGATTTCGGTGACGACGGAAGATTCGGCCGGGCAGCGCCGGGAGCGATTGCTTGAGCCCGAGGGAATTACTGACCAAGACTTGGAAAGTGATGTGCTCGGTAAACTTGGTTTAAATCGCGTGCGACCCGGGGTACAAATTGTCGAGGTGATTCCGGACACCCCGGCGCTGCGAGCCGGATTCTTAGCCGGCGACGAAGTCGTCGCAATTAATCGCCAACCGGTTACCGGCTGGCGTCCAGCAATTTATCGGCACCATCCAAGCGAGTGTTGCTAAGCCCTTGGAGATACAGGTCAGACGCGAGGGAACCGTCATTCTCTTGACGGTGACGCCCGAAGCCGCGCCAGGAGGGCGAACTGGAAAAGCCGGTGTGATTGGCGCGAAAGTCGGCGAAGTGGATCGCCCCGAATTTCGCGCGATTGCAAGTTATTCGCCTTTTTTGTCACTGAAGAAATCGATTAGCAAAACCTGGGATATGAGTTGGCTCAGCCTAAAGTCTCTTGGGAGAATGCTTATTGGTGAAATGTCGATCAAAAACCTAAGCGGGCCGGTGACCATCGCAAACTATGCCGGGCAAACCGCGCAAATGGGATTGCTCCAGTTCATCAGTTTTGTTGCCGTAATTAGCATCAGCCTTGGCATTCTGAATTTACTCCCCATACCGTTATTGGATGGGGGGCATTTAATGTATTATATTGCCGAGATAATCAAAGGCAGTCCGGTATCCGAAAAAATCATGGAGGCAGGCCAACAAGTTGGTTTGGCGCTACTGATTGGATTAATGGTTATAGCCTTTTATAACGATATCAACCGCCTCATCACAGGTTAGCAATCTATGAAATTTCGCGTGCTGGTCGGCGCCCTATGCTGTATTTATGCCATAGGCGCGCAGGCCATAGAGACATTTGTCGTCAAAGATATTCGAGTTGAGGGCATTCAACGAATTGAAGTCGGGACGGTGTTTAGCTATTTGCCCGTTCGAGTTGGCGATGAAATCGATAACGAAAAAGCGTCGGCGGCAATCAAAGCACTTTATGCAACCGGTTTTTTTTCCGATGTTCGCCTCGAACAAGATGGCGATTTGCTAATTGTTTCGATTCAAGAGCGGCCAGCGATCGGTCAAATCGATATCAATGGAACGAAGGAATTTAAAGCCGAAGAATTAAAGGAATCGCTCAAACAGATTGGTCTAGCAGAATCGCGCATCTACGATAAATCGTTGCTCGACAAAGCAGAAAAGGAATTAAAACGTCAATACTTGAGTCGCGGTAAATACTCAACCGAAGTCGCGTCGACGGTTACGCCGTTGGAGCGCAACCGCGTCGCTATTGCGTTGAATGTTGAAGAAGGCGAAGTGGCAAGAATTCGCGGCATTAACATCATCGGAAACCAATCTTACAAAGAAGGCGAGTTACTGGATTTGTTCGCATTATCAACGCCGGGATTTTCGACCTGGTTTTCAAAAAACGATCAATATTCGAAGCAAAAACTATCCGGCGATTTGGAGACCCTGCGATCGTTTTATTTCAATCAAGGGTATTTGGAATTCAATATCGATTCGACTCAGGTGCAGATTTCCCCCGATAAGCAGGACATCTATCTAACCGTCAATATCGTCGAAGGTCCGAAGTATAAAGTCTCCGATGTGAAAGTCGCCGGGAATTTAACGATCTCTGAGGAAGAAGTTCGCAAAATGATTTCGGTAAAGCCCGGCTCATTTTTTTCTCGTGAAGAGTTGACGGCTTCGACTAAACGTATCGGGGATCGGCTTGCCAATGACGGCTACTCGTTCTCCAATATCAACGCGGCGCCCGATGTTGACAAAGAAAATAAAACGGTCGTATTCACATTTCAAGTCGATCCGGGACGGCGCGTATATGTTAGACGGATCAACATTACCGGCAACGTTAAGACGCGTGACGAGGTCATTCGGCGCGAACTGCGTCAAATGGAAGGCGGATGGCTTTCCGCCGAAAAAGTCACGCGCTCACGGGAGCGTATCGACAAACTAGGTTTCTTCTCGGAAGTTACAGTTGATACGCCAGCAGTTTCGGGTGCAAGCGACCAAGTCGATATCAATGTCAATGTTACTGAGCGCTCGACCGGAAGCATACAGGTCGGTGCAGGCTATTCCGATATCGACAAACTGGTTTTGCAAGGTTCTGTGAGCCAGAGCAACGTATTTGGCACCGGCAATCAAATGTCGGTTCAAGTCAATTCCGGCCGGACCAATCGCGCCTACGTGCTTTCCTATACGAATCCGTATTACACGGTAGACGGCGTGAGTCGCGGCTTTGACATTTATCACCGTATCAACGATACCACGCAGCTTTCAAATGTCGATCACTACAAAATCAAAACCACCGGTGCCGGAATTCGTTATGGCATTCCCATAACTGAAACTGACACAGTTAATTTTGGTCTGGCAGCCGAACGCAGTGACATCTCGTTAGTCAGCGACAGCCCGCTTCGCTATTTGGACTATATCAATGAATTCGGCGAAAAGAACAATACGCTTAAGGGCGATATTGGCTGGGCACGGGATACTACGAAATAGCTTTTTCTATCCCACCAAAGGAAACTATCAACGAATTTACGGTGAAATTGGTTTGCCGGGTGGCGATCTGAATTATTACAAGTTGAACTACCAACATCAGTGGTTCATACCGATGACCAACGTCTTCACGCTGATGCTTAACGGCGAGATTGGCTATGGCGGCGGATATCGAAATAATAAGGAATTGCCATTCTTTAAGAACTTCTATGGCGGTGGCGTATCCAGCGTTCGCGGTTTTGCCACGAGCTCATTGGGCCCCAAAGATAACGACAATCGCGCCCTGGGCGGCGATCGTCGTGTTGTCGCCAGCGTCGAAATATTTTTTCCGTTGCCGCGGGTAAAGGACGATAAGTCCGTTCGCTTGAGTGTGTTCGTTGATGGTGGCAATGTCTACGGTAAAGGTGAGAAGTTCGATGTCGGTGAATTCCGATATTCGACAGGACTTGCGCTGACGTGGTTCTCGCCGATTGGTCCGCTAAAGCTAAGTTACGGCATTCCGATTAAGCGTAAACCGGATGACCGGCTCGAGCGTTTTCAGTTTTTGTTAGGTACTGTATTTTAAGACGATTTCAGAAGGAGATTTAATTTGAAACAAGTTATTCGTTTGTTGGTTGTGGCGATCGCATTGGTTTCAGTGCAGGCCGTTTCGGCGGAACTTAAAGTTGGCTTCGTGAATACGGAGAGAATCTTCCGCGAAGCGGGTCCCGCACAGAAGGCGCAGAAAAAGTTGGAGAAAGAATTTGCGGCGCGGGACGCTGAATTGCAGAAAATGGCAAAGCAGGTCCGCGATTTGCAAACGCAGGTCGAGAAAGAAAGTGTGACGATGAGTGAGGCCGATAAGCGCAATAAGGAACGCGATTTGGCTAACCTCAATCGTGATTTTCAGCGTCAGACGCGCGAGTTTCGCGAAGACTTGAATATGCGTAAAAACGAGGAGCTCGCGAGCGTTCAGGAGCGCGCCAACAAGGTGATAAAAGACATTGCCGAAAGCGACAAGTTTGATTTAATCGTACAAGATGCCGTGTTCGCAAGCACCAAAATCGATATCACCGATAAAGTGCTAAAGGCGCTGACCGGCGAAAAATAAATCGTCGGATGCTTAATGGGTTACTCGCTCAATGAGATTGCAACCCAATTTGGCGGCGAGGTTGTCGGCGATGGCGCGACATTGGTTCATAGCATAGGTACCTTGGCGCGAGCGACACGTGAACAAATCGCATTTTTAGCAAATCCAATTTATCGCGCGCAGTTAAGCACAACCCAGGCCGGTGCAGTAATTGTCGCGCCAAGCGATCGCGAGCTAACCGCATTACCGAGGATCATCGCCGCAAATCCGTATGCTTATTTCGCGCGCACTGCCGCGCTATTCCTGCCAACGTCGCTAAGTGCGGCGGGTAAACATACGAGCGCCGTAATCGAAGCGAATGCCACTGTAGCAAATTCTGCCGTCATCGGAGCTGGCGCGTATGTAGGTCATGGCGCAAAGATCGGCGAGCGCACGATGATTTACCCCAACGTACATATCGGCTCGGATTCGATCATCGGAGCCGATTGTGTAATCTATCCGAATAGCGTTATTTATCACCATTGCGAAATTGGCGATCGCGTTATCATTCACGCAGGCGTCGTGATAGGCGCGGATGGTTTCGGTTTTGCATACGATACCGATCGATGGATAAAGGTTCCTCAGGTTGGTCGGGTAAAAATCGAAGACGATGTTGAAATCGGCGCGAATACCACCATCGATCGTGGTGCGATTGAGGATACGATAATCGAACAAGGCGTCAAGCTCGATAATCAAATTCAAATCGGACACAATGTCCGCATCGGTGCACATACCGTGATGGCCGGATGCGCAGCCGTGGCCGGTAGCACATCGATCGGCCGCCATTGTAAAATTGGCGGTGGTGTAGGCATTGTCGGGCATGTGGAAATCTGCGATGCCGTCACGATAACTGCTCGCACCCTCGTGACAAAATCGATATTGCACGCCGGGGTTTTTAGCGGTGGATTGCCGCACATGCGCAATCGCGAGTGGCTTAAAGCGACTGCCCATATTCGACGTATCGAACAACTTATAAATCGAGTAGAGCAGCTAGAACAAGAAATAAAGGACATCAACAAGGGGAGAACCGCATGAGCGGCATGAATATAGAGGAAGTCCTAAAGTATTTACCACATCGGTATCCATTTCTACTGATCGATCGCGTGTTGGAGTGCGAGCCAATGAAGTCACTCATCGCGCTTAAAAACGTGACGATGAACGAAGAATTTTTTGGTGGTCATTTTCCCAATCATCCGGTCATGCCGGGGGTTTTGGTCATTGAAGCACTGGCGCAGTCAGCGGCGATTCTTGCATTCAAAAGCTTAAATAGAACACCGGACGATAAGTCCGTGGTTTATTTTGTTGGCATCGATCACGCGCGCTTCAAGCGGCCTGTTTTCCCAGGTGATCAGCTCATTTTGCACAGCACCCTGATGTTAGTGAAGCGCGGTATTTGGAAATTCAAATGTGAAGCAAAAGTAAATGATCTCGTGGTCACCGCAGCCGAGCTGATGTGTACTGAGAAAATGCTATAGGATACGCGCAGTTGATTCATCCTAGTGCCATCGTTGAAAACCGAGCTGAGATCGCATCCGATGTACAGATCGGTCCTTATGCCGTCATTGGAGCTGACGTCAGCATCGATAGTGGGACACGTGTGGGTGCTCATACGGTTATTTGTGGCCCGACACGCATCGGCAAAAATAATCACATTTTTAGCCATATCTCCCTCGGTGAAGCGCCGCAAGACAAAAAATACCAAGGTGAGCCGACTTCCCTTGAAATCGGCGACGGCAACACTATTCGCGAATTTTGTACCATCAATCGCGGGACTGCTCAGGATGTTGGCGTTACGCGCATCGGCAATAACAATTGGATCATGGCCTACGTTCATGTCGCACACGATTGTCAGATTGGTGATAACATTGTGTTTGCCAACAGTGTGCAATTGGCGGGCCATGTCCATATTGGCGATCACGCCATCCTCGGCGGATTCACCGGCGTGCATCAATTCGTTCATATCGGCGCTCACAGTTTCATGGGCATCGCGACGATTCTCACGCAAGACGTGCCGGCCTATGTCACCGTGTCCGGCAATCCGGCCAAGCCGTTCGGGATCAATAGTGAAGGCCTGAGTCGGCGCGGATTTTCAAGTGAGGCGATCGCCGAGATCAAGCGCGCCTATAAAATCTTGTACCGCAACGGCTTGAGTTTTGATGAGGCAAAAGCGCAAATCGCCGAAAAAATCATGGCGTGTCCAGAGTTAAAACTGCTGAGTGATTTCCTGTCCCGCTCGACCCGAGGTATCGTTCGCTAGTGACGCGAATTGGCATCATCGCCGGTGAAGCATCCGGCGATCTACTCGGCGCTCATCTAATCTCCGCGCTGCAAGCACGTTTTCAATCACTCGAGTTTGTCGGCATTGCCGGGCCGCGCATGCAAGCCCTCGACGCGAAATCGCTGTTTCCGATGGAAACGATTGGCGGTGCGCGGCTATGTCGAAGTGCTGAAACACTATCGCGAGATTCGTGGAATTCAACGCAGCATCATCAGCGAATTTCAAAATCATCCGCCGGATATTTTTATTGGCATCGATGCGCCGGATTTTAATTTCGAGTGTCGAAGAGGCGCTCAAGGCGCAAGGCGTCACTACCATCCATTACGTCAGCCCGTCGATTTGGGCGTGGCGCGGCGAGCGCATTCATCGCATAAAACAAGCCGTATCGCACATGCTGACGATTTTTCCGTTTGAAGAAAAAATTTATCAGGATGCCGGCATGCCTGTTTCCTATGTCGGCCATACGCTCGCCGATGAAATTCCACTTGAAATTGATCGCGGCAGCCGCTCGCCGCGACGTTGAATATCGACGCCGACATTCACCGCTTTGCGTTACTGCCTGGTAGCCGCGTCAGCGAGCTGGATTATCACGCCGAATTATTTGCCGCGACGGCGATCGAGATCGGCACGCGTTACCGTAAGCGCAATTCATCGCGCCGTTTGCGACCACGGCAACTCAGCAACAATTTGAAGCGGCAATCAAAAAAATCGGCGCCGAGAAATTACAAATCCGTTGTCTGCAAGGCGCGTCGCAGCCATCGCTCGCCGCAGCCGATGTCGCGTTAATTAAATCGGGCACCTCAACGCTGGAAGCCGCGCTGATGAAATGCCCCATGGTCATCACCTATCGCGTGTCGGCGATCAGCGCCTGGCTAATGCGCCGGAAAGGGCGTGGATACTTGCCCTATATCGGATTGCCCAATATTCTTGCCGGCGAATTTATTGTGCCGGAATTATTGCAAGAAGACGCGACGCCGGAGAACCTCGCGCAAGCCATTTTGAATTGGTATCGCGAAGATCGATTGCGTGAGAAATTGCAGGCGCGCTACGTAGCGATTCACCATAGCTTGCGCCAGAATAGCGGCGAAAGAATTCGTGAGGCGCTCACGCCTTATCTGACTTCCGCGCAACAGAACTAATACGTGTCGAAACTCTTACCGCCGGCGATTTTGTTGATGGGTCCAACCGCCAGCGGCAAGACCGGCGTTGCGATCGAATTGGCGCAAAGGCTGAATGGCGAAATCATCAGCGTCGATTCCGCACTAGTGTATCGCGACATGAACATCGGCACCGCCAAGCCCGATGCCGCAACGCTTAGCAGTGCGCCGCATCATCTCATCGACCTTATCGATCCGACGCAAAGCTATTCGGCTGCGCAGTTTCGGCAAGACGCACTCAAGGCCATGGGCGAAATCACCGCGCGCGGAAAAATCCCCATTCTCGCTGGCGGAACGATGCTGTACTTCAAAGCGCTCATGGAAGGAATCAGCGCGCTGCCCCAAGCCGATCCCGAGCTACGATTAGAGATTGAAGAACGCGCGGCGAAGCATGGCTGGCCCGCGATGCATGCGGAATTATCCGATGCTCGATCCCGCAACGGCGTCACGATTAGAACCCAACGATTCACAACGCATACAACGCGCTTTGGAAGTCTGTCATCTCACCGGCACGCCCATGTCGCAGCAATTCGGCGATCGCTCGGCGGAAGATTTTGCCTACGATGCGTTGCCGATTGCGCTGTTGCCCAGCGACCGCAGCGAGTTACATCAGCGCATCGATGCGCGATTCGCCGCCATGCTGGAAAGCGGATTGATCGACGAAGTGCAACATCTCAGAAAAAAATATCAGCTATCGCCAACGCTACCCGCGATGCGAGCAGTCGGCTATCGCCAGGCGTGGGAATATTTGGACGGAAATTTCGATCGCAAAGAACTCGCCGCACGTGGCATGGCCGCCACACGCCAACTCGCAAAACGCCAGCTCACTTGGCTGCGCGCGATGGCGACATTGGTGGTATTCGATTGCTTGGAAAAAAAATTAGCGCCAAGTGTGGTGGACTACGCCGTTAAGTGGTTCAACAGTTAAAAACTTCCGAGCCGGATAGAGTTTTTGCGTTTCATTGCAATGGTAATCGGCCTGAGAGCCAATACTGGCGCGGGCTTCCAGGCTATCGATTAGAGTAAAGAAGCGCGCGTACGTATGAGTATTCGAGAAATTTCGGAATCCGACGCGGTCCCACGACATACGGTTACAGGAACGAGAGGCATGACAAGGCTCGTGGCAAACCCAATAAAGTAGGGCAATAGGCGAAGCGCATTGCGCCGCATGTGAATCTACGCAAACCGCCATACGGCGCAATGCGCTTCGCTTATTGACGCCCTACCCTGTACGACTTACGCGGGTTAGCCATTCGAATAGTATTGTATCAACGTTGGGAACTTGCAAAATTACAGGACAAGTATCAACCACCATCGTAGTGCTTCGCCTCACATTTACACGTTACGAAATGGTTTTCTCGACAATGGCAGTGGTTTCGCCATCAGAAAAGGCCAGGCGAAGCCGTTCCCCAATATCAATTTGTGCGCTGGATTTTACAATCACGCCATGGGAATTCCTCACCACGCTGTAGCCACGTTGCATGACTTGCGCTGGATTCAGATGATTTAAATTGTCCGCCAGGCGTTGTAGTTTCGCGCTCGATAGCGCGAAGTTTTGTTCCATTGCACTTGCTAAGCGGTCGCTGTTTCGTGTTAATCGATCCGCGAGATTTCGCCAACCTTTGTCTTGACTCTCGATACGTTGGCGAACGTGTCGAACGCGCCAATCCATCGATTCGAGCCGATGCAGCTGCGCGAGGCGTAACCGCGTGGCAAAGTTTGCGAGCGCGTTCGATTGTTGTGCGACGCGCGCGCCGGGATGCAGCAAACGCTGCCCCAACTGATCGAGTCGCTGGGCCTTGTCGTTGATCGTACGTTGTAGAGAAAACCGCGTGCGCCGTTTGTAGTCGTCCAATTGCGCGATCAATTCATCGCGATCCGGCGCGGCGCGTTGCGCTGCGGCAGTCGGTGTGGGCGCGCGCTCGTCGGCGACGAAATCGGCGATGGTGAAATCCGTTTCGTGACCGACGCCGGAGATGATCGGAATCGGGCAGGCGGCTATGGCGCGCGCGACGATTTCTTCGTTGAATGACCACAAATCTTCGATGCTGCCGCCGCCGCGGCACAGGATCAACACGTCGCATTCCGCGCGCGCACCGGCGCTGCTGATCGCTTGGACGATCTCTGCGGCGGAGCCATTGCCTTGTACTGCGGTCGGATAGAGAATCACCGAAACATGGGGGGCGCGCCGTTTCAGCGTCGTCAGCACATCGCGTAACGCTGCTGCTGCCGGAGAAGTAATGATGCCGATGCGTTTTGGAAATTCGGGTAACGCGCGTTTGCGCGCTGCATCGAACAAGCCTTCTTTTTCGAGCTTTGTCTTGAGCGCAAGAAATTTTTCGAACAACGCTCCGAGTCCCGCGCGCCGTATTGATTCAACGATTAATTGATATTCGCCGCGTGCTTCGTACAACGTCACCAGCGCGTTGACTTCTACCGCGTCGCCATTGCTTGGAATCCATTCAGCGTTTTGATTGCGATTGCGGAACATCGCGCAGCGCACTTGCGCTTTTGAATCTTTCAGCGTGAAGTACCAATGCTCCGATGTGGCGCGCACGAAGTTGGAAATTTCTCCGCCGACCCACAAGCAGCGGAAAGCTGCGTTCGATTTGTTGACGGACTTGAAGGTTTAATTCCGCGACGCTGAGCACGGCGCGTGGGCGGAATAGATCGCCCGTTTCGCTCATGGAATTACAAACGCTCCGCGACCAGCTCAATCCAGTGTTTCACCGGTAATTGAGTAGCAGTTTGGATGTGGCTCTGACAGCCGATGTTAGCCGTGGCGATGAGTGTGGGTTTACCGAGATTGAGATTATCGATTTTGTTTTTCAGCAGACGCTGCGATAGCTCGGGCTGCAACAGTGAATAGGTGCCGGCGGAACCGCAACACAAATGCGAATCGGGAACCGGTGTGAGTTCGTAACCCATTTTTACTAAAAGCGGTTCGACGATATTTTTAAGTTTTTGCGCGTGTTGCAAGCGAGCAGGGCGGATGGTAAGCAATTTTTTGATTTGATTTTTTTCGCGGCTCGACTATTTTCAGAAACCCTTCCGCTTCGGCGGTGATCACTTCGCTGATGTCTTTTGTCAGCGCGGACATGCGCGCAGCTTTTTTCGAATACACCGCGATCATTGTGAAGCATGTGGCCGTATTCTTTTACCGTCGTGCCACAACCACTCGCCGTCATCACAATTGCCTCAACGCCGCTCTCGACGAACGGCCACCAAGCATCGATGTTGCGCCGCATGTAGTCCAGGCCATCGGCTTGCTTGTTTCAAATGATAGGCGACCGCGCCACAGCAACCGGCTTGATCGGATTTGATCAGCGAAATACCTAAGCGATCGAGGACGCGCGCCGTTGCGCCGTTGATATTCGGTTCAAGCGTAGGCTGCACACAGCCGTCGAGCACTAACATTTTGCGCGCGTGGCGTGGCGCAGGCCAAGTTTGCGCTGGTTGCGATTGCGGAATTTTCTTTTGCAACAGGCCCGGCAACAATGGCTTAGCAAGTTGGCCAAGTTTCAACGCTGGCTTGAAAATCGATGGCTTGGGCAGCACCGCCGCCAACGCTTTGCGTTTTAAACTGGCTGCAAAGCCGCGCTGGACGCGGCTCTCCACGTATCCTCTGTCCGATATCGACGAGGCGGCCATACTTTACGCCAGAAGGGCAAGTGGTTTCGCAAGCGCGGCAAGTGAGGCAACGATCCAAATGAAGTTGCGTTTTTTCCGTGACGTCTTCGCCCTCGAACATTTGCTTCATCAAATAAATTCGGCCGCGCGGGCTGTCGAGTTCGTCGCCGAGCAATTGATAGGTCGGGCAGGTCGCGAGGCAAAATCCGCAATGGACGCAGGTGCGCAGAATCGAATCCGCTTCCTTTGCCTTCTGGCGTTTGTTTAAACGAATCGAGAATCGAGGTATACATAAATCAGAAATTATCCATGCGGCCGGGATTCAAAATTCCGCGCGGATCGAATGTGGATTTTAGGCGGCGATGTAAGGTTGCGACGGCGGGTGCGAGCGGATGAAAGATTGCGCCATCGCCTCGATCGTTACGGAAGCGCGTGGCGTGGCCGCCGATTTTCTCGACAGCGTCACGAATCGTTTCATGCGACGCATCGCTTAACAACCAGCGCTGCGCGCCGCCCCATTCGATGAGTTGCTTTCCCGCTAATGAAATTGGCGTCGCGACGGATGGAACCGACAATCGCCACAGCGGTAACGATGATTTAAAAAAGTCATTGGTTTGTTCGCGAATGCTGTTCCAAATATTCGTTTGGATTCGCCACCATTTCGCCGCCGAGTTTTGTTTTTGCTGTAGCCACTGCGCTAGATGTGCCGGAGAGCCGCACCCAGAGCCGATCTCCAGCATGGCATGTAGCGGAAAGCGGCAACGGTTGCGCGGCCCAACGATTGATTTGGTCGATTGCTTTTTCGGCCGGTCATCTCAAAACTGATCGTCTCTTGCGTCACGGGCAACGGCAGAATTTTGAACGACACTTCCGTAATGACTCCGAGTGTACCGAGTGCGCCGGTCATCAATCGCGAGACATCGTAACCAGCGACATTCTTGATGACCTTGCCACCGAAGCGCTGATCCAAGCCGAGTCCGTCGATGATGCGCACACCCAAAACGAAATCACGCACCGCGCCGCGCGATGCGCGCGCGGGCCCCGAAAGCCCTGCGGCGACACAACCGCCGATGGTCGCGTTTTCGCCGAAATGCGGCGGCTCGAACGGCAGCATTTGTCCGCGTTCGGCAAGTGCCGCTTCGACTTCGCGCAGTGGCGTTCCCGCGCGAACGGAAATCACTAACTCGCTCGGTTCGTATTCGATGATGCCGGAATAGGCCTCGACGTTGAGTTCTTCGCCTGTCACGGGTCGAGCCGTAAAACGCTTTGCTATTGCCGCCGACGATTCGAAGTGGCGTTTGTTTTTCCGCAGCGGCACGGATGCGCTCCGCTAACTGCGCGTGGATATTTTCCATTGAATCATTCTAGAAGCGAGGAATGTCGGGGAACTTCGTTTTACCTTCGTGAACGTGCATGCGGCCATACTCGGCGCAGCGATGCAAACTCGGGACGGCCTTGCCGGGGTTGAGCAAACCCTTTTGATCGAACGCAGCTTTGATGCCGTGAAAACGTTCGCGCTCGTGATCGGTAAATTGCGTGCACATCTGATTAATTTTTTCGATGCCGACACCGTGCTCGCCGGTGATCGTGCCGCCGACTTCAACGCACAATTCCAAAATATCCGACGCGAGTTTTTCGGTTTTTTGCAGATCGCCTTCCTTGGCCGAATCGAACAAAATCAGCGGATGCAAATTGCCGTCACCGGCATGGAAAACATTGGCGACGGCGAGGCCGGCGATGTTTGTCAGTTCATAAATTCGACGCAAGACGAACGGCAAAGTCTTGCGCGGAATCGTGCCGTCGATGCAGTAGTAATCTGGCGAAATGCGCCCGACGGCGGGAAACGCCGCTTTGCGGCCAGCCCAAAATTTAAGCCGTTGTGCTTCGTCTTGCGAGAAGCGCACTTCGATCGCGCCGCTTTGCTCGAGGATTTCTTTCATGCGCGCCATTTCGTCCGCGACTTCTTCGTTCGTACCGTCGGATTCGCACAGCAAAATCGCTTCGGCGTCGCGCGGATAATTGGCGTGAATGTAATCTTCCGCAGCGCGAATCGCGGGCTTGTCCATCATTTCCAATCCGGCAGGAATGATGCCGCCGGCGATAATGTTGCCCACCGCCGCACCGGCTTTTTCGACATCGTCGAACGCCGCGAGAATCGCTTGTGCGCGTTGCGGTTTCGGCAATAATTTCACGATCACTTCAGTCGTCACGGCGAGCATGCCTTCGGAGCCGGTGAGCAACGCGAGTAAATCGTAACCGGCCGCATCGAGGCCTTCAGAGCCGATCTCGAGCAATTCGCCTTCGATGGTGATGGCGCGAATTTTGTGAATGTTGTGGACCGTCAATCCATATTTCAAGCAATGCACGCCGCCGGAATTTTCCGCGACATTGCCGCCGATGGAGCAAGCGATTTGGCTCGACGGATCCGGCGCGTAATATAAACCATAGGGCGCAACGGCTTCAGAAATTGCGAGATTGCGCACGCCCGGTTGCACGCGCGCAAGCCGCGCGACGGGATCGATCGAAAGAATGCGCATGAACTTAGTCATCGACAGCAACACGCCTTGGGCGTGGGGCAGGGCGCCGCCGGAGAGGCCCGTGCCTTGGCCGCGCGCGACGACCGGCACGTTGCTCGCATGGCAGAGTTTTAATACTTGCTGAACTTGTTCTTCCGTCTCGGGTAACGCGACAATCAACGGAATCTGGCGATAAACCGACAGGCCGTCGGTCTCGTAGGGCTTCATGTCCTCATCGACGGACAACACATTCGCTTCGGGCAAAATCGCCTTCAACTTCGCGACCAGCGCGTCTTTTTCCAAGAGTGGGATAAATGTTTCGGGTTTGCCCATGTTACGATGCGCAAACATCGCGCTTGAATGTGAACTAGACGCCTAATTTTATCACGTAACCGAGCCAATTCTGATGCCCAACTTCGCCGCAAATCTCTCCATGATGTTCACCGAAGTGCCATTCCTCGATCGCTTCAAAGCCGCGGCTGACGCGGGTTTTCGCGCAGTGGAATTTTTGTTTCCTTATCAGCAAACGCCCGAAGAAATCGCGACGCGCTTGCAAGAAAACAATTTAACGCAAGCGCTGTTTAATTTGCCGCCGGGCGATTGGGAAAAAGGCGAACGTGGTCAAGGAATTTTGCCGGGCCGCGAGCAAGCGTTTGCGGATTCGTTGGAGCTTGCAATTACCTACGCAAAAGCACTTAACTGTGAACAAGTTCATTGTATGGCTGGCATCGCCCCGCAAGGCGTGGCACGCGAAACCTTAAACGAAATTTTTATTTCCAATTTGCGCAACGCCGCCGCGCGAGCTGAAGAAAGAAAACATCCGCGCGTTGATCGAGCCGATTAACTACTACGACATTCCTGGATATTTTTTGAACACGCAAGCACAAGCGCGCGACATCATCGACCGTGTCGGCAGCGACAATTTATTTTTGCAGCAAGATTTGTATCACTGCCAAATTATGGAAGGAAATCTCGCGCAAAAAATCAAAGAGTATCGCGATATTGTTTGTCATTATCAGATCGCAGGAACGCCGGGGCGGCATGAGCCGGACGTCGGCGAAGTAAGCTATCCATTTCTATTTGATCTGATTGATGAGCTTGGCTATGAAGGATTTATCGGCTGCGAATATCGGCCGAAAGGTGAGACGCGTGCGGGCCTTGGCTGGGCAGCGAAGTACGGAATCAAGAAATAGTCGATGCCTGGAGAGGCCCATGGATACTTGCTGTTGGCTAAGTGTAGGTTGGGATGAGGTACGAATCCCAACATAATGCTAAACAAATCAACAATGCGATATGTATTACCGACGAGCCAACGTACCTGGCGCAACCTATTTCTTCACAGTCAATCTGGCTGATCGAAAATCGTTCATACTCGTTGAAAACATCGATCTACTAAAGGAATCAATTCGACACGTTAAAGCCGCGCACCCATTCGAGATCGATGCAATGGTTGTGCTACCCGATCATTTGCCCGCAATCTGGACTTTACCGCGCGATGATGCGGAATTCGCCACGCGCTGGACGCTCATCAAGGCAGGATTTTCTCGGCAGATTCCGAAGACCGAGCGAATTTCAGAAAGCCGAAAATCGAAGGGCGAGCGCGGTATTTGGCAACGTCGTTATTGGGAACATTTGATTCGAGATGACGAAGATTTTGCGCGTCATGTCGATTACATTCATTACAATCCCGTGAAACATGGATACGTCGATGCGCCACGGTTTGGCCGCATTCGAGTATTCATCGATTTGTTCGCGATGGATTGATCCCGCCCGATTGGGCGTCAGAGGGAAGTTCCGACGGCGATTAGGGCGAACGCCGATGATGTTGGGGTTCGTGCGGCCAACGCGTGCTGAGAGGTGAAACTACGCAGGTTTAAAGGCAGGCGAGAATTGAAGAAGATTTGAATGCATGATGCAGTGTTAGGCATAATTATTTGCGAATTGCACTTGTGATCTTAGCAAGCAACGCTGGTTCTAATGTGCCACGAGAAACGCAAGTAAGCGTAATGTTTTGATCGACAGCGCCAGGCCTGTATTCTGATTCGATGTTGGCCTTTACGACGAGCTTGCCATCGGAAGCTAGGACACCATAACCAAGCTTTGATGATGTTCTGTTGTCTTTTAAATAATCAATCCCCATCGTTGTGCCACAGTCAGCCTGTTCAGGTGTTACGCGAAAATTACGCGGTGCCGTAGATATAACGCCTGCCGACTCGTCGGCATTTGTTATTTGGAATCCATCTGCGACAAGAACTTGTTTTGCAGCACGAAGAATATCTGCCTGACTTGCAACAATCACTTTTGAGGTTTCAGGCGCAACTGTGATTGGCTGTTTTTAGGTAGCCGCACAACCTGCAACGAATACAACGGTAATTAAAAATGTAAAACGCATGAACTTCCTTCTTAATGCCTAACCGAAAAGGAAGCGTAGGGTGCGCAACACGAACGCGTAAATCGAAAGAAAACGGTGCGCCGTGCGCACCTACAAGAACTGCATTAGCGTGCGTAGTCGGGCACATTCATCACTTCTGTTAGGCACGTTCCGCGGCTGGTCGCATCGAACCTACTGGCGCAGGCTTAAAAAATACGATGGTCAATATCGCGCACAGCAGTAAGAATCCACCTAAGATAAACAGCGCGTTGGCAGGGTCGCCTAATTTATCTTTAATCGCGCCGATCCATTTGGGGCCATAGTAGCCGCCTAGGTTGCCGAAGGAGTTGATTAACGCGATGCCGCCTGCTGCTGCGCTACCCGTTAGAAACGCCGTGGGTAAGGACCAGAAACACGACACGAACGCCAAGCAGCCCGCGCAGGTCAAGGTGAGCGCGATCATGGAAATGATAATGTGATCTTTGCCGGCGAGGCCGGTAATGAATAAACCAGCTGCGGCGATTAGTGCGGGAATCGCGATGTGCCAGCGACGTTCCATGGTTTTATCTGAGTGGCGTCCGTTTAGCACCATGGCGACAGCGGCGAAAATCCACGGGATCGCACTGATTAAGCCGTTGTTGAATTCGCCGACGACGCCCATTTCTTTGACGAGTTGCGGTAGAAAAAATGTCACGCCGTAAAATCCGACGACGTCGGAAAAGTAAATCAGCGCGAGAATCCAGACTTTGTAATCCTTGAGGGAATCCATGAAATTATGGTGTCCGCCGCCGCTGAGTTTGCTATTAGTTTCTGCTTCGAGCTTCGAGGTGACTAAGGCTTTTTCTTCAGCGGTAAGCCACTTCGCATCTTTTGGGCCGTTGTCCAAATAAGAGAGCACTACAAAACCTAACAACACCGCGGGAATGCCTTCGATGAGGAACAGCCATTGCCACCCCGCCCAGCCATTCATGCCATTCATGAATTGCATGATGGCGCCGGACAACGGGCTACCGATGATGCCGGAGACCGCGATCGCCGTCATGAATAGAGCAACCATGCGCGCGCGATATTCGTGCTGGGAACCAATAGGTCAAATACAAAATTATGCCGGGAAAAAATCCCGCTTCGCCGGCGCCGAGCAAGAAACGCAAAATATTAAAGCCGGTTGCGGTCTCGACGCCGAGACACTCGGAAATCTCCTTCACGTACATGAAGGCGGTGGAGATGATGCCCCACAAAATCATGATGCGCGCGATCCAAATTTTCGCGCCGACGCGATTTAGAATCAAATTGCTCGGCACTTCGAAAATGAAATAGCCGATGAAGAATATGCCCGCACCCATGGCATAGACCGATTCGCTGAACCCGAGGTCTGCCCCCATTTGCAACTTGGCAAAACTGACGTTGACGCGATCCAAAGAACGCGATCACGTAAAGCAAAAATAAAAACGGAATTAAGCGCCAGAATAGTTTCTTATACGTCGCCGCTCTCGAATTCGGGCGAGATAGGTTGTTGCGGTATTTGAATTCACTGTGACTCCCCCTTAGTAAAATTGCAGTTTGTTTGAGGGAGATTGTACGCCGGATCGCTTAGATTTTCCTCAAGTGATCCGTTAGACTGTGACATTGATGCTATTCGGAGATGCAGTTGCGTCCGTTTGCCTTGGCGCGATAGAGCGCGCTATCGGCTGCCGACAACAGCGAATCCAGGCTCTGGCTAGGTTTGCATGCCGGCGATACCGAGGGACACATTCGCCGCGGGCAACAGCTTACCTTCTTCAAAGGGCGTTGGGGTATTCGCAATGGCTTTGCGCAGCCGATCGGCAATAACCCAGGCGCCTTTCAGCGGCGTTTCCGGCAAACACAACGCAAATTCTTCGCCGCCGTAACGCGCGACCAGATCCGTCGGGCGCAGCATATTCAGTAACACCTGTGCGACGGTACACAAGGACGCGATCGCCCGCCAAGTGACCGAAGCGATCGTTCATTTGTTTGAAATGATCGATATCGAGCATGATGATGGAGCAGGGTTGGCCGTTGCGTTCGCAGCGATTCATTTGGCGTTTGAACGAATCGTTGAGCCAGCGGCGATTGTGCAGGCCGGTGAGGCCGTCGGTACTGGCGACATGCTCGTATTCGCGCTGCAGCTTAATGCTGTTGACCAGTGCTTCGTTGTCGTAGCGCATGCGCCCGGATAAGATATAAAGCAAATTGCGCGAGACACCGTGAGATGCATTAATCAATGCCCAAACGGTTTCCTGGCGAATTACCATGAGCCGGCAATTTTCCTGCGAAATCACGTAAGCGGACACGGGCTTCGCGTCGAGAATCGACATTTCACCGGCGCAATCGCCGGCTTCGAACACGACGTGGGGCGTATAGGACTTATCACCCAAATGCACGCTCAAGCGGCCAGCAAGAACGAGATACATATTGCTATTCGGTTTGCCTGGCGCGAGCAGTTCCGAACCGGCCGGAAAGTCCACCACCGGGCAGGCGTCAAGAAGATATTCGATTGATTCTAAACTGATATTTCGAAGCAGTCGGGATTTGGAAATGATTGCCCGGTCAAGCGGGCTCATGGTGCTGATGGAACTGGGGCTCGTGGCGGCGCGCATTTGTATGCTCTCTAGTGTAATTCGGGTACATTGCCCAATTTGCGTGTAATTTCTTATCTAAATCTGTGTAACTTAGTTGAAATTCTAGCATACCAGAGAAAACTTTCAACAACAGCGCGCGATGCCACCCCATTTATTCTCAAGATTCATTACAAAGAACGCCTTGCGCTCCAAAATGGGGTCGTTCGGGATGATTTTGTTCTTGATGTTGGACGTAGCGCTCGTAGCTATCGTCGCCCGATAGCGATCGCACTACGTCCCACAAGTTTTTTCAGCTTATCGTCCACGGTTTATTGATAGGCAAGGCGGGTTTTTTCGTGTGGCGCTTCCGATAGTCGGCGGTACCGACAAGCCCTTCAAGTGACGGAACGAAACGCGCAGCATGTCGACAATAATAATCCACAGCACGATCAAGAAGAATGCCGCAATCCAACCATCGAGCTGCTGATTGAAAATTAATTTCGGCGCGATGGCGGCTTTTTCCGGCGGTAAGACGCCGTTGGCCAGCTTCATCGCCAAGTCATTGGCGCCGGCAAAGAATCCGATCTTCGGATTGGCGCTAAAGATTTTTTCGTAAGCGGCTGTGGTGGTACAAATCGCCAGCCAGGTGAGCGGCAAACCCGTTACCCAGGCATATTTCAGCTTTCCGGATTTGATCAAAATCCCCGTTGCGACCGTCAATGCGATACCCGCCAACATCTGATTCGAGATGCCGAACAGCGGCCAAAGAATAAACACGCCACCGTTCGGATCGAGCACGCCCATGATTAAGAAATAGCCCCAAGCCGCCGACAACCAATACACTGGCAAACAGATTCGAAGTCCACGATGAGGTTTCGCCTAACGGCTTGTAAATGTGGCCGAGCAAATCTTGCAGCATGAAACGCGCGACGCGCGTGCCGGCGTCGAGCGTGGTCAAAATAAACACCGCCTCGAACATGATCGCAAAGTGATACCAGACGTCCAGCATGCCCTGGCCGAACGCGGTGCTGAAAATGGTCGCCATGCCGACCGCGAGCGATGGTGCACCGCCGGTACGCGCGAATAACGTGCTTTCGCCCATTTCTTTCGCGAGTATTTGCATTTGTTCCACGGTGACCGGGAAACCCCAGGAGGAAATCAGCGCGACGGCGTCGGCCGCTTCTTTGCCGACAATGCCCGCGGGGCTATTGATCGCGAAATACACGCCGGGCTCGAGCACGCAAGCGGAGATCATCGCCATGATGCCGACCAGCGACTCGAGCGCCATGGAGCCGTAACCGATCATGCGGATATCTTGCTTCATTGGAAATCAGTTTAGGCGTTGTGCCGCTGGACACCAGCGAATGGAAACCGGAGATCGCGCCGCAGGCGATGGTGATGAACACAAACGGGAACATAATTTCCCGGCGAATACCGGGCCCGTGCCATCGATGAATTGCGTGATCGCCGGCATTTTTATTTCCGGCTGCAGGAACAATATCGCGATCGGCCAGCAGGAAAATCGTGCCGAGCTTCATGAAGGTCGATAGATAATCGCGCGGCGCGAGTAACAACCATACCGGCAAAATCGCCGCGGCGAAACCGTAAATAATGACGAACCAGGCGATGCCGGAATCGTTGTAATCGAACCAGGTACGCAATACCGGATGATGGTCGATCCAGCCGCCGCCAACGACGGAAAATATCAACAACGCAATACCGATCAGCGAAGCTTCTAACACGCGGCCGGGCCGGATATTGCGCATGTAGATGCCGATCAAAATCGCGATGGGAATGGTTGCGAACACCGTCGATGTCGCCCATGGGCTATGCTTCATCGCGTTGACGATGACCAAACCCAATACGGCGATCAGAATGATGATTATCGCCAACGTGCCGATCAGCGCCGCGAAGCCGCCGACCGGGCCCAATTCATCGCGCGCCATTTTGCCGAGGCTTTTACCGTTGCGGCGCGTCGACAAGAACATGATCACCATATCTTGCACGCAGCCACCGATCACCGCGCCAACGAAAATCCAGAGTGTGCCGGGCAAATAACCGAACTGCGCCGCGAGGGTTGGGCCAATCAATGGGCCGGGCCCGGCGATGGCTGCGAAATGATGGCCGAACACGACCCAGCGATTGGTAGGAATATAGTCGCGTCCGTTATTAAAGCGCTCGGCAGGCGTGGCGCGGGTGGCGTCCGGCATCAGCACTTTCGCCATGATCCACGCGCTGTAAAATCGATAGCCTATAAGATAGGTGCAAACCGCCGCGACCACAAACCACATGGCGTTGATTGATTCGCCGCGATGCAGGGCGATGCCACCGATTGCGGATGCACCGGCAATAGCAATCGCCAGCCAAATTAATCCCCGTGAGAAGCTTGTTCATTCTGAATTCCCTGATTTTGATTTAAACACCCCACGCATCAAGATTGCGCGGTTTTCAAGATTGAAGTTGTAAAACTATATTCGAAATATTGTAACAAAGTAATGGCGATCGGCTAAAATCCTGAGCGGGAAATTACTTCGTTGGTTGGATTTTTGGCTTTGTTACAGACCAGCTCTAACTCGTGTTCAGCCAAAGTGCCGCGGGGAATCGGCGCCATCACCATTTGATTGCGATCGAATGTCACCATCTCGATCAGCTACCCCGGCGTCACTGCGCATGGTGCCGGACAACATACCTTGAGTTCGTTACCGCAATCCATGACGCGCCGAACTAATTTTTCTTTGATCGCCATGCCGCTGGCGGGATCGATCTTATCGGCTTTTTCGTAGATTAGACGCTCTTTGAAAAGTAACAATATCGTCATCGCGTTCAATGGATCCGAAATCGATCGCAAATTGTATATTGGGCATCGACGTTTCAATCGGCGTCCATTCTTCCGCGCAAGCGAATTGACCCGCAATCAACATCGACAGCAGCGTCGAGCGTTCGCACGAGTCGTTATGTTACCCGGCTGTATTTTTTTCAGACCGCCAAGCAACGCGGCGATTTCTTTGCGCGGCGCGGGGCGCGAGGTGACTAAGCGTTCGATTGATGGACTGTGATCTCCCGCGTTCTTCAGCGCGTAGCAGTGCGCTATTTGATTCGGCTGCAGGAGCGATCGCGGGCCGGTGGCTCGCGAACACGAACATTTTCTCGCTCCGGCGCTGGCGCGGCGCGATATTCAAGTCGCTCAATCGAACGCTTCACGAGTTTTTCGATATCGGCGACGAGGCGTTCTTCATCCGGCGACATCAGCGAAATCGCCGTGCCTTCGCTACCGGCGCGGCCGGTGCGGCCGATGCGATGAATATAATCTTCTGCCGCAAACGGAATATCGTAATTGATGACGAAGGGCAAATCTTCAACGTCCAGACCACGCGCGGCGATGTCGGTCGCGACCAAAATTTTCACGCCGCCGGCTTTGAAATCGCCCAAAGTTTGCAAGCGTTCCTGCTGCGATTTATCGCTGTGAATTGCGCTCGCGGCCAGGCCGGATTTTTCCAACTCTCGCGCTAAGCGGCTCGCGCCGGTTTTGGTATTCGTGAACACGATCGCTTGCGTGTCGGCTTTGCGCTTCAAAATTTCCGTCAGCAACTCGCGTTTTTTCGCCGACGGCACGCGATAAATCGATTGGGTAATCGTCTCCGCGGTGCTATTGCGTTTTGCGACTTGGATCGTGACCGGATCGGTCAGGATCGCATTGGCGAGTTTTTTTACTTCATCGGGAAACGTCGCCGAGAACAACAAATTTTGCCGCTCTTTCGGCAGCAGATCGATGATGCGTCTGATGTCCGGCATGAAGCCCATGTCGAGCATGCGATCGGCTTCGTCCAAGATCAAAATTTCCGTCGTGCCGAGATTGACATTTTTTTGCCCGACGTGATCGAGCAAGCGTCCGGGTGTCGCGACCAAAATTTCCACGCCGCGGCGTAAGGTATCGGTTTGGCCTTGCATGTCCATGCCGCCGTAAACGGTCGTCGACCGCAGCGCCACATGGCGGCCGTAGGCGCGCACACTTTCTTCCACTTGCACCGCGAGTTCGCGCGTCGGCACTAAAATCAACGCGCGCACCGGATGGCGCGCCGGCGAAAAACTGGTATTCGCGTGAATCAATAATAACTGGAGGAGGGGGAGGGTAAATGCCGCGGTCTTGCCCGTACCCGTCTGCGCGCCGGCCATCACATCGCGGCCGGCCATCACAACCGGAATCGCCTCCGCCTGAATCTGCGTCGGCTCGGTGTAACCTTCATCTTCGATCGCGCGCAGCAACGCGCTATTCAAACCAAGTTCAGTAAATTTCATTAACTACCGTATTCCTTAAAAAAACAATCCTGCAAGGCGCACACTGTAATCCACAAAGGTTTGTATTACAAGGAAATATTCTGCAAGTAAAGTTCATGTCCAGTTTGTGGTACGACTTTGGGATATTCAAGAAACGTGACTGCGAAATCGTAAGTATTGATAGTCCAAGCGCAATGCCTGGAGAGGCGCATGGATATTGGCCTGTCAGGGCATGCCACGCCATCGACGCGCAAAATCGGTACGCGCCGTCGTGAACAATAGGTTCAATGTGTGGACGCTATTCTGGAAATCGAAGATGCCAGTGCGATCCGATCATCAACCGGACTAGCTTGAGGACACCCATTACGAACTTTGAACGTTGCGGATTAACTGTCTTCGTTAAGCGCGCTTCAACCGCCAGCCCCATCGCCAACAAGCGCCGATCATCGCCATGCTCGCCCATCAACGACAATCCGACCGGCAATTCGCCGGGTTGATGACACGGCGTTGTAGATGGCGCAACGGTCAAGCAAATTTGCGATCGATGGATTGCGAATGGCTTGCGGGACGATGCGTTTGAAGCCTTCTTCGGTTGAGACTTCGGCGATGGTCGGCGCGACGAATTGCACGGTCGGCATGATCACTGCATCGAAATTTCGTGTCGCTTTTGCGCTGCGCTCAATGATGCTGGCGCGCGCTTGGAGTAAATCGATGTAGTCTTTCGCGCTTGCGTTCGCGCCGACAGCGAAACGCGCGCGGATGAGGGGATCGTAGGCGTCGGGATTTTCTGTGAGCCATTTCCGTAGCGCGCGTAGCCTTCCATCTGCGTGAAGCTCGGCGGTTTGCGCCACATGGCGATGACTTCGTTGATTTCCGGCATGCCGATTTCGATGATTTGGGCGCCATGTTTTGCGAGATATTTGCAACGCGCGTTGAAATGCTTTGGTGACGGTGGCGTCCATGTCTTCAGTCACGCTATTTGTCGGCAAGGCAAAGCGCAATCCTTTTAGCGGAATAGCGTCGGGAACGTCGATCGTTTCGCCCGCGAGCGCGGCATCGACTAACGCGCAACACGCGATGCTCGGCGCCAATGGGCCGACGGAATCAAGCGAAGTAGAGAGCGGCCAAGTTTGCGTCAGCGGCACGCGTTTTTGTGTTGGTTTGATTCCGGCGATGCCGCAGAACGCCGCAGGCATGCGAATCGAGCCGCCGGTGTCCGAGCCGATGGCTGCGACCGCCATGCCGTCGGTCACTGAAACTGCTGCGCCGGATGATGAGCCGCCGGGAATGCGCGCGCGATCGGCGGGATTGCCCGGCGTGCCGAAATCGCGATTAATACCGAGCGGCGAAAACGCCATCGGGCTTAAGTTTGTGCGGCCAATGATCACTGCGCCTGCCGCGCGCAGTCGTTGGACGATTAACGCGTCGGATTTTGCTGGCGGCAAATTGCGCGTGGGCCTTGACTCCGGCGAGGGTGACATCACCCGCAACATCAAATAAATCTTTGATGGAAATCGGCAAGCCCGGCAAGAGGCGAGGGGACGATGCCGTGTTTGCGTAAATTGTCCGAGGCGTCCGCTTCTGCCAGCGCTGACTTCACGATAGACCTTGATATAGGTTCGCGCGCCTTCGCCGCTTTTGTCGTCGATTTTTGCGAGCGCACTTTCGACGATGGCGCGGCTGGTGGTTTTGCCGGCTGGCGAGGTCGGCGGCAGTATTGTAGGATGGTGCGCATGAGGTTCTCCGTAGTATGTTTTTCAACATACTACGGCGTAGTTTATTGTCATTCCCGCGAAGGCGCGGAATCCGTAGCGAGTATGCAAAATGTGATGGCCGAATGGATTCCCGCCTTCGCCGGAATGACAGAAGTAAGGCTTTCGAAATTTTCATTCGTTCTTGTGTTGCATACAACCTATCAGATGCATAATATCAAGCATTCGAACCTTTCAGGAATTTTGCATCTATGATGCGTGGACATCACGATATGGGCGGCCTGCCGGCGGGTCCGGTGGAGGCGAGCGAGCACGACTATGCGCTTTGGGAAAAGCGCGTTGATGCCTTGATGGTGTTGCTGTCGCAGCCGAGTCGAAAATTGTTGAACGTCGACGAATTGCGCCGCAATATCGAGAGCATCGGCGGCGATGCTTACGAAACGATGACCTACTACGAACGCTGGATATTTTCCGTCACGCAAACCATGATTCAGCGCGGTGTTGTGACGATCGAGGAGATTGAATCAGAAAATGGCAGACGTCGAAGCGCGATCGGCGGGCGAGGCCAAATGAACGCCGAAGCGACTGATCCTGTATTCCAATTAGGAGAACGCGTTAAGGTGCGGGCGATGTTCTCGCCCGGCCATATTCGTACGCCGTGGTATGTGCGCGGGCAAGTGGGCACGATCGAACGCTTATGCGGCGTATTCGGCAATCCGGAAGAGTTGGCCTATGCGCGCCCCGGCACGCCGCGCCAACCGCTTTATCGCGTGCGTTTTACGTTGCGCGATATTTGGAGCGACTATGTTGGTCCGGCTCACGACAGCATCGAGATCGAAATCTATCAACATTGGCTTGTGCCCGTTACGGCGAAAGAAATGTCATGAGTAGTTACAAACGCTTCGGTTTGACGAATTTGCGCGATGCCGGCCGCGGAAAATCCGGCCCGAGTGCCTATTACCAAACGATGGAAATTGCGCTGCGCGAATTGTTGATCGAGAAAAATATTTTCACGGCGGATGATGTGCGCCGCCAAATCGAATTTATGGATGGCCGCAATACGGGCATCGGCGCGCGCTTGGTGGCGCGGGCGTGGGTGCGATGCGCAGTTACA
The DNA here is from genome assembly GCA_963840785.1 of uncultured Pseudomonadota bacterium. Lineage (GTDB taxonomy): Bacteria > Pseudomonadota > Gammaproteobacteria > Burkholderiales > JALYOK01 > JALYOK01. The sequence goes on along the minus strand of CAWJAF010000003.1, from coordinate 639,128 downwards.
AAGCTCGCGCGCTGGCGAACGGCAGCGAGGCGGCAAAAGAGATGGGTATCGAAGTCGGGCCGACCAAATTGATCGTGCTCGAAAACACGGAAAAAATTCATAACCTAGTCGTCTGTACTTTGTGCTCGTGTTATCCGCGAATGTTGCTCGGTTTGCCGCCGGATTGGTATAAGAGCAAAGAGTATCGCAGCCGCGCCGTGCGTGAGCCGCGCGCGGTGCTCGAAGAATTCGGCACGAAAATTCCCGACGATGTCGAGGTTCGTGTTCACGATAGCACCGCCGATATGCGTTATCTGGTAATGCCGCTGCGACCCGCCGGGAGCAGCTGATTTCAGCGAAAATCAACTTGGCGGCGCTCGTGACGCGCGATAGCATGATTGGCGTTGCGACTGCTTCTTGCATATCCTGACGCGGTTAACGATTGCCTAAAGAGGCGCATGGCCCAAAGCCATGCACCTGGATAATGGCTCTCAGGCCCGATTTGTAAGAGGTTCTTCACGTTGTTGACCACGTTAGGCTTGACAGCAGAAAATCATCCGGTATCCTGACAACGCATGGACTGTTAGATCAGGTCTAACTAAGCCCATTTCAACAGCAAGTCAAAAAACGTTCGATTCGAGCGCTGCCGGTAATGCCGTAAGAAAATAAAACGATTCATCGATCGCGAGACTTAGCGATCACTCGCTGGCTGGGCATTTTAACAGTGGGAGCTAGCTATTATTGCGCTAGAAAATGTTTCCAAGCGTTATGGTGACGTCATTGCGTTGGCGCCGCTTCAGTACGCGTTCCGGCCATCGGCGACGACGGTCTTGATCGGTCCGAGCGGCTGCGGGAAATCGACATTGATTCGACTGTTAGTCGGCCTGGTAGGTCCCGACCAGGGGCGCGTCATTGTCAACGATGTCGATTTGACCGACGCGAATTTGATCGAATGGCGCCACCAAATCGGTTATGTCATTCAGGACGGAGGCCTGTTTCCGCACCTTACGGCGCGCGAAAATGTGGTGTTGCTGGCACGCCATTTAAAGCGTGATCCAGTGCGAGTGACGCAAACCCTGGCCGAATTAACGGATCTGGTCCATCTGTCCGACGCCTCGCTCGATCGCTATCCACAGCAGTTGTCCGGTGGCGAGCGGCAGCGAGTCGCCCTGATGCGTGCGTTAATGCTCGGCCCGCAAGTATTGTTTTTGGACGAACCGCTCGGCGCGCTCGATCCCATGACGCGTCACGCACTGCAAGGCGAGCTCAAAACGATATTTGCGCAACTGAAAAAGACTGTCGTGATGGTGACGCATGACATGAACGAAGCGGCGTATTTCGCCGATCAAATTGTCCTGATGCGCGCTGGCATGGTGATACAAAGTGGCGCGCCGGAAGAATTTCAAGCGCGTCCAGCGGATCCGTTCGTTACCGAATTTATGCGCGCACAACGGGGCTGGCCGTCCAGCCTACGATCGTGAAAACATTTCGTATTCTTACTGTGTTGATTTTGATTGCTGCCACTATGCATGGCCACGCGGCGAAAGATGAACTCAAAATCGGCTCCAAGCGCTTTACCGAATCGTACATCCTCGGGGAAATTGTGACGCAGGCTGCCGTGGAGACTGGCGAGGCGGGCGTAAGTCATCGCCAAGGGCTCGGCAATACGGGTATCGTGTTCGCGGCGTTAAAGAGCGGTGCAATCGATATCTATCCCGACTACACCGGAACGATCGCGAAGGAGTTGTTGAAGCTCGACGATGCGTTCGACTTGATGCGGCTCAACGCGATTCTGGCTGCCGACGGTCTGGGTGTCGCCGTTCCGTTCGGCTTCAACAATACGTATGCGTTAGCGATGCTGGAAACCCAGGCCGAAGCGCTGGGCATCAAAAAGTTGTCAGACTTGGCGGCCCATTCAGAACTCAAATTCGGGCTATCGCAAGAATTTCTAGGACGTACCGATGGCTGGCTCGGTTTGATTGGAACCTATGGCCTCAATAAGCGGATACGCGCCACTGGGCTCGATCACGGCTTAGCCTACGAGGCGTTGGCCGCGCAACAAATCGATGTCATCGATATCTATTCGACCGACGCAAAAATTCAAAAATTCAAGCTGCGTGTGTTGGCCGACGATAAACACTATTTTCCACCGTACGAAGCGGTGCTGATTTATCGGCTCGATTTGCCAAAGCGTTTTCCGAATGTGTGGCAGCGTTTGCAGCGTTTGCGCGGCACGATCGACGACGCCGCAATGGTGCGGTTGAACGCAGAAGCCGAATTGGATGGCAAAGATTTCGCGATGGTAGCGCGAAATTTCCTTGAAAAAGAAACCAGTGGGATTAGCAAAAAGACACCGCCGCCAACCTTTTGGAGCCGATTATTTGCGCCGGATTTTTGGCCGTTAACCTTGCAGCATTTACAGTTGGTCTTCGTCTCGTTACTGGCGAGTGTGCTGGTTGGTGTGCCATTGGGAATCGCAGCGAGCCGCCATTCTTATTTCGCGAAAGTTATTTTGACGTTGACCGGCATGCTGCAAACCATTCCCTCGCTCGCGCTACTGGCATTTTTGATTCCGGTATTTCACCAAATCGGTACGGTGCCGGCGCTCGTCGCGTTGTTTCTTTATGCACTCTTGCCGATTGTGCGCAATACCTATACCGGATTGACACAGATCGCGCCGCGCTTGCGCGAGTCGGCAGAAGTTTTAGGCCTGCCAGCTTCTGCACGACTTAGGCGGGTCGAATTGCCATTGGCGATGGGCACGATGCTAGCGGGTATTAAAACATCTGCGGTGATCAACGTGGGCACCGCTACGATCGCTGCATTTATCGGCGCGGGCGGTTATGGCGAACGCATCGCAGCCGGCCTAGCACTGAATGACAATATGTTGCTTCTGGCTGGCGCGGTTCCCGCCGCAGTGCTCGCGTTACTAGTGCAATGGGGATTTGATCTGCTTGATCGTCAGTTGATTTCGCCAGGCTTGCGTTTACCGCGTCGCGCTTAACAAAACATGCCCAGAGAGGCAATGGCCTAAGGCCACCCAGTATTGGCGCGCGTCTCCGAGCATCTGTCGCGTCGATTTTTCGATTTGTTGCGCGCGCTGAATATTGAAGTTTTACTTTAAGTGTGTAAATTTCAACGCGCGTTTTTGACTGATTGACCGCACAAATTCATTTGCCCTAGGTTTTAAAAAAACCAATTACCGTCTATGCTTCAGGCAAGACGATAAAAGTCGCCGCGTTTAAAACGGCACATAAGAACAACAACAGCAGGTAAGCGTGACCGCAATGATAGGGTTGCCGCGCTGCCTAGAAAAACATGATTTTGAGATTAGAAGATGTCACTAAGTCCTTGGCTGGCAAAATCATTGTCGGCCCAATTACGCTGGATTTTGCGACCGCGACCACGACCGTTATGCTCGGACCGGAGGGATCAGGTAAATCCGCCGTGTTACGTTTATTCGCCGGATTGGATCGCGCCGACAACGGTAGCGTTTTCGTCGACGATATTGAGCTAAACCAAAGTTCGATCGAAGGCATCCGCCGAAAAATTGGTTATTTGGTTGCGGGTGGCGCACTGTTTCCGCACATGTCCGTGGAAGAAAACGTGACGTTGCGCTTGCGCCGGGCCCATATCAGTCAACCGATGATTGATCGTCGTCTTGCAGAATTGACAGAAATTTTTCGCATCTCACCGCAAGGCCTTAAACACTATCCGCAGCAACTCTCACCTTGGCAAAAAATTCGTGTCGCGATGGTTCGTGCGCTTATGCCGGATCCGCAGGTTTTGCTGTTTGACGATGTGCTGAGCGATTTCGATCGCATGTCACGCGCCGTGGCGTTAGCAGAATTGAGCAATACGTTGCGACGCCTAAATAAGACGGTAGTGTGGGTCACTCAAGATCTTGATGAAGCTTTGAATTTAGCCGACCACGCGGTGTTATTGATTGACGGTCAACTCGCGCAGCGGGGACATTTGATGGACCTGATTGATAATCCCGTCGACGACGAAGTAAGCGATTTCATGCGCGCCCAGCGGCTGTGGCTACACTAGTCGCGCGCGCACTTTGCGCGACTCATATCGCTGCGCTTGTTCTCACTTGTTCGCTAGGGCGAGCCGAAGAAATACTGCGCGTTGGCACAGACGCAAACACTGAATCCAAGATACTGGCGGAGTTAATCGTCCAGACGGTGGCACAAGGCGGTGATTCGAAACCCGTGCGGGGCTCCAATAGCGGAGACCTTATCGAGAATACAGTCGCGCTGATTAAAGGTTCCATTGATGTGTACCCAGTCGCAATGGATGTTTTGGCGCGTGAAATCTTGTTGCTTACCCCGCCGTTAGAGCTCGATCGCGCTAACAAGGAATTGGCATTGCGTGGTCTTGCGGTCGCAATACCATTGGGCTTTCAACGCAAATATGGATTAGCGGTCCCAGAATCGGTTGCGCGTAATTCAAAACTGAAAACCATTGGCGACCTGACAGAACACCCTCAGCTTCGTTTCGGATTTTCTTCGATGTTTATGAACGATCGCGGTGGATTCACTGCGCTACGCAAACAGGGCACGTTCCTGGCGCCAATGGCCGTTAAGGAAGTGAATGTCGACGCGCGAGACAAAGCACTCACCGCGCGACAGGTCGACGTGATCGACGTGTTGCAGACCGACGCCATTATTACGAAGCAGAGCCTGCGTGTCTTAGAAGACGATCAAAACTATTTTGGCGGCCATGACGTCGTGTTATTGCACCGTGTTGACCTGCCGAAGCGATTGCCAAAATCATGGCAGCGCTTAAAGAGTTTGGAAAATTCCCTTACGGAGCGAACCCTACGCGATTTCAATTGGCGCGTTGAGTTTGGCGCGATGAAGGTGTCGGACATCATCGCTGAATGGTTAGGCTCGCGCCGCGGCAGTGTCGGTGCGGAACCGGCAGTAACTTCCGAGGTAAGCAACCCCGCGGCGATTGAATCTGCCATTCAGGACAGCAGCGAGCCAATCGCAGAACCGGATCAGCCCGTCTGGCACGATTTTTTTGCAACGACAATGCGCCACTTGCGCTTAGTTTTTGCGGGCCTCGCGTTCAGCGTGATCATTGGCATTCCACTCGGGATTTGGGCGGCTGGGCGCGCAGGAATCGGACGCTACATTCTCGGCGGAATGAAGCTAATTGGGCTCACGCCATTTCTCGCGCTACTGGTATTTTGCGCCGTACTCGCACAGCGCTTGGGGCCATTTCCGGCGATTCTGGCGATGTTCGTATACGGCCTTTGGCCGATCGTATCTCATACGTATGTGGGGCTGCGCACGATCCCGGAGGATCTGATCGACGCGGCGACGTTGCAGAGTTTGTCTGGGCGGGCTCGATTGAATTTGGTTGATTTGCCGTTGGCGACGGCCGTGATCGGCAAAGGCATTCAACGCTGCGCCGTCGTCAATGTGGGAACGGCAATGATCGCCGCTCTGGTTGGCTCGGGCGGCTTTGGTGAACCGATTCTCGCAGGTTTGCTAGAACAAGACGTCCTGCGTATGTTGTCGGGCGCCATTCCGGCAGTTCTGTTAGCGCTGGCGCTTTATTGGCTATTTGGCTGGATTGCTCGTGTGATTACGCCGGTGGGCGTCGACTACATTGATCCACGAGTTAATTAGCCGTAGACCAACCGGGTTCTTCGCGATCTAATATGCGCTTAAGCGCGTCGAAATGTAGGATCGATTGCTGGCGTTCACCGCCAATTTGATCAGCCACGCCCTGTCGTAAGCGTTCTGGAATCATCTTAAGTTTTTGCCCGGTGCTTTGCGCCAACACTTGCACCATGCAACTGCGTTCGAGGTAATACAGATCGTCGAATGCATAGGCAATGGATTCGCCGCAAACGACTATGCCGTGATGTTCGAGGAAAAGCACGTCAGCGTTCCCGAGGGCTTTGCACATGCGGTCGCCTTCTTCCTTGGCTAGCGCGACGCCGCCATAGCCGCCATGGTCATAGGCTACCCGTCCATAAAAGCGCAATGCATTTTGATTCGCCCATATCAATTCGCCATTGTCCAGCAGCGTTAGCGCAGTCGTGTAGGGCATATGGGTGTGCAACACACAGGCTTTGTGATTGCCGCGATGGATGCCGCCGTGAATAAAAAATGCGGTGGGTTCCACTTGGTTTTTACTGGCAACGATCGCGCCTTTGCCATCGAGAATAACTAAATCGTTCGGCGTGATTTCCGACCAATGAAAGCCTTGCGGGTTGATCAGAAAATGATCGGGATGACCGGGCAAGGTCAAACTAAAGTGATTACATACGCCTTCGTTAAGACCCAGCCGCGCAGCCCAACGTAGCGCGGCAGTGAGATCGATACGAGCTTGAATAATAGCGGCGTCATTAAACATACATTACCTGCAAGGCGAACCGAAGAGCGAGAATTATGAGTAAATCATAGCGATACGGCAAGTACTTTCACTTTATGGAATATGCTTGGAGCGGCGCGTGGTTATTGAGTCGCAGGCCGGGCAATGCTGAGGTAAAAGCGTGGCGCGCATCTAGGCGAGGTCATTCTGAAGTTGCCAGCTCGAACGCTTTCTCGATCAAATCAGCGTCGTCAAAATGCCGCATGCCGACGAATGCCGTTGCGTGATGTCCCCATTGCCGCATCGCCCCGGCACTGGCAATCCCCATCGGCCAAAACAACACGCGTTCGCCGCGTTCGCTGCCTTTCACTAGGCCGTCGGGACGAAACAAACTTTGCCGCGTGCCGTCTTTTTTTGTCAGCGAGCGCAGTTGATCGTAGTCTGCAAATCCATATTGCGCCGATGTTGCCAGCGATTCGTTGGTTACGCGCACAACATAGTGTGTTGCGCTTTCGATCCAAATGGTTGGGCGCGCAACTGCTTCTAGCTGCGGCGCGTTCTGCGGAATATAGGCGTGTTCCTGAAGCGACCGATGCGGTGCGCGGGCTTTGAGGCGATCGGTTGGGAAAAACAAGTGATAACAACCGCACGGATGAATCGTATCGTAAAGAAGCGGTTCGCCGTTTGGCGCAAGCGTCACACGCCACATCACGCCGTCGAGCGCGCCGCCGAGCATATCGAATCTGCCCTTTTTGGGACGCTCGCTAAACCATATCGTGTAGTTCAATTGCAGCAAAATTTGCCCAGCAAACTTGACATGAGAGGCGAGCGTATAAATTGCTGCAGGCCCGGTTCCGATTCGACTGCGGCCGTCGTCATCCAACATTATCGCGCCGGGTCGATCGAATTCTCCTTTGCTGTCGACCGCGAAGTTCGGTGCGAACCGGGTAAACAATTGCGCAAGCTGTTCTTCTGTCGGCAAAGGAATACGCAACGGATTTTCGCTCGCCTCGCTTAGGATTTTTGCAACGTCGAGGGAGGTTGCGGGAGGTGCCGCGTACACCGTGACGTTTGCCTCGTCGACCGCGTCGTTCAAATTCTTTGCATACGACTGCGTCATGTCCGCCTGAAATTTACGAATACCTCGCGCAAACGGAATCGCCGTGATCGGATAAAGACCGACCAGGCGCCGCATCAAGCTATAGTGAGGCGGAACGTGAATATTTTTTTTGATCGCCGCGGTATCGGCGCTATCAACCGTGAGCAATATTTGTGCGCAATTCTTCAAGGATGCGACGAGAGTCGCCTGATCCGGTGTGACATCACTGGCGATTCGATCGACGTGTGCGCGCTGAACGGCTGGCAAATTGCTCAGCTCAATCTCGCGCGCACGCTGATCGAGCGCCCTCAATTGTGTCAGCAGAAATTCAAAACGTTCCTGAGTGTCCGCTTCGTTCACTAGGCTGGCGAGAAATCGGTTGGTACGTAGATATGGGAATCCTTTAATCATGATTTCCTGCGCGTCGCGCACGCCCGCCTGCGAAATGCTTTTATCCACCGCCGCGTAAAGTTGACGGCAGGCGGATTCGCTGGCGGCGTTCGCTAACCAGGGGCTGAGGAAAAATACCGCGACGAGCGCAATCCACCGTTTCGAACTGCGAACAGTCGTAGGGAAGGAAAGGCGTCGTTTAGTCGGGTAAAATGTCTTGATGGAAATCAATTCGCCGGCCACATTGAAAATGTTTGACCCCGCTAGTGTAGACGTTGCTTCAATTGATCGCCACAGCCTTGCTGCGCGTCTGGGCATTCGCAGAACGCTGCCGGTAGAAGACGGCCGATTGAGTATGACGCCGGAAGAAATGGCGGCGACGACGCCTGCAGCCGTGTTGGTGCCACTGGTCAATCGCCCCGACGGGCTGACGGTGTTGTTAACTCGTCGTACCGATCATCTGAACGATCACGCCGGCCAGATCAGTTTTCCCGGCGGCAAAGTTGACGCGAACGATACCAACGCGGAAGAAACAGCGTTGCGCGAAACAGAAGAAGAAATCGGCCTGGCGCGTCGGCACATTCACTTGCTCGGAAGTCTTCCCGATTACTTTATCCCAACCGGATTTCGCGTCACGCCCATCGTCGGTTGGGTGGAGCCGCCTTTTGAACTGACGCTCGATTCGTTCGAAGTGGCTGACGCGTTCGAGGTGCCGTTATCATTTGTCATCGATCCTGCCCATCGCCAAATGCAAAGCGCCATGCGCGCCGGGCGCTTGCGGCACTTTTACGCCATGCCCTATGACGGTTACAATATTTGGGGCGCAACGGCGGGTATGTTAGTAGTGCTTTCTCGGATACTGAACGACGAATGAAAAATACTCTCAATTTAGTTTTAGTGTTGTTTTTCCTGGCCGGTTGTTCAATGTTTGAGCCGCGGCCACAGCCTGGCCCGCCACCGGTGAAACCGCCCAGCGCCTATGTGAAGCCGGAAATCGAAGTCGTTTCCGATCTGGAACGAGACGTTTGGCGGCCGAAGAATGCCGTCTGGAAAAAGTTCATGCTGGCCGTAAGCCGTACGAATTTTTATATCGACCAAGTCGATGAGGCGAAGGGCGAGTTACAAGTACGCTACAGCGGCGATCCACAAAGTTATGTCGATTGTGGTCGTGTTGTCAGTGCGGTGAAATTGCCTGAAGGTGATAAGAATTACGATTTTTCTGCCTCGAGTGCGTATCAACAATATCAAGTCTTGCGCAAGGGCAAGGTCTATCAAGTGGAGCGGCGTATGGGTTTGACGGCCGCGGTACGCATGATTTTTAACGAAGCCGAGTCAGAAAAAACCCGCATCAGCGCGGCATCAAGCTATACACTGACGCGTGATCAATCGGTAGTCGGCGGCTCGAATTCAAAGCCCTTGCTGCTGAACGATACGATTAGTTTCAATACCGGCCAGACCGGAACGTTTCCCAACGCGCAAACAAAATGCCAGCCGACCGGCAAGCTGGAATCGGATTTACTGGGATTGCTAAAGTAGCGTGATTGCCGCGCCTGACGCGATTTTCGATTTCTGGTTCGGCGGGCCGAATCGCGATGAGTTTGCTCAGCCACGCAAACAGTGGTTCGTTAAAGATCCCGATTTCGACGAAGAAATTCGCCAACGTTTTCTCGAAACTTTCGACGCAGCGGCGCGCGGCGATCTGCGAGTGTGGCGCGATGATGCAAAGCATTGCTTGAGCCTAATCGTCGTGCTCGACCAGTTTCCGCGCAATATGTTTCGTGATACCCCGCAGGCATTTGCTACCGATCCAATGGCGCTCGACCTGGCGCGTTTTGCAGTCGATCGTGGTCACGATCAAGCGGTTAATTCAGTCGAGCGGGTGTTCTTTTATCTGCCCTTTGAGCATAGCGAAACGTTGTCCGATCAAGCGCGTTGCGTCGCGCTGGTGCAAGCCTTGGTGGATGCGGATCCGCGCCGCGCGGATTTTCTAGATTACGCCAAGCGGCATCAAGACGTCATCGCGCGTTTCGGACGATTTCCCCATCGCAATAAATTTATTGGCCGCGTAAGCACGCCAGCCGAATTGGAATTTCTGCGCCAACCCGGTTCGACTTTTTGAGGGTAAATTAAATGGAGCAACGCATTGCAGTCGTCACCGGCGCCAATCGTGGCATCGGGCTGGAAATCAGCCGACAGTTAGCGAAGCGCGGCATTCGCGTTGTTGTCACGGCGCGTAGCGCCGCGAAAGCCGCAGGTGCATGCCAGAAACTGAAAGACGAAGGATTTGATGTCGCCTACCACGTCTGCGATGTCACTGACATTACCGCCGTGCAAATCTTACGCGACTACATCAAGAAAAATTTCGGCGTTGCGGATATTCTGGTCAACAATGCCGGCGTCATGCTCGATCCGAAGGGAAGCAACGCATCGGAAATGAGCCCGGACATATTGCACAAAACTATGGCGACCAACGTCTATGGTCCGGCGATGTTGTGCCGCGCGCTGGTGCCGTTGATGAAAGAAAAAAACTACGGTCGAATCGTTAATCTTTCCAGTGGTCTCGGGCAGCTCAGCGCAAGTGGACAAGGTACGTCGGCCTATAGAATTTCGAAAAGCGCGCTGAATTCACTGACCTGTGCGCTAGCTGCCGAATTGGCCGATGCGAATATTCTGGTGAATTCCATGTGTCCCGGTTGGGTGAGGAGCGACATGGGTGGGCAGAATGCGCCGCGTAGTTTGGTGGAGGGCGCTGATACTGCTGTCTGGCTTGCGACCTTGGGCGATGATGGGCCGCGTGGCGGATTTTTTCGCGACAGGCAGCCGCTTGCTTGGTAGTACATAACGAAATGTATTGATCACTGGCCTGGGAGCCAGTATCGGCGCGGTGTTTCAGGCATCTTTTATTAAGTGCGCATCGTTCGCCGAGCTCTCTCTTTCTGACCAACGCATCCACCTGCCGCCGCATTCCTTCGCGCGGTACATCACCTGATCAGCTCGATCCAATAGCGTCGCACCGTCGCCGCCATCGTCGGGATAAACGCTGATGCCAATGCTGGCAAATTGTTGCACGTGGTGGCCGCTGACTACAAAATCCGACCGCAACGCATCGCATAGTTTATTCGCGATCACGGTGACTTCGTCGATGGAATACCAGGCGTCCAACAATACAACGAACTCGTCGCCGCCCAAACGCGCGACCGTGTCCGCTTCGCGAACGCACCCGGCAAGGCGCAGTGCCACAGCGCGCAGCAGTTCGTCGCCGATTTTATGGCCAAGTACATCGTTGATTTTCTTAAACCCGTCGAGATCGATGAATAGCACCGCAACGCGAGTGTGATGACGTTCGGCGCTGCGAATCGCTTGGCCCAGCCGATCCATCAGCAATGCGCGGTTAGGGAGATCCGTTAACGCGTCGTGAGTGGCGAGATGTTGATAGCGCGCTTCCGCGCGCTTGCGATCGGAGATATCGAACGATGTTCCGAGTACGTAACGCTCTCCGGCAACCTCAATGGTTTCCAGCGCCCCGAACAACACCGAATGTTCACCGGTCTTGCGACGATAGCGAACTTCGACATTGCGCAGCGAACCTGACTCGCGCATTTTTTCGACTATCGCGTCACGATCGGCGAGATCGACCCAGAGATTCAGCTGCGTGCGCGTGCGGCCAATGACTTCGTCGCGTTCAAAACCCGTTTGCTCCAGCCAGGCATCGTTCACGGCGATAATGAGTTGATCGCGCGCGCGAGTGATGGTCGTCCCCACCGGACTGGCGCCGAACAGTTTGTCGAACCACGCCCGAGAGCCAAACTCAATTTCAATTTGGAACGCTGAAGATGGATCGCTAACGTGTCGAGTCATTACGTGTACCGCCGGATGATTGTAGGTTTATCGCCTCTTCGAAATTTTTGCGCCGCAGTTGATAACACGGTACGCTAATGTGCCCAGGTGGACATCAGATTCTTGTCAAAATCGATTTTCCTGATGACCGCATTCTTAGTGCTTTTGCGGGTGCTATCGAGAAGAAAAAGATGATTCTTTTGATCGAAGCAGATTTGACGTACCGGAATATCACCGATGAATGCGTTGTTTAACGGTCCGTCTGCATAGTAACCGATGCCTTCCAGAATGCGTTCGCTAAAACCCGAATCGTTTGCCTGCTTACCGCTTTTATAGAGTTTGTCGAGATCGGTATCGACAACCGGGATCATTTTTTTGTTCGCTTCATCCAACCGATAAATCACGTTTCTGCTGATTCTATTCGAGTCATTTGCTGCCACGCCCGCGTGTGCATCGACATAGATTGATAGAAAAATCCGGCCTTCTTTATCGACCGCCATCGCGCTGATCTGCCCGGCATAGAATCCGCGCAAATCAAATGGATAGCCGTACTTGGAAATGTCCTTGCCCAATGCAGACCAGCTAATCAATCGACGCGCCTGAGCATTGTTCCCCTGACGCCAAATCGAGAAAATACTGCCATAGAAAGGATGTCCCTCACCGGAATACCGACTCGTTTCCACAATCACTTCGTCGCGCATCGCATCGTAGGCTTTGCGAAGGACGCGTATTTCGGTTTCAATGCCATTGATCTTTTGTTTGACGACTTCCTTCTCAGGGAAAATCGCGACAAATTTGCTGCCGTCTTTAAAGCGAATAGCTTTGCTCTTCCTCATTCCAGAACGTTTATCGCCATTCGGACCATATTTTTGTACATACTCTGCTGATATCGCGCCGCTTTCCGAGATGCGCCAGGTACCCAGTTGTCGCTCTCCCTGTTCATTGGAAGTATAGGCATCGACGAGCAGGCTGTTATCCGCCTCACACGTCATATGGTGAATCTGCCAAAACAATCCGGTTTGTAAAACGGGGGTTCGTTGTGCGACGGCAGAATTGACGTGCTCGCGCCTAACAAGCGTTTGAGGAATATACGGATTACTCAGCGTTGCCTTGACCTTTCTTGAACCGATTAACGAAACCGCCTTATATTCAAAGCCTTGATGTTTGGTCGCCTCAGCCGCGCCGACGATAGAGGTATCAGTTGGCGTCGCCGTCGAGTCAGGCGTTGTATCAGCGGCTGTGGCGTCATTGTCGTCATCCTTGGGTTCTTCCAAAACGACTGCGGCGAGGATTAACGATTCAGTGGAATTGCTACGATCTGCGCCCACCGCAAGGGTTGCAAAAAATACTAAACTAAAAAGCATCCGTGGGAGTTGGTTTTTTTTCATCAAAGGCGCTCAGCTATTCAGACAGTATTCCGATTCGCAATAAAAATATCGCGACCGAGGTGTAAAGAGTTCGGCAGCGCCCTTCCGATGAAGACGCGCAAAAGGGATGTTATTTTTGATTCGACAATACGACGCCCGCTAACGGTGGCAGCTTGATCAACATCGAATGCGGTTGATCCATCCAAGCATAGTTTTGCGACGCGACTCCGCCGCCGTTGTTCACATTCGAACCTGAATAGAAAATCGAGTCGCTATTAAGTAGTTCGACGTACGTTCCCGGCTTGCGGCACGCCGATGCGATAATTCGTGCGCGGCACCGGCGTGAAATTCAGCGCAACGATGACAAATCGGCCATGTGCGCCCGCGTCGAATGAAACTGACGATGGAGTGATCGGCATCGTGGCAGTCGATCCACTGAAATCCTTCTTGGGCAAAATCGAGTTCGTGCAACGCGGGATTTTCTCGATATAGCTTATTGAGATCCTCGGAGAGTTGCTTGATGCCGTGCTGAAAGTCGAACTCGAGCAGACTCCAATCCAGTTCGCGCTTCTCCGACCATTCGCGTCCTTGGCCAATTTCGTTGCCCATGAAGTTGAGTTTTTTTCCCGGCACGGTGGCGTGATAGGTCAACAGCAAACGTAAATTGGCAAATTTTTGCCAGGCGATCGCCGGGCATTTTGTCGAGCAGCGAATGTTTCCCATGAACGACTTCATCGTGGGAAAACGGCAGCACGAAGTTTTCACTGTAGGCATAAAGCTGGCCGAAGGTGAGTTCGTTTTGATGAAAACGGCGAAAGATCGGCTCGCGCGCGAAATAACGCAGCGTATCGTTCATCCAGCCCATGTTCCATTTCATCGAAAAGCCTAAGTCCGCCCAGATAGGTTGGGCGCGACACGCCGGGCCAGGCGGTGGATTCTTCGGCGAAGGTTAGCGCGCCTGGAAATTGCTCGTGAACCATGACGTTGAGCTCGCGCAAAAAATCGATTGCGTCCAAATTTTCTCGACCGCCAAATTTGTTTGGCAACCATTCGCCGGCTTTGCGCGAATAATCGAGATAAAGCATCGAGGCGACGGCATCGACGCGCAAACCGTCAATGTGAAATTCTGACAACCAATAATGGGCGCTGGAAAGCAAAAAGCTACGGACTTCATTGCGGCCATAGTTGAAAATATTCGTGCCCCAATCCTGATGAAAACCCAGGCGCGGATCTTCGTGTTCATAAAGCGCCGTGCCGTCGAAGCGCGCCAGCGCAAAATCATCGGTGGGAAAATGCGCCGGCACCCAATCGAGAATCACACCGATGTTGGCTTGATGGCAGGCGTCAATGAAATAACGTAAATCGTCGGGCGAGCCGAAGCGGCTGGTGGCGGCAAAATAACCGGTGGTTTGATAACCCCACGATTCATCCAGCGGATGCTCGGAAATCGGCAACAACTCGATATGGGTGTAGCCCATTTCTTGCACGTAAGGAATCAAATGCGTCGCGAGATCGCGGTAAGTGTAGTTGCGGCCATCGTAGTGTTTGCGCCAGGAACCGACATGGACTTCGTAAATGTTGAGCGGCGCATGCAACCAATCCCAAGCGGCGCGTTGTTTGAACCAGACCTGGTCGTGCCAATCGTATCGCTTTGCCGACACGACGCGTGTCGCGGTGCTTGGGCGCATTTCGAAGCTGTTTCCGTAAGGGTCGCTCTTGACGAAAATTTGGCCGGTGCGGCGATTGCGAATCTCGAATTTATACAGAACCCCAACGGCAAGGTCGGGAATGAATAATTCCCACACACCGCTTTCGCCATGACTGCGCATGGGATGAACGCGACCATCCCAACGATTAAACTCGCCAACCACGCTAACTCGTCCGGCATTGGGTGCCCAAACCGCGAAGCGCACACCATCAACGCCGTCGATCGAACGCGCGTGTGCGCCGAGGCTGCGGTAGGCTTGATGCAACTTTCCAGAATTGAATAGATAAAGATCGTCTTGCGTTAGCTGAGCGGGAAACGAATAGGGGTCGTGGAAAACAACTTTGACGCCGTTTTCGTCGGCAATAAGTACGCGATCTTTCTGTGTTGGCAGCGTGCCGTGCCACTCGAAAATTCCCGCCGGATGAATGCGCGTTAACGGCTTCTCAGTGTTACCCGACGCGCATCGAGACGCTCGTGGCATAGGGGCGAAATACGCGAAACAAATAGCTATCACCATTTTGCTGCGGTCCCGAGATATCGAATGCGGATCATGGCTGCGTGCGGTCAGGATGCTATCGAAATCTGCGGGAATAGCGGTGATCAATGGGCGGTCGGTGAATGACTAATGTCGTTATAATACGCAGATGCTAGCCGGGCCGTCAGCAACACTTTCGAAAATCAATCAAACATTGCGGAGTAACGATGGAAAATAGCGCACGAGGTAAAACTGGACAACCCGCTGGCCGCTACGTCAGTCGGCTGACGAAAAATACCTTCGCAATGATTCTCGCCGGCGGCCGCGGCAGCCGACTCGGGCCGCTTACCGATTGGCGCGCTAAGCCCGCTGTGCCGTTCGGCGGCAAATTTCGTATCATCGATTTTCCGTTGTCCAATTGCATTAACTCCGGTATTCGCCGCATTGGCGTCGCCACTCAATACAAAGCCCACAGCCTGTTGCAACATCTGCAACGCGGTTGGAGTTTTTTGGCTGGACAGTTTAAGGAAAGTATCGATCTGATGCCCGCGCAACAGCGCCTAGGACGAGAGTTGGTATAAAGGCACGGCGGATGCAGTATTTCAGAATATCGACATTATTCGCGACTACGCGCCGGAATACATTTTGATACTTGGCCGGCGATCATATCTATAAAATGGACTACGGCAAAATGATCGCGCAGCATGTGCAAATGCAGGCGGATATGACGGTCGCGTGCCTGGATGTGCCGCTTGCCGATGCCAAGGCATTCGGCGTGATGGCGGTGAATGATGAGCAGCGTGTCATCGAATTTGCCGAGAAGCCGAATAATCCTGCGCATATTCCGGGCGATCCCGACGCGAGCACTGGCGAGCATGGGCATTTATGTTTTTAATGCGGCGTTTCTCTACGAACAACTCAAACGCGACGCCGACGAACCGAAATCCAGCCACGATTTCGGTAAAGACATCATTCCCTATTTGGTGAATCGCTATCGAGTTTATGCCCATCGCTTTAGCGACAGTTGTGTGTCGGTGGATGGAAATAAGGTTCCCTATTGGCGCGATGTGGGGACCATCGATTCCTATTGGGAGGCAAATATGGAACTGTGTCGCGTCACGCCGGATCTGAATATGTACGATCGGGAATGGCCGATTTGGACTTATCAAGAACAATTACCGCCGGCGAAATTTGTGTTCGATGACGACGAACGCCGCGGCATGGCGGTGGACTCGTTGGTTTCCGGGGGCTGCATTATCAGCGGCGCTTCAATTCGCGGCTCGCTCTTGTTTTCCGACGTACGTGTCGGCAGTTACTCGGAAATCGAAGATTCCGTGATTCTGCCCGACGTGCATATCGGCGAGAATGCGCGCTTGCGCAAAGTGGTGATCGACAAGCGTGCTCGTGTTCCAGATGGTTTAGAAGTCGGCTTCGATAAAGAGAGTGATCGAAAGCGATTCCATGTGACCGATAATGGGGTAACTTTGATCACCGCCGAAATGTTAGGACAAGAAGTTCACCATATTCGTTGATCATGCCTCTGAGAGCCAGTATTCGCGCGGCTCTCCGGGCAGTCTCGCCGGCAGAAATTGCCTTCCCGTGAAGAGGAGCGAGCAGTATTGAAAACAAATTTCCATGAATGAATCCAAGCATCTCGAATTAATTCTTTGTTGGCATATGCACCAGCCGGATTACCGCGACCATACCAGCGGTGAGTTCGCGCTACCATGGACTTATTTGCACGCGATCAAAGACTACACCGATATGGCGTGGTATCTCGAGCAAATGCCGGAGGCGCGCGCCGTGTTTAATTTCGTGCCGATTTTGCTTGATCAGATCGAAGATTATGCGGCTCAATTCGCGACAGAACAATTTTCGCGATCCGTTATTGCGGTTGCTTGGCGAAACCCGATTTGGCCGCGTTGACGGTATCCGATAGGGCGCTCATTGTCGCGAATTGTTTTCGTTGCAATCAGGCGACGATGATCGATTCCTACCCGGCGTACCAACGCTTACAACGGGCCGTTGAGCATTTTTCCGACAACGAAGATGACGAATCTGGCCTATTTGTCGCCGCAGTATTTCGCCGATTTGTTGATGTGGTATCACCTGACCTGGCTCGGCGAAACGGTGCGCCGTGACGATCCGCGAATCGCGCTATGGTTGAAGCAGGGCAAGCATTTTTCCGTCGACGATCGCCGCACCTTGATCGAGCTTCTGGGAAAGCTGATTGCCAATTTGATTCCACGATATCGAGCATTGCAGGAAGCAGGACGTATCGAATTGTCGACCACGCCGCATTATCATCCGATCGCGCCACTGCTATTGGATTTCGCCAGCGCCCGTGACAGTTGGCCGGATGTGAAATTGCCGCATTGCGAAAATTACCCCGATGGTGCGGCGCGCTTGCGCTGGCACGTAGACTCGGCGAGTGCCAGCCACAGCGCTAGATTTGGTGCGGCTGCGCAAGGCATATGGCCGGCGGAGGGCGGCCTGTCTCATTCTGCAGCCGGTGTGTTTGCGAATGCCGGTTTTCGCTGGACCGCCAGTGGCGAGGCGGTTTTGCGCCATAGCTTGCGCGAGGCCGCCGGCGAGCGCGAACGTTATTTGTACCGGCCCTATCGGATCGCACGTCTAACGCTGGCGCGATTGTCGGATTTTTTCGCGACGATCGGCTTTCGGACAAGATCGGATTCGAATATGCGAAATGGCTAGGAAAAGATGCGGCATTGGATTTTATCCGTGAACTCGAAGGCATTGCCGATCGCGCGCCGAATGGCGAAACGCCGGTGGTCAGCATCATCATGGATGGTGAAAATGCCTGGGAATATTATCCGTATAATGGATTTTATTTTCTGTCAGAACTCTACACCTTGCTCGCTGCACACCCTCGAATTCGCCTGACGACGTTCGGCGAAGCCGCACTACGCGAAGCGTTGACCGATCTGACTCATATTGCCGCCGGTAGCTGGGTCTACGGCACCTTTTCCACTTGGATCGGTGACCCGGCAAAAAACCGCGCCTGGGAGTTATTGTGCAACGCGAAGCACGCATACGATCGCGAAATCGCGAGTGGCAATTTTTCGGACGCTGAGCGCAACGCCGCAGCGCGCCAATTGGCGAGTTGTGAAGCATCGGATTGGTTTTGGTGGCCGGGCGACTACAATCCAAGCGAGAGCGTGAAAAGTTTCGACGAATTATATCGGCGCAATCTCGCCAATTTGTATTCGTTGCTACGTCTCCCGGCACCGGAAATTTTGCGCGAGCCGCTAAGTCGAGGCACCACACATTCCGATTCGTCGGGCGCCATGCGGCGCGTTTCCTAAATCTAACAAGAATTCATGCAACCCTCGATTAAGCTTTTGCTTGGCGTCCATGCGCATCAACCGGTAGGTAATTTTCCCGAGGTGATTCACGACGCCCACGCCCGGTGTTACCGGCCGTTCATTCACACATTGCATGAGTATCCCCAGTTTCGCTTTGCGGTGCATTTCAGCGGCTGGCTGCTGGAATTTTTGTTCCAACATCATCCGGAGGATATGGCGTTGTTGCGCGAAATGGTGCAGCGTGGACAGGTAGAGATTTTTGGCGGCGGCGATACCGAGCCGATTCTCGCCGCGATTCCACATCGCGATCGGGTTGGACAAATCGTCACGCTGAGCAATCGTCTCGAACGGCAGCTCGCGCAACGTCCGACCGGCGCTTGGCTCACGGAGCGGGTATGGGAAAGCACGGTCGTCCCGGCGCTTGCGGATGCGGGGATTCGCTACGTCACCGTCGATGATTATCATTTTCTCTGCACCGGCCGTACGCCTTCGGAATTGAACGGCTATTTCACGACAGAAGAAGATGGCCGCCAACTCGCCCTATTTCCAATCTCAGAACAATTGCGTTATCGCATTCCATTTGCGCAGGCAGACGAAGTGGTGCGCTATATCGAATCGCTCGCGGACGATAGCGGCAGGGCCGCAGCGGTTTACTTTGACGACATCGAAAAGCTCGGCATCTGGCCGGAAACCTTTGATTGGGTTTACACCCGCGGTTGGCTGAAACAATTCATTGAAGGTGTGCTGAAGTCCAGTATCATTCAAACCAGTCATTACGCCGACGTATTATCGAGATGCCCCGACGCGCGGAATCGTGTATTTACCGACGGCATCTTACATCGAAATGAACGAATGGTCGTTACCGGCGCCTGCGGCGAATCTTTATGCGGATTTCGTCGCCGAACGCAAACTCAATCACCAATACGAAGAAAATAAGGCGTTCATTCGCGGCGGCATTTGGAAGAATTTCTTCAGTCGCTATCCCGAATCGAATTGGATGCATAAGCGCATGCTGCGATTATCTGAGCGGCTTGCGCAACTCGCGCCGCGAGCTAGCGACACCGAAGATGCGCGTGCTGCTCTACCAAGCGCAAGCCAATGACGCTTATTGGCATGGCTTGTTTGGCGGGCTCTATTTGCCGCATCTGCGCCGCGCTCTTTACGCGGCGATGATTGAGCTTGGAGGCACATCTGGATCGATCGGCGGCGCGTCCCGAACGTTACCAAGAAGATTTGGATAGCGATGGCCACATGGAGCTGTTCTTGCACAACGACACGGTGCAAGCGGTCATCAATTTGGATGGCTCCGCGACCGTACGGGAATTCGATAGCTATTTCTTAAAACACAATTTCGTCGATACTTTGCGTCGCCAACCGGAGCACTATCGCCGCAAAATTCAAGCCGGTGAGGCGGGGGCTGCCGCGTCTGGCGGCATCGCCTCGGCGCACGATCGCGTTAGTTTCAAATCATTGATTGTGCCGTCCGATCTCGCTATCGATCAGCAGGGCAAGGGACTATTTCACGATAAGCTCTATCCGAGCCATATCGGCTACGAAACGGTTGAGCCGCAATATTTACTGGTTTCCGAAGGCAATCGAAATTTGATTTTTACGACGGAAACCGATGGCGGAACGCTGTATAAGGAAATGCAGTTAAGTAAAAATAATTTGAGTGTCGGCTATGCGTTTGGCCGTGCGATGCGCGGATTCTTGGAGGTTGAACTCAATATTTCGATGCCCAGTTGTGATGGTCCGGCGGGGCGTTATTGGTTCCAAGGCCATTGCCCGGGCGGATTTGGGCAGCTACACAAATTTGCCGATTTAACTGAACTGGCACTGGAAGACGACGTGTTGGGCGGATCGTTGGTGCTGCTATCAAATCGTCCGCTAGCACTGACTGCGAAGCCGTTTTATACCGTTTCACAGTCGGAAGCGGGCTTTGAGAAAATCATGCAAGCGGTCACGCTCGTCATCCACTATCCATTTTCGCCCGACGTCGATTCGTTGCAGTTGAGCCTGGAGATTTTTGCAAGCGAGGCGAGTTTTAAGATTTAGTGGCTTGACGCTCGCCGTGTTGGGCAATCGCCCAAGCGACATGCTCGCGCACCAGGCTTGAGGGATCATCGCGCCGCGATTGCAGCGCTTGGATTACTGCAGGCGTCGACGGTGCGTTACCTAAGCCGACCGCGAGATTGCGCAACCATTGTTCGTAGCCAATACGATGAATCGCACTGCCAGCGAGGCGCGTGGCAAATTCTTTCTCTGTCCACGCGAATAGCGTAACGAGCTCGGCATCATCCAAGCCATTGCGCACGCGAAAATCAGCTGTCGTCGGTTTGTTTCGCAAATTTGTTCCACGGGCAAACCAGTTGGCAATCGTCGCAACCGTAAACGCGATTGCCCATGGGCTTGCGAAATTCCTCCGGAATGCTGCCCTTGTGCTCGATGGTGAGATAGGAAATGCAGCGCCGCGCGTCCAGCACATAGGGCGCGACGATCGCGCCAGTCGGGCAGACGTCGATACAGGCCTGGCACGATCCACAATGGTTTGCGACCGGTTGATCGATCGGCAATGGCAGATCGGTAAAAATTTCGCCGAGAAAAAATAGCGATCCGCCGCGGCGATCAAGCAACAAGGTGTGCTTGCCGCGCCAGCCTAATCCGGCTTTGACGGCGAGTTCTACTTCCATCACCGGCGCGCTGTCGGTGAACACGCGATGCTGAAAATCGCCGATGGCAGTTCGATTTTTTTGGCGAGCCGCTTGAGTTTGCCGCGCAAAATTTTATGATAGTCGCGGCCCATTGCATAGCGAGCGACAAACGCTCGCGCGCCATCCTTTAAAACTTCGTGGCTGTCGCGAACCTCGTCAACCGAATAATCCTGGCGCACCGAAATGACCCGCAGCGTTCCCGGCACCAGTTCGGCAGGCCGCGCGCGCTTTGCGCCGTGGCGCGCCATGTAATCCATTGTGCCGTGGTAGTTTTGTTTCAGCCAACGCAACAGTTTTTCTTCGGCGTTGCCAAGATCGACGTCGGCGATGCCGATTGCGGAAAACCCCAGCTCGTTTCCCCAGGCCTTGATATTTGCGGCAAGTTGCTCGAGTGTCGATGCATCCATCGTGCGATGATAAACGAAGCGCGCATGAAGTGAAAAAAACAACGGGCTAGCGTTCTCGCACGAAAAGCGCTTGCGCCAATGGGAATGGAATTACTTTAAGGAACGCGCCAGAAGGCGCTTGGATGTTAGTTCTGCGAACCTATCGAGCCAGGAGGCAATCAGCGAGCGGCTCTCGCCGAAGTCGCACCGTGCGCGGCACTGGCTCCGCCTGCCCAGCGTGTTCGGCAAAACAGGTCAATTTCCAAGATTCCAGCTGATACTAACGTCATTGCGGAGTCCCGGCCCTGTGCCCGAAACAACAGAACTGGTTTCGCTTCCCAAAAGGCGGCCATTTATGAGGGTCCCCTGAATGTGAGCTGTGAAGTTAATGAACGTTCCCGAATCGGATATCACTGGCGCAATCGGTGGAAAACACGGTGCTCCGGCGTCGAAGGTGGTGGTTGTAATCGTGTGTTCGGCCGCAGGAACACTGATTATCAGAGGAAAACTGTCACCGTAATGACCGTTGGCTGATAAGGTCAGTGACCCCACTCTTGTGGCAAAAAGATCAGGGATGGCCTTGACTATTGACACGGACGTAGTAGTTGCTATCGCCGATGTTGCGCAAAAAACTGATCGAGCAATGGAGACTGCAGTTCGCGTTGTGGTTAATTCACCCGATGCGGTACCCGTTGTTGCATTGAGATCGTTGCTCCCCACTGACGATGGGTGTGTCTATGTTTAAAACGATATTTGTTTGCCCGCCCACGGTTACCGATTTTGAAATCAATAGCTGGTCTGGCGGGCGCGAATTATCCGATCCCGGACGAAATCACTCCCAGCGCGATTGTGCCGGGCGCCGGCGGTTCCTTGCCGGCGGCTTGCCCAATCTCCAGCGCTAACAGATCAGCGGGCAAGAGCTTTGTCACCACGAATGCCGAGAACTCACTGACCTTCCCGGCATCGCTTGACGTAAACGGAATTTCAAATTCGGTTTGTTTATCTGCGGCAGTGACCGAACCGACCACCTTGGGCCCACCGGGGCCATCGCGGACTAGTTGAATTGTTTTCACGTTGTAAGGACCAAGCCCTGGGAAAAAATCGATACTTGCGGGATCAAGTTTGATGGTGAATTTCATCGTGTCACCGGTTACAAACGTCTTTCGGTCTGCGGTAATCGGCTCTGTCGCAATGCCAACCGGCGATTTGGCCAGATCGGCAGAGAAGGCCAACTCCACGGCGGTAATGCTACCGGTGCCCAGGGCCTTTGCCAGGTCGCTCAGGTTCGTGCCTACGCTTGCTTTAGCGTCGATAGACACCTTGTAGTTGGATTGATAGGTCGTATCGGACAACTGACTAATAGGTATCGCAAAGCTACCCTCAAGCTTCGCGCCGGTTTTGGCTTCGAAGGCGTCGAACCGCAGCGATCTTAAAAACGGATTTCCAATAGATGCTTCCGCATACGCAAATGCAGAGAGAGAAGGCTCCAAGCGCAAATCACCGATAGTCGGCAAATTTAAATTGGGTACGACATCGTGTTTGAAACTGTCCAAACTCTTGACGAATACGCATGCGCCTCCGGGCGGGCAGGATATACCGAGCGATGCCTTCGCTTCACCGGTAACTTTCGTACCGATTCCTGCAGTCGCCACCGTAATTTTTCCGCCTAACTCAATCCCAACGCCCATCGGCACCAAACCGCTAATGAGAAACGATAGCGCGCCGCCGACCGGAATGCGGATAATTGCCAATTCCGCCTTGCATTCGAACTTTTCCTCAAATGCCACGGTAAAATCAATCCCGCCTTCAAATTTAAACTCCGGCTTTGCATTAAGGACAAGTCGCTCCAGGCCATTTGCCCGACTATACAAAATATCGAAACTAGAATTTAGCGTGATGCTGAAGATTGGGGGAAAGCTTAGCTTCGCCGGCAATGTCCCGGGCGTCAGTCCAGAGCGCGTGTTTTCGCACGATAAAAATGGCGGCAACACGCTTGTGCCAAACCCGCCGGCTTGCGGTTTCACGCGAAGCGCCGCAACTGGTGTGAGGTTAGCCTTCGGGCTGAAGTCAAACGTGTTTCCGCTGCGCTTAACATCGTAGGCCGCCGCGATATCCGCCGGAATTTCGACCGACGCGTTGGTCAAATCTAACGTTTCATTGATGTCGAGATTCGGAAATAACTCGCGCAGGGATACGAGGCCGACAGTGACTTTCATCGGATCGCTGGTGCTATCCACGGCCAATACGCGACCAGCAACCGCTTTGGATTCGGTACTGATCAATATCGAGCCGGCCACGGGTGGCGAAATGCCGGTTAACGTGACCTGGTAGGTGTTGCTAAAACTCGGCGTTGCATCCGGTGTAGTTTCAATCGGTTCGCCGACAATCTGCGCATCGGCGAGAAGAATCGCGTTGAGTACCGGTTGTGTGACAACAGCAAGGAGTGGCGCGGACTTAACGTCGCCTGCCGCGGCGACAATTTGGCTGGATCCATTGGCCGATGCGGCGCTGGCTTTGCCGGTATCATCAACTGTGATCGCTGATGTCTTCGTCGACGACCATGTTATCGGAACATCGATAGTATTACCTTGCGCATCGGTGGCTTTAGCAGCAAGTTGTTTCGTTTCTCCGCTCTGTGTCAGGATCAAGCCGGTTTGCTGAATCTCGACTTTGGCAACTTGCGGTTCTTGATTTGAACCAGCGCGGCCGCCTCCCCCCCCCACCGCCACAGCCGCCTATTAAAACAGCCAGGGAAAATGCCACGATAGAGCCGATTCTTTCTTTCATCTTCACAGTCTTTCTCCTTGTTCTTATCACCCGTGTTGTCGTTAAACGTCTTATCTAAGCGCGCATGCGCTTCTTGCTCCGTCATTTCCGGCACATTTAGTAAAGGTTCGATCGTTTGCGCGGGTTCGAGATATTTTTAAACGCCGCCTGGACGACGTGCGACCGTAGCATCACGTCGCGAAAGTCTATGCCGGCTTAATCGGCATGGCTATCCCCTAAAAAGGGGATGCGCCAATGGGAATTGAATTACTTACCGGGATCGCGCCAGAAGGCGCATGGATGGTAGTTCTGCGAACCTGTCGAGCCAGGAGGCAAGCGCGGCGCGGCTCTTGGCGTATCTCGCGGGAGAGAAATGAAGATTCGCCCTGCGCGTTACGTTTAAGAACGCAAGGTTAAATCCGGCGCGGCGGGATTCAAGAGCGGCAGCGTCAAGGTGACGACGCAGCCGCCCTCATCAGCGTCGATGTGTAATTCGCCGCCGACGGTTTCGGCGCGTTGCTTCATATTCGCCAGCCCGCGGCCGCGGCTCGCGCCATTCGCCGCTTCGTTGCTCACTCCACAGCCATTGTCGCGAACGCTCAGTTTGATCTGTTGTCGCTGCGGCACGAGCGTGGCAGAAAAGATCACTTCGCTCGCGCCCGCGTGTTTGAGCACATTGGCGAAGGCTTCTTGCACGATGCGCAGAATATGCAAAATGCCGCTCGGCGCGAGCCGCAGGTTTGCCGGAAAATCGCTGACCTCCCACTTGAGATCAATGCCCTGCCGGGCGAATCGATCCGTTAAGCGATAGCGCAGGTTGCCGATTACGTTAAGAAGATCGCCCTCGGTCGGCTCGAGCGAATCGATGACTAGGCGCAGATCGTCCATGCATTCGTTCAACACCATTACCAGTTCTTCCGGCTTAAGTTCGCCGCGCTCGGCGAGCTGGCGCGCGGCGATGAGTTGCGAGCCGACGCCGTCGTGCATGTCACGCATGATGCGTTCGCGTTCGGTCACGAGCATGCGCGCGGCTTCCGCTTCGCGCATTTTTTCATAGCTGAGTTCAATTTCGGCGCTTTTTTGTTGGACGCGCGTTTCGAGAGAACGGTTCAATTGTTCGGCCTCCGTTTGCGCTTGGGAAAATCGTCTCAGCATATTCCATGCGACGATCACAAAGAAAATCGGCGCGCCGAAATGTAAATTGTATGGCTCGCTAAATCCTAAGGCATCGCGCTGGGTCACCCAATCGTGCACACCAAAGCTGTAAACAATAATCGAAGCACAGAACAGCATGATGGTGTCGAGCCGGCGTTCGCGTCGCGCGACATCGAACACCACCTTCAGTAAATATGCGCCGGTAAACAGCACGGCACCGTAACAAATCCCAATCGCGAAAGTGAGTTTCATTTGACCCGCCGCCCAAAGCAGGAAAGGCGCGGCGATTGCGAACGCAAACACAAACCGCTCCGCTCTAGGAAGATGCAAATTGTCAAAACGCAAACCGAACATATAAACCAGCAGCAGTACCCAGATTAGTGACGTCGCAACGAGGATTTCCCAATACACCGCAGGCATTGGAATGTAAGTAAACAAGAAATGCGTGTTACGCAACGCCCAAAGCAAGGCGGATGCACCGAAGTAACCATAAGCCGCATTTTCCCCTCGCCTCAAATACCATGCGCACAAGGCCATGATGCCCAGACTGAAGGTCAATACGCTGGTGATTTGCACGCTGGTGACTTGCCAAAAATAGCGCTTACGCCATTTTTCTTCGATCGGTTGGGCGAGGCCAAAATGGATTTCCGACAGCCCACCCTTGTTGTTCGGGTAAGCCTTGACACGGTAATGAATGACGTTCGTGCCGCTCTTAAGAAGCTTATCGGGCACTGAATAAAATTGCGGCCGATACCATTGTCGCGCCATGGGTTCGGCGAATTCACCCCCGCCGCCGAGGTATTCGCCATTGATCATCACTGCGCCGTTCATGCTTACGCGCGGGACATAAAGCGCGGAGAGCTTTAGTTGCTCGGGCATGAGTTCAAATTCGATGCGGTACCAAGCGAAACCACCGTTTCCCGGGCGGGATTTATTCCAGTTATCCGGCAACGATTGTGATTGCCACGCGTCGGAATCCGGCGGCGGCACATCGCTATCGCTCAGAATTATTTTGGCTTGCGTGAGAAGTTGGGTTTGCTCAGATGGGACAGCTTGGCTATTTACATTCGCGAACGCCAAGGCAGCGTAAAGCAAGCCGCAGCAGATGAGTAATAATGCCTTGCTGAGAAATTTGTTGTTGCCGAACATGTTGTTGGTTTTTGTTGCGCGCCCCCTCACCCCAACCCTCTCCCGCATCGGCGGGAGAGGGGTTTGTGCCCTCGCCCCGTCACGGGGAGAGGGTCAGGGTGAGGGGGTGCCGTCCGTTTTATGAAAACTCAATTGCAACCCAATTGATTAAATAAGCCGCCGTCGACTCGCCTCATACACCGCCTCCCCGCGCGACGAAACCTCTAGTTTGCTATAGATCTTCTTAATGTGCGAGGCGACGGTGTGATGGGAAATTTTCAGCAGTGCGGCGATCTCCGGCGTGCGATAGCCTTTGGAAACCAATTGCAGCACATCATGTTCGCGTTCGGTCAACGCAATCGAACTTGGTTCGGTGTTGCGTGATACGCCGCTAAAGCGCAGCAACAAACGCCGCGCGATGATCGGGTTGATTGGGCTGCCGCCCGCGTGCAGCAATTTGATGGTCGCAATAATATCTTCCGGCAAGCTATCTTTGAGCAAATAGCCGGTCGCGCCCACTTCCAAGCTGCGCATTACGTGCGCTTCATCGCCGAATACCGTGACGACCATTGCGTCCAGGGCGGGGTTAGCGCGGCAGGCCTCGCGCACGATCTCGGCGCCATCGCCGTCAGGCAAACCTAAATCGCACAACAGCACGTCGGGCTTTTCCCGCGCGAGACATGCACGCGCTTCCGCGCAATTACCAACCGCGGCGACCAAGCGAAAATCCGCGCACGACTCGACGATCTCGGCGAAACGAATTCGGAAATTTTCGTCGTCTTCGACGATTAGAATGTTGAGCATGATTTTTCGCAAGCCAACGCATGCCGGGCGCGTTGCTCGCTTTGCGATTTCCTCGATTGGCCTGGATGAAGCCTAAAGCAATTTAAACGAACTCGCCATCCCCGAAATTGGGGATGAGCAATTGTGGTTGACGTGAAAAAACAACACGCCTCAGTTCTTCCACAATAAGTCATTTGTCCCTCGCTATAATCGCGCGAATGACCCTTGTCCATTTAGCCGACGAACAGGCCACGCTCAAGCTGGGCGCGCATCTCGCTGGTTTTTTGTCGCCGGGATTGACGATGTTTTTAATCGGCGATCTTGGCGCCGGGAAGACGACGTTGGTGCGCGGTATGTTGCGCGGTCTTGGTTTCGATGGGCGCGTGAAGAGCCCGACGTACACTTTGGTTGAATCGTATTCAATTTCGAGTTTAAACTTGTATCATTTTGATTTATATAGATTCAAACATGAGCAAGAATGGCTGGACGCGGGCTTCGATGAAATTTTCGATGGCATCAATATTTGCTTGGTTGAGTGGCCGGAGCGCGCGATGAGCTTATTGCCGCGCGCCGATGTTGAAATTAAGTTGATGCTTGAGGAAGACGGCCGCAGTGTGAAAATTGCGTCATCGAAAATCGATATGGAAGAGTTTTGGAACACATGGCCCAAAGAAATCACGCGATGATGTTTTTTTTGCAAGTATTCTTACTGACATTTTTTGTCAGCGTCGGCGCTGCTTTCGCTGCTACGAAAGTGACTTCGACGCGAATTTGGCCTGCCCCGGATTACACACGTGTGACACTCGAATCCAACGAAGCGCTTAAATTTAATTCCTTCACGCTTAAGAATCCAGACCGGCTGGTGGTCGACATTGAGGCCGATCTCGACAACACGCTCGAAAGTTTGTCCGGAAAAGTCGTGATGGACGATCCCTATATCAAGCTGATGCGCGTCGCGCGCTTCAAGGCGAATACCGTGCGACTGGTGCTTGATCTAAAGGGCGAGGTGAAGCCCAATGTGTTTTTGTTGCCGCCGGTTGGCGAATACAATTATCGTTTGGTGATCGACATCAATCCCATTGCGGCGCCCGATCCGTTGCTGCTGGTGCTCGGCAAGGATGGCATACCGAGCGAAGTCGATACGCAGGCGAAAGATTGGGTGCCGCCCGAGGTTCCGATTATAAAAAGTAATAGTGGCGACAAAGTTGACGCCGATAAAAAACCGCCGCCGAGTAAATCGAGGCCCTTGATTGATCGGCTCGTGACGATCGTTATCGACGCCGGTCATGGCGGTGAGGATCCCGGCGCACGCGGCGCGAACGGCAGCCAAGAAAAAGACGTTACGCTCGCGATCGCTCAATTGCTAAAGGACAAAATCGATCGCGAGCCGAATATGCGCGCGGTGTTGACGCGCGAGGGCGATTACTACATCGCGCTCGGCCAGCGCGTCAATAAAGCGCGCCGGGTGCAAGCAGATTTGTTTGTGTCGATTCACGCCGATGCGTTCATCCGCCCGAACGCGCGTGGGTCTTCGGTGTTTGCGTTGTCCGAACGCGGCGCGACGTCGACCCAAGCGCGCTGGTTGGCGAAACAAGAAAATTCCGCAGATCTGATCGGTGGCGTGAATTTGAAACAGAAAGATCCTTACCTCGCGCGCACGTTGCTCGACCTTTCACAAACCGCAACGATTAACGACAGCCTGCGCCTTGGCCGTGCGGTGTTAGACGAAATCGGCGGCATCAATCGATTGCATCGCGGTGAGGTCGAGCAAGCGGGCTTCGCCGTGCTAAAAGCGCCGGACATTCCCTCGATTTTGGTTGAGACCGCTTTCATCAGCAATCCCGAAGAAGAGCGCCGTCTCAACGATCCCGCCTACCAATCGACATTGGCCGATTCTATCGTCGCTGGCATCAAACGTTACCTGGCGAAGAATCCCGCGTTGGCGAAATCAAAAATCGCCGCCGCCGAGTAGATTTTTTAATAGGGCCAGGTGCCGCAGCGCTATTGCCTCCTGGCAAGGCATGGCCTGAGAGCCGCGTGCTTATTGGCTTGCAGGGCAGCCCATAATAAATAATTGTGATTCGTGGCTGCGATCGCGCCGTTATAATGAGGCACCGATGGCGCGTATTCAACTTCTTCCCGACATTCTGATCAGCCAAATCGCCGCAGGCGAGGTGGTGGAGCGGCCCGCTTCCGCGTTGAAAGAACTAATCGAGAATGCGCTAGATGCCGATGCGACCACGATCGACGTCGATCTTGCGCAGGGTGGTATAAAGCGTATCAGTGTCGGCGATGATGGCGCCGGAATTGAGCGCGGCGATTTAGCGCTCGCGCTATCGCGTCACGCCACCAGCAAAATTACCTCGCTTGAAGATTTGGAACGCGTCGCGAGCTTAGGCTTTCGTGGCGAGGCGCTGGCGAGCATTGCTTCGATTGCGAAAGTGTCACTGACCAGCCGCGCGCGTTTGGCGGAACATGGCTGGCGCGTCGACGCAGTTGCAAATTCTCAAGCTGCTCCCGCTGCACGCACGAGCGGCACAACGGTGAGCGTCGAAGACTTGTATTTCAACACGCCGGCGCGGCGAAAATTTTTGAAAACCGAATTAACGGAATTCGGCCATTGCGAGGAAGTGTTTCGTCGCCTCGCGTTGAGCCGGCCCGACGTCGGATTTTCGTTGAGTCACAACGGCCGGCAAATTAACCATTTACCCGCAGTAACAGACGATCCTGACACTCGCGTTCGCGCGCTGCTCGGCAAAGAATTTTACGCGCAGTCGGTCGCGATTCGTATCGAATCCGGCGGGACATCGTTGACCGGCCTCGCCGCGCTACCGACGTTTAATCGCAGCGGCCGCGACGCGCAATATCTGTTCGTGAACGGCCGCTTTGTGCGCGATAAATTGTTAAGCCACGCCGTGCGCCAGGCTTATCACGACGTGTTGCATCACGATCGCCATCCAGCTTATGTGTTGTTTTTGTCGCTGGATCCGATGCTGGTGGATGTCAATGTTCATCCGGCGAAAACGGAAGTGCGGTTTCGCGACGGTCAGTCGATTCATCGTTTTGTGTTTCACGCGCTCGAACGTTCTTTGGCACAGCCGCGTGGCAACTCGGTTCCCGCCGTGAATCATGAACCCGAAATAAATCGCAACGCTTGGCCGCAAACTTATATGCCGTTTCGCCATCAAGGCGAATTGCAAGTTCAGCAGCCGGTTGCGTTTTACGAAACCATGTTCGCTGGCTTGCGCGAAACCGCGACGGCGCAACCGCCAACTGATTCATTTGCGTCAGAGCCAACGCCCGAGTTAGGTTTCGCGCTGGCGCAGTTAAGCGGCATTTATATTCTTGCGCAAAACAAAAATGGCTTGGTCGTCGTTGACATGCACGCCGCTCACGAGCGCGTCATGTACGAGAAATTGAAAGCGGCTGCGAACCGCGCGGAGCTTGCCTCCCAACCGTTATTGATTCCGGTCACATTCAGTGCCGATTCGTTGGATGTTGCCACGGCAAGCGAAGAAAGCGAGAAGCTGCAGGAGTTTGGATTAGATGTCGGCGTGTTGTCCCCGACGGCATTGGCGGTGCGCTCGGTTCCCGCGTTATTGAAAGATGCCGATGCAGCGGAATTGACGAAAAGTGTGCTCGCCGAGCTGCGCGAATTCGGCGCATCGCGCGCGCTGACGGAGCGGCGCAACGAATTACTCTCGACTATGGCGTGCCATGGCGCGGTACGCGCCAATCGGCAACTTACGGTGCCGGAAATGAACGCACTGCTGCGCGAGATGGAACGCATTGATCGTTCGGATCAATGTAATCACGGCCGACCGACCTGGTTTCAAATCACGATCGAGGAACTCGATCGCATGTTCATGCGTGGCCGATGATGGAGCAGGGTGTGACCAAGCGTGCGAAATATTTCGTCGATGTGCCGGCAGAATGGCACAGCGTTTCGCTACTGTGCGGTGTTGACGAAGCGGGCCGTGGCCCGCTTGCAGGGCCAGTCTACGCTGCCGCAGTGATTTTGGATGGTGATTATCCGATTGGTGGTTTGGCCGATTCAAAGCAGTTGAGTGAAGCCGAACGAAATCGCTTAGCGCCAGAAATTAAAGCTCGTGCAAAGGCATGGGCGATCGCATTTGCGAGTGCGCAAGAAATTGATCAGCACAATATTTTGCGCGCATCGTTGTTGGCGATGCGCCGTGCGGTGCTTGCGCTGAGCATCGCGCCGCAACTCGTCGTCGCCGACGGTACACATTGCCCGGTCCTTGATATGCCCGTGGCGGCCATTGTCAAAGGCGATAGCAAAGTCGCGGCTATTTCCGCCGCGTCGATATTGGCCAAGACGGCACGCGATGCCGAGTTAATCGCATTGCACGAAAAATTTCCGGAGTATGGATTCGCCGGGCACAAAGGTTATCCGACTTCACAACATTTGCTGGCGTTACATCGCCATGGGCCATGCATCGAACATCGTCGCTCATTCGCGCCGGTCAAGGCGCTGGTGGCTGGCCTAGGGCCACTGGTAGAATCCGTTCAACGCCAAATCTTGGAGATCGAACAATGAAATTATTTTTGATGGCACATATATTGGGTGTCACGGTTTGGGTCGGCGGCATGTTTTTCGCCTACATGGCACTGCGTCCCGCGTCCGTCGAATTATTGGAAACACCTGAGCGTTTGTTATTGTGGAATGGTGTGCTACGCCGATTTTTGTCGTGGGTATGGGTGGCGATAGGGTTAATTTTGGCGAGCGGGCTGGGTATGATCATGATGCTCGGCGGCTTCGCTAAAGTGGCGTGGCCGATTCATGCGATGTTTGCGTTGGGCGTCGTCATGATGCTGATTTTTGCACATGTTTATTTCGCTGGTTACTCTCGGCTAAAACGTTATGTCGCTGGGCGCGAATGGCCGGCCGCGGGCAAGGCGCTGATTCAAGTGCGGATGTTTGTCGGGATGAATTTGATAATCGGTCTAATCACGATCGTGATTGGAACGTTGGGGTCGATGCATCACTAAAGCCGACGTTCTGAAAAAAAAAGTATTGCGCGTGCCGATTTTTATCCCCAACTTAACGATGCTACCGCCACCGCAGCGAACGCTATGGCCGGAACTTACGGCAACGCCAGACGCCTTCACGCTTTATGGTGGCACTGCACTCGCGTTGCGCTTGGGCCATCGTGTTTCAGTCGATTTCGATTTTTTCTCGAACACGTCATTTGATCCCGATGATTTGGCGCGTAATCTACCGTATCTTAAAGATGCTGAGAAGATACAAGTTGCGCCGAACACGTTGACTTGCCGTGTTGAACGTGATGGTCCTGTGTTGCTATCGTTTTTCGGTGGACTTGGCTTTGGGCAAGTGGAACCGCCTGACTACGTCAAGGGAATGTCGTTGCAGGTGGCCGCGCTGATAGACATTGCGGGTACCAAGGTCGCCGTGCTGCAAAAGCGCGCCGAAGTTAAAGACTATCTCGATATGGATGCGTTGATACGCCATGGTATCGAACTGCCGGCCGCGCTCGCTGCGGGAACCGTCGTTTACGGTCGCAGTTTTAATCCGCTTATTTCGCTCAAGGCACTTAGCTATTTCGAGGACGTGCCGACGTTACCTGCCGAGGTGCGGGCGCGGCTCTCTGCAGCGGTATCGAGTATCGATATCACCACGTTGCCAAGTTTGACGTCCTACGCAAAGCGTCCAGATCACGGATCTAATCAATGAAGCCATTGCCGTTAACGCCTGAGATGGTTGCCGTGGCGCGGCGCGTGGAATGGTTCCGGGAACCATCGGAGTCGTTGGCCGATCCCGTGCATTTCCTTGCACACGTGATGACTTACGGCACCGTTGAAGATTTGCGCGCGGTGCAAAAAATCGTCAGCCCGAACGAGTTTCGCGAAGCACTCGAACAGGCTCCGCCCGGAATTTTCGATCCACGATCCTGGTCGTACTGGAATCTTAAATTCGCGATCTCACCTTGTCCGTCGCTGCCGGCGCGTCATTTTAAATAGTGTCATGCCCGCGGCGACGAATCCATTTGGCATTTGCAAGTCAACATGGATTCCTGCCTCCGCGGGAATGACAAATAATTAACGCATCCGCTCCAATGCGATTGCTGTAGCCTCGCCGCCACCAATACACAGCGAAGCGACTCCTCTTTTTAAATCGTATTTTTCCAACGCTGCGAGTAAGGTCACCATAATTCGTGCGCCCGATGCGCCGATTGGGTGACCCAGTGCGCAGGCGCCGCCGTGAACATTGACTTTATCGTGCGGCAAACCTAAGTCACGCATCGCGGCCATCGTCACGACGGCGAAGGCTTCGTTGATCTCGAACAAATCAACTTCCTTCGCTGACCAGTTGGTTTTATCGAATAACTTTTTAATCGCGGCGACTGGCGCGGTAGTGAACCAGTTGGGTTCTTGCGCGTGGGTGGTGTGGGCGATGATGCGTGCGAGTGGTTTCAGGCCGCGCTTTTCCGCATCGGAGAGCCGCATCAATACTAGCGCTGCGGCACCATCGGAAATCGAACTCGAATTCGCTGGCGTCACCGTGCCGTCTTTACGGAAAGCGGGTTTGAGTGTTGGAATTTTTTCCGGTTTCGCAGTCAGCGGTTGCTCGTCTTGTGTGACGGCCATGTCTTGCTTGCCGACCTTGGCCGTGATGCTCGCGATTTCTTTTGCGAAGCTGCCGTCGTTCGTGGCCTTGAGTGCCCGGCTCAGTGACGCGATGGCGAATTCGTCTTGGGCCGCGCGTGTGAATTCGTATTTTCCCGCACAGTCTTCGGCAAAGGTGCCCATTAGGCGGCCTTTATCGTAGGCGTCTTCCAGTCCATCGAGGAACATGTGATCGATCACTTGTTGGTGTCCCAAGCGCATGCCGCCGCGCGCTTTCGGCAATAAATACGGTGCATTCGTCATGCTCTCCATGCCACCCGCGACCATGATGTCGTTGCTGCCCGCGATGATGAGATCGTGCGCGAGCATCGCCGCTTTCATGCCCGAGCCGCACATTTTGCTGATGGTGGTGCAGTTGGTGGACAGCGGGAGACCCGCGCCAATACTGGCTTGGCGGGCAGGTGCCTGGCCGATGCCGGCCATTAAGCAATTGCCCATAATGACTTCTTGGATGTCGCTCGATGTGAGTCCGGCACGCTCGACCGCCGCGCGAATCGCCGCCGCGCCAAGTTCCGGCGCCGTCACATTTTGGAACACCCCTTGAAAGCCGCCCATGGCAGTTCGTGCCGCGCCGACGATTACGATTGAATCTTGCATATAGTCTCCGATTTAAATTTATTTGCTGAGCAATCGATCGAGAACAACGAATCGATGCGAGTAGTCGTTTAGTTCATTGGCAGGAAATTTTTCTTGCAATGTTTCTTGCCAGCCGCGACGATCGAATGCTGGGAAATGGGCATCACCATCGACGTCCGCGTCAACCTCGGTTAGATAAATACGGTCGACGCGATCCAGCACTTGGCGATAAATCTCGGCACCGCCGATGAAAAAGATTTCCGGATCGTCTCCACCGGCGGTGATTGCAGCGTCCACCGAGGTCACGACAACGGCGCCATCGAAGCGAAATTGTGCATTGCGCGTGACGATCACGCTCTTGCGGCCCGGCAATAGGCGGCCGATAGATTCAAAAGTTTTGCGTCCCATGATGATGTGATGCGCCATCGTCAGCGCGCGAAAGCGCTTTAAGTCGATCGATAATCGCCACGGCAGTTTGTTGCCTTTGCCGATGACGCCGTTCCGGGACATGGCGACAATGAGGGAGAGTTTTTGTTCGTTCAATTTGATGCGGGTTAGAATTAAATTAAGTTGTATTTCACAGTGCGATGACTAGTACCCCGTATTTTCCGCTTTTCAAGCAATCCTGTCGACGCAAACACTCCTGACAGGATGCTGTCAGGAGCCCTCACGTATCGTTCAATCGTGCTCAGCACAAATTTTAAGTGATCAATCAGGAGAATGTTCATGCCTAGTATTTTCGACAAAAATACCGCCGTTTGGTTCGAAATTCCCGCGACGGATTTTAATCGCGCCGTATCGTTTTACGAGCAGGTTTTCAAAGTCAAATTGAATCCGGAGGAAATGGGGTCGTTTCGCATGGGGGTGTTTCCCTACGCGGGTGAGGCGATTTCCGGTTGCGTGATCCAGGGTGAAGGATATTCGCCGAGCGCGCTGGGTTCGGTGGTGTACTTGAATGGCACGGACGATCTTTCCGCGCCGCTGGAACGGGTAGAAGAATCCGGTGGCAAGGTGATGGTCCCGAAGACCAAAATTTCCGGCGAGATCGGCTATTTCGCGCAGTTCATCGATACGGAGGGTAACCGCGTCGGTTTATACTCCACGCATTGATTTTCCAGTCATAAAACCAAATGCGCCGCGCCGATCGCTTGTTTCAAATCGTTCAGTATTTGCGCGGCCGGCGCCTGGTTACCGCACGGCAACTCGCAGACAAATTGGAGGTCTCGGAACGCACGGTCTATCGCGATGTTCGCGACCTCACCTTATCGGGAATTCCGATTGAGGGTGAAGCAGGCGTCGGGTATTTATTGCGTCGCGGCGCCGACATTCCGCCACTGATGTTTACCCGCGACGAGATCGAAGCATTGGTTGTCGGCGCGCGCATGGTGCGGGCCTGGGGCGGCAAAACTCTTTCGGATTCGGCGCGACTGGCGTTGACTAAAATCGAAGCTGCGCTGCTGCCGGATTTGCGCGACGAAATCGAACGCTCGCGATTGTTCGCGCCGAATTTTCGCAACGTTCACGAGGGCTCCGGGCCATTCGATACCGTCCATTGCGCGATCAATCGCAAACATATCCTGCACTTCGACTACACGCGCGAAGAAGGCCTGGCATCGTCCCGCGACGTCCGGCCACTCGCATTGTTTTTCTGGGCGCCCGCCTGGACGCTGGCGGCATGGTGCGAGTTGCGTAACGATTTCCGTCATTTTCGCCTTGACCGTATGAGGAATGTCGTTTTACTGGGACGCGCCTTCGAGGACGAAGCGGGCAAAACTTTGGCTGAATTTTTAGCACATATTGAAAGAGAAAGATAAGGAGACGAACATGGGAAAACGAATTGCGAAGTCTGGCCTTTCGCAGCTCAAAAATATCGGTGCAACCATCGAACGGCGGTTAAATGAAATCGGTGTGTTATCTCGCGCCGATCTCGAAAAGGTAGGTCCGGTCTCTGCCTATCGGCAAATCAAAGAGACTCATCCCGATAAGACCATTCCGGTGTGTTACTACTTGTACTCGTTGCGGGGTGCGTTAGATGGTGTGCATTGGGATGCTTTGTCCGCCGAGGTCAAAGCGAAATTGCGTAACCAAGCAACCAAAATCAAATGAGTCGATGGCCTGAGAGGCGCATAGCCCAAGGCCAGCCTCTGGATATTGACTCCCCTGGCATGCATTGCCTGGAAGGCGCGCTGATATTGATTGGTGGCAGGGTCGGGCGGATCAGGTCCCGCCGGGACGGATCCGCCAGAACGCATAAGCAGATCCTTCGCTTTCGCTCAGGATGACAATCTTTAATCGTGGGTCCGTCCCTGCGGGACTTGATTCACCCTTCTACAATGTTTTGTTCTCGCGCGTTTTGCCATCGAGTAAACACGCAATATTCATATCGCCCATCATGTTTACTACCGTGCGGCAACGGTCGAGAAACCAATCGACGGTGAGCAAAATTGCGATGTATTCAATCGGCAGGCCGACGGCTTTGAACACCATGGTCATCGTCACAAGTCCCGCTTCGGGAATGCCCGCTGCGCCGACAGATGCAAACACGCTGGTGATGACGACGAGAAATTGCTGCGTGTAGGTCAGCTCCATGCCCAGCATTTGCGCGATGAATAGCGCTGCCATTGCTTCGTAGAGCGCAGTGCCATCGTTGTTGAAGTTCGATGCGACCAATGCGCCGAGGCCGGCGGATTGTTCGCGCAGACCGACACGATCTTTCAAGCATGCGTAGGTGACGGGCGAAGTCGCGGTGGAACTTGCCGTGGAGAAAGCCATCACCATTGCGTCGCGCGCGCCGCGCAGCAGATCTAGCGGTTTGACCCAGGAGCCGAAACGAACGCGCAAAAGGTAGTAGGTCGCTTGCAACAACAAGGCGACGATCACTGCGACAACAAATAATCCGAGCGCCTTGAAATCGGATAAGCCCTTCGTGCCGACGATGCTCGCGACAATGCCGAACACGGCGATGGGAATGACTTCGATCACCCAACGCAGTATGGTGATGATTGCGCCGAATCCGATGTCGGCCAGATCCATGACGTTGCGAATCGGTGTTTCGCGAAAGCGGCGCAATGCGATGCCGAAGGCAATGGCGATGAAAATCACGCCAATCACTTTGCCGTCGTCCCCCAGGGGCCCAAGCAAACTTTTCGGGACGTTGTCGAGCAATTGCTGAATGGGGTCGGGGCCGGTCTTTGCGGTCGCGCGGCTTTCCGGCGGTGTAATTTTTGCAGCATTACCGGGCTCGATGATATTCGCGACAAACAGTCCAATTAATATCGCGACGAACGTATTGAGCAACAGTAAGCCAGCAATGCGTAGACCAATTTGGCCTTTTAGTTCCACGCGTAACAGGGCGCGAATGATCGCGACCAGAATCAACGCCGGTGCAAGGGCACCAAGCAAGCGCAATACGAGTTTCGCCGGAATGGCCAGCCAGCCTACGCTTGTTCCGAAGGTGAGGCCAATAATCACGCCGAACCCCAGGGCGCCGAGAATGCGCAGATAAAGCGGAAAGGCGCGCCAGCGCCCCCATAGGCTGTCTGTCGTCTTAGGTGCTTGAAACAAGAATTCGTCGTTCACTGGATTTTTGTTGAGATTGACGAACGTATCCTAGCACCTTGGCGGCTTTGAGTCGCCCAATCCTACCTGGTCATGTGGGGACGCGGCGTTTTCAAGTCAGCTACGATGCTTTCGTGTTGGTTTCTCCTCACTCCTAGACAGCACACTGCCTCCAGTGCAGGAGTGTTCACGCCCCGCCCATGGCGGGGCGTTATTTTTGTGCGCCCGGCAGGGCGCATTCACTAGGAGGTGGAAGTCCTCTACTCGCCCGGCAAGGGGAACCGCGGCAGATGAAATGCTTTTGATTAACGATGGCGCTGTTATTGGATTAGGTGATGTTCAAGCGCGTACCGCACCAATTCGGTGTTGCTATGCATACCCAACTTATTTAGTACCCTGGTTCGATAGGAACTAATCGTTTTAGCGCTTAAATTTAAGTCGGCGGCTACCTGCGCCAAAGGCTTGCCGTCGGCGATTGCGCACAAAACAGTGAATTCTCTATCCGACAGCAGTTCGTGCAATGTTTCCCTGGGTTTGGATTTGAGCTGGTCGGCAAGTTGCAGCGCAAGGGACGGACTGACATAAGCCCCACCGGCGACAATTCTACGGATCGCGGAAACTAGGTCGTCCGGCGCGCCTGATTTCGTTAAATAACCGGAAGCGCCATCTTTAAGTGCCCGCAAGGCATACTGGTTCTCAGGGTGCATAGTCAGTATCAAGACCGGTAATTCGGGCTTTTCGAGTTTCATCAAGCGTAGAACGTCCAACGAGTTCTGGCCGGGCATGTTGATATCCATAATGACAATATCCCAATCTTCGCTACGAACTCGCTTCAAGGCTTGCGTGGCCGAATCCGCTTCGCCGATCAGTTCAATATCCACTTCGTCGGACAGGATGGTCTTTATCCCGGCTCTGACCAACGCATGATCGTCTGCGATCAATATTCTGAGTTTTTTTTCTTTCACTGAATAAAATGCAGCGGAATTTGGAAGGCCACGATTGTGCCTCCTTCCTGACCTGTACCAATATTGAGGGTGCCACCCACCCTGCGGGCGCGGGCATACATTCCTTGCAAACCCGAGGAGTGAGAATCTGATATTTGATCCGGTGAAATACCCTTGCCATCGTCGGATATTTCAATGCTCAGACGGCCGTTGTCGGCAATTATGTTAATGCTTAATGTCGATGCATTTGCGTGTCGAGCCACATTTGTCAGCGATTCTTGGAAAACACGAAAGATATCGTTGGCTTTCTCGCCGTTGCAAGGTGAACAATTGTCGAGATTAATTTCCAAATGACACGGGATTTCGATAGTTTTTTGGAATTCCCGCGCATAAGTTTCCAAGGCACGCCAAAGTCCGAATCGCTCAACAATGTCGGAAGTTAAGGTGCCAGTAATTCGCGACACGGTATTCATCGCTTGATCGACTCGATCCAACATGATTGCCCATTGGCCATCGACGGCCCGCCGCGCCGGCACCGACGATTTAGATGAGCGTCTTAGGTCAATTTTGAGCAACATCAATAGAGCGCCCAATTCATCGTGAATGTTATGTGCGATCATGGCGCGCTCATCGACACGAGCTGCTGCGATGGCCGTAGCTTTGGACTCAGCTTCGTTAGTGTTCCGGCGATTTGACTCGGCGGCCGCTTTACTGGACTGAAGTCGAAAATTAGAAACGGACTTAGCGCGGCGCATAAGGTACCAGACCAAAAACAGCAGCGCCGCGCCGCTGGCTAATGATGCGGACCGCGTGACGAGATCAGATTTTAATTTTCGCTCTGCGCCCATCTGTTGAATGAGTATTGAATTTGCTTGATCGTGTCGTGCAGCAAGATACTCGTTAACTAGTGCGATCGTCGTCAAATCGGAAACAAGCGCCTCTCCATCATCCGTTCGCGAATCGGCATCATTTTCGTGGCCTATCCGCAATTGCGCAGTCAATGGCGTTTGTTCCGTTCCATTAAGTGATTTCAAAAGCGGCGCCAATGTCCCGTCCGACGCGTAACGTTCAAGTTGTATAAGCTCGGCGTTCACGCTTCCACGCAGTCTTACGACATACTTTACTTCGTGATTTGCCTTCGAATCCAAGTAACGGCGTTCGATTAGTTCGAGGCGATCAACCGTACGCGAAACTTGGTTAATTTCGTTGATGTAGTTTGTCGTCGAGCGTATTAACTCGATGTTTCGATGCGATTGTCGAATCGATGAAACGATAGTTGAAACCGAACCAGCCAAAAGCGCAATCGA
Source organism: uncultured Pseudomonadota bacterium (assembly GCA_963840785.1). Classification (GTDB taxonomy): domain Bacteria; phylum Pseudomonadota; class Gammaproteobacteria; order Burkholderiales; family JALYOK01; genus JALYOK01. Next base: position 598,628 of record CAWJAF010000003.1, on the reverse strand, counting down.
CAAGCCCAACGCAATAAAACATACGGCGTCAGTAACCTTCAGCGTGTCGAATCCGGCGACGACAATCTTCGCCAGCGAACCAAAAGAAAACCTGTCGTATTGGTTGGTCGACAATGTTTGTGAGGGTACTGGATTTACCAACATTCGAGATTCATCGTTCATAGCGGTCTTAAAGGCGCTGTTTTCGATCGAGTTATTTGAGCGGCAGAGCCGCGATACCTAGAGCCGAAATTGTGAGCACAAAGAGTTTGCGAGAAATCCGGCGCAGGAGACGCGGAGAAAATTGGTTCAGAATACGTATTGTTTTCCCCGGCGAACTTCCCCCCCCAAGCGAGGTGAAGGTAAGGTCTTTTTATCCGAAAATATGTAGTGGCCGGGCGTATTGAAAGGCACATACCGACCCAATCAGTACTGGAGAATCTACACGCGTGCTGAGGTTGCATTGACGTAAGCCAACGCCAGAGGCATAACATCGAAATCCTTTTTTGTTTATTATTGCTCCGCACTATTCGCCGCTATTCAAATGAATCTAGTTGTTAAGCTAACTTTACCCAATGTCAAAACGCTGTCAATAGGCCAAAAGTAGTAGGAGGAGTTGAAAATCTATATCGAAAGTTATAGTCGTCAAAGCCGCCCTCACGGATAATTCAGTCCCACGCAAAAAGTGCGCCAAATGTACAACACATTGAAAATAAAATAGATTTTTTACGGCAGAGATTGCCAACGTGTTGCGTGTAAAGTTTTTCGACAAAATATTCGACGGGTTTAGGCTTAAATATTTCGTATCGTCTGGGTATCAACGACTGCAAGTGAGGTCAGCTTTGTGAGGATGCGCACCGTTGCACGATCACAACTTTTCCTGCCCTTTAACTCGTGCTCGGAAATTGCGATGTTTTAACGCACAAACCAAGCTTTACATTCGATGACGCGATAGTTGCTCATTGACCTGGTCCGCGAAGTCCGAATATCAATTCAGGGTCGCCTGGCGACCAGGTGCCGTCGAACTGCGAACGGCGGCCGATGGCGCGCGTGCGATCCAATAGCTGTTTGCCCACCGCCAATTGCCCTGGCTGCCATTGTTCTAGAGCCGTGGCGACATCGTTGTTATTTCGTAATGCATCGGCGAGCGCCCATGCGTCGGACGCGGCCTTAGCGGTTCCCGCGGCGGCGTGCGGACGCGCAACGAACGCCGCATCGCCGACTAAGCAGATTGGGCCGAATGCCATCCGCGGTACTTCGATGTCGTACACCACTTGCAAAAACGGTTGCTCCGCCGTACACACCAATTTTGCCATCGGTGCGGGTAAGCGCGCTTGTGCAACGGCGCGCAATTCGTTTATGTGGTGTGCAGCAGCGACGCCCGGTGGCAACGAAATATCGCGACGTAACCCGGTGTTGTCGGTCAGCAAGTTATCTAAATCGCTGCCCGCAAGATAGTTTCGATACCAGACGAAATTGAGCAGCCGATCGCCGCGTTTGACTGAGCCATCCAGCCCGGGAATCGGATAGACCAAAATATGGCTGTTGGCGTAAACAAAATAGGTAATGGCGTTATCAAACACCACCCTTGTTGTCGTATCCAACTGCGCTTCCGGCACCATGCCGCGCCATGCGACGTAGCCCGCATAGGCGGAACGCACTTCAGGTAACAAGCGTGCTCGTGCCAATGAGCCTACGCCATCGGCCATCACGGCAAGATCGGCGCGCTGCGACGCATGTGCCGCGAAGGCAATTTCGACGTCGTTGTCCTGCGCTTCCCATCCGGCCATTTCATAACCGAGGTGGTAATTTTTCGCGGAGAAACGCGTCAGCAACCGACGATAAATGGTATTCCATGAACTAAAACGATAGCCGTGCGACGCTTCAAAAAGCACATCGGCGTTACGATGCAGGTAGCGAATATAGCCGGTCGGGATGCTGATCTCATCCAGGGTGACACCGGCGCGCTCGACTAGATAACGTTGGCTCTCGGGGAGATAGCCGATGCCGGCTCCGCGCTGCGCTAACTCGACCGGCGAGCGCTCGTAGATGTCGACATCGATACCGAGATCGCGCAACAGTAAGGCGGCATACAAACCGCCAAGGGAACCGCCGACTACCGCTGCGCGCATTGTCGCGCAGGCTTACGATTTGCCGAACGTGGCGATCTTGTCGACTGGGCACTCGAATAATACGCGCCGCTCGTTTTTCGACGGATCGCGCAGGCCGTACGGTGCCGGCTGCTGCGTATATTTGGTCCAGATTTTGTCAAGTTGCTTGGTAACACGCGCGCCTTCTTTCGGATCGTCTTCCAAAATCTCGCGCTTGACGGTACATTTGATGCTGACCCAGTGGTACATGTTGGCGGGGTTTACCAGCAACAAGGTCAACTTTGGATTCGCACGAATCCACTCGACTTTTTTGCGATGAGTCGCGACATTGACCAAGACCGTCGACCCTTCGTAATCAAACCACATCGGTGTTAGATTCGGCCGACCATCGGAACCCAACACGGCGAACATTGCAGGGACGGGCCCATCCAAAAGCGGCTTGTAGATGGGATCGATATCGTCCAACGAATTGATGTTGACATGGCCGCCGATCGAAAACTGATTGGCTTGCAAACCATTCGCTACATCCAAAAATTTAGCTACTGCAATTGCCATGTCTCCCCCTAGTTACAGTTAAGTTTTCAGATAATGTAATCGCGGCGAAATCGCTAAAGGTGTAATGGCCTGCACCGCGCCACGGTTCGCATGACTGTAGCACGGATAGAAATTCCGGTGAAGCGCTGCCGATGCCAGTTGCTCGGATAGAAAACCATGTAAGCTTTGATCGTTTTCGATGTCGTCGCGATATTGTGTTGCTCATAAAAAATTGCTCCTTGCATGTCAGAGTTAGGCCGCGTCACAATATTTTCTTCGCGTCTTGTCGCGTGTAGAACTCGAAACAAATCAGAGCTTCTCTAGGAAATGGAATAGTTAAATGTCGATCGGTGTAATTGGCGTTGGTGTGATGGGTATGGGGGTGGTAGAAACGTTGGCGCGTGCCGGCCATAAGATCTATGTGCGCGATGTTGTTGCCGAGCGCATGATTCAAGCCGCAACGTTGGGCGCGATTCCTTGTGCGTCACCGGCGGCGATGGCGCGGGAAGTCGACGTTGTTATTATTCTCGTAGTCAATGCCGCGCAAGTCGAGGAAGTTTTGTTTGGTGCTGAAGGGGCAGCGCCGGCGCTAGCCAAGGGGAGTGTTGTGATTCTCAGTAGCACGCTTGCGCCAGATTATGTTGAGGCGCTTGCACTGCGCTTAGCAGCGTTGCAACTCAATCTCTTGGATGCGCCAGTGTCCGGTGGTCCGGCGCGTGCCGCCGCTGGCACGATGACCATCATGGTCGCCGGCGCAGCGGCTGCCTACCAGCGCAGTTTAGGCTTGCTTGAAAGTATTAGCGGTAAAGTGTTTCATCTTGGCGACGTTCCCGGCACAGCTTCAAAAATGAAACTCGTCAACAATTTGCTTGCCGCCGTGAACGTCGCCGCGGCGGCAGAAGCCATGGCCTTGGCGATTCGTGCCGGTCTCGATCCGCGTAGGGTGTTCGATGTCGTGAACGAAAGTTCCGGCGCCAGTTGGATGTTTCGCGATCGCATGGCGCGCGTGTTGCAAGGTGATTATGCGCCGCGGGCGGCGATACCGATATTGACCAAGGATCTCGGATTGGCTGTCGACTTGGCCGCAGAAAAGGCATTCCCGCTCAGCATCGGTTGTCACGTTCACGAAATTTTTTCTGCGGCGTCGAATGCATCCTATGGTGACGAAGATGATGCCGCGCTGATCAAGTATTACCAAGCGTTAACCGGAATATCGCTCCCGAGCACGAGTTGACGCGGAAAAATCGTCGCAGCACAACGGTTCTTATCGAAATCAGAACCATAGGTTCGCCTAGCCTGGGGCCCATGGCGTGGCAACGTTCATCGTCGCTGCATTCCATGAACCCGCCTGGGATAGTCATCTTTGGTTGTCATCCTTCGCGCTGCTCAGGATGACATGTGTAGCAGCAAGCGCGCCGGTAGTTTATGTTTTGTGGGCAGTATTGGCAGCGCTGATATAGGCAGCTTAAAATACAGCCAACCTGTCCCATCGTTCCCCGCCTCCCCTTGGAGAAAGGGCGAGGAGCAACACCGCATGCGCCGCCGGACTTGAAGAAAAAAATCGGCGCGTGAGAATTCGCGTTCTACGAACAGATGCCTACTTGATAAAGGAAAGACATGAGCGACACTCGAAATGTAAACCTTAGCCGGCGCGCGCTGCTTGCCGGCTTTTCCGCGGCTGGAGCGAGCTTGGTGCTCGGCGGGCTGCCGCTGGCAGCACGGGCACAAACCGACGGTAAAGTGACGCCGATGAAAATCGGTGTGATTGGCGCGGGCAAGATCGGCGGTGCAGTCGGCACGCATTGGGCGAAAGCCGGTCACGAGGTATTTTTTTCATCGCGTCACCCCGAACAGCTTGCCGATTTGGTCAAGCGTGCCGGCCCGAAAGCCCGCGCCGGCACACCGCGAGAGGCGGCAGCGTTCGGTGAAGTCCTGTTGATTTCGGTGCCTTACGGCGCACTGCCTCAGGTCGGCCAGGATTTCGCCAAAGAGATCGCTGGCAAAATCGTGCTCGAAACCGGCAATCCGTCCCCCGCGCGCGATGGTGCGATGGCCGGGCCCGCACTCGAAAAAGGAGCGGGTCTGGCGTCGGCGGAATTCTTGCCCGGTGGTCGGCTCGTGCGCGCATTTACGTGTGTGCCCGCCGCCGCCATTGCGAACGACGCCCATCGATCCGGAGAGCGCATTGCGATTGCACTTGCGGGTGATGACAAGGAAGCAGTTGAAATCGCCGCGCGGCTGGTGAGGGAGGCGGGTTTCGAGCCGGTGGTTGTCGGTGGGCTCGCAAGCGCGAAGAAATTCGATCGCGGAACCAACGTCTTTGGCAAGGCGCTAACCGCAGCTGACCTGCGGCGCGGGCTCGGCATATAGCAAGTTACTCGGGCACCTGCCCCCATCCAACCCTTGGCCCTAGGCCACCCCGCCCCCGCTTCGCAAGGGAGGGCAAGCTCTTAGCTCCTTCCCTCGCATAGCGGGGGCGGGGTGGCAGGGCCAAGGGTTGGGATGGGGGCGCGCTTATTTATTGCGTGTTCGCTTTCTCAACCAAAGCCAAGCCTTACCATGACTAACACCCCACTACAGCACTTCGCCAACATCCGCCGCGAAGAGGTGCTCCCCGTATTCGCCGCAAGCCTGTTTTTTTTCTGCGTGCTCACCGCACTCATGGTGGTACGCCCGGCGCGCGAGGCACTCGGCATGCAGCGCGGCATCGAGGCGATTCGCTGGCTTTTCATCGGTACGGTGCTGGTGACGCTGCTAGTCAATCCGATGTTCGGATGGCTGGTGAGCCGCTTCCGGCGCATAGTCTTCGTCAACGTTACCTATCTCTTCTTTGCATTCGGCCTGGTCGCCTTTTACCTGCTGCTCGTGCTCGCTCCGAAAAGCGCCGGTCAAACGAGCGGCCAGGTTTTCTACGTGTGGTTCAGCGTCTTCAACCTGTTCGCGGTGATGCTGTTTTGGGCGCTGATGGCGGACCGCTTTACGCTTGAGCAGGCCAAGCGCCTGTTCGGCGCCATCGCGGTGGGCGGCACGCTCGGTGCGATCTTCGGCCCCTGGCTGGCGAGCCAACTCGCGAAGCCGTTGGGCACGCCGGCGCTGCTAGTCGTGGCCGCTGCATTCCTCGTGCTGGCGCTGGTGGCGGCCGCGTGGCTCGCGCGCTTGCGTCCGGAGGAAGGCCAAGCGCCGGCTGAAGGAATCCCTGATCGGCGGCAGCGCATGGGAAGGACTGCAGGCCGTGGTCCGCTCGCCATATATGCTCGCGATCTGCGGCTACGTGCTGATCGTCGCGGTGATGTCAACGTTTCTGTATTTCACGCGCCTGCAAATGGTGGCGGCACTCGGCACCGATATCGATATGCGCACGGCAATGTTCGCCCGTATCGACATGATCACGCAGGTCGCGACACTGCTGCTGCAGGCGTTTGTTACCGGGCATCTGATGAAACGCATCGGCGTGCCGGTCACCCTCGCGCTGCTGCCGCTCACCACCATGCTGGGATTCATCGGCCTCGCTATGGTCGGCTCGATCGTGGCGCTGATCGCGTTTGAGGCGACGTTCAAAGCGGTGCAGCGCGGCATCATGCGGCCATCGCGCGAGACACTCTTTACGATCGTACCGCGCACCGATCGTTACAAGGCGAAGGCAGTCATAGACACGTTCGTCTATCGCGTGGGCGACGTCGCCGGCGCACAGATTGAAGGCTTGCTCAAACAACTGGGATTAGGATTGGTGGCCCTCACCAGTGTAGCGCTGCCGCTCGCCGCAGCTTGGATGGCGCTCGGGGTTTGGCTCGGCTATGCGCAGCATCGGCAGGAACATCGTATGGAATCGAGCAAAGGAACGCCTGCCTGACGACATCTCGCGAATATCGAACGCCGCAAATTGGCAATTCTCGTATTGAATCCCTAGTATGCACTAAATTCCTTGTACACGAGCGCGCGTTTCATTGCATTCGAGATACCTGAAGATCCGCATGAATAGCGGCTGGCCTCGGGCCATTGGCTTCTGGCTCGATATTGATTGCAATGAAGTGTTTACTTTGCGAGGCGTTACGGATATCAGGAACTGTAAGGCGTGGAAAGAGTAGCGTGCCCACAAGCCGTGAGATGTCTTGCATTCCCAAGTGACGCTCTGTGCCGCATAATTCAAAATCTAGATCCCGCTGGCCCTGATGTTGCAAAACGTCGACGTAGAAACTGCTTTTTCTGACTTCGTAAGGAGTTATGGCGGCAAAGTTGTTGAGGATATTGTGGGCTCATCGCCAGATTTTCGTAACGCCGATTATTTATTCGAATCAGTCGGTGTTGTTGCCGAGCTTAAACGTCTAGTCGAAAACAAGTCCGAGGACGAAAATATTCAACGCAGGATCAATGAAAAATTTCATCGATGGATGGACGAAGGCGTTATCGGGCCGATATACGGGACGGTCAAAGTTGAATCGAATACATTGCCGGAGCATTGTCAGCGTGAGCTGATGGATATCTTCAAGGCCGCCATTCAAAGACGAATAGTCAAGGCCAATAAACAAATCAAGGCGACGCTGAGCCGACTGGGAAATGAAGGCGGAAAGGGGCTTTTGATAGTGGTGAACGATGGTAACTATGCTTTAGAAGCGGATGCAGCTCTCTATCTCATCAATCGAATCCTTGGAAACAACTTTCGCCACATCAATTCGGTCGTTTATTGCACAGTCAATATGCTTGCATCCTCTCCGTTGACTCAAAAGCCGACCCTATTTTGGGTAAATGCAAGCCGCGATAATATTCCACATATCGAAGAAGATTTTCTATTGAGTCTGTTTCGAGGATGGAGCGAACACCTTGCCACTGTTCGGGGCGAACCAATCGAGCAGATAGTTCCCTATGATCCCACGCTTGTCAAAAATATTCGTTACAAGCGTGGAATCTAACGATGTTGTTGATCGGATTTGCGCTGAAGGCTACACCGGCTGGTTATTGTTGTGTTAAAGATTGACTTCGAAAGGAGCGGCTTAATTAAGATAATTTGACGCCCCGGAATACCCCGCAAGTAATTCGATCACCCTGATTTTGACAGGAATCTCGCTTATGTTTGCACGTATTATCCTATCCATCAATGCCGGGAGAGCCGCATCAATATTGGCTCCTGGCTCAATCACCTAGGAAATGAATAGGATCAAGAGAGCTTAATGATCGTAGTTGACGGTAATCTTATCCGTCACCGGATAACTCTGGCACGTCAAGATATAGCCGCGCGCGATTTCGTAATCTTCCAGCGCGAAGTTTTGATCCATATCGACTTCGCCTTCGACTAGTTTGGCGCACATTGCGCGGAGCATAGGCTCCCAGTTCAACACCGAGGAGTGGATGCGAATGCAATAGTTTAGCTTGGTCAACTAATTGCTTTACGACTTTCTTCGCCGCGCTTTTATTAACGGGCGCGAGAAACTCATAAAGCCTAGCTAAATCGCGGTGCGCGCCGGTCGTCCATTTGACTTCCATACAAGATTACGCGCGCGCGAGCTTCTTCACCCATGTGTCGACTTCGGCATGATCGACAGCCCGCCCCGCATCGACGTCGGCGAGTCCTTCCAAAGTAAGCTCATGGCGTTTTTCTTCGAGCGAGACCCACGCTGTTAACGCTTGCTTGACGATCCATCCACGCGGACGGTCAATTCGCTTGGCGATTTGATCGACATGTTCGGCAAGGTCGATCGGGATATGGGCTGTGAGGACACGTGTAGTCATAGAGCTAATCGTATTTAATCAAGATGAATCAATGATAATCGTCACCTTTTTACTTATCCAGCCGCCTTGTTTTTCTCCCAAGGCCTGCTTTACGCAGCGTTCGCCAAACGAGTTGACGTACGCGATAGCGCTTTCTTTGCCTTAGGCGTTTCATGCAACGCTTTGATCGCCACATCCGGCACTCTTGCAACAATGGTCAGCAATGCCGCCGCTGGCCCAGTCGGCGCGCGTCGAGCCTGTTCCCAATTTTCCAACGTGCGCGGACTGACGCGAATTAATTTCGCAAATTCACCTTGCGACAATCCCGTTTGCTCACGAATCCGTTTGACGTCTGGTAGCTTAAGTTCATAGCTACGAGAGGGCTTGGCCTTGCCCTTTGCAATGGCGGTTGCTTCCTTAATGCTTTGTACTAACTGCCCAAATAGTTCTTTATCCATTACGATAACTCCTTCACCAATTGCTTCAATATTGTTTTCTCGTTGGGCGTAAGATCGTCCTTCGCGCTTTTCGGATAAATCAAGAAAAAGAAAATCCGATCCTGATCGTCTTGCCAATAGTAGATCACCCGTGCACCGCCACGCTTGCCGCGGCCGGGCAATGCGAAACGTAATTTCCGCAGACCACCGGTACCGGCAACGACGGGGCCGCGATCGGGCTTTTCGAGCAAAAGATTCTGCAAACCGCGCAAGTCTTCGTCATCCAATAATTCGGCGGCCTGTTGCGTAAAGATACGGGTTTCGATGAAAAGCATAGCGAGACTATACGCCAATGGCGTATTACGTCAACAAGGTATTTGTTCTAAACTAATTACGTTTCGTTTGTTCATTCGAAAGCGCCGCACAGCAACGGCTGGCATCGTGCAGCGCGACATTCCGACTGATGAAGAAACTGTAAGTTGATCGTTTCAGGATGCATAGCCCTCATACGTGAGCGCGCGTTTCATTGTATCTAACGATGCCTGGAGAGCCGCATCAGTATTGGCTCCTGGCTCGATCGCCGAGACAATGAATAGAATCAGAACAATTCAGTGATCGTAGTTGACGGTGATCTTATCCGTCACCGGATAACTCTGGCAGGTCAAAATATAGCCGCGCGCGATTTCGTAATCTTCCAGCGCGAAATTTTGATCCATATCGACTTCGCCTTCGACTAGCTTTGCGCGGCAGGTTGAGCACACGCCGCTTTTGCAGGCGTGCGGTAATTCCAAACCTTCGCGCATGCCGGCTTCGAGAATGGTTTCGAGTTTTTTCTTCACGGAAAAACTGCGCGCGCGGCCTTCGAGGATGATCGGTCGCTTCGCATGTTTCGGGATTCGCTGCTGCTGCGATGAGTTCGGCTTTGGGTTTGCGTTTCACCATTTCCGGCGTGGCGAATAATTCGATTTTGATTTGTTGTTGGCTCAGGCCATGCTCGCGGAGTGCGGCGTTGATGGTCATCATCATCGGCTGCGGTCCGCAAATAAATGCGGTGTCGACGCTTTTCAAATCGATCCAATGCTTGAACAGCAAGTCGCATTTTTCCGGCGTCATCAAGCCATTGAACAATTCGACTTCTTGATGTTCGCGATTCAAGATGTGCACCAAATTGAGCCGCCCCATGAATTGATTCTTCAAGTCCTCTAACTCTTCGCGAAACATGATCGTGCTTGATGCTTCGTTCGCGTAGAACAATGTAAATCGACTTTGCGGCTCAGTGAGCAGAGTGGTTTTTAGGATGGCGAAAATCGGCGTGATGCCGCTGCCGCCGGCGAAAGCGACGTAGTGTTTTTTCTGCGCGGCATCGAGCGGCACGTAGAAATGCCCCATTGGCGGCATGACGTCCAATGTCTGCCCGACTTTGAGTTGCGTGTTTGCCCAAGTGGAAAATAATCCACCTTCGACGCGCTTGATGCCGACGCGAAGTGTTTCATCTTGCACCGCCGAACAAATCGAATAGGTGCGGCGTACGTCTTCGTTATCGAGCGTGGTACGAAACGTTAGATATTGGCCTTGGATAAACTTGAACAACGCTTTGTGTTCGTCTTTTGGTTCGAGCGTGACGACGACCGAATCGCGCGTTTCGCGACGAATGGCTGTGACTTTCAGTGGATAAAATTGCGCCATCAGATGCACTTAAAATAATCAAAAGGTTCTAAGCACGTATCGCATTGATATTGCGCTTTGCAAGGTGTGGAGCCGAATTCGCTGATTTTTGTTACTTGGTTCGAAGCGCATTGTGGACAAGCGATCGCTTCGCTGCGAGGGGAGGGCGGCGCTATGCCGTACTCGCGCAACTTTTGTTTTCCGCTTTCGGAAATCCAATCGGTGGTCCACGGTGGCGACAATTTCGTTTCCAACTTTAGGTTACTAAGGCCGTGGGAGCTGCAACGCGCTGCGAATGTCGTCGGCGATGACGGCTGTTGCTGGGCATCCGGAATAGGTCGGCGTGACGCTGACGATGAGTTGATCGTCGTGCCAGCGCACATCGCGGACGATGCCTAAATCGACGATGGAAATGACCGGGATTTCCGGATCGGGGACTTCGCTCAACCAAGACCAAATTTCTTTGGTACCGATTTGTGGGTGCATTAGGCTAAACGCCGAATTTATTGGTCGTCATTCCCGCTTTCGCGGGAATGACATGTTGGGCTGCAGAGGTTCTCGTAACGCGCATTACCACGTCGCGTTCGGATAAGCCCGCTGCAAAAATTGCATTTCGGCAAGCAGAAAACCAAGATGCTCGGTGTGCACGCCGCGTTTGCCGCCGCGTTGTGCCCAATCGTTTTGCGGGATGTTTAGGGTTGCTTCGTCGAAAGTGTTTTTGACGGTCTGTAGCCATGGCGCGCGCAATGTTTCGAGATCGACCGCGACACCGTGCGCGATCAACTCGCGATCGATTGCATCCATTTCGAACAACTCGCCGGTATAGCTCCACAAATTATCGATGGCGGTTTTCATGCGTCGATGGCTTTCTTCGCTGCCATCGCCTAGCGTGATGACCCAATCGCGGCTGCGGCGCAGATGGTAATTCACTTCTTTGATGGACTTTGCGGCGATGGCGGCGATTTGCTCGTTGCTGCTTTTTGTCAGCGCGCCAAGTAGTAACTGATGAAACGCATCGAAGAAAAATTGGCGCGTAATGGTGTGAGCGAAATCGCCATTGGGTTGCTCGACCAATAAGCACATTGCGATATTCGCCGGCATCGCGCAGATAAACGAGCTTGTCGGCATCGCGGCCATCGTTCGCGATTTCCGCTGCGAGGGTCAGCCATAGCTGTGCTTGGCCGAGTAAATCCAGCGCGGTATTGCCGATGGCGAGTTCTTCTTCGATCGCCGGCGCGTGGCCGACTAATTCGGACAGGCGATGGCTGAGGATGAGATCGGTATCGCCGAGGCGCAGCAAATATTCGAACAACGCACTCACATGTGGCCCACTTCGTCCGGCACTTCGTAGAAGGTCGGATGACGATAGACTTTGTCGTTGGCCGGCTCGAATAGCGGCTCTTTGTCGCCGGGCGAACTCGCGGCGATATCGCTGGAGCGCGCCACCCAAATGCTCACACCTTCGTTACGGCGAGTGTAAACATCGCGCGCGTTGCAAATCGCCATCTCGGCATCGGCGGCATGCAGGCTGCCGACGTGGCGATGGGCGAGGCCGTTGCTGCTGCGGATGAATACTTCCCATAGGGGCCATTCTTGCATGATTGAACCTAAGGATGAAGGATGAGGGATGAAGGCATGAAAGTTCGATCGCTACGCGGCTTGGCTTGCGCGCGTTCCGCTTTCTTTTTTGCGTGAACCAGCGCGGCTTCGCGCACCCAGGCGCCTTCGTCGTAGGCACGTTTGCGCGTGGCGACGCGTTCGCGATTGCACGGGCCGTTGCCTTTGATGACTTGGAAAAACTCGTTCCAATCGATTGCGCCGAAATCGTAGTGGCCGCGCTCTTCGTTCCATTTGAGGTCGGGGTCGGGCACTGTGAGGTCGAGATACTCCGCTTGCTTCACTGCTTCGTCGACGAATTTTTGCCGCAATTCATCGTTGCTGTTGAGTTTGATTTTCCATTGCATCGATTGCGCGCTATGCACGCTGGCATCGTCCGGCGGGCCGAACATCATTACCGCCGGCCACCACCAGCGATTCAGCGCATCTTGCGCCATGGCTTTTTGCGCGGCGTTGCCGCGCGCGAGCGTCAACATGATGTCGAAACCTTGGCGTTGATGAAAACTTTCTTCCTTGCATACGCGCACCATCGCGCGCGCATAAGGCCCGAAGGAACAACGTTGCAGCGGCACCTGATTCATGATCGCCGCGCCATCCACCAGCCAACCGATCGCGCCGATGTCGGCCCAGGTCAGCGTCGGATAATTAAAGATGCTGGAATATTTTGCCTTGCCGTTGTGCAGCGCTTCGATCAATTCGCCGCGCGATACGCCGAGGGTTTCTGCGGCGCAATAGATATACAAACCGTGACCGGCTTCGTCTTGCACTTTCGCCAGCAGAATCGCTTTGCGTTTGAGCGTCGGCGCGCGCGTGATCCAATTGCCTTCCGGCAACATGCCGATGATTTCCGAATGGGCATGTTGCGAAATTTGCCGGATCAAAGTTTTGCGATATTCCTCCGGCATCCAATCTTTCGGCTCGATGCGAATGTCGGCGTCGATGCGTGCCTGAAACGCGCGTTCGTCGTCGCTCAGCTCTTCGAGCGGGCGAACTTTACTGGTCTCGACGATTTGCGCGTACATAAATTATTTCGCTTCCGGCGCGGGGTTCACGATGTTCGTTCCGCTCGGGCCGATGCCGCTGATTTGCACGATGACTTCTTCGTCCTTCGCGCCATCGTAGTGAACTTTTCCCGGCGTGTGAATGGCGAAACCACCGACTTTCACCGGTGTTGTTTTTTCCGGATCGAGCACTTCGCCTTCACCGGCCCACCAAGTGCCTTGCATCACCGTGACGAAACGCGCTTCCGGATGCCAGTGCGGTCGACTCATCGTGCCCGGCGCAAATTTTGCGCGGATTGTATAGGGCCCGGCTTCGCGCGGATTGCCCGCGATGACGACAAACTTCACGCCCGGTAGCCCCGGATAATCTTGCCACTTCAGCTCGTCGATTTGTTGAATCGCAATCGTGTCCGACGCGGCATGCGCAAGGCTTATCGCAGCCATCAAACTGGCTGCAAAAATTAGACTTAACCAACTTTTCATATTCATTCCCTCGCGATTTTGAACTAACCATAATTTTACATGAGAGCACGCAACGCGCGGCGAACATCAAGTGGTGAAATTAAGTGTGCCTGGAGAGCCGCGCCGCCATTGCCTCGCAGACTATGCCAGTGCCACGAGGCAAGCGGGAAGCGGCTGCTGGCGCGGCTATCGAAAACCGTGCGATTCGAGCATCACCGCCATCGGCGTGACGCTCGATGAAAGCCGAAATCCCGGCGAACTTTCAATGGCATGAACGAATGCTTCCAACGATTGCCAATCGGTCGACACCGTGTTGAGCGGCGCAACGTCCGCATAACGGCTCGGCTCAAACATCAGCGTAATTCCCACCAGCCAATCGGGCTCGGACGTACCCGTGGTAATTCGTCGATGCAATCCAAATTTGAACCCCGTGACACAGCCCTCCGACCAGCCACCATAGCGAAACAACATCGCGTCCGTCGGTGAACTGCGCGCCACGCCATCGATCGGAACCATGCGAAACCAATCAACCATCAAACTGACCATCGGATCGACACGCAAGTGCTCGATATTGACGGAACGTTTATTAAGAAACGTTTGCAGGGACGCGACAACGGTACTATCGCTCATGTTTGGCCGACTTCCTATTTGACGGTGAACTAATATCTTACGCTATCTTCAAGGGGACACAGTCCGCAAGAAAACTTCGCGCTGCAGTTTTGTTAAACATGAAAGCTTATCATAGGCGATTGGCAGCCGTGCTTGCTGGATGTTCCGGTGGTCTTGAACGCTAATTCCGGCGACGTGGACAAGTGTTCTGGCGCTCACCAATAACGTATTAGGACTGAAAGGCGGCCAACGCTGATTTATTCAGCCGACAATAGATTCTAAATCGGGCCTTTAGTTAATATATGCGATCGACCCATGCCTGCCGCTGGCGAGCATCAACTATCGGGCACCCTAATTCAGGGCAGTCTAAGTGTTAGTCAGCGCGCTCAGCACTCAGCGCTTCACTCGCGCTCGTACTCGCGAGACAGCGCCAGAGCGACACGACCAATCAGCTCGATTGGAAGTGGCTCATTGTGGGGAAAAGACAAGTTCCCCTTCTCGCCCCGATATGGCGCGAGCTCTTGCATTAGGCGTGCGTCTTGAGTTACGGGAGGATAGATGCCGATGTGCTTCTTGAACGCGGCGAAGTAGAAGAACACGCGCTTATGCTTAAACGCAGGCATGTTGTAGCTAATGCACCGGGTGGCGCTAGGTACCAACGCCTCAACTCTTGCCTGGATGGATTGGAGCAAACGGCGCGCGTCAGGGGACACGCTCGCGAAGTACTCCTCGTGTGTAGCGAAGGCCATGGTGTGTTCCGTGCTGCCTAACGTGCAGGCTCAGCGGCGCCACGAAGCGGCGTCGGCTGCAGCGGTATGTTAGACGTTGCTGGGCCCTGCGACGACACGGATAGAAACGAAGCCCTCTGTTTCGGACTGTGGTTGCCTCACTCTTTAGAGATTGAAGTAATCCCGTATTTTAGGCTACGCATGTCAGTGCTTACCGGCCGTCATTTTGGTCACTTTGTAGGCTACGCCCGCTTGGTCATAAGTTGTCCATTCTCCTACCTGCTTACCAGCATCGAAGTAGCCAGACCGCATTTTCGTCCCACTTTTTCGGAACCATTCCCAGTAGCCTGTTGGAACTCCATCAACGGTTTGGCCTTTGGCCCATACCGTGCCGTCCTTATGGTATTGAATGTGCTCCTTGAGCTTCTTCGATTGGGTCATGTATGTTGTGCTCTGCAATGACGAAGGTCGCATATTGCTTGCAGCCAATGCGCGCTTGGATTGCAACGCCTAACAGGTATCAGTCGACCGAAATGTCGGCTTACAAAACGACATTCTGGTGAGCCGCTCTAATAATGTCAATTCCGAGAACATGTTGAGTCATCCCGGCACATTAATTGTTGGGACAAACCTTCCCTTGCACTTAAAGCCACTTGAATCGTCGATTCAAGTTTGGTTTGTGTGTCAGCTCACATCGGAATGCGAGAGTAACGTCACGACGGAACGCGTTGGTCGTATTCATGACGTAGACGACTCCAGCCATCCCAGAAGGGCTCGGGCTGCGTACCGCCGGCGCGCGCGACAAGTATGTCCAGATGCATGTGCCACCCGGCGCCAATCATAAGGCGTGTGTTGCGTTCGCTAATGCGGCGGTGAATCACGGTCAGGAGTACATCTTTGCCTTGCGCTTCCAACTCGAACGAAACGTCTCCCGTACCGTTCCAAGTGAAGGTTAGTTTTCGTGGTGGTTCGAGCTCGACAATGCGGCAGGCCAGGCGCTGCTCGTCCAGGAAACCCGGTGGCCGCGTACCGGGTGGCTGGGTCAGCTCGTCATTGCACCAGACCAATTCGAATGGCGTATCGACTTTCATCTCCATCGTTCCTGCGGCGAGCCACTGACGACGTAAATCGCTGTCGGTTAAGTAGGACCAGACCCGTTCAATCGGCCCGGGTAAACGCCGCTTGATGGTTAAAGTGGCGGGCTCGCTAAACGTGCCATAGGTATCCGGGGACGTGCGTGCGTTCATAGTCATTTCCTTTTCTTAGGGTCAGTAGAGGGTGGGCACTTGTCTGCCTCTCGCAACAGCCGATCAAGTATATTCAATCGGTCGGTCCAGAAGCGTTCGTAGAAGTTCAACCATTTATGGGCACTAGCCAGCGGTCCCGGATCGAGCCGGCAAATATGGACGCGGCCCTGTACTTCGCGCTGAATCAGCCCGGCGCCCTCTAGTACCCTGATGTGCTTGGACGCGGCCGCGAGTGACATTGCATAGGGCTCTGCTAATGCGCTGACCGTTCGTTCGCCATCGGCGAGATCGCGAAGCATTCGACGCCGCGTCTCATCGCTGAGCGCATGAAAGATCGAACCTAACTGAGATGTATTTAATTCAACCATATGGTTAAATATACGCGTCGATTTTTAGAAAGTCAACTATTTGGTTGAATATTTTTCGGAACGCCTGTGGCCATGGTCGGCGCGTCCGGCGATGCTCACGACCGTCTTCAATTGGGCGGTCCAAATTGAGTTGAGGCCGACCTTCTGCTTAACTGGATTCGTTCAAGAAACTGATTTGCTCGATCTTTGAGAACTAGCGAAAAAGTAGTCTGCGGATGTCAATCTTGACCAATCTTGAGTGACTGGTAAGTAAGTGGCAAGATTGGGTTGTCTTGCGGTAAAAGGGCAAGAACGCTCGGGCGCGCATCAAGTGGATGTTACCTTCACCCTGTCGTACTTGGTAACGACAAGCCATTCTTCGCCGGCTCTCGGCCGCCGCTACGCCTTGTAGCAAACGAGTTGATCTGCGAGGACGCGATCAGATTGACGTACGTTCCTGCCTAACTCCGCGACGCGTCACGAATTCGTGTTAACTCTATCGGCAGACGTCCGCTTTCCGGAGCTCAATTTAACTTTCGATACTTCTGCTTCTGGCCGAATTTGTGGAAAAACCAAAAATTAGCCATAGCAAAATTTCGTAAAAATTTGCGTAAATTCAAAAATTGCGTTCGGCTTCATCAGAGGTTGGGGGCGAACACCTCTGTTGCTTTGGCGGCCTGCTCAAGGCAAAAGAATTTCACTTCCTGTAAAGGACGGTATTCTCTTCGCGCTCGCTTAAAACGGAGTTTTTCAGAATCAAAAAACGATCCGTGGCGACCTCATCCCGCTCGCGTAACCAGACGCCGGTATTCGGCTCCCGGGGCCACCGTATCTTCAACCGACACTCCGTTGCGACCACTTATTCCATAGCTTGGGAGCCACATCGACGAACTCATCGCAGTTCATCTGCGTGCAGTAAGTGGGAGGACGCCTTAAGACGCGGAAATTACACACGCTAGGCGAAGTCACTACTGCGGCGGGTAACGCTCAAACGCGGGTAGCTCGTGGGCGCGCGCCATCCAACTAATACGTTCCGCGATCTGTATATGAGCGCGCGCTGGAACGGCGTCGGGGTCATCATAAGTCCCGCTCTGGATATCAATAATGCCCGGGAGTATCTCGGCATTGGTATAAAACAGGCCCGTTCCGCAATTGGCACAGAAATGCCGCCGACCATGTTCTGATGAATGGTAGACCTTCAGTGTGCCTTTCGTGACTTTGACCGCGCTTTCTTTGTACATCGTCCAACCGACCATCGGCGCGCCGGCATGACGTCGGCAATCCTTGCAATGGCACAACGCGTGGGTGATCGCTTCGCCTTCCGCGTCGTAGCGAATGGCACCACAATGACAACCGCCAGTAATCGTCATTTCAACTCCTTATTTCACTAAGCCCACCAAGTAGTTTAATCAGAACTGGGGCGCGGGGAAAGACGAACCTGTTTCAGGCAAGTATATGTGTCGCCGATCGCTGGCCTTCATCGGGCGCGCTGTTTGGTGAAAGTTATCGATTAGAAAGGCTCACGCCTTGTCGTGTTTAGACCTCAGAATAATTCGGAACTTCCCTTGATATAATCCACGAAAGTAGTAATCCTTAGAAAACTTTGGAAATCCGTTTTAATGACAAATACCGCTAAGCAACGCATTGAAAGCAATGCTGTTCAAGGCCACACCTTCGATGCGCTTGTTATCGGTGCAGGGTTCTCGGGGCTTTATCAATTGCTTTGTTTGCGCGATCGGCTCGGTCTGTCGGTTAAGGTGTTAGAAGCCGGATCCGGGGTGGGTGGCACGTGGTACTGGAATCGCTACCCTGGCGCGCGATGTGATTCAGAGAGCCATTCCTACGGCTATACGTTTTCCGAAGAAATGATGCGAGACTGGGAATGGTCAGAACGCTATCCCGGACCACCGGAAATTTTGCGGTATCTAAATTATGTCGCGGATCGATTCGATTTAAAGCGCGATATTCAGTTCGATACGCGCGTGATTTCAGCACATTACGATGACGCGAAAAACATCTGGCGCGTAACAACGTCGGCGGGCGAAGCGTTTTCGGCGAAATTTTTGATCGCTGCGGTTGGTTGTTTATCCACCGCGAACGTTCCGAATATCGCGGGCCTCGAATCGTTTCGCGGAAAGTGGTATCACACGGGACAATGGCCTCACGACGGCGTTGATTTCGCCGGGAAACGCGTTGGTCAGATCGGCACCGGATCAACCGGGATTCAGTCTGCACCGGTCATCGCCGAGACGGCGGCCCATTTGACCGTCTTTCAGCGGACGGCAAATTACAGCGTGCCAGCACGCAATACGCCACTTTCGCCGGAATTTATACATTACGTAAAGGAAAATGCAGCGGCAATCCGCGCTGTGACACAGGCGACGCCGAACGGTCATCCTTTCACTATTTCCGATCGCGCTGCCTTAGAAACGTCGCCGGAAGAGCGTCAGGCGATCTATGAGGCGGCTTGGGAGAAGGGCGGTCTTCAATTTCGCGCAACCTTTCGCGATTTGCTTGCCGAAAAAGCGGCGAACGATACGGCTGCCGCGTTCATCCAAGGCAAAATTCGCGAGATTGTAAAAGACCCGATGACGGCGGCGAAGCTCGCCGATATCGATCACCCTTACGCGGCGAAACGCCCGCCAATTGATACCGATTATTTTGAGACGTTCAACCGGGATAACGTTGCGCTGGTCGACATTAAGGCCGATCCTATTGAGGCGATTACCCCAAATGGAATTCGCACGGGCAAGGCGGCGTATCCGCTGGACATCATCGTTTTTGCGACCGGTTTTGATGCGATGACGGGCGCGTTTTTGCGCATGGACATTCGCGGACGCGATGGCGTGTTGCTTGCCGATGCTTGGGCTGCGGGGCCGCGCAATTATCTTGGGCTTCAGGTGGCCGGATTTCCCAATCTATTTACGGTCACCGGGCCGGGCAGTCCTTCGGTGCTGTGCAATATGCCGGTGGCGATTGAGCAGCACGTCGAGTGGATCGCGGATTGCATAGCGCATATGCGTGAACATGGATTTAGTAGCATTGAGACGACAGCTGCAGCGATGGACTCTTGGGTCGCGCGAGTTAATGCGGCTGCCGCGGCGACGCTTCTTCCCCAAGCGAAGCATTCTTGGTATCTCGGCGCGAATGTACCGGGTAAACCTCGAGTATTTATGCCGTACGCCGGCGGAATGGCGCACTACCGAAAAATCTGTGCAGATGTAGCCGCGCGAAATTACGAGGGCTTCGTTCTAAAATCTTAAGGCGGGCAGTTTCAAACCAATTTTGCTTTGACTCGAAAAACATAACGGTCGATCAAGATAAATAATGAATTCAAAATCTGAGATGGACGGCGAACTGGCAGCGGTTCTGATCGTCGGGGGCGGACCGACCGGCCTGGCCCTTGCAATCGAGCTCGGCACGCTTGGCATTTCCTGCGCTGTGTTCGAGCAAAATAGCGATACATCCTCGTTTCCAAAGGCAAGCGCCAATGGCGCGCGTACCCTTGAACACTATCGGCGTCTTGGCATTGTTGACGACATCCGTCGTGTTGGCTTTGCCCACGAGACCGCGTATTTCACTCGGTTAGCGCGGCACGAGTTGGCGCGATTGCGGCTCTCTGGGATACGCAGTTTGACCCGCGCCGATCGTG
The DNA here is from genome assembly GCA_963840785.1 of uncultured Pseudomonadota bacterium. Taxonomy (GTDB): domain Bacteria; phylum Pseudomonadota; class Gammaproteobacteria; order Burkholderiales; family JALYOK01; genus JALYOK01. Next base: position 578,536 of record CAWJAF010000003.1, on the reverse strand, counting down.
CGTCAGGTACTTGGTTTACGCCCGAAATGCCGCAACGAATGCAGCAAATTCGCGTGGAAAAAGTGCTTCGCGAAAAAGCACAGAATTTACCCGGAGTCTCGTTACATTATGGCTGGCGTGTTAACACCGTTTCCGATTTTGGTGAGGGTGTCGAAATTACCGTTGAGGATATCGCGACTGGCGAAACAAAAATATTCCAATCTCAATTTGCAGTCGGTTGCGAAGGTTCCCGCGGTCTTGTACGGCGTGCCTTAGGCATACGATATTCCGGAGAAGGTGCGGCGGATCGAGAATTCATGGGCGGCCAAATGGTGTCGACCTACTTTCGTGCACCGGAGTTGTACTCGAGTGCGGCAGGGGCGCCGGCTACGATGTACTGGACGTTTAATAATTCGCGCCGTGCGGTGCTAATTAGTGCCAACGGCCGCGATGAATTTTTCATGTTTTCCCAGGTCGGTCGTGGCGCAGAATTGGCCGACGCGGCCGCGCGTGAATTCGTCACGACTGCGATGGGCGTCGAAACGCCGGTAGAAATTATCGCCAGCAAACCTTGGACGGCCGGTTATAGTTTAGTTGCGGAGCGCTATGGAGCGGGGCGCTTGTTTATTGCGGGCGATGCGGCGCATCTTTTCACGCCCACAGGTGGCTTTGGCTATAACACTGCTGTCGATGATATTGCGAATTTAGCGTGGAAACTGGCGGCACGCATTCAGGGGTGGGGCGGACCGGCATTGCTTTCCAGTTACGAGCAAGAACGTTTGCCCATCGCTATGCGCAATACGGATTTCGCCAGAAGCTTATCGGATAATATCGGGAAGATAACTATTCCAAGCAGCATTGAAGATGACTCGCCCGCAGGCATGGCAGCCCGTGAAAACTTGGGGCGCGTTTGTTTTGAGCATGCATTGCTGGAGTTTGATTCGCCAGGTATTCAATTAGGTGTCTGTTATGGAAATTCGGATATTGTTTCTTTTGATGGCTCGATACAACCTGATAACCCCAATCGCTATGTCCCTTCAACATCACCGGGAGCGCGTTTGCCCCACGTTTGGTTGGACGAGTCGACCGCAACCTTGGATAAAGTTCGTGGAACTTTCACGCTATTCAATCTTGGAAACACCGCCCTTGACGTAACACCATTCGTGGAAGCGGCCAGGTCGTTGAGCATTCCCTTTGCCGTTGTCGATTTAGCAATCGATGAAGTAAGAGATACCTTTGCGCGTGATCTGGTTCTGGTTCGGCCCGATCAACATGTTGCTTGGCGCGGCAATTCATTGCCTGCCGCGCCCGAGGTGTTGATGCGAAAAGTCACCGGATGGCGGTGATACAATTCTTGGCATATTGATCGTTCTCAATTTACCGCGACACTGGCGCGAAATGCATCCCTATGGAAACACAATATCAAGGCTCCGGTTATCGTCTCCCGGAATATCCATTTGAAACACCGCCGGAGATTGTTGAAGGAACATCCAAACGCTATCGTGTCGTTATCGTTGGCGGCGGTCTTGCCGGCCTGAGCGCAGCCTGCGATCTCGCGACGCGAGGCATCAGTGCGGTTTTGTTAGACGACGATAACACGATTGGCGTGCGCGGCCTCGCGTCCCGCGGCATTACTTACGCGCAAAAAAGCTTAGAGATTTTCGAGCGCTTGGGCATCTATGATCGAGTGAAAGCAAAGGGTGTTGAGTGGTCTCATGGCAAGACGCTTGCGGACAACGATGTCGTGTATTCGTTTGATCTCGCTGCGACTAGGCTCTCGAAGCAACCGCCTTTTATCAACATTCAACAGTTTTACATTGAATGGTTTTTAGTTGATCGAATTTATGAACTCGGTGTGACCGATCTACGCTGGAGTAACAAAGTAATTAGCGTACAAGAATTGTCCGATTGCATTCGCCTTGACGTCGAAACGCCGGCCGGCAAATACCACTTAGACGCCGATTGGGTGCTCGACGCAAGCGGCGTAAATAGTCCGATTCGTGAGGGTCTGGGTCTCCCGATTCATCTCGCACGAGGCCAAGATCGCTGGTGCATTTCCGACATTCGCTTTAAGTTAGATGCGCCGCTAGAGCGCTGGACTTGGATTGAAGCGCCATTCAACGAAAATCGTGCAGTTTGGCAGTTGCCGATGGGAGATGGAGTTTGGCGGCTCGACTACCAAATGGATGCCAACGCTGATCCTGATGAGGTGAGCAACGAAGCCGTCGTTCGATCGCGCTTGGGGTTACAGCTCGGCGAAGATCGAGAATTCGAATTGGTGTGGGTTGGCCCCTACGCGTACCGTACTCAGTTGCTCGACAATATGCGCCACGGACGAGTATTTTTTCTCGGCGATGCCGCTCACGTCATGAGTCCGTTCGGTGGGCGGGCTGGCAACAGCGGCATTCAGGATGCGGAGAATCTTTCCTGGAAATTGGCGATGGTTCTCAATGGACGCGCGCCGCAATCGCTAATTGATTCTTATCAAACAGAACGCCATCCAGCGGCAGTACACAATATAAAAACTACCTCGCGCACGACGCGTTTTCTCTCCCCTCAATCAAATGCCGAGCGCGTTTTGCGTGACGCGGTGATCGCACTGGCCCGAGAATTCGCGTTCGCGCGGCCGTTGGTCAATACGGGGCGGATGTCCGTTGCCTTTCAATATGACGCTTCGCCACTGGTCACCCACGGTGGAAACGCGGTGCAAAATGTCCCATTAGTATTGTCAAGCGGCGAGCAAGGATCGCTGCTTGATCTGTTTGCAGGAAAAAATTGTTTCCTAGCGGTGTGGTTTAGTGAACCTGGTTTGACGCCAAAGCAGCTGAAACTGGTGCAAACGTTACAGAGCGAAGAAACCAATCTGCGCTGGTGCATCTATTCAACCATCGGGCGTAGTTCAAGCATGTTTGCGGATAACGGTGGCAAGCTAAAGCTAGCGCTCGGGGTGACGGAAGATTGTGTTTGCCTAATTCGTCCCGACATGCATCTTGCAGCCAAGATTGAAAAACCGTCGATGATGTCCATTCGCATAGCGCTGCGCAAAGCAATGGCGTTAGAAATATGAAGCTCGATCCCAATATCGCAGATCCTGATGGGCTTTACGAAGCACTGGTCAACGCACACGCTGGGTTAAGCGATCAAGAAAGTGTTGCGTTAAACGCGCGCCTGGTTTTCTTGCTTGCGAACCAAATCGGTGAACCGTCGATTCTGTATGACTGCATCAATCACGCGTTACATTCCCTGCACAGAAATAATGAGCGCGGCGAGTAATATTTGCGAGAAATGCGTTCCGCCAGCGTCGACAGGCAGTGAATTCAAATTGGATGAAAGTAGGCATGGCCTGGGAGCCGCGCCCTGATTGCCTCCTGGCGAGCTTGCATTTAAACTCAAAGATGAAAAAACCACGTGTTTGCGGTATCATGAAGGCTATGAATACGACGAAACTCGTTCGCAAGCTCGCAGCGGTGCCCGAATCGGAGAAATCCGCTCGGGTCGCGACGCGTTTGGTGCAAAAACCGATGGTGATTGGCAAGCGGCGCTTGACTGCGGCTCAGCGCCGGGTGATTTTAGACGCGATGCTTAAGGCGGCTTGAGCGATAAATCCGCTCACGTAAAGCCCAAACCAGCGGCGGTGTCCTATCACCGCCGTGTTTTCATAAACTGCCCGTTCGACAACGATTACCTTCCCCTGTTGCAGGCGATTGCCTTTGCCGTAATCGATTGCGGATTTTCGCCGCGACTTGCGATCCAAGAGGTCAACGGCCGATTGCGGCTCGAGAAAATGATTGCGCTGATGCGCGAGAGCCGTCTTTCGATCCATGATATTAGCCGCTTGCCTACCACGCCTGGCGAATTGCCGCGTTTCAATATGCCATTCGAATGTGGATTGTTTATCGGGCTCAAGGAATCAGGTGCGGAACAACATCTCGACAAACAGTTTTTAGTATTGGATGCCGCGGCTCACCAGCATCAAAAAACGATGAGCGATGTCGCGGGACTTGACCCAAAAGTCCACGGGAACGACGCGCGCAAGGTGATCGATGCAGTGCGCCACTTTCTTGCCTCGGAGCTGCGACGGCAAACGCCTCGACAAGAATCTGCGCCGGGCGGTGCATCGATTTGGCAGCGCTACCAACGCTTTTTGGGCGATTTACCTGGCGCGGTGACGCGTGTGAAACTAACTGCCGGTGAAATTCTGAGCTTCGAATACTTAAGCGATCTGATTGAACTGATGGCGGACTGGATCAAGCGCCGCCCCTAATTTCAACCTACGGCGTGGACGCGCGCTTGTGCATTGGCGGGCCCCAAATTTATCGCCATCGGAATGCCATTCGCTTTCAGTGAGCGCTGTGCCGCATCCAAAACTTTGACCACGCGTAATCCGTCCAATCCATCGCTTAACGGCTGTTGGCGAGATTCGACGCACGCCAAAAAGTGCTTGCACTCAATTTGCAGCGGCTCGCCGATTTTCATATAAGGAATGGTGATGTCGCCGAAGCGCAGCGCGACATATTCGGCAAATGTGTTGTAGTCCTGACTTTGGGTCGCACCCTTGTCATAAATTTTCAATTTTTCGGTACCTTCGAGATCATCGAATACCGCCATTTTCTTACTGCCGACAATGGTAATCTTGCGAATTTTATGCGGATCCAGCCAACTCACATGAATGTGCGCCATGCGCTTTCCACCGAAATTGAGGCTGAGAAAAACGACATCTTCAATGCCGGGCTGCAAGTATGATTGTCCGCGCGCCGATACGTCCGTTGGTTCTTCGCCGAGCAAATAAAGTATCGACGAGATGTCATGGGGTGCGAAATTCCACAGTGAGTTTTCATCGCCGCGCACGGTGCCGAGGTTCACGCGTTGATTGTAGATGTAATAAATGTCGCCCAGTTCTTTCGCTTCAATCATTTGTTTCAAGCGATTGATCACCGGATGGTATTCAAGCAAATGGCCAACCATCAAGATGCGCTTTTTCTCCTCGGCCAATTGGATTAATTCCTCGGCCTCCGCGATTTCAAGCACAAACGGTTTTTCGACATATACATCTTTTCCGGCGAGTAGGGCGGATTTGCAGAGCCTATAGTGGGAGGCCGCAGTCGTCGCAATCACAACCGCGTGCAATTCGCGGTCTTCCAATAAATCTTCCCAGCGAGTGGTCATGGTCGCGCCGGGCAATTGACTTTGCATTTGACGCAACTTCGCGGTGTCCAAATCACAAACATATTTGAGTTTGCAATCGGCGATTTGGAAATAGTTGCGTGCGAGATTTTTGCCCCAACCGCCGACTCCGACGACACCGATTTCAACCATGATCTAGTTCCTAGCCTGATATATTAGTTTGTGAGTTGACGCGCGTGCGCGGCACGCTTAACTGGCGCCGCGCCATCTGTGCGATGCAAAAAATTGGTCATTGCTTTACAGATTTCGAGAGCGGCATTGCCATTGCCGAATGCAGCGTTCGCCGCTGCGGAGAATTTCCCTTTGCCTTGCGGGTATCGCTGACGCCAATTGAGCACGGCGGTTTGAATCGCTGTCGGATCCGCACCAACCAGCACGTTTGCGCCGCAACGAACGGTTTCTTCCCACTCTGTTTCCTCGCGCAAGGTAACGCAGGGGCTCCCGAGAAAAAATGCTTCTTTTTGCAGACCACCAGAGTCCGTAAGTGTCATCGCGCTATGATCAACTAGTGTAAGCATATCGAGATAGCCGACTGGCTCGATTAGTCGCAGCCACGCGTTCGGTCGCCAATCGCGAAGTTCGGTTTTTATGCGATTGGCGGTGCGTGGATGGATCGGGAAAATCACAGGAAAATGCTCATTTGCGACGCTATTGAGTGAATCTAGCAATACACGCAATTTGACCGGGTCATCGGTGTTTTCCGCGCGATGTAGAGTCGCAACTGCGTATACATAGGGTGACAGTTCTAGTCGTTTTAATACGTTTGAGCGCTGCTTCGCCAACGCGCGGAATTGTAAAACAGCATCATGCATAACATCGCCCGTATAAACGGAACGACCGGCAAGGCCTTCCGCGCGAAGGTTAGCGATGGCAACGGGGGTGGGTGCCAGTAACAAATCGCACACATGATCGGCGACGACACGATTGATTTCCTCGGGCATTTGGCGATTGAAACTGCGCAAGCCCGCTTCGACATGGGCGACCGGAACGTGCAATTTCGCGGCGGCGAGCGCGGCGGCAAGCGTGGAATTGGTATCGCCGTAGACGATTACGATATCAGGCGCTAAGGCGACCAACGTGCTTTCTAGTTGCGCCAACATTGCGCCGGTTTGGCTGCCGTGCGAGCCAGAGCCGACGCCGAGATTGACCGAGGCACTGGGCAGATTCAAATCGGCGAAAAAAATGTCGGACATTTTCGCGTCGTAGTGCTGGCCGGTGTGAACGATTTGATGTTCGACATTGCTGCCCATCGCGCCGGATGCAAATGCGGCCGCGATTGGAGCGATTTTGATGAATTGCGGGCGCGCGCCGACGATACTGACAATCTTCATTGGGCTATCGATAGAACGCTGTAATGACGTCGACCACGCGTTGTTTTTGCGCTGGCGTCAACTCGGGATAGATCGGAATTGCCAACGTTTCGTTGGCGGCACGCGCGGATTCCGGGGCGTCTGCGCTCGAATAGCCGAGGTACTCGAAACACTTTTGAACATGCAGCGGTACCGGATAGTAGACTTCAGTGCCTATCTGATTGTCGATGAGGTGTTGCTTGAGCGCGTCACGCCGCGTCGTACGCAGAACATATTGGTTATAAATATGACGCCCGCCACTCACGACAGGTGATATGACCGGTTGAATATGCGCGAGTGCCTGGTCGTAAAAGGCCGCGTTTTGTTGGCGCTGTGCCGTCCACGAGTCAAGAAAGCGTAGCTTAACCAGCAGGACAGCGGCTTGTAGTTCATCAAGCCTGAAGTTGCCCCCGATCAGCGCATGGAAATATTTCGGCTTACTACCGTGAGCGCGTAGCACGCGCAAACGCTGGGCCAGCGCGGGATCGTTGGTCGTACACATACCGCCGTCGCCGAATGCGCCGAGATTTTTGCTCGGAAAGAAGGAAAAGCAACCGATATTGCCAATGCTGCCTGCCCGGCGACCATCGTGGTACTCGGCGCCAATCGCCTGCGCTGCGTCCTCGACAACGCGTAAATCAAATTCGTGAGCAAGTTTCATCAGCGGTTCCATGTCGGCCATTTGTCCAAACAAATGAACCGGCATGATGACTTTGATTCGCCCGCCGGTATCGCGATTGAACCATTGGCCTTCGCGTTGTACTGCTTGGTTCTGTAGTAATTTTTCCACTGTAGTCGAGCTTAAATTGTAAGTCGCTGGATCAATGTCGCAAAACAACGGCCGGGCACCGAGCCGGGCTATTGCGCCGGCTGTCGCAAAAAATGAGTACGGCGTCGTGATCACTTCGTCACCCGGGCCGACATCAAGGGCCATCAAGGCCACCAATATTGCATCGGTTCCGGACGATACGCCGATGCCAAACTGGCAATGGGAATAGGCTGCAATCTTTTGTTCAAGGGCTTCGACTTGGGGGCCAAGAATGAAGCGTTGACTCTCACAAGTTTCGACTATCGCTTGCATGATTTCGTGTTTAATTAAGGCATACTGCGCGCTTAAATCAAGCAAGGGCACGCTGATTTTGGTATTTTGATTTTGTTCTAACATTGCACTCATGATTGTTTCTTCTAACTGATTTCGGTAACTTGTGTGCCATCGCGCTGGTAGTGGCGTGCACACGCGCTACAGGCGGTGGATATGGATTGCGCGCCGATCGCAGGCATGTCCAACTTGACGCCGCAATTGCACATCCAGCCACGAATTCGGGCAGGGCTACCATAGACCATCGCGTAATCCGGCACATCGCGGGTCACAACGGAGCCCGCGCCAACGAAGCAGTATCGGCCTAGGGTAATCCCGCAGACGATAGTTGCGTTGGCACCGATACTTGCACCTTGCTTAACGAGCGTGGCGGCGTATTCATCTTTGCGGGATACGTGGGATCGAGGATTGACAACATTGGTGAAGACGCACGAGGGTCCACAGAATACGTCATCCTCTAAAGTTACCCCGGTATAAATCGATACGTTATTTTGTATTTTGATGTTATTACCCAGCGTGCAGCCTGGCGAAATTACAACATTTTGGCCAATATTGCAGCGCTCACCAATGACACTGTCTTTCATGATGTGGCTGAAATGCCAGATTTTCGTATCTTTACCAATTGCGCACGGCTCGTCTATGTAACTTGACTCATGGGCAAAATAGGGCTTCGAGTTGGCCATGTCAAATCACCTCCATTCGTGGTGCGGTCGCGCCGAATTTTTCCGTGAGCTCGGATTTGCGCGTTTCGTTGAGGGCTTGATCATGCTTTGTGAGAAATTCATCGACAGCGCGTATGACTTCGTTGTTATTTAATGTCATGTGGGTAAACTGCGAGGTATTGAGCACGAAGAAATCGGGATGATCCGATGCTACTTTCGGCACGAGCTCCGAATAGTTCAATACCTGCATCGGCTGCACGCGGCGTGCGCGATTTATGTGTACAGATTCAACGCCGCATTCCTTCCAGTTCGGTAACATGGTCTGCAGCCCTTCGAAAAAAGACTCGCGAATCTCGTTGTCGGACTGTGCTAGGAGCGGGCTATCGGCGTGCACATACTTCGGCAAAAAAGTCATATTTAGTCCGGAAGTTTCGGACGGATCCACCAAATTGCTCATGCCGATAATTCCCGTAAATGGGACGCGCGAGTCAGCAATATTGACGATGTAGTATGGGACGATCGGCTTACGCGTGACCAGTACCATGCAAATGACGCCCAAGTATTCAACTTTCTCGCCACGCCGGTGAAGTTTGACTAGTTCGTTATCCGCGATGCGTTGTAATGCGTCGATTGGACTAGTGAAGATGACTTTATCGAAGTGAACCTTAGCGCTATCGCATTCGACCCAGAGCCCGCCACCAGGCCGAGGTGAAATGCGATTGACCGCTACACCGGTTCGCAGATGGCCGCCACTCGACTCAATCATGCTTTTCAGTCGATCAAATATGGTTTTATAGCCACCGGAGATATGACCAAGCTGTTCTTTTTGGGTGGAACGGTCACGGGCAGAAAACATGCGGACAATATAAGACCAAATAAATACGGCGGAGATACGCTGATACTCGTTACCAAGTTTCGCAAGCAGCAGCGGTTTCCAGATCTTTTCGTAGGTGGGCCGTCCGCTTATTCGCATGAGCCAGTCGGCCACGGAAATTTTCTCTAAACGACGCCAGTCTTTAATGCGCGCACAATAAAGGATAGTGAAGGCTAGCCGAAATTTAGCCTGCAAACTCAAGGGTGAGAACCGCATAAAGTCTTTCCCGCTGCTCAGGGAATGCATTTCTTTGTCGACAAAGAAGCCAGTGAAAGTGCGCTTCCAGCGCAATTTATCGGTCAGGCGAAGATCCTCAACGAAGCGAAGGAGATGGCGATCCGTTGGCAAAATAACGTGATAAAAGCGATCCCAATAAAATTTGCCGTAGTCATGGTAGGTTGTCAGGCCGCCAATTTGGCGCTCGCGCTCGTATACGGTGACTTGATGATTGGATTGTGCGAGACGTTGCGCCAACGCTAGCCCCATCAGTCCGCCGCCAATTATGCCAATTTTCATTTGAAATCGAATATACCTAGACCTGGTCAGGCGGCGGCAACATTAAACGGCGTTGGCCCCGGGAACCTGCGTAACGCGACGTTGCCATTCAATGGTCTTTTTTAGGCCTTCTTCCAGTGCTATTTGCGCCGTAACGCCGAGAATTTGGGTGCAACGAGTCACATCGGGAACCCTTCTTCGCACGTCTTCATACGCCTTACCGGTGAAAGATTCGTACGGTACGAAACAGATATTGGCTTCTCCTGGCGCGCCAGTTAGCCGATGGATGATTTTTGCAAGTTCGAGAATGGTGATCTCGTGGGTGCTACCGATATTGAATAATTCACCGTTGGCTTCTTCCTTAATTGTTGCGGCGTAAATGCCCTCCACTGTATCGCTGACATAGGTAAAACTGCGGGTCTGCATTCCGTCTCCGTGGATCGGAATTTCCTTGCCCTCTAGCGCTGCTTCAATAAAAACCGACTGCGGCCCGCCCCACCAACTCAAATGTTGGCGCGGGCCGTACGAGCCAAAAAAACGCAGAACAGTAACCGGTATACCGTTGCTGTCTTGATATGCAAAGGCTAGATGCTCATCGAATAGTTTGGAGACAGCATAAGCCCAGCGCGCGACTTTGGACGTACCAATAACGGAGTCGTCGCTCTCGGCGAATGGTAGTTTAGGATTGCGACCGTAAACATCCGATGTCGAAGCAACCACGCATTTACATTGAATTTTGCTAGCGAACTGCAGCACATTATCGGTTCCTTGGTAGTTAATCCGAAGTGTATCGATAGCCTTACCGTAGCGTGGAATTTTAAATGCGGCTAGATGCACAATGCGATCAAAATTGGATTCGAGCGCCGCGAAGGTGGATGACTCGATTACGTCTTTCTGAAGAAATTCAAAACGTGGATTCGAAAGTTGATGCGCAATGTTGTCGCAGCTACCCATTGAGAGGTTATCGATCCCAACGACCGTATGTCCACTCGCGAGCGCGCGATCGAGCAAATGGGAACCGAGGAATCCTGCAACACCGGTAATTAGAATTTTTAGTTGAGCTGATTGCATTCTCGCGTTCGCTTAGTTGAATATTCGGTAAATGTAAGGTTCGATTTGATCAGGTATGGCTATCGATCGAGGTCACGGGATTCCTGGTGCGAGCGGTAAATCGTACTCGCTAAATGGAATATCTCCTCAAAATAGTTTTTATTTTGGAGGGCGAGTATCCCTAGTCCGACGAGCTGGATGCCTAGCATAAGTGCCGAAATTCCGATGATGAAAGTGTGCGGCGATTCCACATATGCCGCGCTAACCGCAGCAGAGGCGCGCGTGAAGAAAGCGGGATATTGCGATAACGATTGAAAGTGCGATACAAAATGTGCAACTGTCCAACCGTTAACATAAATAGCAAAGAGCAACATTGCCACACCTGGCAGGATAAAAAACATGACGGGACGAAACAAGAATCCGGAGAGCAGAATAGATATTGTGTGCCGCCACAGCCGCATGCTCGAGCGCCGAGATGTTACGCGCGCGCTTAGCTCGCTCCAATCAAGGTGGGCCGGAATTTCTTCGATTCTCGCGCCCAGTAGCTGCGCTTTATAGATTATTTCCGGCATGACCTCCATGCCCTGCGCGCGTAAATTCAATGAGCGCAGAAAACGACCGTCATAAACGCGCACCATGCTCGTCAGCGTGGAAAGTTCGCCGTTTGCAGCGCGCGAAAGAAATCGATTTGCTCCAACGCTGAATATGCGTCGTATCCACGGGACATCCGAGATTTTTCCGCCTTTCATGTAGGGTGAAGCGACAACGATTTTGGCGCGCGTTTCTTGAATCTTTTGCAGCAGTTGTCCGATGTGATCGGGGCTATAGCTCAAATCAGCATCGAGCGTGATAACGTATTCACCACGACAACGATTGAAAGCGAACTTAAACGCTTGGCCAAGACCAAAATTCGTGATGTGGTGAAAAACGCGAACGTTTGTATGCAGTTTGGCGAATTCGTCAGCAAGATCACCAGTCTCGTCGGTACTTCCATCGTTGATAAGAACGATTTCCCAACGATACTGAGACTCCAAGCCTTTCATGTAACCGCACAAACGTGTCAGATTTTTCTCGACAATACGCGCTTCGTTAAATGCGGGCACGACTATCGAGACCAGCGGTCGCGTTACACTCTGCACCAGCGATCCGGCAAGTTCCAGAGCGGACGAATCCGGCATACGCGAGCGATCGATTTTAGATTGATTCAATTTGTGTTATTTCCAGCCAACAATGTTGACGAGTGGTTTTTTTGCCAAGCAAAGATCATCGACAATAACTGTATTACATAATTGTTCACAATGAAATGGATTTCCGGAATGCGGATATATGTTTTATTTCTACTTATCCGCGATACCGTCGTCCTTGTTTTTGACGTTTTCACCTTTCGTCTATGATAGCGCGTTTGCCAGTATTCACCAGGTGGGGATTTGTTGGCAATTAGTGAAACCTCTAGAAAATTTGACAATTATGATAAAATTCATATAATTAACGATGAATTCCCATTTTTATGGAATTTGCTTGATGCGTCCAATTTCAGGCGAAATTTTTCGGTCGGACGGTTATAGCCGTAACGCACTCGTCGGTGAATTTCAAAAATTTTCATAATGTGAAATTTTGTCGAGAAATTTTACACCTCGACTACTCGTCGGTAGGTGGCTGCAAAAGACGTGGCAACTTAATGTATGAAAAATAAGAGGAAAAAGGGAAGAAAAAGAGTTTGGCATACATAATGCTTGTCGCACCAGGTGCATTGTTGGCATGGGTAAGGGTGTTGCATCTTCGTTTAGGGAGTAGCTCCCTAAAGTTAAGTGACGATAAAAATCGCATGACTATTGCAGCGTAGCAAGACGGGTTTTTGAAATCGTCCCGCGTGCAAAGGCCATTAAAAATTAGTCTGATGAATACTTAACTACTAATTGGATATTTAGAGTTACTGGTGTTCTGAATCACGTACTTCAAGGAGAAGGTCATGAAACGAACCATGAGTCGCGTCGCCGTTAATTTCGCATCGTTCTCGTGCGCAGTCATTTTTCTTTGCGGAAGCTTTCTGTCGGGAAGCAACGCGCAGGCCCAGAGTGCACCGCAAACGCTGTTTACTTCCCAACTTCCCAGTTCCCCAAACTTATTCACTTCGTTTCGATACGAGTTGGGGATGAAGTTTCGCAGTACCAAACCAGGAAAGATCACAGCGCTGCGGTTTTATAAGTCCGTCGGCGACACTGGTACGCACGTTGGTCGCCTATGGAGTGCCGCCGGCGCGCAATTGGCAAGCGTTACCTTTACCGGTGAAAGCGCGTCAGGGTGGCAGCAAAAGGCGCTTACTACGCCAATTAGCATCGCGGCGAATACAACGTATGTCGTTTCGGTCAATGTTGGAACCGTTTTGGGAACCTATTATCCGCGAACCTTGAATGGATTAGCCACCGCAGTTACCAATGGTGACTTGCGGTCGGTCGTAGGTGGCAATGGTGTATATGGGGCGGTTGGCCGTTTTCCAGTCTCGTCGAGTTTGGGCACCAACTATTTCCGCGACGTCGTATTTGTTGCGGATGCGGCGCCGACGATAGCGAAGGTCAGTGGAGATAATCAGACGGCCGCGGCGGGATCGTCGTTAGCTAGCGCATTGGTCGTGCAAGTTCGAAACGGCAGCAACGTGCCCGTATCGGGAGCCGCCGTTTCGTTTGCCGTTACCGGTGGGGGTGGCTCAGTTGTGCCTACCACAGCGGTTACTGATACGAACGGAAATGCGAGTACCGTACTGAGGTTAGGTAGCGCTGTCGGGACAAACACTGTGAGTGCGAGCGCAACCGGTACGGGCAGTGTGAGTTTTACGGCGACCGGTACTGTGGTTCCCGTGATCGGACAACAAGTATTCTCGACGCAAGTGCCGGCGTCACCGGATGCGACCGATGGCGTGAGCTATGAGCTCGGTATGAAATTTCGTACTACACGCAGCGGAAGAATTTCTGCATTGCGCTATTGGAAAGCGCCCAGCGAAAGTGGTGCGCATATTGGCCGTATCTGGGATTCTTCTGGCACTTTGCTGGGATCCGTAACCTTTGCCGGGGAAACGGCTTCGGGATGGCAACAACAAGCACTCACCACACCAATATCCATCGTCGCAAATACGACTTACGTCGTTTCGGTAAATACAGTGAGCCATTTCGCAATCACTGGGAGCGGTCTGACCACATCGATTGTCAACGGTGATCTCAGTACGGTCGCAGATAGTGCTAACGGCGTTTACGGCAGTTCCGGTACGTTCCCCGCGAACTCTTTTCAGAACAGCAATTATTTCCGAGACGTCGTCTTTCTCGCCGACGCAGGAGTGTCGACGATCACAAAAACCAGCGGCGACGATCAGTCCGCTGTTGCCGGCGCATTATTACCTAATCCGTTGGTTGTGCAGGTCAAAAATAGTAGTAACGTAGCGATTTCGGGGATTTCAGTATCGTTCGCAGTTACCACTGGCGGTGGCATCTTAACAACGACCGCCGCAACCACCGATGTCAATGGGAACGCGAGTACCACGCTGCGATTGGGTAGCGCTGCCGGCACCAACAGTGTCACTGCGACGGCGAGTGGAATTGGCACGGTGACGTTTGCGGCAACGGGAACGGGCGCGGTCACTACACAGCAGATATTTACAACGCAAGTGCCTGCATTGGTGGATGCAAACGACGGGGTGAGCTACGAGCTCGGCATGAAATTTCGCAGTGCCCGAAGCGGAAAAATTTCCGCGTTGCGTTATTGGAAAGCTCCAAGCGACGGCGGCACGCACGTCGGGCGGGTATGGGATTCGGCGGGGACACTGCTGGCGTCCGTAACATTCACCGGCGAAACGGCGTCAGGCTGGCAGCAGCAAGCGTTGGCCACGCCATTATCGATCGCGGTGAATACCACATACATGGTTTCGGTCAATATCAATACCAATTATGTGTTCACAAGCAGTGGTCTGGCGACGCCGGTCGCGAACGGCGATTTGAGTACGGTGGCAGACGGTGCGAATGGCGCGTACGGCACGTTGGGCACCTTCCCGACTAACTCGTTTCAGAACAGTAATTACTTCCGTGACGTTGTCTTTACGCCGGACGCGGGCGTCTCAACCCTGGTCAAAGTCAGTGGGGACAATCAAACAGGGTTACCCGGGAGCGCGCTCGCAAGCCCGCTCGTGATTCAGGTCAATGATGGAAATAATAATCCTCAAGCCGGCGTGACCGTTAACTTTGCTGCAACATCGGGCGGCGGCACGTTATCTCCAACCTCGGTGGTGACAGGCGCCAACGGACGGGCAAGTTCGGTATTAACGCTGGGCGCTGCGGGTGGCATCAATACCGTTACTGCAACGGCGGCGGGCGTGGGGAGTGCGGCATTCTCGGCGATCGGCGGATCCAATCCCATTTATCTTGAAAACCAAAAGGTCGGCACCAATGCCTGGCGGATTAACAACTACAACATCGCTGCAATTGCCGGGTATGCCAGTGCACAGAGCGTGCAACGTGGCGGTACTTTGCCAATCAAAGTTTCCGTCGCATCCCCAGGTGTTTACTCAATTGAAGTTTATCGAATTGGCTATTACACCGGCCAAGGCGCACGTTTGGTCGCCAATAGCGGAAATCTAAACGGTATCACGCAACCAACATGTCCTGTCACAGATGCCGCAACGCGTTTGGTGGAATGTAACTGGAGCACAGGCTACACGTTGCCGGTCGGCGCGGACTGGACGTCGGGATTGTATCTCGCGAAATTGAAGCTCGCGAGTAACGGCGCCGAATCGCCAATTTTCTTCGTCGTTCGCGATGACGCGAGTACGGCCGCAATATTGTTCCAGAGTAGCTTCAATACATCCGCTGCGTACAACAGCTACGGGGGTTACAGCTTGTACGAATACAGTAGCACTGCCAGCCAGCGCGCCTTTAAAGTGTCGTTCGATCGCCCCACTACGGAATTACAGGAATATAGCAATCACCTGCGATACGAGTACAACATGATCCGCTGGCTCGAATCGCAGGGCTACGATGTGTCCTACGTGACTAATTTGGACATCCACACGACTCCATCGCGGCTAGCTCAGCATAAGGTGTTTCTGGATGCCGGGCACGATGAGTACTGGTCGCTGGAAATGCGCAACGCTGTGGAAAGCGCACGAGATTCCGGGATGCACCTGGCGTTTTTCTCTGCCAATAGTGCCTACTGGCGCGTGCGGTTCGAGCCCTCAAGTAGCGGGGTGGCCAATCGCGTTATGGTTTGTTATAAGTCGACAGATGTTCCGGACCCGATTGCACCGACCTATCGATTCCGCGATGCGCCCAATAATCGCCCAGAAAATGCGCTCTTTGGGGTGATGTATATTGGGGACACGAATGACATTTCGGGTTCCGATTTTGTCGTGTCCAATGCTAGTGATCCCTACTTTGCCAACACTGGTTTAAACAATGGCGATAAACTGATTGGCTTAGTTGGATATGAGTGGGATGCAATCGTAAATAACGGATTTACGCCGAGCGGTGTCGTAACCCTTGGAAGTTCAGTTGTGACACCGAATGGCGCGATTGCCCCGGGCATTCCAGTCACTGCGACGCAAGTATCCCATGCAGTTCGGTATACTGCGCCCAGTGGTGCGAAAGTCTTTTCAACCGGATCAATCCAATGGGTCTGGGGGCTGGATGATGACCACGGCTCAGCGTATTCCGTTGCGCCTCGGGTGGACAGCCGAGCGCAACAGATATTCGTAAATATTTTAGGCGGCATGGGCGTTCGGCCAACTACACCAAAGGCAGGACTGATCATTCCATAACTCGACGCATATCGTGGCTTAGGATTTCCACATGGTATCAAAGCGCAACCTGTGGTTATCCTTGGTCACAACGCTAGCAATCGGTCTGGTTGCGTTTAGTGTAACGGTTTCGACCACCGGTGGTTTTCTCGTCTGGAGTGACGGATTCGCCTATTTCTTTCATGCGCGATCCTTAGTTGTCGACGGCGATACCGACATCACTAACGAAGTGAACGAGTTCGACCGGCGCTATCCCGAAGATTCGGATAAAGGTGCGGTCATGGAATCGATTCGCGCCTTCTCTACGCGCGATCCGGGCACCGGCCGTATTGTTGCGCCTTGGCCAATAGGTATGGGCTTGGTATTAGCCCCATTTTATGCCATTGGCCTCGCAGTCGAGTCACTCGTTGCCTTTCTACAAGGACGTGAAGCAGACTCCTACGGAATTACGCCACAATATTTTTTCGCGCTCGGTTCGCTGGTATTCGGCTTGCTCGGATTTTGGGCGATGTATTTGAGCTGTCGCCGCATTGCAGATGAATCACGGAGTTATATTGCCGCGTTGGCGACCGTATTCGGCGGCCCGGTGGTGTTTTACGTATTCGTCAATCCGTCGATGGCCCATGCAGTTTCCTTTGGCCTTGCGTCGGCACTAGTTCTTATTTGGGGTCGGCAATGGAAATCCGGAACCAGACCAAAAGCGATCGTCCTACCGGCATTGCTGGTTGGCCTTCTTGTCACAATTCGCCTGCAGAATGCGATATTTGGAGTTCTCCTGGCGGCACTCGTAGTTCGCGAATTGTGGCGGAGTGGTTGGTTGCGATCCTTGAGTTCGGCGACCGCGGGGCTTGCGGCCTGCGCGATTCCAATAGCCGTATTAGCGGTGCATACGGCAAAATTTGGAGCCTCACAAGCGAAAATCGCAATTCAACACGATGGCGTAATGATGTTTGGCAGCTACCCGATACACCCAAAATCACCCTATTTTTTCGACGTATTGTTTTCATGCCGCCATGGCGCTTTCCATTGGGCGCCAATATTAGCCATTGGGCTGATTGGATTATTCTGGGCCGCGCGCCGGGAATCTTGGGCGCCGCTATTGTTGATCGTGCTGGCCTTACACGTGTACCTAATCGGCGGAATGGGCATCGCAGCGCCCAATGGTGGCAGCGCGACTTTTGACCCTTCAAATTGGAATGATCACTGGAACGGTGCCCCGTCATTTGGAATGCGCTACTTAACGGAATGCGCACCGATCTTCGCCTTAGGACTGGCTTCACTGTTGAATCGTGCGCAAAAGATCCCAGTGCGGTTGTTATTGCCGATTGGTTTATCTATCCTGGTTGCATGGAACGGATTATTGATATTGGCTTACGGACTTAACACCTTTTCGCGTTCCGGCTGCTTGAGCTACGGCGATATGTGGGGCGGTGTAGGCAAAGCCATTGAGAAAATGTTTCGCGTGTTCAGTTGAACCGTTGTTACTCCTCTGGAAGTTGCCTCGCACCGTATTCGCGAATCGGGTTGCCATCGTGATAGATTGTAAATTGGGCGGCGCGAAATTGCGCGCGCGCACCTGATGCCGAATCGGCCGTCACAATTGTTTAGGCAGCTTTGCCTTTTCCTTTGGGTTGGGGGCATTGCGACGGTGTTGCAATACCTAACATTAGTCATTCTGGTTGAAATAGCCGGCGTCAGACCGGCGTTGGCGTCCGGCGTCGGCTATGCGACGGGAGCTGGCGTTAGTTATTTCCTCAACTACCACTACACTTTTGCCAGTGATGCGGGTCATGTACTAGCTATGGGTAAGTTTTTTTTTGTCGCTGTAATTGGTCTGGCGGTAAATTCGGCTATCGTGGTCGTCGCAACCGAGAATATAGGTGCGCACTATTTGTTGGCGCAGGTTTTTGCCACAGGGTTAGTACTCTTGTGGAATTTCGCGGCAAATCGCTGGTGGACATTTCGTCCGATACCGTGATCCGCGTGCGAAATGCGTCATTCCGATGACGAAAATCCGGGATCGGTCTTGCTTGGATAAAATGGATAAATGGGCCAATTGCGGTAGCCAAATGTTTCGCTAGAAAGAGTGAACAATGACCAGTAAAACGGAAACTGTATCGATCGTGGTCCCGGCCTACAACGAGCAGGAAGTCCTGCCGGAATTTCATCGGCGTACTTCCGCTGTGTTGCGGGCGCTGGCGCTGGAGTATGAAGTCATTTACGTCAATGACGGTAGCAAAGACAATACGTTGGCATTGCTGCGCGAACTGCAGGCGAATGACGATCACGTTGTCATCGTCGATTTGAGCCGAAACTTTGGCAAAGAAATTGCGATGACGGCCGGTTTGGATTACTCACGGGGTGATGCCGTTATCGTTATCGACGCCGATCTGCAGGATCCACCGGAGTTGATTCCGACATTAATCGACGGTTGGCGTGAGGGCAACGATATGGTCTACGCGACACGCTCCGGGCGTGAAGGCGAATCGATGTTAAAAAAAACCACCGCGCATTTTTTCTATCGCGTTATCCAAGGTGTCAGCCGCTTCAAGATTCCACAAGATACCGGCGATTTTCGCCTGCTCAGCCGACGCGCGGTAGACGCTCTGAAACTATTGCGCGAACAGCATCGATTTATGAAGGGTCTATTCGCTTGGATTGGTTATCCGCAAAAGGCCGTTCCCTATCATCGAGATCCGCGCTTCGCCGGCGAAACGAAATGGAATTACTGGAAATTATGGAACTTCGCAATTGAAGGCATTACGTCTTTTACTATTGCGCCATTGAAGCTTGCGACCTATTTAGGGCTTGTTGTCGCGTTGGGCGCCTTTTCCTACGGTGGCGTGATTGTGGTCAAAACGTTGTTGTACGGTAACCCGGTCGCCGGTTATCCGTCGCTAATGGTGGTGATGCTATTCCTCGGCGGGGTACAACTGGTCGCGCTCGGAATCATTGGGGAGTATCTCGGCCGCATGTTCGATGAAACAAAGGGGCGGCCGTTGTATTTAGTGAACAAATATCATTGCACCAAAGGATATCGAATGTTGCCGCTGGAAATTGCAGCAACGCGAACTCAAATTCCTCAAAAGGTCATCAACGATTAGTTTTTTGTCGGCGGCGGCAAGAGGCACAAAATGCGAATGCCGGCCAACGTCGTCCCACCGCAGTCGCCATAGCGTTTTTGCAATGCCGGGATCAAAAGATCTTGCGGATCTGAAATCCATTCCCTTGCAACCATGAAAATTGCGCGCGGTTTTCCGGAAAATGGAAAGTCATCCGCAATCGAATCAACATTTGCATTGCTTACGACCACTGTGCCGACGGGATAGCTTGCGAAGCGTCGTTTTGACCAGTAAAAGTTGGTGAGAACGGAAAATTCACTAGACGTAATCAAAATGAATTCATCGACAGGAACGTTCTGGTCTAACCACTTGCCCGCAGAGACCGTATCTTCGCGCCCGTGACCCGGATCGCGCAGGTGAGAAAAGCTCGCGAACGACAATAACCCCAAGATTCCGGCCGCACACCCCCATCCCAACGATTTGTGAACGAGGCGAGAAAGTCCGGCCGCCAATAGCACGATGAAGCATGCAACACTCGTCATCGCGTAACGGGGATTAATACCAATATCGAATAAGAAACTCATTGCCAGCGGGGGCATCAAAGTCCCCAGCAGTACGCCAAGAAGCAGTATCCATGCGGGTCTTGGCAGTGATTGCAGTGCCGCCCAGCAGATCGCCAGTAGGGCAACGAGGGCGGAGGCCGCAATGGGAAGATAGGGCAATATCGCCCGAGACCTCGGTCGTGAAAGTCTGAGGAGCTTGGCATTAAGGTATAACCCGTCAGCATTCCCCACACCATACCTGGCAGGCCTATGAGTTTCATTCCTTCGTAGTCGCCGCCGGCATGGGGCGTTGCCAGATACCTTGCTGCCAACACCAACATGATGAAAAGCACGCAGCTTGCCAGAAGTGCTGGTAGCCAAGCGCGAAGGCGTTTTCGCTCTAGGAAAAATAAGATCAGACCTTCCACGGCAATCAAGAAAATGGCGTAGTAATGCGTCGCAAGCATTGCCATATTCACCTCAAAAATCCAGTTTCGAGCTTCTTTGCTTTGCCGGAAACAAAGCGTGCGACAAGCCACACGTTAACGGCCGCAAGAAAACCAAGTAGTGAGTACATCCGCGCTTCTTGTCCGTGATGCAATAGGTACGGCGAAATCGCCGCTAACCAGGCGGCCCAACGTCCCGCTGTACGTCCGGAAAGCGTCGTCGCGACGAATGCAATTACAAGTACCGTTGCGCACGAGAACGGCACGCTAAAGAAACGTAATGCATACACCGAATCGCCCGCTACGTAAGTCCACGCTTTGAGCAACACGAAATATAAGGGTAAGTGATTGTCGGTTAGTACGACACCAAGCATCTCATTCCACGGCGCTGCGATCCAGCTTGCCGTAAGAGTTTCGTCGAACCAAAGGGGAGCACTATCCAGTCGAAACAGGTGAAACGAGATAGCGGCCAAGATTGGTGCCACCAGCCATACATCGAACTTTGATTGGTTTTTCGTTACAAGGGAATGTATTACGTTATGCATGTATCTGAAGGGGATTAGTTTTTTTATTTTCCGCGTTGCGGCCACCGGTAAACTGTGCCACTGCAAAGAATAGTTTATTCCTGGTCTCGGCGCCATAGTGATGTTGAGTGCCAAACGCTATCAAATCATATCGCCAAAACTTTCGGCGCCTCAGATTGCTTGCGTCGCGCGTGGTGAAATAATCAGAGATTCCTTGAGGTTTATCGAGTAACACAAGGCCGCAATGAGAAATATGGTACAGAAATTTTCCAATACGGATAACTGTCGGATTTTTTTACACTTAGGGTGACACAAACACGACATTTTTCGTGTTTTTAATATAAAACATATAGTTATAAATTTGGCTTAATTATTGCTAGAGAATTTGCAATTTCATCAGAAGAAATATAATGCCTCATCGTGAAATTTTGCGTCAATTTTTCCCGATGCGTACTATACTTATTGAAGAAATAATGAGTTCAAAACGGTCGCATGCCTACTTAGTTCGATCAAGAGGCCAAGCGGCCGAATAAATAATAATAGTTCAGCAGCATGTAGTTTGGCGTGCAACTGATGCTACGAACCGAATCGAGATCTCAAGGAAACTATACTTCAAAATGGCGACTTATCGTTCCGCTCCCGCTCCAATTTTTTCAGCAATGCTATTAGCTTATCAATGCAAAAGGCTCACAGTTCGTGGATTTGAGTCTGTTTGCTCATGTACTTTTGCGTCTAAAAGGGGGCGGTAGATGAATTACGGTAGCTCGCAACGGATTCTAGTTACGGGAGGTGCGGGATTTCTTGGATCGCATTTGTGTGAGGAATTACTTAAGGCCGGCCAAGAAGTTCTATGTTTGGACAATTTTTATACCGGAACCAAGCGAAACATCCGTCACCTGATGGGCAATTCCAATTTCGAAGTGATGCGTCACGACATCACTTTCCCGTTATACATCGAAGTCGATGCGATCTATAACCTTGCCTGTCCCGCCTCGCCGATACACTATCAAAACGATCCGGTACAAACGACAAAGGTCAATGTTCATGGTTCGATAAACCTGTTGGGTCTGGCTAAGCGTGTCGGCGCCCGAATTCTCCAAGCGTCAACGTCGGAAGTGTATGGTGATCCCTCGGTGCATCCGCAACCGGAAAGCTATACCGGAAGTGTGTCGACCATCGGTCCGCGCGCCTGTTACGACGAAGGTAAGCGTTGTGCAGAAACCTTATTCTTCGACTATCACCGCCAGCATAAGCTTCAAATCAAAGTTGCTCGTATCTTTAATACCTACGGGCCGCGAATGCACCCGAACGATGGCCGCGTCGTGTCAAATTTCATCGTGCAGGCCCTCCGCAATGAACCGATTACCCTCTATGGTGATGGTTCCCAGACGCGCTCGTTTTGTTATGTAGACGATTTGATTGACGGATTACAAAAATTGATGAGCTCGCCGGACACATTTCACCGGCCCCGTTAACTTAGGCAATGCCTCCGAATTTACGGTATTGGAATTAGCCGAAAAGATCATCAGCCTGTCCGGTTCCCGCTCAAAATTTGTCTTCAATCCATTACCCATTCACGACCCCCAGCGCCGTCAACCAGACTTAACTCTGGCACGACAGGAGTTAGGTTATGCCCCAAAAATTTCATTGGAAGAAGGTTTGACGAAGACCATCGCGTATTTTGACGAGTTGTTAAAAGATGAATCCGTAGTCCCGAACTCATCCACAGTTAAGCCGAGTTTAAAAGTCGCATGACCAATCTTTGCAAAATGGACGAACGGTCTATGCAACAGAAAACGCCCGTCGTAAAGGTAATATGAAGCCACGTGACCGTAGCGTAATCGTGAGCGGTTTAAAGATTTATGATCTCTTCGCGATGTTGGTTGCTTTCGCGGTTGCGACCATGGCGCCTTTTGCCCAGATGGATGCCCCCTCGTTTGTCGAAGTGTTAGGCATGCGGATAAAGTTACATAATTTCTTGATGTTCTTTGGCTTTATGTTTGCTTGGCATGGCATGTTTACCTATTTCGGCTTATATGTTGGCCCGCGCCTTCCCTCGACCACTCGCGGCACGTCGCTGGATATCGCAAAAGCAGCGTTGGGTGGGACGATAGTGATTTGGGTTGCTACGGTCGTTATTCGCATCGAACTGATCACAATGGCCTTCTTGTTAGTGTTTTGGTTTGTGTCGTTTGGTCTTTGTGTAGTGGGCCGATACCTATTGCGTACCGCATTACGCCGCCGGTCGGATAAAAAATCGATTCACTTAGTCATTGTCGGCACTAACCCGCGCGCCGTTGCATTCGCTAAGCGGGTTGAGGCGAACGCCGATCTTGACTATCGAGTTGTGGGATTCGTCGATGATCATTGGGCGGGCGATGAAGCATTCCGGCGCAGTGGCTATCAAGTCGTCAGTAACTTTGCCGGATTTCACGATTTGCTTAAAGATCAGGTGGTGGACGAGGTACTCATCTGTACGCCGGTGAAGTCGTTCTTCGATCAGGCATCTCGCATACTCGATCAATGCGAAGAGCAGGGCGTTACAGTTCGTTTTGTTTCCGATATGTTTAAGCCGAAAATCGGACATTCCCGTATTGAGCGAATTGAAGACGAGATGGTCGTAACGATCGATACGGGCGGCATGATGGGGCCAACGGTTATCGTAAAACGTATATTTGACGTGGTTGTATCTTTGGCATTGCTCGTGGTTTTAGCGCCGGTGTTTGTAGTGATTGCATTAGTGATTCGCTTGGGTTCGCCTGGCCCGATTTTATTCGTTCAGGAACGAGTTGGGCTCAACAAGCGGCTTTTCCGCTTATGCAAATTCCGAACGATGGTTCCCGATGCCGAGGCGAAATTGGCCGCCCTGGAAAGCCAAAATGAAGTGAACGGCCCCGCGTTCAAAATTAAGAAAGATCCCAGAATCACGCCGGTTGGCGCGTTCTTACGCAAGACCAGTTTGGACGAATTGCCACAACTCATTAACGTCTTGCGTGGCGACATGAGTTTAGTTGGGCCGCGTCCCTTGCCGGTGCGCGACTATCGTGGTTTCACCGAAGATTGGCATCGCCGTCGATTCAGTGTTCGGCCGGGCATTACATGCCTCTGGCAAGTGGGTGGACGTAACTCAATTACGTTTGACCGATGGATGGAGCTTGATATGCAATACATCGACCAATGGTCTCTATCATTAGATTTCAAAATCCTGTTGAAGACGATTCCCGCGGTATTAAAAGGCTCGGGAGTGTAGGTTATGGCCACCAATACCAACACAGCATCTACGGCTTCCAATGATCTTATCGGGCCATCGATGGACGATAATTTCCGCGGGAGTTTTTTGCGAGATTTCTTAAATGTAATATTCAAGCGGAAATGGTTGGTGCTGACGTTCTTCTTGAGTACCTCGCTTACTGTTGCAGCGGTGACGCATTTTTACGTCAAACCGATGTACAAAGCGAATACCCAGTTCCTAATCACCCCGGGGCGCGACCAAATATCGGATCTGACATTGGCGCCAAACAAGAGCAACGTTGCTAGTTTCAATCCGAATTCCGAAGAGCAGATTGCTCGGAGTATAGAGTTGTTGGCTGGCCGTTCTTTGGCCGAACGCGTTGTCGAAACGGTTGGACCTTTGGCACTTTATCCAAAACTAAAAGAAGAAACGACTAGTTCGCTTTTTGGCATCATCATGCGTCCGGCCTTAGATGATCAAGGCCTGTTTGAAATTGCAGTGGAGCGGTTGATGACCAACGTTTCCGTCGAACCTGCGGGCAAGACATCGCTTATTAATCTCAGTTTCAAACATGAAATCCCGGAGATGGCGGAGAAAGTAACGAATTTGTTTGCGTCACTTTTCGTCGAACGTCAACTAGGCGTTCTGAAGAATCCCAAAACCGATGCGTTTTTTAAAGAGCAATTTCAGAATCTAAAGGAGAAACTATCTGACTCTGAAAACAAACTAGAGGCAATTAAACGGCGTTATGGGATAGTTACAACGGTTAAGGATGCGCAAGACATCGCGCTCAAGCAGGAGTTGTCTCTACGAACAATTTTGAACGAAACCCGCAGTCAGCAAGCGGAAATTGTGAGTCGAGTGGCACAAATTCGACAGCAATTAGCGAATACCGCAGAAAACCCATCAACTGGCAGCATCTTGAGAGACAAACTAACGACTCTGGAGCTGCAAGAGAACGAAATGGCTCTACGATTCAAGGCCGAAAACCCCACATTGCGAACGTTGCGTGAGGAAATTCGTCTCGTGAGAGGGAAGATTGCAGAGCAAGAGTCGACGAAATCTTTTGGCCGTACTGCAACAGCGACTGGATCGTTATTCGCCCAATTGCAGCAAGAATTATTACGCAACGAGGCCGAACAAAAGGCGTTGCGTTCGCGCGAAGAAGCGCACGCAAGTAAACTGAAAGAATTTCAAGATCGATTGAATATCCTTGAGCATATATCGGTGGAATTTGATCACCTCTATCAGGCGCGCCAAATGGATGATCAAAATAATCGCCTTTACCAAACAAAGTTTGAAGAGTTACGAATTTCCAATGCGATGGATGCGGAGAAAATCGGTAACGTTCGTGTCATTGAGCCCGCGCGCTTACCGACACAGCCGGTGGATTCGAAGATATGGTTGAAGTTGCTTGCGGGGGTGTTGTTTGGCTTGCTCGGCGGTATCGCGTTAGCCCAAGTAAGTCACTTGATGAGTGGCAGACTTGAGACGGTTGAAGATGTGGAGCGTCAACTTAACCTCCCGGTTCTCGCATCGATCCCGAGCATGAATCCAAAATGAAGCCATAATTAAAAGAACAGTACCATGCCAATCAAAGTAACCACGGTTGATCGAGCCTCCGAATGTCAGAGCTAAAACGCGCTTCCCGTCGACCGGTGCCGCCATTGGATATCGATCTTTCGATTGAACATGGTCCGGTCATCAATCCTGCGTTTACCAAGAATCGAGACAAGGTTATTTTGCGCTCGATTCGCGCGATCCGCGAGCGCGAATCGGAGCGTCCTAATGATGTACATATTAAGTTGCCGCTGCGAGCTAGGCTGGAAACCACATCAAAAGACGGACTCGCAAACGAGGAAATAACTGTTGAAGCGCAGCGGGACGTGCGTTTGCAACAAAAAAAATTAGCGCGACCCGCATTCGCACGGGAACAATACGAAGTTCTGAAAGCGAAACTATGGTCACGCTATTCCGAAAAGGGCATTAAGGTACTGGCTTTCGTTGGCGCAAACAGCGGCAGTGGCGTATCGACTACCGCATCGAATTTTGCTGCGACACTAGCGCAAGACGCGCGGGCCAAGGTGTTACTCATCGACGCAAATTTGCGCACGTCGAAAAACTCGAACAAACGTGTTGCGGAATCGGAAAGTCGCCCGGGTGCGGAAATAGCCGGCCTCTTAGCGGAAGAATTATCCACTGGCAATGTTTTGTCTAGATTCGGAAACGTAAGCGTGTTGCCAAGCCATACGAAATGCGCCCTTCCGCTGACGTTGTTTCAGTCGGAAGCATTCGACGATTTTCTAAAGGCGGTGCGCGAACGTTTCGATCATGTGATTATTGACGCGCCGCCGTTAAAAGGGTTTGCCGAAAGCATTGTACTGAGCCGAAAGGCCGACGGTGTGATCCTTGTAATCGAGTCTGGTCAAACTCGTCGTCGTGTCGGCTTGTGGGCTAAACAACAAATTGAGGAAGCCGGCGGCAAGATTTTAGGTGTTGTGTTAAACAAACGAAAATTCTATATTCCGAATTGGCTGTACCGATTTACCTAGTCCGAAAGAATGCTGCTGCCGGACGCCGCTATGCCTTGGGTTAACAATTCCCCGAGTCTCAAAAAAATATGCGATTGAACAATTGGGTACATATCCTTGGGATCAATATAAATAATTTGACCCAAGAAGAAGCAATAGACTTGCTCGAATCTTGGATGTTGAATCAAGGTTCGACGCGCAGCGTCTACATTGTAAATGCTCATACGTTAAATCTTGCCTCGGAAGATCAGAAATATCGAGCGGCACTAAATGCGGGACATCGTGTCTTCGCAGATGGCACAGGGATGCGTTGGGCTGCGAGGTTGCGTGGTGTGAGACTGAAAGAAAATTTGGTCGGTACGGATCTCATTCCACGCATGTTTTTAGACACCGCTGGCCGCGGTTATCGCTATTATTTGCTTGGTGCAAGCGCTGATTCGGTCAGCCGAGCCGCAAAGAAGTGCCAAACCGATTTTCCTGGGTGGGAACTCGCCGGCTATCATCACGGTTACGTGTGCGATGCCGACAGTGCAAATGTAATCGAAAAAATAAACGCCGCACGTCCCCACTTGTTGCTCGTCGGAATGGGGAATCCATTGCAAGAACTCTGGATACACCGTCATCAAAAGCAACTTCGTGTGCCGGTTTGCATTGGCGTTGGGGGATTGTTCAATCACTGGGCGGGCGATTTACAGCGCGCCCCTGATTGGGTGCGCCGCCAGGGTATTGAGTGGCTGCAACTTGTTGTTACAGCAACCGCACAAGTGGCGACGTTATTTGCTTGGCAATCCGAAATTTTTAATGCGAATAGTTCGCGAGCTTCCGAAAGATTTGGCGCGTAGTTCCCAAAACTAATTGCCAGACTATACTGATTATTATTAGTCTGCGAATGACTTCTCAGGGCATTTGTCAATCAAGAAAACTATTCATGACCTCTTCCATTCGTTGGCATCTCAAAAAAACCGCGCGAAAAGGTGTGGCGTTAACGCATTGGGCAACCCATCGGATATCGAATGCTTGGGAGTCCTCCACGTCCGAAGTGCGCGTTCTGACCTACCATCGGTTCGGCGAAATTTTTCGTGACCCGTTTTGTGTTTCGCCAAATGATTTCGCGATGCAGATGGCGTGGCTCGCTGAGCACGGCCTAGCGGTTTCCCTTGCGGATGTCGAAGCGTTTGTTCACGAGGGTAAGTCACTTAAACCGGGATCCGTATTGGTCACCATCGACGATGGGTGTCGCAGTGTTGGAACCATCGCTTTGCCTATATTAAAGCGCTACGGCGTGCCGGCAGTAGTATTTGTAAGCAGTGGTAACGTTGGCCGAACAACTTCGCAGCGCAACCAACAAGGCGAAA
Organism: uncultured Pseudomonadota bacterium; assembly: GCA_963840785.1. Lineage (GTDB taxonomy): Bacteria > Pseudomonadota > Gammaproteobacteria > Burkholderiales > JALYOK01 > JALYOK01. The sequence goes on along the minus strand of CAWJAF010000003.1, from coordinate 550,376 downwards.
CGCCAATCGAAGATTACATGGATTGGCGCGAACTACATGAACTCGCCGATTCCGGAATTGAGATTGGATCCCATGCTGTCACCCACCGTTCATTAGCGCGTATGCCGCTGACCGAAGCGCAAAAGGAAATCCAAAATTCACGAACCGAGTTGGAGCAAGGGCTCGGCCGGCCTATAACCACATTCGCTTATCCCTACGGCACCCTCGCGGATTTTAATAGCGACGTAGCCGAAGCCATGAAGGCGGCGGGCTATCGCCTCGCATTTACCTCGCAACACGGCGCTATTCGCCCAGGCATGGATGCAATGACAATGCCGCGGATTAAGGTTGAAGGCGGAGATGAGAGTTGGTTATTTCCTGCGGTTGCGAGCGGCGGGCTCGACGCTTGGCGATGGATCGATCGCGCACTGTGGCGAATACAGGCAAGTGGCCGTGGCTAATGAGGCAATTGCGTCAAGTAATATGGTGCAAATTTCCATGACCTCAAATATGCGCGTTGCGCGTAACACCATGGTATTGGTTACATTACGCGTGCTGATGCCGGCGCTTGCGGTTGGGCTGGTATTGATGCTTTCGCGGTACCTGGGCGTTGAAGGTTTAGGCCGGTATACGCTTGCGTTCAGCTTCCTTTATTTGTTCAACGCAATCGCACCGCTTGGCCTAGGCGCGATCATTACTCGCGACGGTGCGCGCGACAAGGCATCGCTCAACGCGATGCTTGGCAACGCGATGACGCTGGGAACGATCGCATCTCTCGTGCTCATGCTGGCCATGGCGGCGGTTGCGTATCTTTCCGATTACGATGAAGGCACCCGAACGGCGATACTTATTCTTAGCTTAGCTCTTTTGCCATGCACCATCGGCGTGTTTCAAGACAGCGCATTCATCGCACTTGAACGCATGGATTATTTAGCGCTTGGTACCATGATCGAGTACGCAATCAAAGTGGGAATCGGCATGTTGCTATTGTTGCTAGGATTCGGGCTGAATGCCGTTTTGCTACTGGCCGTAATCGGTCGCGTGGTTGGTTGCGTCATCTCCAGCGTACTACTCAAGCGTCTCGAATTGAGAACCCGCTGGGCTTACGATCCAGACACAGTACAGCGCCTCATGAAATTAGCGCCAACGTTCCTGCTCATCGGAATTTTCGCAACGCTTTACTGGCGAATCGATATTTTCATGTTGTCTAAACTTCAACCCGTAGAGCAAGTTGGCTATTACGGCGCGGCGTGGCGCATCTTGGAATTAGCGATGGTCATACCACAAAGCCTGTGCCTTGCTTTGTACCCGCAAATTTCCGCCAGCGCGCTTTCCGATCTGCCGCAATTGCAAAAAATCGGTCGAGGAGCAATGCGCTATTTGCTTGCGATTAGTCTTCCTGCCGCAATCGGCGTGACGTTGTTGGCCGATCCTATATTGCAGTTGCTTTACGGTGAAGCATTTCGTACTGCTGCATACACATTAGGCGTACTCATTCTTACGTTAATTCCGTACGGCATTGTGCGTTATCACGCTTATGTCTTGGTTGGCGCGAATCACCAGCGAGTTGATCTTGCACTAAACATTGTTATGTCTGTTCTTAACATTGTTCTGAACCTCGTTCTGATACCACGGTATGGCCATCTCGGTGCAGCGATTGCAACATTCGTATCCATTTGCGTATACGGAATTTTGCAATACGTTTATTTACTGCGTCGTTTGCCTGGTTGGGCCGCGCCGATCACGATTCCAACGCCCGTAATTCTAGGTTGCTTAGCACTGACCCTTTGGGTTTGGCCGTTTCGTGATTACAACTTAGCGTTCGTTATCCCGCTTGCAGTGCTAATTTATAGCGCTTGCTTATTTGGGAGTGGTTTTTTCTCGAGGTCTGAGCTAAGGCTTTTAGGTTTTGATCGATTGCATCACTGGATCAAGCGATCCTGAATAGGCGGATGAGTTGTTTTACATCCAGCCAATGTTGTTCAATTGTGCGCTCAATAAGCGAACGTTGTACATTTAAGCAAATTTGGTCAACTGACGAAAAATCCCGTATCGCGTGAAAGCCGAATCTAAGGCGAATGCGTATCGTCGACGTAACGTTTCAATTTAAACTGGTAAATACAAAAACCTTCTATGTCAGAATCGTCCGTTCGGAAGCTGCGCATTGGTCTGCTGGTCGATAGCCTACAACAGCCGGCTTGGGTCGCGAAGATGCTCGATCTAATTGCACGTTCGGACTATGCTGAGATTTGCTTAATTGTGCAGAACGCCACGCCGATCTCAGTACAAGGTTCTCGCTTTCGACGTCTATGGCGTACGCGCGCGAACTTGCTGTTTCGCGTGTTTGAGAAACTCGAAAGATCATTCCTAAATCTTGAGCACGATGCTTTTGTGCCAACTAGCATTAGCATTTTCCTAAACCATAGTCTAGTTGAGCGCGTAACGCCGCGGCAGACGAAATTTTCGGATTACGTTGAGCCGCGGGACTTAACCAAACTGCGCAACTACGACGTTGATGTTTTCATTCGATTGGGTTTTAGAATTTTGCGCGGCGAGATTTTGAATGTTGCGCGGTATGGAGTATGGTCATTTCATCATGGCGACAATCTGGTCAATCGCGGTGGTCCACCGGGTGTATGGGAGGTACTAAAGAGCACGCCAACAACAGGCTCAATTCTGCAAATACTGGGCGAAGATTTAGATAACGGCAAAGTGTTGGAGCGTTCTTGGTCGGCCACAGACGCCATATGGCCAAAGCGAAACCGAAACACGCTGTATTGGAGAAGTCTGGCTATGTTGCCGCGCCAGTTGCAGGCTTTGCACCGCGATGGGGACAAAAATTTCTTTGATCGAGTCGCGGAAAAAAACAAAACGCCATTGTTTTATTCCGACCGTCTGTACGTCGAACCCACGAATGTTGAATTCGTTCGCGGCATGTTGGCCGTTAGCGGGCGTTACGTTTACCGAAGACTTGCCGATTTGATTTGGCGTGATCAATGGGGATTGCGGTTTTACCTCGGTCCTGATTTTCCAGCAGTTCCGTGGAAATTCAAAGAGATCACCCCACCCAAGGATTGTTTTTGGGCCGATCCATTCGTGATTCATCGCAATGATAAGTATTACGTTTATTTCGAAAATTTGCCTTACGCAACGAACAAAGGTCATTTAAGTTTGATCGTTATCGATAATAGTGGCAATTTGAGTGAACCGATCAAAATACTCGACAAACCCTACCACCTGTCTTACCCGTTCTTGTTTGAGTGGGAGGGCGCGATTTATATGATGCCCGAAATGAGCGCTAGCAAATGTATTGATGTTTATCGCTGTGTTCGATTTCCAGATCAATGGGAATTTCACGTGACCCTGATGTCGAATGTGCATGCTGTTGATGCGACCTTGTTCGAGCACGGGGGGAAATGGTGGATGTTCGTTTGCTTGCGCGAACAGCCAGGTGCTGTATCGGGCGAAGATCTATTTTTGTTTTTTTCCGATTCGCCGTTGAGTACAGATTGGACGCCACATCCAATGAATCCTGTTGTGACCGATGTGCGCCGAGCGCGTCCCGCGGGGAATCTAATCCGATACGGCGACACGATTTACCGACCATCCCAGGACTGCGCTAAGCGTTACGGCGGCGCCATTGAAATTAACCGAGTGCTCAAACTGAATGAACACGAGTACGTCGAGGAACCCGCCAGCCGGATAGAGCCGAACTGGCAAAACAATTTGCTCGGCACGCATACTTTAAACTGCTCGGAGAATTTCGTAATAATCGACGCAGAAGTTCGTCGCCTACGTTGGTTTTAGAGCTATACGCGTTAAAATGAAACTTTTGCCGGGCGCCCCTCGAAAAGCGTACTGGAATTCTTGAGTCGGAATTAACGCAAGCGTTCCACTATTGGTTGGAAGTCGTTTGGTCTTTTTGGTGTTCGAAGGAAGTCAGCCGGAAGAAAAAATGCGACGGTGACCCAATCCGCAAGTATGTATAGCGTTGAACGAAGGCTTCGACGGCGCAACCACAAAAGGCTGAAGGCCGCAATTCCGGCTGCACCCCATGCTGCCAAGATTACGGGTTTGCAAAATATAAGACTTGCGAGTACGGAGATCACGCCGATCACAAGGTATCCCAACGCGAACAGATAACGATTTATTCGTCTTGCGTGGTAAGTGAATAGTCCTTGGCTACTCGCAAGGCGGAGTGTTTGGCCTAATCCGCGAGCAAGGCCTCGGCGCACACGGCTAAAATAGCCTCGCAATGTAGATTCCGTGGGTCTGTGATGGGCGAACATGATGTCAGGGATCGCTAAGTCTTCAAATCCCTGCGCTTTGATGCGCGCTAAAAGTTCGGCCTCTTCCTCTGCGGGGAGATAGGGATTAAAACCTCCAGCAAGTTCCATCACATCAGACTTGTATAGCCCATTTCCACCCAATCCGTATTCCTGTGCATTTGGTGCCGCTAAAACGTCGGCTTCCAATGCATTTTCGAAAACTTCTCGCCTTGATCCGTAAACGACCCCGACGCTCGGCGATGATTCCAGGGCTGCTAGTCCACGTTCTAGCCAGCCAGGCTCAATGCAACAGTCGCCGTCAACGAATAGCACGTTCCGGGCTCGGGCATAAAAGAAACCAACGCGCCGACCCGCGGCGGCGCTGAAGGGTGGTCCCTGATAACGGTAAATTTCGACTGGGAATGTGCTCGCAATCTTGACAGTCTTATCCGTCGAGCAAGAGTCCACGACGATCGTACGGGTGCCAGGAAAGCCACGCAGACTCAACATGAGCGCGCCTAGGGAATCCGCAATATGACGTTCTTCATTTCGGGTGATGACCACTATAGCGAGCCTCGCGAGTTCAATCATTGATGTGCCAGCCGAGATTTATTTTGGGCGACGTGTCGCGAAAACTTCCCCGCTCGATTAGGTGTGTCGCCGTTATTTGAAACCACCAGGCGCTGGGCACCATCCATCAATCCGAGCATGAACCAAAACATCGCGCTATACGAAAAGCCAATCCAAGGTACCCAGAACATCATCCACGAAAGAATTATCATTGCTCCAAACCAGCCGGTTGCGCAAATACTGACCAAGGACGGAGGCGTGCGTGCGAGGCGCAGTGCAATTTTGAATCCAGTAAATAACAACCAAATAAATATCAAGCCACCAACTATTCCGGTTTCCGCTGCCCACAATAAATAAGTGTTATGAACCGTATATAGCCACTGATTTAGTCCGGCGGGAACGTAAGCCCGGTATTCATAGGGATATGCGCCCGGGCCGACGCCAAAGATAGGATGATGGACGATTACATTGAAAGCGATTTTGTTTAGCCCCATTCTTTCGTCCAGGGTTTCTTGGGTTGTACTGCCTTTCCCGCCTTGGTAATCTGACGCCACCCTATTTAGCATAGTCGGTAAAAGGACGGCGACGCCAACGCCTAAGACTATAAAGATGACAATAATCATTCGAAAATTTAGCCATCGATGACGTAGGGCTATCGAAATTATCGCGCCAAAGCCAAAAATAAGGCCAATCCACGCCGCTCGCGTGAAACTCAATCCAATCGCAGCGATACCCATTAGCATCAATGGAATTGAATACGGGATTAACAATCGACGGTATTTGGAAAATGCAATTGCGCTCGCCATCATAAGTGCTGGCATGATGAAACTAACAAAACCTGCAGGGTTTGAGCTAACGGTTCCACCGGGCCGCGCCACTTCCCCTTTTTCGATTGTATTTCCCAGGAAATCGAACGTAATTCCCATTGCGCTTTGGGCAAAGTACACTAGTGCTTGAATTCCGAGTACGGTCATAATTAGTACGATGAGACGTTTGAAATCAGCTGACGTCCGGACAATATTGAAGGCTATCCAGTATAGGAAATAGTACTCAATTACGTAGACTAAGGTACAAAGACCTACGAACCGCTCGGAGGACGCTATCACAGATACCGCCAAGACGATCAACCACGCACGAATTGGCCCACGCATGCTACCGCCCCAGGAAAACCCCCGAATCTGCCCGGAAAAGTAATACCAGCCTACAAGCACGCAACCGACAGCGACAACGAGGGGCAATGCAAGGCCGTCGTTTGTGCCGGATCGGCCATATAGAAATCGTAGATAAATATCTACCTGAAAACTGAGGATGAAAATGGCGGTAAGTACTTTTTTCTTTTGTGGAACGACGAGAATAAAGATTACGCTAGCTAAAGCGAGCCCCGGCATAAGGACCCAGCGTATTTCTTTGTCCGAAAGGAAGTAAACCCCGACACCTAGTAAACAACCTAGCGCTATTAGCAAAGATATTTTGGCAACCGACTGACCATTCGGCTCGCTGTGTGTATGTTCGGAGTTCACTTTATTGGAGCTCGTTTTTATGTCGTGATTCAGGACTTTCTACTAGTAAGATAGCACGTGAATTCTTATATCAAAACGGAAACGTCGATTTTATTGACCTGAATGCGAACTTCCAACGGCCGCTCCAGATGACGGACGACATCGGCATAGCTGATGTCTGCTTTCGGTAGTCAATTTCGTCGCCTCAATTTTGAACTCCGTTGTAAATGCGAGGCGTTTTAATTTCTCCACAACGACTATTTTCTTCAGTAACTGGCCTCGGGCCATAACAAGATCCAAAAGTTACGTCGACTAAGAAAACATCACAAGATCAGTCGTGATTAAAACGTAATATTGAAATCCGACAAAACGACATAGTATGATGTCACGATTACATGACAAGCTGATAAGGAAACACAATATGGTTGACAGTTCCTCAACCTCGATGCTGACTAGGTTGTTTTTGCTTACATGTAACAAGGACCTTTCAGAGTACAAGAGTGCCGATTATAGCGAAAAGTATTTTGAAGATATTCTCAAGGAAATGAGTAAGTTCTGTAAAGTATTCCCAGATGGACTCCAGGTCGCTGGAAAGAAAGTCTTGGACATGGGCTGTGGTCTTGGTAGCAGTTGCGTAACGTTCGCTTCGAACGGCGCAAAAGAAGCGGTTGGAATGGACGTCAATAGTGGATCAATTGATTTTGCGCGCCGAAAATTGCGAGAAAGCTATCCGGATCTGCTCGAGCGCGTGAGGTTTGTGGCGGATTTGGACGAACTTGAAAAGGGAACCTTCGACATCGTCATCTCGAAGGACACCATGGAGCACGTCGAGTCGCCCGACGAGTACCTTCGTGCTGCTTCAGCGTTATTGCGACCAGGGGGGCGAATCTATGCAGGTTTCGCGCCGTTATGGAATAGTCCGTTCGGTGGTCATGGACGAATGAGGACTAGGTTGCCATGGGGACACATCCTCTTTCCGGAGCACGTAATAATCGATGGCCTTAGCAAGATATACAAGGACTTTCAGTGTAGAAGAATCGTTGACCTCGGTCTCAACAAGCTGTCGTTCAAAGAGCTCAAACAAGTTCTTCGAAGAACCGGTCTCCGAACATTGTTCTTCGCGCCGAACGTTCCGACTTTGAGCCTCAAAAACAAAACTGTTACGGCACTACGAAAAATCCCTGGATTGACCGAATATCTAACGCACAGTGTTTACTTTATTCTCGAGAAGAATTAGCTGTGCTAGTTGAGCAATGCAGTCGGCGCTCGCACGAGCGCTGAGATTGACACAACTGCTCGCGCAGATGCGGTCCACAACAACTCCGCAGGGCGTGTTTGAAAACCCTATTTTTCACCAAACTACGGCCTGGGTGCCTATTATTATGTAGCTAGAACGGATGATCAGAACGCATCAACCTAATAGTTTGTTCTGATTTCTTATCTTTGTTTGGCGCCATGGAAAATTATTTTTACGGTACGGTCACGATACTTCGATGCAAAATTTCGACAGTGCGCCAAATCGCGATCTTCATTCTATGACATATCGGCCCGATATTGACGGGCTACGCGCGATTGCCGTTCTCCTCGTACTAGTGTTTCATTTTGATCTGGTGCCTGGAGGCAAGTCGGGCTTCATCGGTGTGGATGTTTTCTTCGTTATCTCCGGGTACTTAATTACATCCGTCGTCAAGAAACAGCTCGAAAACGGATCGTTTTCCATCGGCACCTTCTACCTGAACAGAATTCGGCGCCTTGCACCGGCGCTCTTCGCCGTACTGTTGCTAACGTTGATTGCGGGATTAGCCCTATTATTTCCAACTGATCTCCTAGAGCTATCAAGACAGATATTATTTTCACAGCTTTACGTCGCTAACATTTATTATTGGAAAAGCGTCAGTTATTTCGGCTTGAGCGCGTCGGATGTTTTCCTTCTGCACAATTGGTCATTGGCCTTAGAGGAACAATTCTACCTGCTCTATCCGCTGTCGATATTGCTAATTTATCGGTACCAGAAAAAACATTTTTGGCGCTTTTTGTGCTTGGGTTTCTGTATTTCATTTGTCTTGAATGTTCTCCTCGTCTATGACAAGCCCGAGGCGACTTTTTATTTGCTACCAACGCGCGCATGGGAACTCCTGGCAGGCGCGCTGATACCGTTCCTATCTCTGCGAGCGGGCCTTCATGAAATTACGAAAGAGCTACTGGGAGTAATTGGTGTCGCGCTCATTTTGGCGGCTGTCCTCGGCCATCAGGATACGATCCAGTTTCCGGGGTTTTTTGCCCTGCTACCTGTTGTCGGCGCAACGTGCCTGATCTTGGCGGGAAGGGAGGAGCCTTCATATGTTTCGCGGGTTCTCAGTCTAGCGCCAATTGTTTATATTGGAAGAATTTCGTACTCACTTTATCTCGTGCATTGGCCTATCAATGTTCTTTCTGGTAGCGTTTTTGGCGAAGGCTACTCGCTTGTTTTGCGTTGGACCATGTTCTTCGTGTGTGTTGTAGTTGCAGCATTTATTTATCATGGGATCGAAGATCCTGTTCGGCGTCGACGCTCTTTACGATCTGATCGCAGCATGAAACTAGGGTACTTCGCGGGCTTAGCCGCGACACTCGTTGTTTTTCTTACCGTCCAGCTAACGCACGGATTACCCAATCGTTACCCAGAAAATGTTCTGCGAATTGCGAATTTCGTCAACGATAAGACCGTACCGTTAATTGAGTGTCAGTTTTCGGGCGGTACGCTGGAAAATAGGAAGGACTTCTGCCATATCGGTCTTTCCACTCAACCGCCAACCTGGATCGTATATGGCGATTCCCACACTTGGGCAGCGCACGAGATATTTGAAAACTGGTTGAGCCAGAATGGGCAGTCTGGTCTGTTCATATATTTGCATTCCTGCCCCCCTGTGATCGGGGTACATATTAAACGGGACAAGGGTGCATGTTTTGCGTTCAATAACGCAGTCGCCAAATTCCTCAGTAACGATACGGATATCAGAAAGGTCATTCTGGTCTCCACGTGGCGCCAAGCTCTAGAAGGCAGGCTTTCCGAATTGCCCGACGTTGAATCTTCCAAAAAGGAATCGATGGCTCTATTCGAAAGTCGGTTTGCCACGACCTTACGCCGTTTGCGAAAAATGGGCAAGGAAATCTACGTGTGGGAGCCGCTTCCTGGTGCGAGAGGAAATGTTCCGATTGTCCTTGCTAGGGCTGCATTGACAGGTGATGCCACTGATATTCGCATTCGTCGCGATGAATATTATTCCACCTATGACTATTTTTTCCGTGCGTTGAAAGATAACAATATCAATGTTGCTAAGTCGTTCTCTCCCTCCGCCGCGTTATGTGATGCAGAGTTTTGCTCAATTGTCGTCGATGGGAGTCCAGTCTATTTCGACAATGGTCATATTACAAAAACTCTATCCCCATTCTGGATAAAGGAGATCGGCAAGCAATGGGGTCATTAGTAACAGTCTTTGTAGGACAATTGATGTTGAATGCTTGGTACAATATTGACGTGACCGAGGATTTTGTTTGAAAGCATCTCGCAAAAAAAAGCGCTCGTTAAATGTGACTTTGTACTATTTCGCATGGCGGCCACTCAAAAGCTAGAAGTTAGCATGAGCCGACTTTGCGATCGTAACTCGTTTGCCGGCAAAATTGGACAATTCCATTTAACAGGTAACATCATTGATGAAAATACAAAAATTGTTAGGATTCAGTAAGGCGATCTTCTTTAGTTTAATCTTCACCCGTGTCTTAACAGGAGCGTTTGCCGACACATTCTATGTGGCACCTTCGGGAGCGATACCAACTCAGGGATATCCACTACTGAGGCGTGGCGCACAATCTCAAAGGCCAACGCAAGTTTGAATGCTGGGGATACCGTTTTCATTAGTTCGGGAAGCTATGGAGATCAGATTCGTCCAGCCCGCAGCGGAACTAGCGATGCCGCGCGCATCATATATAAGGCACTAGGTGATGGCCCGGTGATCTTGACCGCAATTGGTAATATCAGCAACGGTAGCGCCGAGGATGTGGGCGCGATCGCTCTCGGAGGGCGTAGTTACTTAACTGTGGATGGAGTAAATCAATTTTTTCGGGTTACACCTGGCGCAAAAGTGATTGTTGCTCTAGGGAATTTTACCAATGGCCAGTATAACGTCGTTAATTCGGTATATCTTGATGGCTCTACCCAAACGGCTAAAGGGGGAAGTGTCTTTCTATTCAATTATTTATATGGGGCAGAAACGGAATCCAAATATAACGTGCTGAGCAATTCCTATGTCGTTGGTCGTATCGGATCGAAAAGCACAATACACCGAAGACACTATCCATCTCGCAGCGAACGCCCATCACAACCTGATTGAATGGCAATACGATTCTTAATGCCCGTCACGTAGCTCTGAATGTCGGTTCGTTTACTGTTTCCGTTCCTCACCACAACATGATTCGGAATAACATTATTAGCAATTCCGGAGCACACGGCACTGCAGCTTTACAGCAATCCTGGGCCCTATGCGCATCTCGTCGAGGGCAATTATATCTCCGCCAGTGGCGGAAAATCAGTGGAGTCATCGACAACGAATCCGGGAACGCCGTCCAGTATTCCGGATCCGACAGCATTTTTCGCCACAATGTGATTACAAAAGGCGGTACTACGGATAACGACAATCAAGCTCTGGGAGGCTTTGTGTTGTCGGTTGGGTGGACGGGAGCGCCAAAGTGCCTTGCATAACCGAATTTATAACAACACGATTGTCAAGAATAACGGCACGCCGATCGGGGTTCTCGATTTTGGTACGGCCGCGGGCGCAACGATAGGGAGGGGGATATTTGTAAATAACTTTATATATGGTACGAGCTCGCCTGCCGGTGGAATAATCTCGTGCTGTTATTGGGATGCAAGTCAGATAACGAATGATCGCTTTGTGAGAAATGTTTTCGGCAATCCTAATGGTACCGAACAGGAAAAATTTATTTTAAGTAAGAACGGGGAGCGGACTCTTTCAGGTGCAGTAAGAGCTTTACGTAAATGCGTAGATCCTGATTTTGGAACTTGGAACGGATTCTCAAACGTTTACGATGCGTCACCAGGATTTATGAGTTATGCGACAGATAACTTCAAATTGCCCGTCGGGAATAGGTATATTGACGCAGGAGCCCCGTTAACTCAGGTTTCAGCTGTTGATACTTTGTCCGGTACCATATTAATTGTCGATGACTCGCGATTTTTCCAAGATGGTATGGGGATCCCGGGCGTTATCGCTGACTGGATTGCCGTGGGAAACGTTGCGAACACTGTCCAGATTCGTTCGGTCAACCATTCCGCGCGCGCTGTAACACTTGCTAATCCCATCGTTCGCAAGAAGGGCGATATGGTATGGCTGTATTCGCGGTCCAATGGCGAGCGAGTTTTGCATGGAGGTGCGCCTGACATTGGCGCGTATGAAACCACCTCGAGCGCGCAACCTAGCCCCAAAGTCCTTAATGCGCCAAAAAATTTAAGGGCACGTCCCTGATCAATGCCGCGCGAGAATGAAACCGCGGCGGCGTAATTTAGAAGCTACTTAAGGCCTTGTCGCAGTAAGTCACGATTGTATCTCCCCGTGGTCTATTTTCCATTAGCTTTTCGATCGGGCCGCGCATACCAAGTAAGTCATATGCCAAATAGCGAAGCGCACGTACGACGATAAATCGACTAGAGGCGACCGGAAAGAAACTGAAGGCAAATGAAGTTTCTTTGACGTTCCAGCCTGACTCTTTTAGTAAGTCTTCCAATTCTTTGGCGTTGAACCAATTCTCGATCGGTTGCAATTCGCCGCGAGCAAAACGCATGGCGTTGGAGACCGGTTTATTTGGCGTAGTGACTATTATAGAGCCACCAGAATTCACTTTTGTTAGTGCATTTCGAAGCACTTCGCGCTGCGCTGCGGGTGACAGGTGCTCAATGACTTGAGTCATAACACAAACATCGAAATCATTGCGATTGACAGGAATGTCCGGCAGGGTCCCAACGACGAAGGTGCCACCCGAAACGTTTTTTTTGGATATATCAACGCCAACGCTTGATTGGTCAACGCCTGTTACGGTGCCGTAACGAGCCAACACCGCTGCAACGATTCCACTGCCGGAGCCTAATTCAAGAATATGTTGAGTTTCATTGTTTCTTCTTGGCAATTTCGCAAGCGTTCGCTCAATAGCTAAGATGCGGCATTTGTGATGTTGGTCAACGCGCTTAGTATTCGCCCAAAGGTCATCATAAAAAGTAACAGCGTCCACGGAGGTGTCGTGCCGTGATCGGGATGTGGCATATTGTTTTCGGTTTTCACATAATCTCCTTAGGAGCGTCGTTTGTTCGTTAGGTGAGTTCAACATCGGTTTGCTCACCGCAAGGGTTAAAGTCAAAAATGCGCGCCGACGGCGGCGGTGTCGCCAAATATGAGCTTCACCTCGAGGCCGGCCGTGTCTTCGATTACTGGCGGCGTTAAGGATTCGACAATTTGAGGAAGTTTTTTTAGCGTGGAATCCATCACTCTCGTCAAGTCTTGGGGATCGTCTGCAGTGTAAGTGATCACGGAGGGTGGTCGATTACCATTGTCGCTTGCAACAACGGGTACGCCCAGCGACAGCGCCTCTAATACCGTCGCAGAAACTCCATCGGTAATCGGCGTACGCAGATGAAAAGCGCTTTTGGAAATAAGTGTCATAAAGGGGCTGTGCCCCATATCGCCAGCAAGACAAATATTGGCTTGAATATTCCCTTTAATTGTCTGTTCTCGAAACTGGTCGATTTCATCCCCAGTGCCGACAATCACTAGGCCCAACTGCGGCCAATCGCGCACAAGCTGCGAAATTGCGTTGATAACAACGTTCGCAAAAAAACCTTCCCGAAAGCACAAGTACACGGAAATGACGGGCGCTCGATTACTGATGAAAAACGCAACATCGGAACTCAGCTCACTCGTTTCGTATTCAAGGTATTGCTTAGAAAACGCTGGAATTGCGAAAATCTTGGAACTCTTTTGGAATTTTGATAAAACACGCTTCTCCGACGCGCTGTTGCAGATGATACTGTCAGAAAGCGAAAATATGAGCCAGAAAAATGGCCTGACAAAAACTTGCCGCCAACCCTCAAGGTCGCGTTGCTTTACGCCTCCATGAAACGTTGTTAAAACTCGATTGCCGAACAGCCGAGCGATGAAGCACGCCGCCAGCGCCAACAGCAGGCCACGAAAATATTCTGCGTTAATGTGACAATGAAATGTAAAACCTTGACGGGAAAATTGGAATAGCTTCTTTAGATAGTCCATGCCACTTTGGACGCTAACACAGCCGGGACGTTCAAGTTTTCGGCTCGGCCCAATATCCAGTATTTCGCAAATACCACCATTATCCTCAATGACGCTGCGAAGTAACTTAATGCGCTTCGTCCAACCGGATGCTGGCGGTTCGAATGGGCTAATTTGCAATATTTTTTTAGCAATGTTTGTCATCGTGATTCAACTGGCGAATTACCTCTGCCGAGAGTGTATTTCTGGCATGCAGAGAGTTAGCAACTCAGTGGATGAGATTGAGCGAGTAACCAATTTCCAGCGCTTGCCGACTCATTCTGGCGACATAGCAATCTTGTCAGCACGCAAGGTGGACAGATCTCTACTTGTTCCGCACGCTGGAGCCACTGCTAGCGCTCTTCAGTTTGCCTTAGCTTGCATAGGACGCTGTACTTAGCCCAATTCGTTTGCCCCCCAACACCCCGGTCGGTTTGCTGAAGTCCAGTAGTATTTGCTCAGGACGCTTTAGCGCAGGTATTCGGTCAAATTCCGTACTCGAGTTGCCGACAATGAGGACATCCGAGCTATCGACCACTTCCTCAATGCTTGACTTCATTAACGACGCAATATGTGGGATAACCGCCTCGATAAACTCGCGATTCGCGCCAAGTAAGTGGGCAAGGCTTACATTGCTATCGTAAATGGTCACCATCTTTCCCTTGCCGATTAACGTCTCGATCAACGCAATCATTGGGCTCTCACGCATGTCATCGGTGCCGGGTTTAAAACTCATCCCAAATATGCCGATCCGCGGGAGGTTCGTGTCCAAGACGGATCTAATACACTCTTCCAGATAGGTTCTGTTGCTCGGCAAAATAGCGCTAAGTAGAGGTGTTTCAATATCCAACTGTTTTGCTCGATGGCCTAATGCTCGTAGATCCTTCGGTAAGCATGAGCCGCCGAACGGAAATCCTGGCATCAAGTAGCTCGCTGCAATGTTGAGCTTGGTATCGCGGCAAAATGCCTTCATAACAGTTGTTCCATCCATGCCATCTCGCGCGCAAATTAAACCGATTTCGTTGGCGAATGCAACCTTTAGCGCGTGATAGGCATTGGAAGCGTACTTGACCATCACCGCTTCACCTAGACTCATACGTAACACCGGTGCGTCGAGGAACTTAAACAAGTCAGCAATAACATCGCCAGCACGAGAATCCGATTCGCCAATCAACGTGAACGCTGGTTTGAGAAAATCACTGACGGCAGAACCTTCTCTAAGAAACTCTGGCGTAACGACCAAACCATACTTCTCGCCGGGCGCTGAGCCACAAGCCTGCGTCAGCGTCGGGATTACGACTTCATTCAAAATATGCGGTTGCGTTGTGCTGCGAATCGCAATGACCGAGTAGTCATCACGTGAACTTACTTGGCGACCTATTTGATTCAGAACGGCACGCAACGCGCCTGTATCGAGTTGACCGCCAGAACCGGATGGTGTCGCAACGCAGATAAACGCCACTTTCCAGGAATCAGCTAAATTCACATCAGAAACGGCGCTAAGGCGTCCCTGCTTAACCGCATCCGACAGTCGCTCGGGCAACCCCGTCTCGACCACCGGGCTTGCACCACGCATAATGAGATCTGACTTGACGGGGTTGATATCAACCCCGATGACTTTATTACCTTGTTCTGCGAGTAGAGTGGCGGTTACGCTACCGACGTAACCAAGTCCGAAAACGGCTATTTTCATAGTGTCTATTATTTTAAGTTGAGATTTTTTGTAGCGCTTGGAGATTGGTCGCAAATATGTCCAAACGCTCCCGCCGCAGTTGCTGCATTCCCCGTGCTAGGTCATCGCGCTCCCGTCTGGCTTGATTAACTGCTCGCGCGATGTCTTTTACTGCTGCGTCTACATGGATAGTTCCATTATAGAACGTCTTCCGTAAAAGTTCCCAATTAGATGTAATCAGAGGCTTGTCTAACGCCATTGCCTCATAGGCGCCGCGCTGCATTGTATGATCATGAGTTGTTAGGCACATCACGGTGTCCGCCGCGCGTAAAAGAGCAGCATACTCGTCGTCGGTCAGCCATCCAGTGAGGCGTACGTTAGCGGGGAGGGGCTCTAAATACTGGATACGCGAATGTTTTGGATTTCCCGTAACGTGAAACTGGACTTCAGATAATTCCTTTGTCGCAGCAAGAATTTCGTTGAGCGGCTCGTCTTGAGAGAATGTGTTGATTACCACGACATGGAATCCAGGCCCTAATGCAGCCGGTTCAACTTCTGGAAAATCTACCGGAACATCGCCAATTATTATAGCTTTGGCGCCCCAATTCTCGACTTCTCGTTGCAAAAAAGAGTTGGTGACGATTGTCGTTTCTGCGCGACGGGCCAGGAAACGGCTTAGCGGTTTTAACCACGTCCACCGTGGATCGTCGAATATGCCAGTATGTGCGTCAATAATGAAACGAGTCGCGGTAGATACAGGCAGTACAACCAAACCAGCAGCACAGCGAACACAGGCGGCGTAGCGACTAAGATGAATTGCGGATTGTCCTTTCGCAATAACCGAAAGTATCTCTCGCCTGAAGTATGTATTTGAAAGGCGCTTGGAGAGGCTGCTTGAAAGTAAAGTGATGGATGAGATGCGAAACCCCGCCGAGCCTTTAGCGAGTGCGTCACTGCGCCTGCAACTGGGATACCAAGTAATGAACGATGTCCTCATTGGATGACCTTTGAGAAACTGGCGGATTTTTCGTGTTTCGGACAACTCAATTGAAACTCTGAGCTAATTAGAAATGCATCTTCGCCAATTAAAAATGCGCGCTGCACCAATCCTTCCGTGGTGCGTGTAAGTATGCAAATCGAGCATTACAGATATGGCCTGAAGGCATTGTGATTTCGTCCTGAAGGGTTGATGAGAGCTAAATTCTTCAATCACTATGACCGGAGTGACCGATGATCGTCGTTGGTAAACGTAAGTGGAGTGGTCGCTCGACTTTTTGCCCTTCCAATGATCGGCTCGCCTTCATCAGTTGCGATTCGTGGCCGGAAAAAATGGTGTGATAAAAGTGAGCAGTGTTATCTCTGGGGTGTCGCCTACTGTTTCGACGACCATATGAGGTGCGCGTTGAATGTCACCATATTGGCCCGACCACAATCCAGTTTGCGTAACATCAAAATGTTTTTGTGGAGAATTATTCGGAATGGCAAAATCAAAGCGCAGCCCATTATTACAGATCGGGTCCCAAGCAAGAATCGATTGAGGCCCGATCTGTTCCAGCTTCGTGTCTGGATGAAAATTAAAGTGGCGTTTGATGGAATGGCGGCCCTTACCTTCGAATGATCAACGATGATCCAACCATTTGTACCCGTCGCGAAAACGGCACGCTGATGTGTTATGCCTGCACGTAAGCGACGGTAGCCATCGTGAGTGCCCTGCGAAATAGGAGAATCCATTTGCCGAGTGAGATTCGAGAACCCTCACTTTCATGGGATTGACCCACTTGAATGTATCGTAATAAATCGGCCTGATCCAAGTCGTCAACGGTAACGGTATTGTGAGCCGAGGTGCTACGGAAATAGTCTCGCTCGTTCTTGTCGCCAAAATAGGCGCCTGTGCCGGGGTCAGTTAGCAGTAATTTGCCGTTGAGACGAATCAAAATACTCAACGCATCCGCGTGGCCGTGAGCGGCGTTTGGCCAGAGGCCCAGCGGGCCAACATAAAAATTAGTTCAGCGTTGCCCGTTGAGTCGATATTCTCGGAGAAATAGTAGCCGCCAGAGGGGAAAGTCGATCGATGTTTGTGATCTCGCCGTAGAAGGCATCGCCTTGTATTCATCGATGGCTTCGGCCCCAATGAGCCAAACGGAAACTTCGGCGAGATCGCCCGCAGATCGCTTCCATCGCTCGCGCTTAAAGAGAACTGCACCCGTTGACAGGGTGTCCTTGAAATCCCAGCCGACCAGTTCGAGAAAGGGCATCCCTCGAGCGTCGTCGCTGTCGCCAATCATGGGTACGGCCCCGTCGCTCCCCGCCATAGCGGCAACAAACTCGATCATCGATTCAATCTGCTTGGGAACGGCCGGTGAAAGAGCGATCCCATTGCGTCGTGCCAACACCAGAATCTGCAAATAAAAATCCAGAACAAATCGATGATAGCTGGTCGCTTGTTCGCAATTCACGCCATCCGGGGCAATCTGACGTTCGACTTCGCGGGTAAGTATCAGCAGGGCTCGTTTACTTTCTTTATTTGCACCGGGCAGCGCTGGGAAACAAACGCATAACATCCACAGAGCGGCCGCCTCCCCGATCAAGTGATTCGTCGGGTCAGTAAATACCGACAGATTTCGGCACAGATGGTGGAAATGGGCCTCAATACTTTCAAGCCATCGACCAATAAACGCTTCGCTTAATCCAGGTAGCGCCAATAAGTAGGGCATAGTCCAGATCCATGCAATGGCGCGCATCGCGACTTCTAGATGACTACACCAATTAACGCCCAGGCCAACGGGATTTTTGGTGATCCAATCATCGATTAACGCGACAGCGTGTTGCGCGTAGCGTGTATCCCCTGTGAACCAATATGCACGCCCTAGGATGGGAAGAAACTGTTGCCGATTAACTTCCCAAACGTATTTGACATCTGCAGAAGTAGCGCTTATTGCTTCCGCTTCGTCCAGAGCGCCCGTCGTCCATAGCTCCTTTGCCACTTTGCGGGTCTGCTTGCCAATCAAATTTTCCCGCGACAATCGGAACTCTGAAGTCCCAGGTAACTCAGACCATTAGTTCCGACCGTTTGGGCGAGCTCAGTTACGCGAGCTTTTGCGTCAGGGCAATTGTGCTGAATCGACTCAATAATTTCCGCACGATTAGCAGGTCCGAAGAAAAACGCGCGATCGAAATGGTCAGATAATTTTTGGTGGAGGCCCGTGCCTATCGCTAGCGCCAAGCCATTGGTATTGGCAAGATTAGTTTCAGTGAATGCTTGACGAATATTCCAGGGCGCTAAACCAAGTCGCTCGCGATAGAATCTTTGGATGCCCGTTGCCCAATTTCCGATGGCCCCATTCCTGCGAGTCGTTTGACAAGTCGAGTGTAGCGCTGAATTGCCGGACGTTTACTCCAACGCAGGGCACTCGATGCGATACTTTGGACGTGGCGACGGGATCGCTTTTAAGGTGAGAGGAACATCAGAACGTGATTTAGTTGCGCTCATATTCGTATCGCGCCCGCACTTTCCCATGAAGTCCAACATAGGCTAAGCTGTTGCAAATTAATTTTGTTTCGCGTTGTTCCATTTTTTCTTTTTCACCTGTTACGAAAATCCCGAGAGCGAACCAGGTGTTGCCTTTACCGGCTATTTATTTCGACTGCATTCAACCCAACGAATACGACCGCGCAAACAACAACCAATATTGATGGGTAAAATGTAGGTTAAGTGCATGCCATAAAATACTTGCGATCAAACTAAAAAACTTGCAATTTCGGTTGACTAAAATATCGTTCTACTTCAATTACATTAGATCGCTAGGGTTAAAGTTAGGCGGGCTACTGCGGGATGTCAAGCAAAGTAATCTATGGAGAGTTGATCAATAGCGTCGTTTTGTTAATTCGATGAGTAGGTTAAAATTTCATTGGCTCCATTAGATCAATGAATTGTTCACGATGCCTCATGTGATGCCAGAAGAGCCATATGATAAAGAAATAGCGGCGTCATTCGGCGCCGCTATTTTCCGTCGCCAGAAATATCATTTAATCTTTTCAACGCGCGAATACTCCAATTCCAAGTAAACCCAAGATTGATAATGTCAATGTCAATGGCACGGGCACGGCCTGATCCGAGACGGACTCCAACTAACACTCAGGAACTTGAATTCGAATGATATTTGACCGGCCGTTAATGACGCGAATCCATCAGCGCAGGGCATAAGCTATCCTTTGTCGTCATCGGTTTGACTTTGTTTCGTCCAATCAGTTTGATACCGGGCTGAGCATATCGCTCTGAATTTCGCTATTGGATAGCGCTCTATTATAGATGCGCACATCGTCGATCATGCCCTTAAAATATTCACCCCAAATGCTGTCGCCGCCAATTCGTAACGCGCCCGTAGACGTTTCTATAGCGCCGCTTTGTGCACGGCTCGCGATTAGTGTGCCGTTCAGGTAAAACTTTTGCGTCACGCCGTCATAGGTCGTCGCGAGATGTGACCAAACGTTAACGGGCAAGCTTGATTTACCGCTGACCGCGCGTTCCGCATTTCCGATGAACGCGCCGCCGACCGGGACGTTTGTATCAGAATTTGCCGTCAAGTAATAAACCAATCCTTCCGGCTTTTCCTTCATGATGATGTCCGTCCATCCCGATTGAGCGGCAGTAGGGTATACCCAAGCTTCGAGTGTCATTCCGCTGGTCAAATTTAGCGATGCCGTCGATTGAACCGTAACCCAGCTATTAACGCCGTTAAAGTACAGCGCTTTTCCATAACGGCCGCTATTCGACCAGGTTGCATTTCGTATCACACCGATATTCTTGCCCGCGAGATCGGCTACTGTCGTGCCGCTTCCCGCATCGAAATTGTAAGCAGCGACAAGCCCAGGTTTAATTGACGCACCTTGCGTCGTGATAAAATTTTGTTTTGTCGTGGTGAAATTTCCGGCTAGTGTGTTGGTCATTAACGTCACTGAATAACGCCCCGATTTGTTATAAACGTGGCTCACGCGCTGACCCGATCCCACAGTGCCATCGCCGAATTGCCAATAGTACGCTGCCTTAGGCGAAGTGATTTTGGCCGTGAATGTAACTGTTAAAGGCGCCGGTCCCGTCGTAACGTTGGCGCTGAAATTTGTCGTCGTCGTTGAGTTTCCGGTCACAAGAATATAGCGCGCCTTCCACATTGTGTTGCTCTGTTCGCCGTTTGTTACCCGGAGCATCACGGTATAAATTCCAGGCGTTTTATATACGTGCGATTGCGTCGCTAGTGCTTGTCCGTAGCGATAGTCACCGAAGTACCAAAGGACTGTAGTTGCAGCGCCGCTCGAAGTATTGGTAAAAATAATGGGTTCGCCCACCGCCACTGTTGTTTTACTTGCAACGAAATTCGCAATCAAGTTTTGTGTCGGCGCTGGCTGCGCGGCGACAACACTGATCGTTTTCGTTGCGGTCGCGTTACCACCGGGCCCAGTCGCAGTAAGCTTTACTTGATATGTCCCAGCCTTGGCATAAGAATGGCTTGCATCACGCGAGGTGCTGCTGCTTCCATCGCCAAAATCCCATTGATATGCCGTGATGGTTCCAGATGATGAATTTGTAAACGCGAACGTCGCGGGCGCATTCGCGGTTACTTTATCCGAATTAAAAGCCGCGACGGGATTTGCCGAAGGGGCGATGCTGTTGGCCTCATTGGAGAAGCGGCTTTCAACGCGCGTCGCGTCGTAGGCGGTCACGGCATAGAAATATTGTTTTCCTTCAGTTAGGCCCGGCACCACGTGGGTAGTCACATTGCCGACATCGATCTTTTTATCGTAACCGCCTGAGCGCTCGCCGTAGTGGATCACGTAGCCAACAAGTGCTTCCTCGGTATTGGCGTCCCAGGAAAGTGTGACTTGAGCAGATTGGGCGATTCCGGAAATGAATGCGAACATAAAAAGTCCGACGAGCGCTCGAAAAGCAACACGAAGGACTTCCAACTTCGAAGCGAAAGAAATAGTTCTCATGAGTTCCCAGTCTCCCGTCGATTTCGCCGATCGAAACCCAAGCGATATTCGACTTCAGAGCAGCGCGGTCAGCCACCGTCAGCCACAGTTGTGTGTACCAACGGAAACGACGGTTACCGCTTCACATCTCACTCATTCGGTGAGTTGCGTAAATTAGGTCATTGACCAAACAAGTCGTGGACGCTTAAACCCAAGAAACCGTCCTCACGACTCAGTTTACAAATGTTGTGGACACCCAAAGCATTTTTTGTGCCAATACACTTTCAATAATTAAAAGAAGGCGTTGGCGTTAAACTGTTGTACGCATCAACGTGAAACTGTCGCTGAAAAGTGACAGATTTAAGGCCAGTCAGGCAATTTGGTTTTAAATCAAAAGGCTATTTGTCTCAATTTGCAGACGGTTTTCCTAACCGTAAAACATCGTTTCATTTCTCTTGGGAAACGGACTAGCCTCTCGTCACGTAAAATAGCGGCCATGGATGTTCGTGGCGGTACAAAAAATGGACGTACAAATTAATATTCGAGAACGATCAACCAATCGAATAACAGCTAGCGAAACACAATTCGTGTCTAAAAAATCCACCGAGCCGGTTGGCCTTCGCCCAAATCCGTCGATTGCTTATCTTCACCTAGCCAGCAGTATCGGCTTCGGCGTCGCCGGCCAGTTATTGATGAAATCCGCCGCGTTGAGTTCCGCGCAAAGTCTGCAAGGGTTGGTTTCGTTGTCGACGTTGTTCGCGTTGGGCGTGTATGGTCTAGGCGTCATCAATTGGATCATGGCGCTACGCAGCGTCAATCTTGGTGTCGCCTATTCTGTTAGCAGCCTCAACTATGTCGGCATATTTTTGGGTTCTTATTTCCTGTTTGATGAAGCGATTAGTGCGCAACGATTGATTGGCGTCGGCTTGATATTTTTTGGCGTACTTCTGATCGTGTTTCGCGCGCGAACTGCGCCGGAAAGTCCGCGATGACTACCGCGGATTGGCTACAACTCATCGCCGTCGTGTTATTGGGAACCGTTGCGCAGTTAGCACTCAAGCGCGCGCTGGATAGTTCGGATTCACAATTGACTTTAGTGCGATCACCTTGGGCCTGGAGCTGGTTCGTCAGTTATTTGTTCAGCACCATTCTTTGGCTTTTGGTGTTGCGTCGCGTGCCGTTAAGTCAGGCCTTTCCCATACTGGGTTTGCAGTTCGCATTGGTGCCGATCGCTTCGCGGTTATTTTTGCGCGAGCACATGGCCCTTGAGCAATGGCTCGGGGTCGCCACGATTGTCGCGGGCGTATTTCTGGTCGGACGTGGATGAATCGCCGCGACGAAATTACCACGATAAGCGATAATATCGTTCCGGCGTAAATTTCCAATCGCTACCGATTTACGTATTGAGGCGTCGACTGGATCGCGCCGATGATAAAAACACTGCTGCGACTCACCTTCAAAATTAACTAGCTCATCTATGCTCAAGCTCTACAACACCCTCACGCGCAAAAAAGAAGAATTTGTCCCAATCGTGCCAGGCAAAGTTCGCATGTATGTTTGCGGCATGACGGTTTACGATTATTGCCACCTCGGTCACGCGCGCGTGCTCGTCGTATTCGATCTGGTGCAACGTTGGTTAAGGGCGTCTGGTTTTGACGTCACATACGTTCGCAACGTCACAGACATCGAAGACAAGATCATCAAACGCGCCCAAGAAAATGGCGAAACGATTCGAGATTTAACCGAACGATTCATCCGCTTCATGAACGAAGACGCAGCCGCATTGGGTGTCGAGCCGCCGCAGCACGAGCCGCGTGCGACACAGTACGTCGACGAAATGCAATCGATTATCGAAGCCCTCGAAGCGAAAGGTTTGGCCTATCACGCCAGCGATGGCGATGTGAATTTCGCGGTGCGTAAATTTCCCGGTTATGGAAAATTATCCGGTAAGTCACTCGATGAATTGCGCGCCGGCGAGCGTGTCGCAGTCGACCAAGCGAAAGAGGATCCGCTGGATTTCGTGTTGTGGAAAAAAGCGAAACCCGGCGAGCCGGACGAAGCAAAATGGCCGTCGAAATGGGGCCTTGGCCGTCCGGGCTGGCATATCGAATGCTCTGCGATGAGTTGCAAATTATTGGGCGAACATTTTGATATTCACGGCGGTGGCGCAGACCTACAGTTTCCCCATCACGAAAACGAAATCGCGCAGAGCGAAGGCGCGACCGGCAAGCCCTTCGTCAATTATTGGATGCACAACGGCTTCGTGCGCGTCGACAACGAAAAAATGTCGAAGTCGCTCGGTAATTTTTTCACGATCCGCGAGATTCTGAAGCAGTTCGAGGCGGAGGTTATTCGTTTCTTCATAGTGCGCGGCCATTATCGTAGTCCGCTTAACTACAGTGACGTGCAACTTCAAGATGCTAAAAATTCGCTTGATCGCCTGTATCGCGCGTTGCGGGGCAAGCAAGCGAAACTAGTTCCGGTCGATTGGAATGGCCCCGATGCCGTCGTTTTCAAAGCGGCGATGGATGATGATTTCAACACACCGGAAGCCATCGCACTACTCTTTAAATTGTCGGACGAAGTTTTTGCGGGCGGCGACAAAGCCGATCTATTGCTATCGCTTGCGAACGTTCTAGGGCTTTTGCAACGCGATAACGAAAGCTATTTCCGCAGCAGCAGTGGCAGCAGTGATGGTCTGACCGCGGAAGCGATTGAGGCGCTCATTGCCGCACGCAATGCCGCGCGGAAAGCGAAAGATTTTGGCGAAGCCGATCGCATTCGCAAGCAACTTTCCGATGCCGGTATCGTGTTAGAGGATGGCGCCGGCGGAACGATTTGGCGCCGCGGGTAATTCGAGCATCGCCACGAGGCAAGCAGGACGCGGGTCTTGGGGCATGCCATGCCAGGAGGCAAGCGGGATGTGCTTGGTGGCAAGGCTGCTATTGAAATAACATCAAAGGGCTATTGTGTCATTCCCGTGCCTAAACGGCACGCGGGAATGACAGCGATAACGCGCGACTGAAAAAAATCGGTCTATTGGTTGCCCGACTCAATATTGACCATCAGCCGTCTCACCGCCGCAATCCCCAATTGCCGCAACGTCGTAATATTCCTTTCATAAATTCCTTCAACATCGGGAAATGTCTCAACCGCGCGCGTCACGCTTTCTTCGCGCAATAAATGCAGCGTCGGGAAAGGTGAGCGGTTGGTAAAGTTAGTGACATCATCCATTTCCGTATCGGCAAATTGATAATGTGGATGAAAGCTCGCAACCTGAAGCACGCCATCAAGCTCCAGTTCTTCGACCACCGAATCGCACACATCGAGGAAATCGTTGTAGTCCAGAAAATCCGTCAACACATTGGGGTGGATCAATAGGATCGTGTCGGTTTGCGCGGGATCGGCCTGCGCCAGGAATTGCAATTCTCGCTCCAGATCTTCGAGCAGCACGTCGCTATTGCGCGCGTCGCTGACGACAAAACGGACTTGATTTTTGACATACACGGCCTTCGCAAACGGACACAGATTGAGGCCGATGACTACATGTTCGAGCCAGGTACGTGTCGCGTTGATGACGGCATCGTTATCGGTCGACATGGACGCGAAAAAATGAATGGTTCACGGTGATATACTTTTTGACAAAGACACGTACATTATATGCGGGTAACTGGTGCTGGATTCGTGAAAAACTGTTGGAGGAAATCAATCGTGCAATCAACTATCTTTCGAAAAAGCGAGTCATTCGATGTTCGGCCGATCGGTCCCGCATACGCCGCGGAGATTGTTGGGCTTAACCTTGCCAATCCGCTTGACGATGGGATTTTTCGTGCGCTCCATCAGTTATTTCTGCAATATAAAGTTCTAGTATTCCGCAATCAAGATTTCGACGACGATGCGCATTCTCAATTCGCGCGGCGATGGGGAAAGCTTCAAGTCCACGTACTCAATCAATATCACAAGGCAACCAATCCGGAAATAATTTACCTCAGCAATCTCGATCGCGACGGTAAGCCAAAGGGCGAGCATCCCGATCCGGGCGCGGCGATCTGGCATACCGATGGTTCGTGGGCGCGGGAGCGGGCACTCGCAACAATGCTCTATGGCATGGTGTTGCCGAAAGCCGGCGGCGATACGCTGTTCGCCGATATGGTTGCGGCTTACGACGCACTGTCCGCATCGATGCAGCAGAAATTGGAGTCACTCGTTGCGGTTCATAGCCTCGACTATTCGCGCAGCCAAACCGGCGCAAAACAACAAATGACCGATGAACAAAAACGCGCGGCGCCGCCGGTACAGCATTCCGTAATCCGTATTCATCCCGAGACGCGCCGCAAAGCAATTTACTTGGGGCAACATGCTTCGCATATTGTCGGCATGGACGTCGACGAGGGCAGAGCGTTGATTAGCCAGATCAATGAACATGCGACGCAGCCGCCGTTTATTTATATCCATCGCTGGCAACCGCACGACTTTGTGATGTGGGACAATCGCCAGGTCATGCATAAAGCGACCGATTTCGATTGGATCAACGATGTCCGCACCATGCGGCGCACGACGACCGTCGGCGAAAAAATTTAGGAGGAGTAGTGTGAAAAATTGGTGGCTAACAGCGATTGTTTTTTTTACCACGATTGTTTGCGGTTTACCGGGTTACGCGGCCGATACGATCACGTTGCACGGCGCGGTGCAATTCAACGACGAGCACCCGTATAACAAAGCGCTGCTGAAATTCGAAGAACTGGTGAAGAAATATTACGGCAAGCCGGTTAATTTCGTCTTGCATCGCAATAGCGAACTTGGTTTGGAAAAAGATTATTTCGCCTACATGAGCCAAGGCGTGTCCGTCGATTACGGCATTGCGTCGCCATCGCACATGTCGACATTTTCACCGGCTGCGCCATTCATGGATATGCCGTTTCTGTTTCGTGACTACGATCACTGGAACAAAGTATTGGCGACCGACGTGTTTAAGCCTATTGTCGATGCGGTCGCTAAAAAAGCGGATGTGATGCTGGTCGGCTTCGCCGGCGGCGGCGTGCGCAATTTGATCGCCACCAAACCGGTGCGCAACATGGCAGAGTTGAAAGGTTTGCAGATGCGTGTGATGGGCGCGCCGATCCAGACGAAGATGTTCGGTGCCATCGGCGCTGCGCCGACGGTGATTGCCTATAGCGAAACCTACAACGCGATTCAGTCCGGCGTCATTGCCGCACTCGACAACGAAGCGTTTGGCATGATCCAAATGAAGTTTTATGAAGTTGCGCCGGAGATCGCGTTGACGCAGCATTCTTTTACGATCCGGCCAATCTGCTTTAGTGGCAAAACCTTTAAACGATTACCGCCAGATTTACAAGCGGCGATTGTCAAGGCCGGTCCGGAGGCAGGCGCTTATGGACGTCGTGTTGAGTCGAGCGAGAACGACATAAAACTTAATCTGCTTGCTAAAGAAGGAAAGATTAAGTTACATCCTTTCACGGATCGCGCCAAGTTGCTCGAACTTGCTGCACCGGTGAAAGCTAAGTACGCCGCTGACATCGGCGTGCAAGCGATTCTCGTAAAAATCGACGCCATTAAATGACGCGTTTTTCAGCTTTACTCAATCCGCTTCACAGCTTGCTGAAATGGTTGCTGGTCGCAAGCGTGGCGATATTGATCGTGCCGGTTATGCTGCAAATCTTCTCGCGTTACGTGGGCTTCATTCCTCGTTATATTTGGACCGAAGAGCTGGCGCGCTTTTGTTTTATTTGGATGATCATGATCGGCGCGATGATTGCGGTACGCGAGGGGACGCATTTCGATGTCGATTTGGTGCCGTCACTCAAACCCCGAGCGAGCGCCGTGTTGCGTATCATTACCCATACTTCAATGTTCGTATTCGCCGTCGTGTTTTTGTATTTCGGCTACCAGTTTGCGCTATTCGGTGCGGATCAAACGTCTGAGTTGGCAGAGCTTCCGATGTGGCTGATCTTCATTGCTTGGCCGTTGGCCGGCGCATTTTGGGTGTTGTTCTTAGCTGAGAAATTTGCCGAAGATTTTCGCGTGCTGCGCGGCGCTATTCGCTCGTGAGTCCGGGCGAAGCAAGTATCGTTCTGTTCGGCCTGTTTTTCCTGTTGATGTTTTTGCGCGTGCCGATCGCGTTCGCGCTTGGCCTAGCCTGCGTACCGGTGTTGATGTTCGAAGAGCGCCTTTCGTCGATGGTGTTGTTCAACGAAACCTTCAAGGCTTATAACTCCTTCATTTTGCTCGCCGTGCCGTTTTTTCTGTTGACGGCAAATTTGATGAATGCCGGCGGTATCACCGATCGCATGTTGCGCATGTCGCGCGCGTTGGTCGGGCATTTTCCCGGCGGCCTCGCGCAAGTCAACGTAGTGCTCAGCATATTCTTCGCGGGAATTTCCGGATCGAGCACGGCAGACGCCGCAAGCCAAGGCAAGCTCTTCATTAACGCTCAAGTGAAGGAGGGCTACGACCTCAGTTTCTCAGTTGCGATTACCGCCGTATCGGCCGTGCTCGCGGTGATTATTCCGCCAAGCATCTTGATGATCGTGTGGGGCGGCGTGTTGTCGGTGTCGATTGGCGGACTGTTTATCGCGGGCATATTGCCGGGGCTATTGTTGGGCGCGGTACAGATGCTGACGGTTCACGCCTATGCAAAGTTGCGCAACTACCCAACTTATCCGCGAGCGACGTTGAAAGAGCTTGGCGCAGCGGCGCTGGTGTCTGTTCCCGCCATGATGACGCCGGTTATTATCATCGGCGGCAAAGTGTTCGGCTGGTTCACCGCGACCGAATCCGCTGCGATAGCCGTGCTTTATTCGCTCGGGTTGTCGATATTTTTCTATCGCGAATTGGGGCGAAAAGAGTTGCATGAAGCGTTTTTAGATACGGGCCGCCTTGCGTCGGTCGCGCTGTTTTGCGTTGGCACCGCATCCGTTTTCGGCTGGTTGCTCGCCTATTACCAAATTCCAAAAGCGTTACTGTCGACCGTCACCTCGTGGGATTTAAGTCTGAGCGGCACCGGATTTTTCATTGCGTTCGTGTTCCTCGTGGTGGGTTGTTTTCTCGACGCGATTCCGGCGATTATTATCGTCGGAACCATCCTGCAACCGCTCGCAGAATCGGTAAACATGCATCCGATTCATTTCGCGCTGATTGGCATTGTGTCGCTTGCCTTTGGCCTCGTCACACCGCCCTATGGCTTGTGCTTGCTGATCTCGTGCGCCATTGCGAAAGTACGTTTGATCGATGTGATGAAGGATGTGATGATCATGTTAATGCCCATGTTAGCGGTATTGATTTTGATCATCGTCGCGCCGGATATTTTTCTAGCGTTGCCGCGCTGGTTGTCGCCGGAATTTGTTAAGTAGGCAGCGATGTACTATTTCCAAGGAACGTGTTTTTTCGAACCGTATTCCACGGAAGGCAGCTCCGGCCGAACCTATCACATCCAACGCTCCAATGGCTGGCGGATCGTACCGGCGCATTACTTTAACCACTAAAAGTATTGCCTGTATATCCAATACTGGTGCGGTTCTACAGGCATCGATTAGATTGACGCATTGGTTCGCGCCGCATCCGTCGCACGCAATATGCGGCGCAAAATCTTACCGGACGGATTTTTGGGGATCGCCTCACACAAAACGACGGCGCCGAGTTGTTTGTATTCAACCACGCGTGCAGCCACCCATGTTTTGATTTCATCTCCATCGATCTCGCCGCGGCTGACCACATAGGCAATCGGCAACTCGCCTGCGCGCTCATCGGGCCGCCCGATCACCGCGGCATCCGCGATAAAAGGGTGGGTCAACAGCAGCGCCTCAAGTTCTGCCGGCGGCACTTGAAAACCTTTTACCTTAATCAATTCCTTGAGCCGGTCGGTGATAGTCAAATGGCCATCCGCGTCGAAGGTTCCGATGTCGCCAGTGCGCACCCATCCATCCGTCGTGATCGTCTCGGCGGTTGCGTCGGGCTTGTTCAAATAGCCCTTAAAGTTTTGTGGCCCACGGAACCAAAATTCGCCGGTCATGCCACGCGCAACATCGATGCCCGTTTCGGGATCGACGATGCGGCCTTGCGTTCCGGGGATCAATTGGCCACTCGTGCCTGGACGAACGCGGTCGGGGTGCGAAATCGTGACGCAGCCGGACGATTCCGTCATGCCAAAGCCCTGTGCCACGGGGCATTTCAAACGTTCGCTGACTTTCTTTTCCAGTGCCGCACCCAATGGAGCTGCACCGCAGCCGATGAGTTTGATTGAAGACAGATCATGGGCATCCACCATCGGATGTCCGGCGAGAAATTGCATCACCGGCGGCACGACGAACAAATGCGTTACACGAAAATCCGCAATGGCCTTCAAGAAGGGTTCGGGTTCAAATCGCGGCACGGTCACGAGTTTAGCGCCCAAAGCGAATCCGCACAGCGTGACGATGGTAAAGCCAAAGATGTGAAACATCGGCAAGAAGGCCAGCACTACCGGGCTCGCATCGGGCGACGGAAATGCTTCGTTGAATTGACAAATATTTGATACCAGTGTGCGATGGGTCAGCATCACGCCCTTGGCCAAGCCGGTCGTGCCGGACGAGTAGGGCAGCGCCGCGATCGCGTTGGGATCGGCGGGCACGCTCGGCTCAGGATCTATACAAGCGAGTAAAGCCGCGAAACTCAGCGCGCTTTCCGCTTCGCCAAACAGGATTATTTTCTCGCAACCCGCTGCCACAGCCGCCTCGCGCACCAACGGCAAGAATAGCGGAACGGTGAATACAAATTTGGCATTGGCATCACGCATTTGATGGGCAAGATCGGCAGCGTTATACATCGGATTCGCGCCGCTCACCACGCCGCCGGCGGCCATCGCGCCAAGCGCTACGATCGGCCATTCGGGCAAGTTCGGTGCGAACATCAGCAGCGTGTCGCCAGGCTTAAAACCTTGCGCTGCCAGCCCGGCGGAGAAGCGGCCGATCAAGTGATCGAGCGCGCCATAGGTGTAATTGCGGCCACTTGCGGCGTCGACCAATGCAACCGCGTTTGGCCGTTGGCGTGCGTGCCCGCGGATAAATGCGGGCAAGGTCACGGACGGAATTTTGTTGGCGAGAGCGGGGCCGTGCAAGATCGCTTCGGTACTGGGTTGGGCTGTCATTTTATCCTCGCGTTGTTATGTTTGGACGATGCTACCAGGTTAGGGTAGGGGCAAGCCATAACATTCAGTGCGAGCCGCTAAGCAATCCAATTCTCCAGCTTAAGTTTCGGCACTCGCGAAAATTCGCCAACATTGTTCGTGACCAAAATTAGATTCGCTGCACGCGCATGCGCGGCAATCCAAAGATCGTTCGGGCCGATGGGTGTTCCAAGGCGCCGCAGATGAGCGCGCAACTCGCCATAGTAATTCGCGGCGTTCGTGGGTAACGGCAACGTTTCGATCACGTCGAGCAAACGATCCAAGCGTTGTCTAGCCGATGTCTTGAGCGAATGGATGCGGACACCAAACGCAATTTCGCCACGCGTGATAACCGACAAACCTGAGTCTCCCGTTTGCAAGGAATCCAGGCGTTTGACAATTTTTGCGTTAACGCCTTTGACCATCTCGCTGAACGTATCCGTATCGAGCAGGTATTTCATTTTGAGCGCGTCGCTTTGGCTTTAGTCTTGCGGGTTGGCGTGCTGCCCATCCAAGAAAAATCGCGATCTTCGAGTGGCGGCAATCTTGCTTTAGCGCTTTTTATCATCGCATCAACATCGGCGGCTTCATCCTTCGAAAGCGTCGGGAGATTCGCCAACGCATCGCCAACCGTTCGCGGCCGCTCGCGCAACACAATCTCATCGCCGCGCCGAAAAATCTCAACGGTTTTGGCGTTCACGCGAAATTCCTTCGGCAACCGAACAGCTTGGCTGTTTCCCGAGACGAAAACCGTGGTAGTTTTGGTGTCGGTCGGTAGCTTTCCTGCAAGGCTTGAAGCTTTCATGAGATATTCCTTTTGTATATCTTATAAGGATATACAAAATACTGGTTTCGATCAACCAATTCTTATCAAAGAAGCGCAAACACTCGGAAATTTGATGGTTCCCTCCCTGCAACGCAAGGGGTGTAGTTCGATTGACTATCTTGAAAACCAATTGCGACTGTCATGGATCGGAGATATTCAGGTCAAATATCCCGTCCACATTGCGTGCATCGTCCAAGGCACGGACAAGCTCTATACCATCGGCATCGGGTCGGTAAAACAAAATAAAGCGTTTAACCGGAAAGGATCGTAGATCGGGCGCTAACTCAGGCGGTGCGCGTCCCTTTTATTTGTGCCGCGCGAGCAAACCACATGCTTCCGCAATTTCATCAAGGACGCGGTCGGCAGCTTCGATGTTGTCGAAGGCGATGTGAAACTAGTGTCATCCAAATCTTGTTCGGCGAGGCGAGTTTTGTTTACACGCGCCATATTGATACCTAAATTTTCGTGGTCTTGGCCAGGCGCTCGCGCCCTCGGCGCTTGGTCGCCGCGACATCAAGTTCGCCGCCGGTTCCGCTTTCCACACCGGCCCGAATATCGCTGCGCAGTTGCGCCAATTTCATTGCGCGTAGTTGATCCTGTTCTTGCATTAAGCGTAAGGCTTCGCGGACGACTTCGCTGGCCGAGCCATACAAACCGCCGGCCACCTTATCGCGCACCATTGCTTCAAGTTGTGGTGTTAAATTGATGTTGATTGTCATACCAGCTCCTCAAATTATCGTACTCAACCCTAGTACCAAGACCTACAATTGGCAATCCTTGCCAATTTTATCCATACCGGTAATTGAAGAGAAACGAATATTGGCGTTCGTTCCTCACGGCCAACCTACAGTACCTAAAGGTCATATAACTCAATGGCGCATTGATCGGCCTGACGGGGTGGCCTAAGGCTAGAGCCAATACCGGCGCGGCTTTCAGGCCATTCCCCTCGCTATTGAAACGCGCGCATACGTAACAGCCGAGATCTAGGCATCCACAATTCTTATCTCCAATCCGTCAGTCCGCCGTCAGTCGGCGACGCGTAATCTGGCTTCGTCGCGCGTTGCAGCTCCTTAGCCGCTGAACGCCGAAACAAGCCCGATAGACGGGGAGTTCTTTTCAAAGGAGAATCGACATGGTACAAATTCAATTGACGCATTCGGTAAGCGGCCTGGGTGCTACAGCCGGGCTTGGAAATTTCACCGATGAATGTCTTATCTGGGGAGAATAGTCATGAGCATATTCACCAAAATCATTGCCGCATCCGGTATTTTTCTGTGACCCAAGCGCAATTTGCCGTCGCGCACTGGCCGGACCAGGCGCCACACCAATTCGCCTCACTGGGAGAATTAAAATTCGAACGCGGTGGGGTGATTCCCAATCTTAAAATGTCGTATGTTACACATGGCAAACTCAATGCGAAGAAGGACAATGCGATTTTGTTTATGCATGGGTTTGGCGTGAATCACCATCTAGTCGACCATATGATTAGGCCCGGCAAAGCGCTGGACACGAATAAATATTTCGTCATATGTTCCGATACGTTTGGTGCTACCCAGACGACATTCGAACATTCGACGAGCCCGAGCAATTCGGGATGAAAATGAAATTTCCAATTACAACGCACGCGATATTATTAAAGCGGAATATAAGCTTGTAACACAGGGTCTTAAAATTTCTCATCTGCTTGCTATTTCAGGGATTTCGATCGGGCGCCGACACTCGGTTCAGTTGGCTGCGAGCTACCCTGATTTTATGAGCGGAATTTTCCCTATTTCCGGAGGGGCGTTGTGGGGAACCCAAGGGTTTTTCTTTGGAGCACAAATGCAATCTGTCCTTGAGAATTGTGCTGGCTGGGACGGCGGAAACTATGACAGCAATCCAAAAGTGTGTGCGGCAAATGCGTCAGGTGTGCTTATCCCATACTTTTACACGCGGGATTGGTGGGAACGTAACATGATTCGCCGGAGGCTTACCAAAAATGGCGCAATAACTGGGGCGAATACTATCTCGACGTTCAGGATGCACGGGATCTCTATTACCTT
The DNA here is from genome assembly GCA_963840785.1 of uncultured Pseudomonadota bacterium. GTDB lineage: Bacteria > Pseudomonadota > Gammaproteobacteria > Burkholderiales > JALYOK01 > JALYOK01. The sequence continues at coordinate 517,062 of CAWJAF010000003.1, read as the reverse complement.
AGCAAGTCACAATGGCTAGGTTGGCTTGGGGATACGCCGGGTTTTAATGGCGACTCATGCAGGCACTTCGTTCCGTCAAAGCTAAGACGCTTTTCATCTATAACGAAGATGATCAATTTATGCCCCCTCAACAAGTCTTGACGCAAGTTAAGACGATTCCAAATTCGGGGCCGCGCATATTGATTCTCTCGCCGGTCACCTGATTTGCTGCAATGGCGATCCGCAAGCAACGGTTGCATTGGGAGAGGCAATTAGCCAGTTCCTGAATGAATTTTCGTCCAACTATAAAGCCGCGACTCTCCGCGCATACAAATTGTTTGCCGGATAGAAACTGGGATTATTAGTTTGGAGGAAACGTGATGTCGGATTTAACGCCGCTTAACCATGAGATCGTAGAAACTTACTGGCGCAAATTGCAGCCGTCAGTGCAGGAGCCTTTTCCGCCCAAATTGCGTTGGCCGCAATGGACGGAAATGTCGAGAAAACTACACGATTCGGATCACCCACGCGCCTTCAATTTGTACGGCGCCACAATACCTTGCCGAAGAACTTCTGCGTATGGAGGGATTCACCGATATCGAGTACCTCCCGTTAGGAACGAGAAACGGACCGCGTGCTGCTCGCAGAAGGTCGAGCAGACATGACGATGTGGGATCTGCCCGGGTTGATTCCGCATTTGGACGCCGGTAGACTCGATTGTCTTGCTTGCGGGCGTTCATGCGGGTTGTTACGAATTATTTGCAAATGAGCGGGTGCGAGCGATCAGCGACTTGAAAGGTAAGACCGTCGCGATCCAATATTCGCGGAACGGCGATCATGTGTTTCTGTCCAGCATGTTGGCTTATGTTGGTATGAATCCGCAGCGCGATATTAATTGGGTCGTCGGGGAACATATTTTAGATGCAATGAATTTGTTTGCTGATGGTAAAGCAGATGCATTTCTTGGATATGGCCAACAACCTGCAGAATTACGGGCGAGAAAGATTGGACAAATTATCGTTAATACCGCGCAAGATCGACCGTGGTCGCAATATTTTTGTTGTATGGTCGCGGCGAATCGCGAGTTTGTTCAACGAAACCCCGTGGCGACAAAGCGCGTCTTGCGTGCAATACTGAAAGGTGCAGACATGTGCGCGGACGATCCACAAAGGGTTGCGCGATTTCTGTCGGACAAACTTTACGAACCACGGTTCCAAATTGGGTTGGAAGTGATGAAGCGTCTGCCTTACACGCGTTGGCGCGAAGCGGAACCGGAAGACTCTTTGCGCTTTCATGCGTTGCGCTTACACGAAGTTGGGATGATCAAAACGTCCCCTCAAAAGTTGATCGACCAAAGCACCGATTGGCGATTCTTAAACGAAATTAAGCGTGAATTGAAGGCCTAATCTTGGCGACCCTATTCGGTGCGCAATTATCGTTGAAGCTACGCTATGTGCTTGCGGCGATTTTTCTTTCGCCATTCTCCTTGCAATGCTTCGCCCAGGAAACGGAGTTACCGCGTATCGGCCCAGCGCCGTCGTTTAGCTTAACGACACAAGACAACCGCCCACTTGCGTGGGCGGACCTGCGCGGCAAACCGGTTGTTCTGACTTTCATTTTCACAACCTGTCGAAGTGAATGTCCGGTCCTCACTGCAAAGTTGGTGGACATCCAGCGTCGATTTTCTTTGGAGCAAAAAGAAACTCCGCGATTTATCGCCGTGTCGGTTGAGCCTACACGCGATACGCCGGAAGTGTTGAAAGCGTACGCGTACAATTTCGGTGCGGATCTTGAGGGCATGGTCGTTTCTCACCGGTTCACCGGCCGCAATCGCAGAGTTGGCGCGGCGTTATGCGGTGTATGTGAAACGGCAGGCGGACGAATCGATCGATCATACATTTCTAACATCGCTTATCGATCGGGACGGTATTATCCGCGTGCAGTATCAAGGCACGCAGTTTGATCGCGACGAGTTTCTTGCTGACCTGCGCGCTTTAATTCGGGAAAAGCCGAAAATTCGATGATTCGCTGGTTGCCCGGATTTGTCGCGCGAATATCGCGCCAATATTCGCGCGAAATTGCTCGTCGCGTTTTTGACGGTCGTTGGGCTGTTAATTGCCGATGGATTGATCAGCCTGCGCGCTCTGCGTCAGATCGAGCATCGCGTGGCGGAATCGGCGCAGTTGCAGCGCAAGATCGCCGCTTACCGGCAATTAAGTCACGACACGCTGGTGCAGTTGTATGGCGTTTCGACGGCGCTATTGCAGCAGGACGCTGAGAACCTCGAAATGGTTTTGCGCCAAATCAATCAATTTGGCTATGACCTGGACCGTTTGCAATATTTGGCTAAGGACGAAATTGCGTTGCTGCGACGCGTGCGCAGTGAGTACGACATTTTTGTCAACGCGGTCACGCGGCAGATCGAACTCATTCGCGGCGGTGATGTGGAAGGTGGCCGGCGTATCCAGATCGAAAAGGTTACGCCCCAAGCGAATCGGTTAGAGCGGCTGACCAACGAATTGGTAAACAAAGCCGAAGTGGAAATGGTGAGTAGTGCCGAGGCCAGCGCGGCGCTATATAAACAATCGCAATACATCGTCGCGGGATTTGCGTTATCGAGCACTTTGCTCGCGCTGTTGCTTGGCTACGCAATTTCCGGCTCGATCATTGCACCAGTTCGGCAGATGGAATTGCGTTTTAACGAAATCGGCAAAGGGCAATTTTCCAATCCAGTTACCGTCGTGAATCGCGATGAACTCGGCACACTCGCTTCGAACTTAAACCGCATGAGCGATGAACTAGGACGATTGTACGAGCAGATTGAAATGGCGAATCGCCATAAATCAGAATTTCTAGCCAACATGTCGCACGAGTTGCGCACGCCATTGAACGCCATTCTTGGCTTTTCCGAAGTATTGAACGATGGCATTTACGGGGAGCTTAACCCAAAGCAAGCCGAGTATTTGCGCGATATTCATTCCTCTGGCCAACACTTGCTTTCGTTGATTAACGATGTGTTGGATTTAGCCAAAGTTGAAGCGGGGCGCATGGAATTATTGATTGAGGTGTTTGATGTGCCGTCAGCCGTCGAGAGCGCAGTTACATTGATCAAGGAACGCGCAACGCGGCATGGCATCCAACTCACGTTAGAAATGGACGAGCAGTTAGGCGAATTCAGCGGCGACGAGCGCAAGTTTAAACAGATTTTGTTGAACTTACTTTCCAACGCAGTGAAGTTTACCCCCGAAGGCGGCAGCGTGACGGTCAGCGCGAAGGCGACGGACGAAGGCTTGCAAGTATCGGTGCGCGATACCGGCATCGGCATCGCGCCGGAATCTCAGGAAAAAATATTCGAAGCGTTCCGGCAAGCGGGTGGCAGCCCCAACATTACGCGCGAAGGCACCGGCCTGGGCCTGACGTTGGCGCGCCAATTCGTCGAGATGCATGGCGGCAAGATGTGGCTGGAAAGCAAGCCTGGCGCGGGTTCTACGTTTACGTTCAATATTGTGGCGCAACTATGTCCGGTGAATTGATCTTAGTCGTAGACGATACAGCAGCGAATCGAAAGCTGCTGGTGGATTTATTGACGACCCAAGGTTACGCCACGGCAATCGCCATCAATGGCGAAGAAGCATTGGCGAAAATCGCTGCTATCAAGCCTGATCTGGTGCTGCTCGATGTGATGATGCCGGGCATCAGCGGCTACGACGTGTGCAAACAAATTCGCGCTAATCCCGACTAACGGTATTTTGCCGGTGGTGATGGTGACCTCGCTCGATCCGACGCAAGAGCGCATCAAAGGATTACAGGCGGGTGCCGATGATTTTCTGACCAAACCCATCAATCGCCCGGAACTATTGGCGCGGGTGAAATCGCTGTTGCGCATCAAAAGTTTTAACGACACCGTGCAACAGCAAGCTGCTGAACTTTCGGTGCTGAATACCGGATTAGCGCAGCGCGTGCAAGAGCAAGTTGGAGAACTGGAACGGCTCGGACAGTTAAAGCGATTTTTTGCGCCGCAACTTGGCGGAGCGCATCGTCTCCGGCGATTTGGATGATCCGCTAAAAACGCGACGGCGCGAAGTAACGGTGGTATTTCTAGATTTACGTGGCTTTACCGCTTTTGCCGATACCTCGGAGCCAGAAGAAGTGATGGGTTTGCTGCGCACCTATCACGGCGAGATGGGCAAATTGATTGACGCCTATCAAGGCACGCTGGAGCAATTCACGCCGGGATTCCATGATGGTTATTTTTAATGATCCTGTGATTGTCGAAGACCCCGCCATTCGCGCCGTTCGCATGGCACTGGATATGCAGCAACGTTTCGCCGAACTGATGACGGCATGGATGAAGCGCGGCCACGACATCGCGCTCAGCATCGGCATCGCCCACGGCTACGCGACGATTGGCACCATCGGTTATGAAAATCGCATTGGCTACGGCGTGATCGGCCGCGTGACCAATCTCGCGTCGCGTCTTTGCAGTGTCGCGCAGCGTGGGCAGATTTTGGCGAGTCTACCGGTTTATGAATTGGTTGAAGCGGTCGTTGACGTTGAGGAAATTGGTCAAGTCGATTTGAAGGGTTTTGCGCGGCCAGTCGTCGCATTCGAAGTAACCGGCGTAAAAGCCGCGTTAGCGAAACAGGTTGTAGCGCCAACGCCATTGAAGATTTATACACTCGGACAATTTGCCTTATTGCACGATGGCAAGCCTTTGACGCTCAGTCGCAAGTTGCAAAAACGGCCATTGGATTTGCTTAAGTCGCTGATTGCATCTGGCGCCAATGGTGTGGAAACGAGCGCGTTAATTGAAACCTTGTGGCCAGACGCGGAAGGTGACGCGGCACAAGCGTCGTTTGATAGTACGTTGTATCGCCTGCGAAAACTTATCGGCGTCGAAGGCGTGATTGCATTGTCGGAAGGCAAGCTTTCCGTTGATAACGAGAAGTGTTGGCTCGATGTTTCAGAGTTCCAGCGATTGCTTGAAGGTATCGATCGCGCAACCGATTTGTCCGAAGTAGAAATTTTCGCGAAAGATTTACTGCGGCTCTATGCCGGGCACTTTCTCGAAAAAGAATCGCAAGAGTCGTGGGCTATTTCGGCGCGGGATAAGATCAAAGCGAAATTTGTCCGCGCGGTAGCTCATCTTGGCGTTCAACTCGAGAATGGCCAGCAATGGCCGCAGGCGATCGCCGTATATTCCCGGGCATTGGAGTTGGACAATTTGGCTGAGGGACTCTATCGCCGTTTGATGATTTGTCATCGCGAAAATGGCGAACCGGCAGAAGGGCTGAATGTTTACCGCCGCTGTCGCGATATGCTTTCGATCGTGCTTGGCGTGAAACCTTCGCCGGAGACGGAGGCGATTAGAAGTACGTTGGGTTCATGAGGGTTGTGGAAGTATTCATCGCCTGCCCCTCATGGCCCTGGGCCACCCCGCCCTAGCCCTCTCCCCGCCAGGCGGGGCGAGGGTATACTTTCTCTCCCGTCCGCCCGCGTGAGTGAGATTGGTCCCCTCGCCCCATTTATGGGGAGAGGGCAGGATGAGGGGCAAGCGGTAAATTCATAAATTAGGCAAAAATCTCGAAGCAGCGCAAATTTGCTAACCCAACAGCCAAACGCTAAACTCAACATCGCAATAGCAATTGGCAGAAATCGGCAATGATCCGGTTTCCATAAAGGAGGATTCCCTTGCAGTTTCTGCAAGTCTTAATTAGCGGCATTTCGCAAGGCTGTATCTACGGCTTGATTGCGCTCGGCTTTGTGCTGATCTACAAGGCAACCGAAGCAGTCAATTTCGCGCAAGGCGAATTGATGATGCTCGGCGCTTTCGTCGGGCTTACGCTGGCTGCATATTTCGGATTGCCCTATTGGGCGGTTCTGTTGATTTCTGTCGCGGTCCTCGCGGTGTTTGGTTTCCTGACTGAACGTTTAATTCTCCGGCCCATTCTTGGCCAACCGGCGTTTGCGATTGTGATGGTGACCATCGGCGTCGGCTACACCGCGCGCGGTTTGATCACGATGATTCCGGGCGTCGGCACCGATACCCACGTGCTCGAAGTGCCATTCAAAGACAAAATGGTTGCGCTCGGTGGGCTGACGATTGGCATGGAGCATGTCGTGATAATCGCGACCAGTTTTGCGCTGTGCGCGCTGTTATTCGGATTATTTCGTTACACCCGCATCGGCATTGCGATGCAAGCCGCATCACAAAACCAACTTGCGGCGCACTACATGGGTATTCCCGTAAAAAGGTTGAATGGTTTGATTTGGGCAACCAGCGCGGCGGTTGCCGCCGTCGCGGGAATTTTGCTTGCGCCGATCACGTTTGTTCATGTCAACATGGGCTTCATCGGGCTGAAAGCCTTTCCTGCGGCCGTGATTGGCGGTTTTGAGAGTTTGCCTGGTGCAATTATCGGCGGTTTGATTATCGGCATCGTCGAATCGCTCGCGGGATTTTATCTGCCGGAAGGATTTAAAGATATCGCGGCTTATGTTGTCGTACTGATCATGCTGATGATCAAACCCAACGGACTATTTGGCGAAAAAATTCGCAAACGAGTTTAACGATGCGATTCATTTTCAAAACCGATTATCTGCAAGATATCCGGCTGGCGAAGCACGGCGGCCAGCAATTTTGGTATGGCTTGCTATTCGTTGCACTCATCCTGCTGCCATGGATTGTATCGAATTACTTGGTCGATCAATTGGTGCTGATTTTCATTTATTCCATTGTCGGTCTCGGGCTAATGTTGCTCTCCGGCTATACCGGGTTGATTTCGCTCGGGCACGCGGCATTCCTCGGCGTCGGAGCGTACACTGAAGCGGTGCTTGCTGCGAAAGGCTGGCCGTTTCCTTTATCTGTCTCGATGGCCATTTTGTTGTCCGCAATTACGGGCGTGGTCGTGGGCTTACCGGCCTTGCGGGTAAAAGGAATTTATCTTGCGATTGCCACCTTAGCATTGGGCGTGATTGTCGAAGAAATTCTCACGCGTTGGGAAAGCGTGACCGGCGGGAATTCCGGATTGGCGGTCAAGGCGATTCAATTATTTGGAATCAAGATCAGCTCGCTGCAAGGATTTTATTACCTCAGTCTTGCATTCGTTATCGCGGCGACATGGGTGGTGCTGAATCTATTGCGCTCGCCAACCGGCCGTGCCTTTGTCGCCGTGCGCGATTCGGAAATCTCCGCGCAAAGCATGGGCATTCATTTGGCGAAATACAAAACCATTTCGTTTGCGTTGAGCGCAGGGTTAACCGGCCTTGCTGGTGCGCTCTACGCGCATAAGATTCGCTTTCTGTCGCCGGAGCAATTCACGGTGTTGCAATCGATTGAGATGCTGATGATGATTTTCATCGGCGGCATCGGCTCAATTCACGGCGTATTTTTCGGCGCGTTTTTCTTGATCGTGTTGCCGCAAGCGATTTCCGTTGCGAAGGATTATTTGCCGGCTGCTATCGGTGGTGCCGCAGGCTTGCAGGCAACGATTTTTGGTTTGATCATTATTGGGTTTGTGATGTTTGAGCCGCTGGGCATTTATGGCCGCTGGGTAAAGATTCGCACTTATTTGCAGATGTTTCCGTTCTATCGGAAAGGCGCGTTCAAGCGGCAAAAAACTTTCCAGAAATCGGAGCGTAATCGATGAGCGCGAACGAACCGATTTTGAAAGTCGAAGAATTGTCCGTTGCATTCGGCGGCGTCAAAGCGGTCAATAACGTGAGTTTTTCCGTTAATCGTGGCGAGATTTTTACCTTGATCGGCCCGAACGGCGCGGGCAAGACGACGGTGTTTAATTTGATCAGCCGCATCTATAACGCCAGCCACGGCCAGCTCGTCTTCGAAGGCGCCGCTATTACGACGGTTCCCGCTCATCAGATTGCGACCTTGGGTATCGCGCGCACATTCCAAAATATCGAGCTGTTCGAGCAGGCGACCGTGTTGCAGAATCTTTTGATTGGGCGCCACGTGCATCGATCGACGTCACTTTGGCAGGAAATGTTGTTCACGTCCAAAGCGCGCAGAGCGGAAATTGATTTTCGTGATCATGTTGAGCGCATTATCGATCTTCTCGATCTGCAACATCATCGCGATACACATGTCGCGGGCTTGCCCTATGGCGTGCGCAAAGTAGTTGAGCTGGGTCGCGCATTGGCGATTCAGCCGAAGCTGCTGCTGATGGATGAGCCATCGTCCGGATTGAATGTGGAGGAAACCGATGACATGGCATTTTGGATTCAGGACATTAATCAAGATCTGGGCGTAACGATTTTGATGGTCGAGCACGATATGTCGCTGGTGTCGCGCGTTTCCCATCGTGTGTTGGCGATGAATCAAGGTGAGATGTTGGCGATGGGTTTGCCGCACGAAGTGCAATCCCATCCCGGTGTGATCGAAGCGTATTTGGGAACGCCCGCCCATGTCTGACGCGTTGCTAACGCTCGCCAATGTGGAAAGTGCGTACGGGCCGGTACGCGCAATTCGCGGCGTCAGTTTGTCGGTGCCGAAAGGCAGTATTGTCACGGTGCTCGGCGCGAACGGTGCTGGCAAAACGACGATTCTGAAAACTATCTCCGGCATCATCGATCCGCAAAAAGGCAGCATTCATTTCAAGGGCGAAGCGATCGATCGCAAGGAACCCGCTGACATTGTTCGACGCGGAATTTGCCACGTGCCCGAAGGCCGCGAAGTGTTTCCGTTATTGTCGGTGCACGACAATCTCGTAATGGGCGCCTATACGCGCAAGGACGCGGACGGTATTCGGCGCGACATGGAAATGGTCTACAACTATTTTCCGATTTTGAAAGAGCGCACGAAGCAAGACGCGGGGCTGTTGTCCGGCGGGCAACAACAAATGCTCGCGATCAGCCGCGCCATCATGGGTCAGCCGGAAATGATGTTGCTTGATGAGCCGAGCTTGGGTTTGTCACCAAAACTCACCCAGGAAATTTTCGATATTATCGTACGTATTAATCGCGAGCGCGGCACGACGATGTTGCTGGTGGAACAAAACGCGAGCATGGCGCTCGGGGTTGCCGATTACGGTTACGTGTTGGAAGTAGGGCGCATTGTCATGGAAGACACCTGCGCGCGTTTGCGTGAGAAAGACGATATCAAAGAATTTTATTTGGGCGTGAAAGATGTCGGCGAGCGTGGCGAACGGCGTTGGAAGAAAAAGAAAGTGTGGCGTTGAAATGAAAATGACGATGCTCTGTCAGGCAATACCAGAGCGGCTCTCAGGCATTGCATCGCCAGGGGTCAGTGTTGATGCGGCTGCTGGCGTGGTCATTTCATAACGCAAAGGAATCAGCGAGTATTCACGATGTTATGGAAATCGGAAAAGACTAGCGCAAACGAGATCGTGCTCGCCGGCGACACGATCGCGGCGATGTTTCAAAACGCGGTGAAGCAGCGTGGCGACCGCGTTGCGTTGCGGCAGAAAGATTTCGGCATTTGGAAATCGGTTAGTTGGCGCAAGCTCGGGGAAATTTCGCAAGAGATCGGCATGGGCTTGGTCGCGCTGGGGTTTGAGCCCGGTGAGTGCATCTCGATTCTCTCTAATACCGTTAAAGAATGGATGTTCACTGACCTGGGCGTGCTCGGCGTCGCGGGTGTTGTGAACGGAATTTACCCGACGGACGCCGCGTCGCAATGCGAATATCTCGTCAACGATTCGAATTCGGTTTACGTATTTGTCGAAGATGAAGAACAGCTCGACAAAATTCTCGCGATTCGCGAACGCACGCCGCAACTACGCAAGATCATCGTGTTCGACACTGAAGGTTTGATACGCTTCAACGATCCGCAAGTGATGAGCTTGGATGCGTTGCGCCAATTGGGACGCGCGTTTATCAAGCAACATCCGGAAGAATGGGCGCAGCGAGTCAATATCCGAAAGCCGGAAGATCTTGCAATTTTGGTCTACACATCCGGGACGACGGGCAAACCCAAAGGCGCGATGATCAGCCATCATAACTTGGTGCACGTGCTGCGCGGTTACAATAAAGTGTTGCCGCAGGATCATCGTGACGAGCGCATTTGTTTTTTGCCGTTATGCCATATCGCGGAGCGTGTTCACGGTGCGTATACGGCACTTTACACCGGCGTGATTTTGAATTTCGTCGAGAATCCCGACACGATTCCCGAGAACGTTCGCGAAATTGCACCGACGACGTTTCTCGCCGTGCCGCGCGTGTGGGAGAAATTCTATTCCGGCGTGACCATCGCGATTTCCGAATCAACAAAGTTGCAACAACTTGCTTACAAGTGGGCGATTGGCGTCGGCAATCAAATTGCCGATTTGTTTATCGCAGGGAAACCGATTCCGGCTTCGCTTAAGCTCAAGTTCCATATCGGCCGCCGCATTGCGTTGGATAATGTGCGCAAAATGATGGGCATTCATCGTTGCCGGTTTTTAGCAACCGGCGCTGCGCCGATTTCGCCTGACCTGATCAAATGGTATCTCGCGCTCGGCGTACCCATGCTGGAAGGTTGGGGACAGACGGAAACCAGCGGTGGAGCGACAGCGATGCCCCCTGACAGTATTCGACTAGGCACCATCGGGTTGGCCTGCCCATTTACCGCGATGAAAATTTCGCCGGAGGGAGAAATCCTGGTGCGTGGCGATAACGTGTTCATGGGCTACCTCAATCAACCAGAAAAAACCGCCGAGACCATCAAAAACGGTTGGCTTCATACGGGCGATGTCGGCAGCGTGGATGAAGAAGGATTTTTCAAAATCACCGACCGCATGAAAGACATTATCATTACGGCAGGCGGAAAAAATATCACGCCGTCGGAACTGGAAAATCAGTTAAAGTTTTCGCCTTATATTACCGATGCAGTGGTGATCGGCGATAAGCGTGCTTACCTGACGGCGTTGATCATGATCGATCAAGATAACGTGGAAAAATTCGCCCAGGATAACGATATTCCGTTTTCGAACTATGTGAGCCTGACACGGGCAAAACAGGTTCAGGAATTGATCGGTGGCGAAGTTGAGCGCGTCAATAAGCAATTTGCCCGGGTCGAGCAAATTAAGCAGTTTCGTTTGATCGAGCAGCAATTGACTGCCGAGGACGAAGAGCTGACGCCGACGATGAAATTAAAACGAAAGTTTGTCCACCAAAAGTATGCCGAACTCATTGAGTCCATGTATCGTAGTGCCTAAGATCGAAAACCTGAATTGAAGGAGTCGCAATGAAAAACATCTATCGCACCCTATTGGCAGCACTCGCGTTTTCAATGTTCGCGAGCGGGGTGTTCGCCCAAAGCCAGGGTATCAGCAAAAACGAAATTGTAATTGGGACGATTCAGGATCTATCCGGCCCAATTGCCGCGTTTGGTAAACAAGCCCGCAACGGCATTCAAATGCGCGTCGACGAACTTAACGAGAAAGGCGGGATCAACGGCCGAAAATTCAAATTGGTCGTGGAAGACAATGGTTATGATCCGAAAAAAGCATTGCTCGCCGCACAGAAACTGGTGACCAATGATGAGGTGTTTGCGATTCTGGGCCATATCGGCACGGCCGCAAATATGGCGGCGATGCCGATTCAATTCGAGAAAAATGTCATCAATTTTTTCCCGCTAACCGGTTCCCGTGAAATGTTTGAGCCGCCGGAAAAATTGAAGATGGCATTTTCGCCACCGTATTTCGATCAAATGCGAATTGTGGTTCCGCAATTAGTGAAGCAAAAATCCGCAAAGAAAGTCGGCATCATTTACCAAGATGACGAATACGGCCTTGAAGTATTGCGCGGGTACCGAGGCCGGTCTGAAAAAAGATGGGGATGGTGTTGGCGAAAAAACTTCGTTCAAGCGTGGCGCCACGGATTTTTCATCGCAAATTGCGAAAACTGAAGGCGGCGGTTGTGATCTTGTCGTGCTCGGCACTATTATTCGCGAAACGGTGGGCTCCGTCGGCGAAGCACGCAAGACAGGATTTAATCCGACGTTCGTCGGTCCAACCGCGCTATATACGCATCTGATTCATGCGCTTGGTAAGGAAGTCGGTAGAGGGAGTTTACGGTGTACATATCGCTGCCAATCCTTATTTGGATGATCCGAATCCGCTGGTGCGCGAGTGGGCTGGCAAATATAAGGCGAAATTCAGCGAAGACGCAACGGTGTTCTCAGTCTATGGCTATTACATGATGGATATTTTTGGCAAAGCCGCGGAAAAAGCGGGCGCGAATTTAACCACCGATACATTTAATAACGCGATGGAAACGACAAAATTTCCGCAGGATATGTTTGGTTCGCCCGAATGCGCGATTACCAAAACTGATCGCCTATGCAACAGCAAAGTTCGCCTCGCGCAAATCAAAGGTGGTCGATGGGTTTCGATTTCCGATTATTTTTCGGCTGAATAATTTTCTTCGAGATGTGCTCGTAGAGCCAACATTCATGCGGTTCTACAGATCATTTGGAATCAGCGCAGAAGGGCAATCAAAGGCGGTATTTGAAGGAAAAGCGTCGCGATAAACCGCCTGCGATTGCTATTTAATCGTTTGATATCGTAACCGGGCAAGAGCGGAAGCGCCGCACGAAAAAGCGTATGCTCAAAAATAAAGACCGCGCCGGTCAGCGGGGTCTTTTTCAATAACGCAAAATGCTCTATAATCCGCGTCTTGCGATTGAGGGCTTAAATGCTTGTCCTAGGTTTTTCAGCGCAAATCTGAGATTCACCGAAGTATTCCCTGATAGCTCAGTTGGTAGAGCGACGGACTGTTAATCCGCAGGTCCCTGGTTCGAGCCCAGGTCGGGGAGCCAATATCCACGCGATATTTGCCGTTTTCACTGATTTCCGACTTTTTAGTTGTAGGGACATTGTAGGTAAATTGCCCTATAAAATTTACCTACTAGCTAATTTCGTATTCAGTCTACCCGACCGCGCACGAAAGCTACCCGCGGGAGTATCAATGTGCATTAGGCGATTAGTTTAATGCGTACTAGGGCGTGGCGCCAATGACAACAAGACTATCCAATATCGTTTCGATATCCTCGATTCGGTAATAAACGCTGCGGCCGATCTTGATAAACTTGAATCGACGCCCATGTATGCGATCAGCTCTCAAAGTAAATCGGGAAATTCCATATTGCGCTTCGACTTCGTAGTCCCTAGTAAACGTCTTGACCTGTCCGGTGGGGACGTTGCACTAACGGATTTTGTAGCAACCGCTTGTCTTTGCATCATTTTACCTCGATTTGGCCGGATGCCAACATCACCACCGCACCCGCCGAAACAAAGCATCATTGATATACACATCAATAATTCGCGGCGAAGCCTGCGGCCGAAGCGTCGTCACCCGATCGTAAACCGAAACTCGAAACCACGATCGCCCATCCGGACTGATCGACGTCATCCCGATTTGACTGCCAACACAAACCAAAGGTGTCGGTTTTGCGTAGCGATCGCTGAACGAATAGCCCTCGCCATCGCCAATGCCTGTTCGCACCTCGGAAACGCTGGCTGATTTCCATGCTGCACGCACGCCGCCACCCATGGTTGCCTGAACGGCCCGCTCGCCCCGAGCGAGCGGACGCGTCCCCGGCGGACACGGATCAAAGAAGTTAAAGCCCAGCTTTGCGTACGCACTCGACTTCCCATCCTTCGCCATATCGCAAGTCGGAAATTCATGACCATCGCGAAGATGATCCCATAACCGATGGATCGGCGGTTCGCATTCCTTTACAGCGGTGGGTCCTGCCGGATTGGACAAACACAGCAATACCTCACAACCCCATTGATCAGCCGATGCAACGTGACTAGACAGGGCAATTGCCAAAGCGAAACATAAACACCATAGTCGAGCGTTCATTGAATTTATCCTCCATCAAATAGAGATTGATAATGTCGGCAGCAACGGCGAACTAAACTCCACCAGCTGCGCCGAGACGTTAACCTGCTCGATACCCATCCCGATGTACGCCGGATCGCGACTCGCTTGGGACGGCGTCGCATGAAACTCAACTTCTGCCACGAGCGCAGGGGTTCCGCCATCAAGCGACATCCGAACACGGCTTTCCCGAATGCCGGCGTCGGTCAGGACTTGCCGAATCGCTTTGGCGCGCGCTTCAGCCAACCGAACGCTGGCGCGACGGTTCGGATAAAACGGCCGTACCCGAATTTCCACGTCACCGGCACTTGCCGTTGTGGCGATCATTTCCGCAAGCGCTTTGCGTCCGATCGAGTTCAAGGCAGCCGAGTTTCGACGAAAACGAATTTGACGGATGCTCGCTTGAATCTGAAGCTCGGCTATTGACCACCACAGGTAACGGACCGGGTTCGATAGTCGGGGCTGATTCTTTCGTCATCTTCGGTAAAATCACCGGCCCCATACTCGCCATCGGCGCAATTGCGCCGAGCTTTTCTATCTTGACTGACCTTTGCTGCCGCCGGAATCGAAGCTGGTTCGATATACGCCGCGTATCACGGCATAGTTCCCCATGATTTCGTGAGGAATGATCGATTCGCCGGTAGTCGTTTCCGCACTGACGACGAATGCCTCCGGCGGATTCCCCCGAAACTGAAAATACGTGCTGCCCCCATCGTCAAACACCCGAACCAATGCAATTGGCTCGCCGTTCGTCACGTTGTAATCAAATTGATACTTGGATTGCGGCACTTGCGCTTGCGCAGCCTGCGGTTTCGACTGCCACGTTCCGCAGCCGCCCACTAAAAACAGCATTGCCAATAACAAAAGAGAATTCATGTCCATCTCCTCTCCAATATGACGTCAGCCTATTGAACCCACATCACGATCTTGGCAAAAGTGTAGGCCGAACCCGCGACACCCTGGTAGCAAATTTGACCCCCGAATTTGCCTTGATGGAATTTTAAAAATGTGTTACCAATTGCGAAGAAACCAAAAGAGATTCCGACTCGGCGGCTCGCTCCGCGACGAACAAGATTGATCGAGTCATCGAAGCAGATTGATCAACAACCCGTGATGTTAAGAATTCAGGATGGTTTACGAAACCGTCATTGCGGGCATACACTAAGGCTGTATTGTTTTGTTGGATTGCCGACCATGTTGAAGTGGCAATTTCATCAGTACTCGGGTTACAAGAAGCCGTTTGTCTGGCACGTCATCGGCGTAACGGAAGCTGGCCGTCCAAACTATGATTTTGTTCCCAGCACCATCACCCGGCGCTCGCAAACCGGCAAATTCGGCGATTTCGAATTCGCGATTGTTTTGCCCGGCCTCTACAAAGTCGGCAATACCAAAGATCAAAACGGCTATCGCTTTGTCTTCCAGCACAACAACATTTGGCGCTACCGATCCCTATACGATGAGGCCGACGCCATAAAAGTCGCCCGAAAACTTCAAGCCGGCGAAACAGTCGAAGACGTAACGGAGGAATTAATTGAACATCACCACTGGCATGTCGCTTATCAACCGCATTAATACCTGGACGGTCCTGAAGTTCTTATTTCGCTGGAGCGGCAAGCTGCTCTGGTACAGCCTCGTCGTCGCCGGCTACATTGTGTTCCTGGCGTTTGATCTCCTTGGCGCGATTATCGGTGGCTTGACCTATATGTCGATCCAAACGGATCGGGCTAGTCGCGCCAGCCATCGTAATTCGTTCCATCGCAGTCGTTAGTTCCCGATGGCCGAAACCCGATTATTTACCCAACGCGAGCTTATTCTTCTTACTCAAACCCATGACGACATCCAAGTCGGCGTTTATGAAGTCAAGAAAGGGGGTGAACGTGGCTGGGAATTACGTATTCCCTACCAGGACAAGAAGAACCACGCCACCCAGTACATGACGCTTGTCACCGCCCGCGGCAGCATTCGAACCTTTAAGAATCTCGATACGGTGGTCGACTATATCAATGAACACTGCGCCCATATCCAAGCCTTCGGCGTTTATTTGATGGAACCGACCAAAACAAAAAGCGCGAACAAAACGATTCAAACCGAACTCGCTCGCACAACAATACCAGCCAAGGATCGGAAACGCAAAATCAAAAAATAGCCCTCGTAAATCGGGAGTCGCCTCCCATTCAGGTAATTAAATTTGATTGCGGTTGTAGCGAGAGATACTTTTGATGGTTAGCCAAAAATTAAATTAGTTAGTCACGGGCGCGCAAAAAACTATCCATTCTGTACAGTTTCGTGGGATTCATTGGGTGCGAAATCCGTATGGTCCGATTCTCTATTCACCATTTATTTATTCACGAAAGTCGACGGACACCTTCACCTTTCGAGTTAATAACAACCCTGTTCTCTTCTTCTTCGCAATTCTGGCGTACAGTAGGTATCGCCCAACGGATAATCCTGAATCATCCGACGTGTACTTTCCATCCGCTCGTTAATGATTCTTTCCCGTGCGTCGATCTCCTGCCTTTGCAATCGTTCGAAATCGGCATTTCGTCTTTGGCTATTTTGCGCGTTCTGTCGCGCCAATTGAAGAATTCCGAATGCAGTATTCTCTTCAATAGTTCCTTCTGCATTCCAACACTCGTCCTTCGAACGACAATTGGCGATAAGACGAAACGTTCCATTTGGTTGGAGGCGCAGAACTAACCCGTTAGCATGTACGTGCGCATTGTCTTGCGCATTATCCCGAGGCAAGCGGAGTTCACATCAATGACGGCGTCCGTTTTGTTTAATATCCGAAAACCGACAGGAAACGCAGACGGATTTCCGATCATGGTGTTATCGCCCAAGTTATAGAGACTCAGCGCCATTATTATCTGTGACCCGTTGATGGTAAGTGCGCCCTCATATTTTAAGTGCGGGTCACTCCATCGAAGCTTGTTGTTGGAATTTTCCTGCGCACAAACGTAACTTACGAGGCACATTGCAATTCCTAGAATACTTGCTGCAGCTTTAAATTTACGTTTCACGGCACATCTCCTCAATTTGGCACACCACCCGCCGCGCTAATGTTACAACCCCGCCTGAAATATATAAATGCTGTTAGGCTTTCCGTCGCTTACTCGTCCAACCGGGTAGGTTAGTAACAGCCTGCCTCCCGCCTTCTTCTCATTTCCGTGGTGCAAATAGGTCGGTAGGCATCCTCACTGCGTTTAGAGTTTCTAGATGTTGGCGATGCATTGAGGTGGTTGTATCGATTACTTGTTGGTTCATTTTTTGTTGAAACTCCAGTTCGCGAAGCCTGAGTGTATTTGCGAGCTCTGCGCTACCCAATGCTGACTCGTACATTGCTATCGCGCCGTCGCCCGTTATTACTCCCAATGCTTCATGGAATTTTCCGTCTGCGCTACGGCAATTCGTGAGTCGAAACGATCCCCTTCTTTAAGGAAATAAAGGGTGTGTGTGTGATCATGACGTACGGAACTAGCGCTATCCCTTTCAATGTAAATCGGGAGATCCACATGTGCCGCCGTAGACGAATCAGCAATAACGACCAACCCAGCCGCAGGAAACTTACCAAGAAGTGTTTTGCTATTTAAGTCAACAATCGTTAAATCTAGATCAATTGCGCGCCCCGTCGTGCTTCTCGAAAGGGACGCTCCAAATGCCAGATGCCCATCTGTCCAGCGCAGTTGAAAATCCGTATCCGCGCCACACAGGCAGGGCGCACAGAATACCGAAATTGCAATTGCGAGGTTAGCGCTTTTGCGGCGAAGTTTGTCTGCAAATGCCCGATATATTAAATTGCGACAGTCCCAAAAAATCCATTGTTCATGGCCTTAGTCTCCTGTGAAAGTTACGACGTTCATTAAATAGGTGCGACATCCAATCGGCGATCGCGCCTAGGCGTAGCCAAGCAGTAGCAGACTAGAGCTTCCGTCTGAAGTCAATCCAAGCTTCCGGCTGAAGCCGGTCTGATCTTGAACGCTAACCGCCGGATCAAAGCATTCGCCAATTGAATCATTATTACTCCTAGTCCGAAATAATGGATTTCACAGCCAGCAGAGCGACGGTAAATCATATTACACGCTTGTTCCGAGCCCACAACGTACCACAAAAATGTCGCTGGAACCGCGGTACGACTGGGCCGCAAGGCAGTTACTTGCGGACGCCGTGGACCGACTATGAATTGAAATTCAAGTTGATCAACAAAAAACGCCTTGTCTGCAGCAGATCACGCAAACACCAATCAATTCTATGATAACGTGGGGAGATACTTTTACTACTTCTCTAATCGTGCACTAGTGTTTGCATTGGATGATGTGCCGCCACATCGGCTAGGTGTCTATTGATCACGATTCATTACCCAACGCCAAACCGGCGGAAACAGCGCCGCGATGAACATCGCGAAATAGCATGCCGGGAGATAAGGCGCGTTGGGATCGCAACGCAATTCGTAGTACGGCTTCGAAACATTCATGTGATGATCGCTGTGATGGGTGATGTTCAATGTAATGCAATTGGTTAGCCAACAATTGTGTGCCCAGGCATGTTGCGCGCCGATGTTCTCACCGGGCGCGCGGGATACACCGTAGTGTTGAATGTAAGTAATCATCTCGATGGCGAACACCGCGAACAGGGCTTGCGCGGCGAAGACGGCCAAACCCCAACTACCCCATAAGGCGGCAAATCCTGCAGCCGCGGCGAGCGCCAGTGAGTAGTCTTGAACGATCCGATTGTTCCACCATTTAAGATTTTGCGCTTGAAGGCGTCGCTGTTCGATTTGCCACGCGTTCTTTGCACCTTGCCAAACATTTCGAAAAACGAAATGATACGAAGCTTCGCCTTGGCGTGGTGTGCCGCCAATCTCGCTATCGCCGACCGTTGCATGATGATGGAAATGTTCCAGCAATAGATGGCCATAGCCGCAAATTGCCATCATTATTCGCGCTGTGCCCCGATCAAGTTCACCGGGGCGATGTTGAAGTTCATGCGCGACACAAGTTGCAAATGCGCTAGTGATGGCAAGACTAAACAGCAACCCGCCGATTTGCCAGCCCGAAAATTCCGTGGTCGCCAAAAGATTGGCGCCCCAAGCAAGATTGGCGATCCAGAACGGAACAAAAATGAGAGGCAATAAATAAAGGTAACCGTTAAGCCAAGGCATCGTATCGATACCGGCGGGCGCTGCGGATTTATCGCTGCCGCTAATCAGCCCGGCAATGGGAAACACGATAAACACCATAAGTGGCGTTAGCCAAGTGGTTCCGATAGCGTAACCGATGATCGGCAATAATGGGACGACTAAACAAAGGCCAAAACCCAGAGATTTGATATAAAAATTCTGTGTCATTTGAGGCTCCTTAAATTTCACCGAATTGTAAAAACGGCATTACCCCGTAGCGCAAAAAAACGTGACATATTGGCAATATGCCGCGGAATCAACTTTATGTTGTCGGCATCTACGCCGCTAAAATGCCCAGCTCAATAGCTTTTTCGGCAGCTTGTTTTTTACTGCGAACTTCGAATTTTTCATTGAGATGCCGAATTTTTGTTTGAATGACGGGCTTGGCAATGTCTAATAGCTTCGCAATCTCTTCGGACGTGAATCCCTCGTGCACCAATTTCAGTAAGGCAACGTCCACGTCATTGACGTTTAGGCTGGCGATAACTTCCGCGCGAATCTGCGCGTCCCACCATTCAAAAATCTCCATCGCAACGGCGCGAAGCAACGATCGATTTTGCATCAACTTGGGTTCGATCTGGTCCGGCGGCAATTCGCTGCCTAAATAAAGAACACCAATGCGCTTACTGTTTCCCGAATGTGCCGGAATGACCGCGCCGCTACGGAAACCGTGTTCCGCAGCAGTCGCAAGCAATTCGGCTTGACCCGCAGTATTGGGTTGAATCGCTGAGCCAGCGATAGGCATACTATTGTTGCGCGCATATTGGATGAATGGATCAACGTACAACCACTTTTTCGCGGTATAGATCTGACACCACTTTGACGCGCAGCCAATCAAGTAGCGGTAATTCGCCGATCCGGAATCGTCGGAGCGGATGCTGACAAAGACATATGACGTGACGCCGAAACGTCCAGTAATGTCTTGAAGAAGTGCCGCGACTTCCGTTTGGCTGCGACAGTCTTTGATTCGAAGTATTGCCTCCTGAATGTTTGTCTGACGATTGACGATTGCTTTAGGTGTTTGGTGAAGGGCGTTCATGAGGTACCTCCAACGCCAATTTGCCCAGCAACGTATTGGCGCATGTTTTGATTGTCGAAAAGTGTGGGTCGCAGTGAAGAAATTCCCGGACCTCATTAGTAGTGGTAAATGGTAAAACTTGGGTGAAGGTGCTTCCATCGGATTCGATGAGCTCGCGTTCGCAAAGATAGCCGACCTGTTCCTTGTATAGGCGAACCTTAATGATCTCCTTGCCGATCGTCTGAGAAAATTCAGCGAATGCGGGCCGAACTATTCGTTTCGTTGATGAACTCATGTTGCGGATCTCCGCAGAACTGGCAGACGAGAACTGCGCGCCAGTATGGTGAAGGTTGATTTGCCCAAAGGAATATTGATTCTTCCGCGCAGCGGGCGCATTGACCGAGATAAAACGCAAAAACTGTTCCGCAATCGCTACAGCGCATCTGGCTAAGCTGGTCGGATTCAATACACTCCCAATCGTCCGGATGTTCCGTGTCGCAATGCGGACAGACCAACGATTTCGTCGTACTTTCAGCAGCGAATCTTCGAATTCCCATGTGTTGTTTCCTCGAAGTGGGATGCTTATGTACTACTTTATTCCAGCTTGTTACCACAAATAAAAAAATTGCGCAAGGCAAATTAGGGGGTCAAATTTGCTAGGTATAACCTACCCAGTTGGCGTTAGACTTCGCTCCAACGGGTTCCGAAAGATTAATTCCGATTCGTTAAAGTGCCACAAAGATGCGTTCAAATCTTTACGAAACCGTGTATTGCAAACATTGCTTTACGTATAGACAGTTTCATAGTTTTGTAAGTTCCGTCCAACGCTGTAGTTTAATGAGGTGACGAGATGAACAATACTGCCAACCCCGGCCGATCGACATTTCTTTTCGTAGCGTCTGTCGGCTTACTTGCCATAACGTTGCTTCCAACCGACGCAATGGCCCAAGACGCCGTAACCAAAGCCCTCGACAAAGGTGTCGATCTTCTGACAAATCGATGGGCGCGCGCCGCTGCCATCATCGCCCTCGCCGTACTCGGTTACGGTATGTGGTCCGGGTGGTGGAGTAAACGCCTGGCATTGGGTTGGGTTGGCGGCGTTGCGCTCGTATTCGGCGGCGCGTCTATCGTGGATTTCTTCACTGCGTGAGTGAAGCATGGCCTTTCGTGAGGAACGCTACCTAGAAGAAGGCGATCCGCTGGTCGCGGGGCTCACCCGGCCCGCGATGTACGCCGGCGTGACGCAGTCGTTTTTCATTTTGAATCTCTGGATGTGCGTCATGTTGTTCGTCGGCAGCGGATCGTTTTTCTGGTTCCTAATCGCATTTCCGCTATTGCATGCGATCGGGTATCTGGTTTGCCTTAAGGATTCCCGATTCTTCGACATCGTGAGCGCGAAAGTGCAGAAAGTAATGAAATGCCGCAATGGCATGCTTATGGGGAGGTAATTCGTATGATCCCTTTTGATCTCGGCTTAAAACTCAAGCAACCGGTTCCACATTTCGCGCCGTCAGCAAAACGCGAAGTGAGCGAATCGGAACACGTTCCGTATGTCGCCCTGTACAACGACAATACCTTGCTGACCCGTAACGAGGATCTGATTCAGGTCATCAAGATCGAAGGCTTGCCCTTTGAAACCTCGTCCGACAACTATCTGCGGCTACGAAAGCGTTTTCGAAATAATTTGCTACGTACCATGGCCAAAAGCCAATACGCGCTCTACGTCCATACCGTTCGGCGTAAGCAACATGTTTATCCCGGCGGGCGCTATCCGCGCGGATTTGCGCACGATCTCAATGAAGCATGGAAGGTCCGGCACCAAAGACTAGAGCTTTTCGTCAACGATATTTATTTGTCCATCGTTCGAAAACCGCGCATGTCCGGCGTCGCCGGATTGAATGGATTCGTAAGCCAAGTCCTCGGAAAGCGCCTTAACCGCGAGCATGAACTGGCGCTGCGCGGTGCGGCCAAAGACCTGGAAGAACTTACAGCCAGAATTATGACGAGCCTCAGCGAATACCGACCGCAATTGTTGGGTTCGGTTGAAACGCCACGTGGCATTTTCTCGGAATTGCTACGCTTCGTCGGATTTCTCACCAATTGCGAAGATCGTCCAATGCGAATTCCGCGCATGGATTTGTGCCGATATCTCCCATGCAATCGACTCATTTTCGGCCGCGATGCATTTGAGGTTCGTGGAATTAACCGAAGCCGGGTCGGCGCGATACTGAGCATTAAGGAATACGAAAGCTCTACCGAGTACGGCTTGCTCGACGACTTTCTCACCGTGCCGGTTGAAATGATCATCACCCAATCGTTCGTGTTCGTTGATCGGCCAAAAGCTAAAGAAGCGATGGAAATGCAGCAACGGCGCATGGAACAGGTGGAAGATCGTTCATTAAGCCAAATCGAGGAGATCGACGAAGCACTAGACGATATCACCGCCGGCCGGCTTGCCGAGGGACTGCACCATCTGACCGTAACGGTTCGTGCAAACGACATGCCGGAACTGGATCGCGCGTTAGCGTTAGTCACCGACGCATTCGTGAACATCGGCGTCGTCGCCGTGCGCGAGGATTTGAATATGGAGTTGTGCTACTGGGCGCAGCTTCCTGGCAATTTCCCCTACATTACGCGCGGCTCGATGATTTCGAGCATGAATTTCGCGGCATTCGCTTCGCTGCATAACTATAACTGTGGCTCGCCAATCGGTAATCACTGGGGTCCGTCGATCTCAGTTCTCGAAACTCGAAGCGGCACGCCCTACTATTTCAATTGGCATGTAGAACAGGTAGGGCACACGCTTTTCGCCGCGCCGACCGGTGTCGGTAAAAGTACGTTGATGAATTTCCTGATTGCCCAGTCGGCCAAGGTTGATCCGATGGTGATCTATTTCGACAAAGATCATGGCGCGGAAATATTCATCCGCGCGATGCGCGGCGTGCATTCGATGATCTCGCTTGGCAAGAAAACTGGATTCAATCCCTTGCAATTGCCGGACACGCCGACCAATCGGGATTTTCTGAACAAGTGGTTCGGATTGTTGCTAACGGCATTCGGCGAAAGCCTAACTGCGGAAGATATCGAAGTCATCAAGCAAGCCGTTGAAGGCAACTATTCGCTCGACATTTCCGACCGCAAGCTTGAGCACGTTTCCGAGTTCTTCGGCCTAAAAAGCCCGGGCCGTCTCGGCGGGCGGCTAACGAACTGGTACGGCGCGGGACGTTATGCAGCGCTTTTCGACAACGATGAAGACGTTTTGGGATTCTCGAACCGGCTGTATGGTTTTGAAATGGGGCAAATCATCAATGACGACAACGCCTGCGCGCCGGTCGTTGCGTATTTGTTTCATCGAATTCAGATGGTGCTGGATGGCCAGCCGGTAATCATCGTTCTGGAAGAAGGCGCCAAGTTAATCCGCAATCCCTATTTCCCGCCGATGCTCGACGACTGGCTCACGACATTGCGTAAGCGAAACGGCATGGTCGTCTTCGTCACACCTGATCTCGCCGCGACCTACAAGTATGGTTCGGACAATTTGGTGAAACAGACGGCGACGAAGATTTTCATGGCGAACGAGAAAGCCGACCGCGCGAGCTATGTTGACCAATTCAGTCTAAGCGATGGCGAGTTTGAAATCATCCGAACGCTTAATCCGAGCGAGCGCGTATTTTTGATCAAGCACGGAAAAGATTCTGTGCTCGCCAAACTCGACTTGTCCGAATTGCGGCACTTCATTCCCATTTTGTCTGGCACAACGACCAACGTGCAAATCCTACATAGCTTGATCGAAGAGTTTGGGTCGGACGATCCCGATGTTTGGTTGCAGCCATTTTTAGAAAGGACCTCGGCATGAAAAACTTACTTGTTCGAATTATCGTTGTCGTTGGAATTCTATTTTCCGCAAACGCGGCCAACGCGCAAATTCCGGTAACCGATGGCGCCAATCTCGCTCAACAGATGCAGCAGTTTCTGCAAATGATCAAAGAGTACCAAATGCTGAAACAGCAATACGATCAGCTTAAGCAACAATACGAAGCGATCACCGGCAACTATGGGTTCGGCAATCAATTCAATAACAATGCAAACCGGCGCTGGGTGCCCGGAAGTTGGCAGGAAGTCGTATCCATGCAGCGTTCCGGCAAATTCGCATCCAAGCAGGATTTCTATGAAAAATTGCTGAAGACGCTTGATCCGATTGTTTACAAAGTGCTTGGCAAAGACACGGACTCTCGCGCTTACCACAGCTACAAATTGAGTACGGACGCGACACGCGGCGCGTTCGCGGCGGTGGAGGCGCTATACGACAGCATTGCCGAACGACTGAAGAATATCGAGGGGCTGCAAGCGCAGATTGAAAGCACAGGTAACGTCAAAGCGGCGCAAGACCTTGGCAATCGGTTGCTGGCAGAAAATGCTTATCTCAACGTCGAGATGGCACGCCTCAATACGATCCAAACCAATCTATCGGCGAATGCGCAAAACATGGGCAATCAAGCGACGGCAGCGCGTACCGAATTCTTCAATTTCGGTCGATGAACCTGCGAGGAGCTGCGATGGTCAAAATATTTCTGGCACTGTTTTGTGTCGCCACAGTTGTAAGTTGTACTACGGCACATGAACTGAAATCACCATGCGTCGCCGGTACAGGAAGCCCATGTGAAACTAGGGAGGTAAATCGGCTATGGACATGATTCGACTGATCACTGTCATTGCGCCGCGTTTGTTCTCGCCGCGTGTACGCAGAAATCCGACAACCCTTTGCTCGATGCGACGGAGGGGCAATTTAAACTCAGCGTCGCCGCCGTATTTCGATTGTTTGGCCAGACTATGAAAAAGCGGCGAAGACCTTCTCCACTGCAACAAAAGTCAAAGGCGAAGAGGAAAGCGAGCGGCGCATCTGTTTGGAGAAAGCGCAAAAGCTTGCTGTCGGCGCGGGTATCGCGGAGAACGTCACGTTCGAACATATCCAAGATCTACGCGTCAAAGATCGGTACCTGGCGTTGAAATCCGAGCCGACCAAGTAGTGAGAAATGGGCTTTGCCACCGACATCTTGACGAAGACGGATACCGTGATCGTCGGCTACACGTCCGGGGCTTGGAGTGCCATTGTTCGGCTCTCACATGGGCGCGATTCGCGCGGCGCTTGATTCTGTACATCGCGATCTACGGCTGGTGCGTGCTCAACAACTGGATCGAGACGACTTTATCCGATGCTTGGAAACACGTCCTGAAAATGGCGATTGTGTTCGCAGTGGCAACTAGTTGGGGGTGGTTTCATATGTTTTTCTACGACGTGTTTGTAAACGGCCCTGATTCGTTTATCGCCTCGCTCACGGGCGGCGATACGTCAAGAACTGGCTTGGATAATGTGTTTGATACTGGATTCAAAGCGGCGAATAAAATTTTCGAAGCCTCGCAATTGGTTCGACCTTGCACAAATATTCTATCGGCCTCTTGGTTATCCTGCTGACGGTTGTGACCGTCGGTTACGCGCTTTTCCTGCTGATCCTTTCCAAATTCGCGATCGCAATTATTTTGGCGATTGGCGCGATATTTCTCGTCCTCTATCTGTTCAATACCACGCGGACTTTGTTTTCTAGCTGGGTCAATTCGCTGGTCAACTATGCACTTGTGCCGATACTCACGTTTTCGCTACTGCATCTCGTGTTGAGAATCATGAAATCCTATACTGACCAACTAGCCGTAGCGGCGGCGAGCGGAAAAATGACATTCGCCGATGTGCCGGGATTTTTCTTATTTGGCGTAATCACGCTCGTCGTCTTGATGCAAGTACCGAATATGGCGGCGGGTCTTTCCGGCGGCCTTGGTCTCACAACCGGCGGCGCACCGATGGCAATGACGGCCGGCGGATTTCTCAGTAGCCGATGGGCCGCCAAGCGCGCATTCAAATTGGGCGGCAAGGCGCGCGCGTGGTACCGCGCCCGGCGAGGAAAACCAGGCGGCAATCCGGGGGGCAAGAAATGAGTAGTCTGGCGATGAAAGGCGCTAAAACCTACTCGGGCGATCCTGAAGCGGCCGCCTGGTTCCATGACCAGTATCGAATGGCAGTCGTTCGCGCCAGCCGGTATTTTGTGTTGGCGATCGTGTTTGGCGTAATCGCCGCCGCAGCCGTCGGGGCGGTCTGGTATTTGCTGCCGTTACGTACATTAAAGCCGGTTGTCGTGACGGTCGATTCAAGAATGGGTTTAGTAACCTCGGTGCAGCAGTATGACGACGGCGCCCAGCTCACGCAAAACGAAGCGATTGTTCAGAGCTATTTGTACCGCTACGCAATCGCCCGTCTTACCTACGATCCAACCGTCGACCTAAACCGCAACTACGACATCGTTCGCGTCATGACGGCGCCACAAGCCGGGAAATGAGTTCGAGAACGAAATTTCCAACAACAACCCGACCAGCCCAGCGAATATTTACAAGACTTCAACCATTCGCAACGTCCATGTCTTGTCAGTATCGCCATTGAGTAAAGACACCGCGCAAGTACGCCTATCGACGACGCTCAAACGTAATGGCACTGAAACAGAAGCCGAGAAATTCTGGGTGGCAGTTATTCGCTATCGCTTTACCAATGTGCCCTTGGAAATCCAACAACGATTCGAAAACCCGCTTGGATTCCAGGTGATCAATTTCCGGTTGGATCAAGAATCGGCTAAGTCTTAAGTTCGGAGGGTGAAATGAGATGCCCATTCTCATTTGCGCTATCAGTCATCGCCATTTGCAGTGGAATCTTTTCGACAGTCGCCTTCGCGGACAAGACGCCGCGCCCCATTGCAACCGACGTTCGCATTCGACAAGTGGCTTACAGTGCCAACGAAGTCTACGAGATCGTCGGAACGTACGGCTACCAAACCGTCATCGAGTTTTCTGAAAGCGAAGAAATCAAATTGGTCGCGATCGGCGATTCGATCGCTTGGCAAGCGGTGCCAATGGGTTCACGGCTGTTTCTGAAACCCGTCGAGCCTGACACTGCGACGAATTTGACGGTCACGACCAACAAACGCTTCTACTATTTCAATCTCGTAGCGTCGAAAAACAAGGCGAAGGAAGCGCTGACGTACACCGTACGCTTCGTATACGGCGACACCGGGATTACCACACCGACACCAACGACGTCGCGCAACAACGACGTTGAAAGCAAACCGGCGGGACCGTCGTCAAAAGCCCCCACGGACTTCAATTTCAACTATCAAATCTCGGGAAGCAAAGAAATCTCGCTGGTACGGGCATTTGATGACGGGCAATTTACCTACTTGCAATTTGCCGGCAGCGTTGATGTTCCGGCAGTGTTCGCAGTCGATCGCGAAGGCAAAGAGAGTTTAGTAAACAGCCGCGTCGAAGGCCAATACGTCGTCATTGAGCGGGTAGCAAGTCAATTCACTTTGCGCAATGGTTCCGTCGTCGCCTGTCTGTTCAATCGCAACAAGCCGTTTCCCGATACCGATTTCGTCGCAAAGAAGCGCGATCTCAATCAAAACTGAGATCGGTGACGTCATGGCAACATCATCCTTAGCGCTAGATCAAACCGTCTCAACTGAGCCACCGGAAGATGAACAGCAATCCGAACAGAATCCGGCAGAACATGACGAAAATCGGTAACCCAGCATCGCGAAGAAAGTAATTCGGATTCGCCGACTGGCCTCGATCGCCAGTTTGCCGCCAAGTCCCCGGGCTCGCGCGAAGGCGGGCGAAATCCATGGCTGCTACTGAGTTTCTTGATTCTCTGTGGCGTCGGCATGTATTTCGCAATCACTTCCGACGGTTCCAAGAAAAATTCGCGCGATACTGAAAAGCCAGCAGTATTCGAGTCCACAAAGCCGCACGCGAAAGTCGTACCCGGTAAGGAGGACGAACCGCCCAAGGAACCCATTGCGGATTCTCAAAATTTTGATGCCGAACCGCCAACGCCAACCCGGGAAGATTTAGAACGTCATAAGGAAATTGAAGAAAGGCGTAAACGTGAAGAAGCATTACGTCTTGCCCGAATCAAGTCCGCGATCATCATTGCGGGTGGACAAGGCTCGTTTCACGCCGCGTCCGCAAATCTCGTCGAACCGAACGGGATTCAAACGAATTCGAGCGATGGCGCATTTCCGGTTCTGCGCGATACGAATTTTGGAGAAGGCGTTGTTGAAGCCACGGCGAAGAGCCAAGAAACATTTCCCGAATCAAACCCGCCGGGAAGCTTTCTACCAACCGGAGATTTGTCCAAATTCGCAGATCGTGGGAGTGCTTCCACGAATGATCCGAACGAGCGATTTTTCATGGAAAAATCGGAACGAAGTCGCAATGTCGCCAGCGCGAATCGATTGCGCCACCTTGCCTACACGGTATTGCAAGGCAAGATAATCGACTGTGTGCTTGAAACCGCGATTCAATCGGACTTGCCGGGTCAGCTGCGTTGCTCGACCAGTAACGATGTCTACGCTGAATCCGGGCGTGCAGTGATGCTGCCGGTAAAAACACGGCTTATCGGCCAATACAATTCCGCGGTTCGAAAAGGACAAGTGCGCGTTTTTGTGATTTGGCAGCGCGCAATCGCGCCGAACGGCATCGACATTCAGCTCGATTCGCCCGGCACTGATTCGCTTGGCCGCGCCGGGATAGGCGGTGAAGTTGATAACCACTATCTCGAAATTTTCGGCGTTTCCGCCATGTTGTCGATCATCGGCGCTGGCGCGTCAAGTTATGGCGTGAATGCCGGCGACCAACCGAATTCTGCTACCGCCTATCGGCAGGCGATCCAACAGAGTTTTGCGCAAACGTCGCAACAGGTGCTCTCGCCCTACGCGCAAATTGCACCGACCATTCATGTGAACCAGGGCGAGGCGATTAAGATTTTCGTGAACCGGGACTTGGATTTCTCCCATGTCTATGCGAATCAGCCGGCGTCAACGCAACCGTCAGCCACTGTGATTCGATGAGAAGCGATGTCGCGGTTCGGACCCACCTTCGCCCGCTTGAGCCATTCTTTGCTCAGGACGATGTAACCGAAATTTCCATTAACCGGCCGCAAGAAGTATGGCTTGCCCGGCAAGGCCATCCTTACATGGAATCGCACTCGGTTCCCGAGCTTGATCTCAATCGGCTGGATACGCTGGCGCAACTTATTGCCCAATACAGCGATCAAGAAGTAACCGCCGAACATCCTTTGCTTTCGGCGAAGACGCCGGAAGGGTTTCGCATTCAAGTGATTCGCACACCCGCCGTCGAACCTGGGTTGATTGGCATGTCCATTCGCAAGCCGTCCATGCTTGACGTCGATCTTGATTGGTACGAGGGACGAAACGCGTTTGCTTACGTGAATACGCGCCCCGCAGACGAAGAACTCATGGAAACGCGAATGTTGGAAGCCTATCAACAGCAGCGATTTCGTGATTTCATTGAAGAAGCGATCCGCGCTCGAAAAAATATCCTCATTTCCGCCGGCACCGATACGGGCAAGACGACATTTTTGAACGCGGCACTCAAAGCGATTGACCCGCGCGAACGAATTATCACCATCGAAGACACGCGCGAAGTGCGATTGAAGCAGCCCAATGCACTTGCATCTATTGGCATCACGCGGCGCTCAGGGTCAAGCGAAAGTAACGCCTCAAGATTTGCTGGAAGCGTGTCTACGATTGCGACCAAACCGCATCATCATGGGCGAGCTTCGTGGCGTCGAAGCGTTCACGTACCTTGAAGCGATCAATTCTGGCCATCCTGGCTCGCTCACGACTGTTCACGCGGATAGTCCCGAATTCGCGTTGGAACGAATGGCGCTGATGATCATGCGCGCCGGAACGCCCATGACCAAACCGGAAATCATGGCTTACCTCAAACTCACGGTACCGATCATCGTGCAATTTACCAAAGATGAAACGGGGAACCGATTCATATCGCAGATTTATTATGAAAAAGCCGCGAAAACCAATCGTCACTTCCGATACGCCAAGCGCTTGTCGCGATATCGCTAGCGCTGGCAATTGTTAGCGCACAAGCGGAGTCGCGCGCGCCGAAACCCAACGAAGGCGAGCTTGCAGTTGAATTGTTCGGTTTGATCGCCGAGCAATCAGGTTGCTCAAAATATGCGGTAGCGTGGCTTGAATCGACGACGCAGCAAGTTTTTTCACGCTGTGCTGAAACGCTCCAGGAAACTGACCGCGTCGCAACTGTGACCGAAGCCAAAATGCGCTTTGTCATTGATGTTCCAAAATCGTTAGCGGAATATGGACGGCACTTCAAAAAAAACGCTCTACGAAGTTCATCCGCGGTTCTCGCGCACTTGCTTGCGCACAACCGTGGAATGGCTTGGCGTAACGATTATCGCGCGCCGCTGTTGGTTTATCGCTATTCAGACCATCAGTCAGAAGTAAAGTCGGGCAAAGCTAAGGTACATTCAGGAAGTCCGCGCGACTCGATGTTCCTTTTCTCAAATTAATAATTATTTTCATAATTGATCGCCCAGACCCATTCAGGCTTGAACCGCTATCGAAGGCCATTGATTTCGCACATTACAGATGTGCGGTAATTTCCGTCCAAAACGTTCCCCATTCCCGTGGAAGTCGTAAACTGATAAAGTTCAGTCGGCGCGGGAAAAAGCTGCCATAACCTGCGGATTTACTGCGTTTCTCGCGGATGCCCGCGTGGGACGGATATTTGACGCCGGCGATACCGTAACAAGAAAAAACGCAAAGCGATCTCATGACCCAACAGCTACTCACGCCCTATCAAAGCCAATACTACGCGTGGCTGCTCACCCGTCGCGCGGCGAGTGATTCGGTGGAATCGCTCGCGTCCACCTTAGTGGACTCGCAGGTTGACCTCAATCCGCATCAGGTTGAGGCTGCGCTGTTTGCATGCATGAACCCGCTGTCGCGCGGGGTGATCCTGGCCGACGAAGTTGGCCTCGGGAAAACCATCGAGGCTGGACTTGTGATCTCCCAGCGCTGGGCCGAACGTCGGCGTCGCATATTGATCATCGTTCCCGCCAATTTGCGCAAGCAATGGCATCAAGAATTGCAGGACAAATTTAATCTGCAGAGCCTGATTCTTGAAGCCAAAAACTACAACACTAATCCGTAAGCAGGAAAGCCGGAACCCATTCTTGATGCCGACCGGGCCTGTAATCTGCTCGTACCAATTTGCAAAGGCCAAGGCTGCCGACATTAAGGACATCAACTGGGATTTGGTTGTGCTCGACGAGGCGCACCGGCTGCGCAACGTTTACAAGACAAGCAACGTCATCGCCAAAACGATCAAGGAAGCGCTCGCGCATGTTCATTCGAAAGTCCTCCTGACGGCAACTCCGCTGCAGAATTCGCTTGCTGGAACTCTACGGTTTGGTGAGCATGATCGACGACCGTGTGTTCGGTGATCTTGACAGCTTTCGTGCGCAATTCACTCAGCAAAACAGAGAGCAGTCCTTTGCCGCGCTGCGCTCCCGTATTGCGCCAATCTGCAAGCGCACCTTGCGTCGGCAAGTGCAGCAGTACGTTCCCTACACGGCCCGTCGCGCAATCGTTGAAGAATTTACACCGTCAACCGAGGAGCGCGAGCTCTCCACCCTCGTCGCCGATTATCTGCGTCGCCCGAATCTAAAAGCGTTGCCGGATGGGCAGCGGCAACTGATCTCGTTGGTGTTGTGGAAGTTGCTCGCGTCGTCAACACACGCAATCGCTGGTGCATTGGAAACGATGGCCAAGCGCCTGCAAGGGGTACTCGACGACATCCGCGAATATTCCCGACCTCGCCGAAGCGTTGGACGAAGACTATGAGTCGCTTGATGAAACCGCCGACGAGTGGAATGACGAGGAATCCGGCGACGAACCTTCAGCGAGAAATGAGCGCGATGCCGTGGCTAAGGAAATTGAGGAGCTTCGGCACTTCAAATCCCTGGCGACCAACATCCGCGACAACGCCAAGGGCAAAGCACTTCTGACAGCCCTGGAGCGTGCATTCGCTGAACTGGAGCGGTTGGGCGCGCCCAAGAAAGCGATCATTTTCACTGAGTCCCGGCGCACGCAAGAGTACCTGTTGTCGCTGCTGGCTGACACGCATTACGGCGAGGGCATCGTCCTCTTCAACGGCACAAACAGTGACGCTCGCGCACAAACGGTCTACAAGGATTGGCTGGTGCGGCACAAAGGTACCGACAAAATCTCTGGCTCCAAAACAGCCGATACGCGCGCGGCGTTGGTCGAGCATTTCCAGGAACGCGGCACCGTCATGATCGCGACCGAGGCGGGCGCGGAAGGCATCAATCTACAGTTTTGCTCGCTTGGTCATTAACTACGATCTGCCGTGGAATCCGCAGCGCATCGAGCAGCGTATTGGTCGCTGCCATCGATACGGACAGAAGTTCGACGTAGTGGTGGTCAATTTTGTCGACCGCAGCAATGAAGCCGATGCGCGCGTCTACGAATTGCTGGCACAAAAGTTTCAACTGTTTGAGGGTGTTTTTGGCGCCAGCGATGAAGTGCTTGGCGCAATCGGTTCCGGCGTTGACTTCGAGCGCCGCATCGCCGACATCTACCAGAACTGTCGCGAACCAGAAGCGATTAAAGCCAGCTTCGAGCAGTTGCAGCTCGACTTGTCGGGCGAAATATCAGAAGCAATGGTCAAGACCCGACAACTGCTGCTGGAGAACTTCGATGAGGAAGTTCAGGACAAACTCCGGGTCCGCGCTGAAGACAGTCGCGTGACACGGAATCGCTACGAACGCATGCTGATGGAGCTCACCGAGGCTGAACTGGGTGACTGTGCAGTTTTTGATAGCGATGGTTTCGATCTCAATCGCGCGCCAGGAAACGACCTTGAAGGCATCGATCTGGGGCGGTACGAACTACCTCGGCGCAGCGGCGAAAGTCATCTCTATCGTATTGGTCATCCGCTTGCCGCATGGATCATCGATCAAGCTAAAACCCGATCAGCTCTCAGGCGCTCGTGTCGTCTTCGATTACGAAAGCTACGGCACGCCAGTCAGTACCCTCAAGGCCTATCGCGGCCAAAGCGGATGGCTCACGGTCAAGTTGATCACCGTCGATGCACTGGGCCAGCAAGAGCAGCAGATGGTCGTGGCAGCAACCACGGCCGAAGGTCTTGGTACTCGCCGAAGATGATCCAGAAAAATTGCTGCGGCTTCCGGCACACATGCAGCAAGCTAGCCTGTTCAGTGCTGGCAACGAGGCACTAGCTTCAGACGCAGAAGCCCGTAAGCAGCGCCTCCTGGGCGAGATTAACCAGAGAAACCTTGGCTACTTCGAGCAGGAAGTTGAGAAACTGGATGCCTGGGCGGACGATTTAAAGCTCGGAATTGAGCAAGAGATCAAGGTAATTGACGCCGAAATCAAGCAGGTCCGCCGAACGGCAGCGACTTCACCGACGCTGGAAGAAAAACTTGCTCACCAAAAGCATCAGCGTGAGCTTGAAAGCAAGCGCAGCAAATTGCGGCGCGAATTTTTCGCCCGGCAGGATGAGGTCGAGGTGCAGCGCAACGATCTCATCGGTCAGCTTGAGGTGCAGTTGCAGCAGCAGGTTCACGAGCAATTGCTGTTCACCATCGAATGGGAACTGACATGAAAAAATTCAATACTGATCTATCAACCCTGGATTACCTCGCACAGTTGAATGCCATCCCCATTTCGAAAATGCGATCGTTGATCGGCATTAGCGCAGTCAAGCGGCCAGGCATACAAAATACCAAGGAAATCGAGCTATGACCGAACCCACCATCACCTGCCCGAACTGCAAAACGGAAATCAAGCTCACCGAATCGCTGGCCGCGCCACTGATCGAATCCACCCGCAGGCAATTTGAGCAACAACTGGCGCAGAAAGACAGCGACATTGCCACAGCGCGAACAGGCCATGCGCGAAAAGGAAAAGCAACTCGCCGACGCCAAGAACAAGCTCGATGAACAAGTGGCCGATCAGGTTGAGGAGCAACTGAAAAAGGATCGCGCCAGAATCGCGGCGGAGGAAGCCAAAAAAGCCAAGCAGGCGGCTGCAACCGATCTGGAACAGAAAACCCGTGAAGCTCGCCGACTTGCAGGAAGTGCTGAAACAGCGCGAAGAAAAACTGGCCGAAGCGCAAAAGGCGCAAGCGGAACTGATCAAAAACAGCGCGAACTGGATGATGCCAAGCGTGAACTGGAACTCACCGTTGAAAAGCGGGTGCAGGAAGGGCTCGACGCTACCCGCCAGCAAGCCAAAAAAGAAGCCGAGGACGAACAGAAACTCAAAGTGATGGAGAAGGAGCAGACCATTGCCGCGATGCAGAAACAGATCGAAGACCTCAAGCGCCGGGCCGAACAGGGCTCGCAACAATTGCAGGGCGAAGTGCAGGAACTGGAGCTTGAAAACCTGTTGCGCAGCCAAATTTCCTTTCGATGCGATCGAGCCCGTACCCAAGGGCGAATTCGGCGGGGATGTGCTGCACCGTGTTGTCGGCACGGGCGGCCAGGCCAGCGGCACCATTTTGTGGGAGTTCAAACGCACCAAGAACTGGAGCGATGGCTGGCTGACAAAACTTCGCGATGATCAGCGCACTGCGAAAGCAGAAATCGCTGTGATCGTGAGCCAGAGTATTGCCGAAAGGCGTTGAAACCTTTGAAATGGTAGAGGGCGTCTGGGTAACGCATCCGCGCGCTGCATTGCCGGTGGCGATGATTTTGCGCCAGTCGTTGCTGGAGCTTGCCCTTGCGCGGCAGGTCTACCGAAGGCCAGCAAACCAAGACGGAAATGGTTTACCAGTACCTCACCGGCCCGCGCTTCCGCCAGCGCGTGGAAGCCATCGTCGAAGCGTTTTCCACCATGCAGGAAGACCTCGACAAGGAAAGAAAAGCCATCATGAAGCAATGGGCCAAGCGCGAAGAACAGATTGAGCGGGTGATGGGCGCGACGGTCGGGATGTATGGGGACTTGCAGGGGATTGCGGGGAAGTCGTTGCAGGAGATTGAGGGGCTAGAACTACGGGCGCTAAGTGGACCTACCGCAGTTGAAGGATGATCCGTGGCTCTAGAACTAACAGAAGTTAAGCGGCTGTTGCAGGATCACCTTCAAGAAGGTCTACTTCTTGTTGTCGGAACAGGCTTGTCAATCGCTGAGGGAATACCGGGCATGTTGCCACTTGCCAAGCATCTTTTGGTCGTCATTCCTCCTCGTTTGGCCACTGCGCCCGATACGGCGTGGAATGAAATGGTGGCAGCACTAAATGCCGGTGATCATCTCGAAGGGGCAATGGGTAAGGTGAACCTGAAAGCGACAACTGTCGATGCAATTGTCGAAGCTACAGCGCGTTTCATACTTGAAAAGGAATTGGAGGTGCTTTCCCGCGTGATTTCGGGAACGAGAACTCTACCCTTCACAACCTTTGCTAAACACCTCTTTAAGGCAGGAAAAAAGTTTCACCTCATTACCCCAAACTACGACCGACTAATTGAACTTGCAACAGAAGCGGCTGGCATTGGAGTGGATACCCGTTTCGTGGGACAACTTATTGGTCATTCTGACCCAAAAAGATCCTCGGACTCTCATCGGGAATCGTACATGGCAGGAAGAAATGCGATGTTTCGAACAGTCGCTAACCTGTGTGTGTACAAACCGCACGGCAGCCTGGATTGGTTCGATGTAGGAGGACAAGTGGTCAGATGCCCAATAAATACAGGGAAGACTCCAATCATTATTACGCCCGGAGCAAGTAAGTACAGAGAGAGCTTTCGCTGGGCGTTCGATGATCAGCGGACATCTGGAAATCGAATTGTCGCTAATGCCACTCGTTTGATGTTCATCGGTTACGGTTTTCATGATGATCATTTGGAGCAACATCTTTGTCCCGACCTCAAACTCACGAAACCTACGGTAATCATAGCGAAGCAACTTTCAGATAATGCCCGAAAGGCCATCGCAAGTAGCAGCGGAGTTCAGGTCATTGCCCTATGCGCTGTTTCGGAATCCGATCTTAAAACGCGTATAACCACTTCAAGTGGAGAAGAGCTGATAGTTGATGAACAACTTTGGCATCTCGAAGGATTTAATAAAGGAGTTATTTCATGACTTCAGCCGTAATGTCTTTTGAAGCAGAAAGCCCAATGGGGCGTGTTATGTCTGTGGACACGATGCGCGTCTTCATTCATATCGATGATCACGAATTGCTCAAAAAAGTGATGGTAGGTAATCTAATCGCGATCCAAGGTGCCACCGGCCATCAATACCTGATTTCTATTGTCGAACGAATCACCAGGTTACCGTCCGACGCAATTCTCACCAGCGAAGTGTTGGATGATGAAACATCACCCAAACCAGAAGAGATGCTCGACACCATACGTGCGGTATTAGTAGGAACTTACCGCGTGAAAGATGGAGACTCCGGCCCGTCATTCAAACGAGGGGCCGATTCGTGTCCTCAGATTGATCAAGCATGTCATCTTATTCAAGGGGCCAATCTAACGGCATTTATGGGAGTATTGTCACAAGACGTTCCTGCGGACAAAGCGCTGCGTTTAGGACATTTTGCTATTGATCCGAGCGCTGAGGCGGTCGCGGACGGCGATAGATTTTTTCAGCGACACGCTGCCATTCTCGGGAGCACGGGCAGCGGAAAAAGTTATACAGTTGCTGCGCTTCTTGAGAGGGCGAATACGCTAAGTTATCCAAATATTGTCCTTCTCGACATGCATGGAGAGTACGCATCACTGGCGAAAGACCTGACTAATGGATATGCGGAATACTTAAAGATTGCCGGGCCGGGCGATCTTGCAATCCCAAAACCTAACAGTCTATTTTTGCCTCATTGGCTTCTTAATCGAGAAGAAATGCTTTCGATGCTGCTTGATCGTAGCGATGACAATGCACCGAATCAAGCGATGCGGTTTACGAGTGCGGTCGCGGACCAAAAAAGAAAGTCGCTTGAAGACCTGAAACTGACAGAGGTTCTTGCCTCCTTTACCGTGGATTCGCCGATTCCCTATGATCTTAAGGCGGTAAGGGATAGTTTGTCGGAAGATGATCAGGAAATGGTCACAGGTAGCACAGGCCGAGACAAGCAGGGACCGTGGCACGGCAAACTTACGAGATTCATAAGCAGATTAGAGGCGAAGACTAAAGATCGACGATATGGTTTTCTATTTCAGCCGCCGTCAAATACCGGGTCATATGATTGGCTGCAGAGTTTGGCCGAGACGTTCCTATCTACAAGGTCAACTTCACGTTCCGGAATAAAGGTGGTCGATTTTTCAGAGGTTCCTTCTGATGTTCTGCCTACAGTGGTTAGCGTCTTGGCTCGAGTCCTATATGACGTTCAATTCTGGATGCATGCTGACTCGCGTACGCCTGTCTGCCTTGTTTGCGATGAGGCGCATCTTTACTTACCCGTTAGGTCTGATGCTGATGCAGCAGCCAAACGGGCACTTGATACCTTTGAACGAATCGCAAAGGAAGGTAGAAAGTACGGATTTGCACTCCTCGTAGTAAGTCAGCGTCCGTCAGATGTCAGTAAAACAATCTTAAGCCAGTGCAATAATTTCATCGCGTTAAGGCTCACTAATGAACAAGATCAATCTGCAGTGAAGTCGGTAATGCCGGATAGCATGGCGGGTATTGCGGATGTATTGCCTCTTCTTGATATTGGAGAGGCAATCGTGCTAGGCGATTCAATCCTACTTCCGTCACGGATCAAGCTAGACAAACCAAAGGCGACGCCACTGAGCCTTACCAAAAACTTCTGGCGTGAATGGGGGGAAAAGTCTTCTGATTCGGATGCAATCAAGGCTGCCGTTGAAAGTTTAAGGCGTCAAAGTAAAGTCGCAGAAAAGAAATGACGCGACAAAAACTCGAACTCACCTGGATCGGCAAGGAAAAGCGGCCGAGGCTGGAGCCGCGCATCCTGCTGGAAGACCCGGAGAAGTCCTACCACGCGAAGCACCGGGTTTCGGACGGCGACATCTTTGACAACCGCCTGATCTTCGGCGACAACCTGCTGGCGCTCAAGGCGCTGGAGGCGGAGTTTGCTGGCAAGGTGAAATGCGTTTTTATCGACCCGCCTTACAACACCGGCAGCGCCTTCACCCACTACGATGATGGGCTGGAGCATTCGATTTGGTTGGGGCTGATGCGAGACCGGCTGGAGATCATCCGGCGGCTGTTGTCCGATGACGGCTCGCTGTGGATCACGATTGATGATAACGAAAGCGCATATCTGAAAGTCTTGCGGACGAGGTTTTTGGGCGAAAGTCATTTCGTCGCGCAACATTGTTTGGCAAAAGCGATACTCGCGTGATAACAACTCGGCAATCGGGGACGTCCACGACTATATTATTTGTATGCCATAAATGCGGAATGGTTCAAAGCGGTACGAAACCGGTTGAGCCAGACGCAAAGACAGCTCAGCGTATAAGAAATCCCAGACAATGATCCCAGAGGCCCGTGGCGTGTCGATCCAGTGTCTAGGCGCGGAGCTACGTCCGAACCAGCATGTATCCAGTTAAAACTCCAAGTGGCAAGACAATTTACCCGCCAGAAGGACGGCACTGGTCGGCTCTAGAACCAAGTGTCTGGGGCTGGTTGCTGAGGGCAAAGTATTGGTTTGGCAAGAATGGAGAATCGGTGCCCGCGTCTAAATCGCTATTTTCAGAAATTGAAGGGTTGGTGCCGTGAACGTGGTGGCCACACGAGGAGGTTGGACATACAGATGAGTCAAAGAAAGAAATCCATGCGCTATTTGGCAAGGCAAATGCATTTGATACGCCAAAGCCCGAACGTCTGCTAAGGCGTGTACTTGAACATCGCCACCAACCCCAACGACCTCGTCCTTGACTCCTTCGCCGGTTCCGGCACCACCGGCGCAGTCGCGCACAAAATGGGCCGCCGCTGGATCATGGTCGAACTGGGAGACCACTGCCACACTCATATCATTCCGCGCCTGCAAAAGGTCATCGACGGTGAAGACCAAGGCGGCATCAGCAAGGCAGTGAATTGGCAAGGCGGCGGCGGTTTCCGCTACTACAAGCTTGCGCCCAGCCTGATCGTCAATGACCGCTGGGGCAACCCGGTCATCAATCCCGAGTACAACGCCTCGCATCTCGCCGAGGCGCTGTGCAAGCTGGAAGGCTTTACCTACGCGCCTTCCGAAACGCAGTGGTGGCAGCACGGGCATTCCAGCGAGCGCGATTTCATCTTACGTCACCACGCAGAACCTTTCGGCGGAGCAGTTGCAGGCGTTGTCGGATGAGGTTGGAAGCATGCAGAGTCTGATGGTTTGCTGCGCGGCATTCCACGGCGTAACGGTTGGCAAGGCGGCCGAGCGGTGGCCAAATCTGACGCTGAAGAAAATTCCCAAGATGGTATTGGCTCGCTGCGAATGGGGCCACGACGACTATAGTCTGAACGTGGCGAATTTGCCGATGGCGGCTCCTCGCCCCGACCCTCACCCTAACCCTCTCCCAGAGGGAGAGGGTACTATGGTGGCGGGCGTTAGGAAAAAAGCGCGCGGAGTTAATACTGCGCAGCGCGGCTTGTTTGAGGATAAGGATTGAGCATGGTAACCAAGGTAAAAAAGCCGGCTACCAAACCTGCGCCACTTTTTGATCGGATTCGAGTGATTCTCGAATCCGCGCGCGTGAATGTCGCTCGCACGGTGAACACAACCCAGGTGATTGCCAATTGGCTTATAGGGCGGGAGATTGTTGAAGAAGAACAGGCAGGACGCAAACGTGCGGGCTATGGCGCTGAGTTGCTGGCCGAATTGGCCGCACGATTGAAGTCTGACTTTGGTTCCGGCTATGGGGTGGACAATCTTGAGCTGTGTCGCCGTTTGTATCTGGAGTACCCCAGCCTGTTACCGGACGCAATTTCCGACACGGTGCGTCGGGAATCCGGCAGCAAGCTCATAGCAGTAGGAAATTCCGACGCAGTGCGTCGGAATTCAGATGCCCTCATGATTCTGCCGCAAATGAATTTTGCCACTAGCGGAAAAGCTTGGTGCCCAGGTGAATTAAACCCCAATCTATCTTGGACGCACTATCGCACACTGTTGCGCGTTGGCCGCATCGAGGCGCGAGGATTTTATGAAGTTGAGGCTGTGAACAATGCCTGGTCTGCACGCGAACTGGAGCGCCAGATCAACAGCCTATTATTTGATCGACTGGCAAAAAGCCGCGACAAGAAAGGAATGATGCGCTTGGCTGTTCACGGGCACGAAGTTTCGCGACCTATCGATATTTTGAAAGACCCAGTGGTGCTCGAGTTTCTTGGCCTGCCCACCTCACCGCGTCTGGTGGAATCAAAACTGGAACAAGCGCTTATCGGTAACCTGCAAACCTTCCTGCAGGAGCTGGGTAAGGGCTTTGCCTTTGTATCGCGGCAGGAACGCATTACGCTCGATGGCGATCATTTTTATATTGACCTGGTGTTCTACCACACGATATTGAAATGCTTTGTACTGATTGATTTGAAAGTTGGTAAGTTGACACACGCCGACTTGGGACAGATTCAGTTCTACGTGAATTATTTTGACCGGGAGCGGCGTACCAAGGGCGACAACCCATCTATCGGATTGATCTTGTGTCCAAGCAAGAACGATGCGGTGGTGAAGTACACGTTGGGCGAGCAACTTAAGCGCAACATCTTCACCAGCCGCTATCAACTCTACCTACCAACGGAAGAAGAGCTGGAACGAGAAATTCAGCGCGAGTTGCGGCAATTGATGCCAGAACCAACAGCTAAAAGGAGATTAATAGATCCCCAGAAAGCCAAGGCAGCAAGGCGAAAAAAGAAGGAAGAAAAGGCATGAGCCGAGAAAATGTTGTGCGCTCTATTGTTGGGCGGTTAAGCCTGCGTGCACCGCAAGCGGCGAGTCTGGAGTGCCTGCATAGCGCCCTTGAATCCGTCCCCGCATTGCGCGACCCTAATGCCCGATCGGCAGAAGAACTGGCGGAGATGACTACTTCATTGGCCACGAAATTTCCCGCACTGTCAGACTTTGAGCGGGAGTTTCCATCGCTATGCTTTGCGCTGGCTACCGGCGTGGGCAAGACCCGCCTAATGGGCGCGTTTATCTCTTATTTGCATCTTGCATACGGCGTCAACAACTTCTTCGTGCTCGCACCAAATCTGACGATCTACAACAAACTCATCGCCGATTTTACGCCGAATACGCCTAAGTATGTCTTCAAAGGAATCGGAGAGTTTGCACAGCAATCACCCGAGATAATTACCGGAGATAACTTATGAACAGCGCGGCAGCGCGCTGGGACTGTTGAGTCCCGTCACGATCAATATTTTTAATATCTCGAAGATCAACTCCGAAGTGCGTGGCGGTAAGGAGCCACGAATCAAACGCATGCGCGAGGTGTTGGGAGATAGTTATTTTAACTACCTTGCCAACCTGTCGGACCTCGTTCTGCTAATGGATGAATCGCACCGCTACCGCGCCAGCGCTGGTGTGCGCTCGATCAATGATTTGAAGCCGCTGTTTGGTCTGGAACTTACTGCCACGCCATTTGTAGAAGCTGGCAGCGGAAAGACCGTGCCATTCAAGAACGTGGTCATGGACTACCCGCTGGCGCTGGCGATGGACGATGGTTTCGTGAAAGAGCCTGCGGTCGTCACCCAGCGCAACTTCGATGCTAAAGCCCACCCGCAGGAAGAGATCGAAAAGACCAAACTGGAGGACGGTGTTCGCCTGCATGAGACCACTAAGGTGGAACTGCTAACTTATGCCCGCGAGAATGGTGTGCCTATCGTGAAACCATTCATGCTGATTATTGCACGCGACACGACACACGCGGGGCAACTGTTGGCACTGCTGGAGTCGAAAGCGTTTTTCGAGGGACGTTACCAGGGCAAGGTAATTCAGGTGGACTCCAGCCGCACCGGCGCGGAAGAGGAGGAAATGATCAGCCGCTTGCTGGCCGTGGAAAGTGTGGACGAGCCGACCGAGATTGTGATTCACGTCAACATGCTCAAGGAAGGCTGGGACGTCACCAATCTTTACACCATCGTGCCGCTGCGCGCGGCCAATGCGCGCACGTTGATCGAGCAGTCGATTGGTCGCGGCCTGCGTCTGCCCTATGGCAAGCGAACGGGTGTCGCAGCGGTCGATCGCCTGAATATCGTCGCCCACGACAAGTTTCAGGAGATCATTGATGAAGCCAATCGCGCGGATTCGCCGATTCGCTTGAAGCAAGTCATCCTCGATGCACCGAGCGCTGACGACAGGAAGATCAGCGTGCAGGTTGGCTCGTCGCAATGGCTCGCCTGGGATTGACGGATGCGCCAGACCTCAGCCCCAGCGCAACTCCCGCAATTGGTCGAGCGGCGCTAACACGCGCCCATTTTCACTACTGATTCAGAACGGAATGCGGCACGCGTCGTGATGGAGGTTATTGGACAGTATGAGGTCAAGCGCGATTTGGCGCCAACCAGCAGCGCGCTGCTCAGCCCCGAGGTTCAACGTCAGATCTTGGCCGAGGTTACCGAACGGCTGAAACCGCTGCAAGGCAACTTGCTCGCCGGTGTTGATGATGGCGCGATAAAGTTTGATCTGGCCGCTGTGGTCGCCAAGACCACGGAGATCGCCGTTCAGCAGACCATCGGTATCCCTCAAATTACGGTTGTTCCGACGGGCGAGGTCACAACGGGCTTTCATCCGTTCAAATTGGATGTTGCTCAACTGCACTTGCAGCCCGGCGAACGCGAGATTGTCGGGCAAATGCTGCGCACCAATGAGCAATTTTCTTTGTCGTCGCAAGCCGGTTTGAAAGAAGCTCGTCTGGAAGACTACATTGTCCATGCTTTGGTGGATTTCGATGACGTCGACTACTTCACGCATGCCGATTTGCTCTACGACCTTGCGGGCCAAATGGTGCGGCACTTGCTCGGCTACCTCTCCGAAGAGGATGCCCGCAACGTGCTGGATCGCGAGCGCCGTCTGATCGCTAAGGAGATTCACGCACAAATGATGGCGCATTTCTGGGAAAAGGCGACCGCGTATACAGTGAATGTGATCCGTGGATTTACCGCGATTAAACGCCCGACTTATACCGTCACCGAAGGACAGTCGCTTCAACACTTCCGCGAAACCGTGGTGGATACAGGCCGCATCAAGCAGATGCTGTTTGGGGGATTTCAACGCTGCCTGCACAATGAGCAGAAATTTGATTCAGATACTGAACGCCGTTTTTGCATCATCCTCGAGCGCGATGCGCTGAAGTGGTTTAAACCCGCGAAGGGGCAGTTCCAAATTTACTACAAGCTAGGGACTGAGCAACCGGAGTACGTTCCTGACTTTGTTGCCGAAACGGACTCGGTCATTTTTATGGTGGAAACCAAGTCCCGCGCCGACATTGACGCTCAAGAAGTTCAAGCAAAGGCTGGTGCGGCAGTGCGTTGGTGTAAACATGCTTCTGCGCACGCTGTCGAAGTCGGATCGAAACCTTGGAAGTACCTGCTATTGCCGCATGACGAAGTTGCGGAATCGAAGCGGTTAGCTGACTTTCTCCGATTTGAAGTGAAAATCTGAGACGCGAGCCTTTGCACGGCAAACCGCCACCACAGGCTGCTCGCATCTTCAACCGGAAAGGTATACCGGAACATGTTGGAATTTGATAGGCGACCTACAGCGGAGATTATTGCAGCCGACATCACCACCGAATTGGAATCGGCGCTCGCCGAGGATTTGTATCGAGCGCTAGATCTAGACGAGACGAAATGACTGAGCCAAATCGATCACCCATTAAAGCTCCGCCACTGCGCTTGCCAGGTCAATCGCTCGCGGAGGAACGTGAGTTGTTACTCGAAGACAAAGTCGTGTTGCCGTTGCTTTATATTGCGGTATTGATTGTTATGGCCGGCGTCGAATGGTGGCGTTATTATTTTTCAAGTAAGCCTAGTCCATTGGTCGTCACGCTTTTAGCATTGATCGGTATTATCTTCTTCGCTTGGCGGATATGGGGTGTACGCCAGCGAATGCGACACTTGAAGCAAGGCATAGTTGGTGAACGCGCCGTGGGTCAATTTTTGGAGTCGCTGCGAGAAAGGAAATATAAAGTTTTTCACGATATCGTCGGTGATAATTTCAACATCGATCACGTGTTGATTGGGGCCGCTGGCGTTTTTACGATCGAAACGAAAACTTGGTCAAAACCTGCGCGTGGCGACGCACGAGTCCAATTTGACGGCGAAAAAGTTACTGTTTTTGATCGAGAGCCAGATCGTGATCCGGTCATTCAGGCGAAAGCGCAAGCAACTTGGCTGCGAGCCTTGCTAAAGGAAAGCACCGGACGTGAATATCATGTTCGACCGGTGATCGTATTTCCGGGTTGGTTCGTTGAATCTACGTCGTTCGCTCGAAATGATATTTGGGTGTTAGAGCCAAAGGCGTTACCGGCGTTTTTAAATCAAGAAAACGCCATGCTGCGCGAAGAGGACATTAACCTAGCGAGTTTTCATCTGTCGCGTTTCTTACGGGCTGGTGAGGTGGATCGGCAGCG
Organism: uncultured Pseudomonadota bacterium; assembly: GCA_963840785.1. Lineage (GTDB taxonomy): Bacteria > Pseudomonadota > Gammaproteobacteria > Burkholderiales > JALYOK01 > JALYOK01. The sequence continues at coordinate 472,560 of CAWJAF010000003.1, read as the reverse complement.
GCGAAAACATGAAATCGGATTGGTGGCAAATTAGCCGGGAGTCAAAAACTATGTCAATGCCTACCTACGAAGCTTTTATGCTCCCCACTTTGCGCTGCTTGGCCGACGGCTCGGAGGCACGGAGAGTACGCCTTATGGACGCAGTTGCGAACACTTTAAGATTGTCGCCAGAAGATCGAGCGCTTATGCTACCGAGCGGCAAAGCGCCTGTGTACCGAAGCCGTGCTGGATGGGCATTAACTTATCTCAAGCAAGCGGGGCTCGCGAGAACGCCTCAGCGTGGCATGTATGAGATTACAGAACGTGGGCGGGAAGTCCTCGCACGTGATCCATCTGCCATCAACAATGAATTGCTCCGCGAGTTCGCGGAATTTCGGGCATTTCTGGCGGGAAGCGGTGTCCAGACCGTGAATGCAATCGATCCGAAGCGCGACGAATTACTACACGAAGAATCACCGGAGGAATCTTTGGAGCGGTCGTATCAAACCCTCCGCGCCAGCCTGGTGTCGCAGCTTGTCGAAACGCTGCGAGGGGTAAGTCCAGAACGATTTGAAAATATTGTCATCGACGTTTTGGCCGCGATGGGCTATGGCGGCGGCCGCGAGGGTGCTGCGCGAGCCGTTGGGCGGTCCGGCGACGGTGGCATTGACGGCGTTATTGAGGAAGATCGATTAGGTCTAGATTCGATATACGTCCAAGCAAAGCGTTGGGAAGCAAATGTCGGTCGGCCTCACGTACAAGCTTTCGCTGGGGCCTTGCAAGGACATCGCGCACACAAAGGCGTGATGATTACAACTTCAGATTTTTCGGCGGAAGCGAAAGCTTACGCTGCAAATCTTTCGACGCGAATTGTGCTCATTGATGGAATACGATTGGCAGAAATGATGATCGACCACAACGTCGGCGTTAGCGCCGAAGCGACCTACACCGTGAAGCAAATTGATAGCGATTATTTTGAGGAAAGGTAGCAAAGGTAGCGCATCGCGCGGTGATCGCGGATGAAAACCTTCTGCGCCTAGCTCTTGGTTTCCATACCTGTCTGAGCGCGTGTTCTTGCGCGAGTTAGCGCCGGGCGATCTAAGGCGCGATCGGTGTAAACATTCAGTGAGTCGTGACCAAGCTCAATACGTGTACTTCGCGCCCAAGCCAACGTATGGCCCAGTAATATATCGGCAGCCGTAAACTTTTCGCCAGCAGCATACGGACGATCAGCGATTCCTTTCGTCAATATGCCGGCGGCAATCGAGAATTCCCAGAACGCCGTTTGCAATATCGCCGAAACGCGCTTTTCTTCCGGCAACACAAAGCGATGTTTCGCAATCGTCCAAAGCGGTTGCTCTAATTCACTGATGGCGAAGCTTATCCAGCGATAGCATTCCGCACGTTCAGTTGATCCGATTGGTGGTAGCAAACCAGATTCGGGAAACTTATCACCGAGGTAAAGGCATATTGCGGCCGATTCGGTAATCACTAATTCGCCATCGATTAACGTCGGAACTTTACCCGCTGGGTTAATTGCGAGATACGAATCGATGCGCCCTTGGCCGGATTTCAGATCAACATGGACATACTCGTAGTCGGCCTGAACTTCTTCGAGCGCCCAGAGAGCGCGGGTCGCGCGAGAATTAGGATGCCCATACAGTTTCATTTTTTATCCGCCTCCCGCGCGGGCAATTTCATCGGCCGTGAACAATAGCAGCTTGGATTCATAAATATTAGATTACCAGATGCCGTCGAAATATTCTCCGAAACGCGTTCCATTCAAAGTTGCCGATCGGTCTCGATGGCTCTAGCTGGTTTCACGATCGAAGCAATATTTTGTTGAGGCGTGATGGTTTTATCTTTGGCGTACGCCACATCAAGCGCCGCAGTTTTTTCATCTCGGCGTAATACAGCGGCCGGAAGTTTGGTTTGATCGTTGGTGTAAATCTTCGCTTCATGGCGTGCGCGACTGATCTCAACGTAGTAAGCCGCATCGTTTGTTGAGCGGCTTTTGGTATCGATATCCACCATCACGCGATCCACTGTCGCGCCTTGGGAACTATGCGCCGTGGCCGCATAGCCATAATCAATCGTCAGCGGTCGTCGAAAGTCGTAACGATATTTCCGTGCCATTGTTACGACGAACGTTTAACGAATCTTTGTCGATCTCCGTCACTTCCGCTAATTCCCGGCTCTTATAGCCAATGGTCTTATCGCCCTGCGTGAACTGAATCCGATCGCCGGCTTCCAGTTTGATCGTTCGTTCTTCATAAGCAATGAAACCAGGATTGCGTGTTGGATTCCAATCCAACGAGCTTTGCCATTTTCTCGCCGCAGTCGCACGAACTCCCGACCAACCGTGTCGACATGGAAACGCTCGCCTTTCTCGGCCAATATCCCAGAATAGGCGCGGCTGGCTTCGACCACCATTCCAGGCTCATAGTGCCGTATCAGCTTGGCCTGCGCTTTGGTCATATCGACGCGTCGAACGATCGTCACCGGCTGACCGTCGTCCCCACGGCCCAACGCGGCTCGAATTTCCCGATTAATCGCATCCCGCGCCTGATTCGTACCGGTGATCACCAACGTGTTGCGCCGCTCCTCGGAGGATCGATTCGCAAATTCTTCAGCAATTGTTCGATAGCGTTTTTCGTCGGCTTTAATTTCCGTGATGTGTGGTTCCATGCGGGAAATAGATTGCGCGATCTGACCGCGGCTTGCTTCAATAACCGCCTCGCGCAGCGTTTCGTTCTGTTGGCGCTGAATCTCGTCCATCAGCGCAAACTGAATGCCGTGCTCATAAAGTTGCGCAAACGGCCGACCCGCTTCGACCGCTTTGAGCTGTTTCTCATCGCCGATCACGACCACTTTGGCGTTATGCTGCTCGGCGTCTGAAGGATTTGCCGCATATCCTGAGTCGGCACCATGCCGGCTTCATCGATCACGATCACCGATTTGCCGTCGATCTCTTTATCTTGAGCGATATTGAAACTCGCGATCGTGCGAGACTCGACGCCGGCGTCGGTCAATTCTTGAACCGCGCGTCCGGACGGACCCAAGCCCATGAGTTTGAATCCATTTGTCTCGGCAATACGTTTGACTTCCGCCAGCATAAAGGTTTTACCGGTACCGGCGCGGCCTTGAACGCCGACGACGCGATCGGGCGAGGTGGCGATGAGTTCGACCGCCTGGCGTTGGCCTTGGATTAAGTGTTGTGGACTGCAATTGCTTGACCACGTATTCGCGAGTCGGCAATTCTAGGCGTTTGGCCACGACCGGACTAGTGCGATATGTAGAATGTCGTTTCTCGCGTCTGCAGCATTTCGCTCGTGTCGTCAACTTGACCATTCTGCCGCAATATCTCGCCCGCCTGATTCGCCTGTTGCGCAAATCCGCATAGATTTCATTCGCGTTGACATAGCCCATGCCGGCGCCTAATGCTGTTTGAACGACTTGGTTTTCCGTGACGGCGGCTTGGCGTTCAGTCAGGTGCTCGATGGCGTAGTCGACCGCGCCGAGCGCAGTGGTTTCCTTGGCTTTGCTGGATTTCGGCTGAGGATCGCGGTAACAAGCTTAGATTCGATGCCAAGTTCGTTGGCTTTTTCCCGCCATTGCTCGCCGAGAGAAGTTCGATCGACATTACGTTTCGGTCGTCGCGTAGCGAGGGTTTCGCGCTCCAGTTGCTTTGACGTGGCCGATTCCCGATCGAGCCCGCGCTTTTCGAGCGAGGTTTCGATTTGTGTGGCGCGTTTCGAAAACGCCCGGATTTGCGCCGGCGTAATGTGAGCGAGTTCAAAGCCGTGATTTTTGCCCGTCAGACGAATTTCATACCCCAATGCGCGGACCTCGCGCGCCAGTTCAGCGCGGTAAATCGCCGTGATGAGTTTTTGGTTCTCGAAGTACGCCCGATAGTTTAGCGCGCGCCAACTGCCGTCGTTCTTGCGGGTGACATTGATCACCACGTTGTGCGTATGCAAATGCGGATCGAGTTCCCGGCTCGTGCCGTGTTGGTAACTGGCAATCAAGAGCTTACCGGTCATTTCGCCGTCACGCGTTATGGCCAGTTGTTTCGGCGTGGCGCATTGCGACGGTCACGGCGCGTTCGTGGGCCTCAATCAGCCGACCATCACCGATCGCTAACGCCTGGATCGATACCGATTTCGGCGCGTTCAACGTCAGATCAATGCCGCGCAGACGCTTGCCACCGCCGTGATGAATGTGTTGTCCGTCCGGCAAGATGCCATTGAGTAATGGGTTGACGTCTTCAGGCCTTACCGCGCCCTCAAGCTCCAAGTTCTTTCGCAAGCTCGCCGCGCCATTGGCTTGGGGCTTTCTCTTTCTTCGAGTTGTAATAGTCGTCACCGCCGCTGTAATAGCTTTCCGGCTGCGCGCCGGATTTAACGTTTGCGATCGATAGCATTGTCACCCTCCACAATCGCCTTATTCCGAATCGGATAATCCTTCGGCGTCAGTTTCACCTTGGCGATCGGATAATCGCCCGCCAACTTCAGATAACCGGTTAGATCGGGCAGCTTGTGAATCTCGCTCGGCATCACCGCCCGTTCACGGACATGACGTTTCGTATGAGTCACCGTATTTCCCCGCTGCCAGTTGTAAGCCCGCGATTTCTCGGTGCGGATGAATTCCCGCTCGCCTAAGCCCTTGCTGTATTCCTCTGCCGTCACCGGATCGGTGTTCGGGAATATTCAGCACGAGTAAATTTCGGAAACAGCTTCGCAACACAACGGCCTTATCTCGCGTGTAAATATCGTCAAGCTGCGCGGTCGATTGGAGCCCGCAAACGAATCGTCCGCCATGCTTCGCGCCTTTGGTCAAGCCGTCTTCCAAGGAACTGAGCCGCTCCATACTGGCGAGTTCGTCCAAGAAGAACCACACAAGCCGCGCATCGCTCGGCGGCAAGCTCAGCATCGAACCAACCAACACGTCAAACCATGTCGAAATCAGCGGTCGTAGCGCTTCGGCCATATCTTCGCGCCAGGTGATGTAGAGGCTCCCTTTGCCTTCTTCCAACCAGCGGCGCAACGAGAAATCGCCGGGCGTGAGATATTTGTGCGGATTAATGTAGTTGGTCAGGATGAATCGCGTACTCGACAGCGCTTTATTCGCGCCCTGATCGAATAAACCGACCGCCGGCGTTTCTTGCAGCAATTCGCCCAATTCCTCGATCTTGGCCACCGTCAGCCAATAGATCAATTGTTTGGTGGTGTTTTGCCGTAAGATCGACCAGCCGTTGCGCCGTTTCGCTAAACAGCAATCGGGCATAGCCATGCCATTCAAAATCCTGGGCACTGCGGGCATCCGGAATCACCGAACGCGCATAGCGTTCGACGTCATAGTCCTTGGCGATTTCATTAAAGATCGACCAACCGACGGAACGGCTATCGAAGGGATTGAGGATGACATCGCCTGGCTGACCGAAACGGGCGTAGTAACCGCCATTCGGATCGGCGACCACGGCGCGATCGCCGCGACGCAATGCGCCAGCCAGCATTTCGGTAATCGTAACGGTCTTGCCCGATTGGGTGGTGCCACCGATCAAGAAATGCAGCCGCTCGATCGGGCGCGGTATCGGCACGCCGGCCAGCGCGACTTGCGTGCCCAACCCTTTGCCGAAACCCGATTCCCGTTCCTTGCGGTATAACGCGCTAATTCCCCGGATTCGATGAACTCGCTGCCGCGCACGAAGTTATGCCGTTGCTGGCGTGGGTTGCCGAATTGGTAGACCAGAGCGGCCAGCCCGCCGGCCAGGGCAAACCCGAACGCAACGCTACCGTAAGTGATGTTGACCTAAATTGGGCGCGCGTAAAGGCAAGCCCTGCCGCTTTCAATAGATTGTGACCGTAGGGCTTGGTCAGTTCAAAAGCACGAACGACCCAGATGCACCAAATGCAAATAACTGCGACCGGTGCAACGATCGCCGCGACCCCGACATGCTGCCACGCGCGGCGCGTCATAATCCGGCCACCCGAACTTCGCCGACCGCCTTCTGTAACTTACGGCCGATCTCGCCACCGAGTTTGAGATCGTCTCTTAACCAGGTAACGAAGGATCAGTAACGGGTTCGATCATGAAGGCCTGTATTGCAATTGGACGACATCGTTGGCGGCTTGCTTGGAACCGTTACGACTTCGTTAAGCGTCTTTTCTAATCGTTGTAATTTGTCGTCGAGTTGGTCCAGATAGGTCGGTAGTCATCGGCGTGGTCGCTTTTGCATTCCGCGCAAAACGAGATTCGCGGCGAACGGGGATTTGGTTAAACCGATTTCAGCGGCTCGTCGGCGGATCACGGCGCGCTTCATGCAGCGGAAGACGAACTCCAATCAGTTCAGTGCGCATGGTTTCACTCCTTTTTAATTAAACAACTTACTGTTGAACAGGGTCTGTTACACTCGCAAGTTCTTAGTGTTATACAGCTTTCGCAAGGCCAGGCGTGGCATTGCGGGCAATCGACGATTGCAAGGGGTGTGATGCATTTTCAGCCGGCGGGTTCTTGCCGGCGCAACCCTTTATTGCGGGTTCGGGCGCCGCCCGAGCAACGCTCAATGGATGTGATGTCGTCATTTCGTTCCCTCCAACATTCAGCAGCGTTTAATTTACGAGGGCTCACTTTAGGCGCGAAACAAAACACCGGCTAGGCAAATTCAGGGGGTGAATTTGCCTAGCGGGATTGCAGGATTTGTGACAAGATATTTAGTTGCGGGGTAAAAATTTCCCGGCCAGAATCGTCATGCGACGAGGCCGGGGGAATTGCTGATTAGAACAAATGCAATTGCCGGGGATTGGCATCTGCCGGCAAATTGGATCCGGTCAATTCAAATTGAGCGACCAACGAATCGGCATAGGCTTTGCGTTCCCGCGCTGAAATTTCCAAAAGATGATCTTGCTCAAGTTGCATTAGATTAGCTTTGACGCGCGATCAATTCGTCTCGATCGTAAATTGACAACAGCGGTGAGTCTGAATGACTGTCGCTACATGGCGACGGCTTGAGTCAATTTCGCGTCAGTGCTGAGATTATTGTTAGCCCGGCCAACCGAATTGGAAAGGGCACCCATTAAATTCGCTCCATTAGAAAACGGACCAGCCCACGCGAAGCGTAGGCCGGCCCCAGATCAATTAACTATTGGCCGCTTCCCGCTGCCGCTGTTCCCGCCGCTCGGTTTCTTCCTTGGAATCCAGATACTCGATGGCCTCCACGGTGAACTGAAAGCCGTAAAAGGTTTCCCCATCTTTCTCGTATTGGGAATTCTCGATCCGAAATTCCACCGCCACATGGGAACCCTTACGCAGATATTTCGCATCGTGCTCCGCTTGCTTACCCCAAGACGTGAAGCGGAATCGCCACTTTGCGTTCCTGACGTTCCCCGCTATCCGGATCATTCCAACGAATATTCCGAATCACCTGATAAAACGCCCGAGGGGTACGGCTTTCGCCGACCAATGAGACTTGCGGTACCGACACCACATAACCGATCATCGAACCCGTTACTTTATGCAAGACTAGACATGTTTCATCTCCTTAAGAAATAATAAACAAGACTTCAATCCTTGAGAAAGAATTCAATTCTTCCCAGTCTTGGATTGAACGCAAAACGCCATTCAATCGCTCGTCCCTCCCACCACCGGGCCCCTAGATTCCGAGCCCGCCGTTGACCTTGTTGTTGATCTTGATGTTGTTGTTCGAATAAAAAAGTTTGATTCCATTGCCACCGTTCCCCTGAGTTCGTCGCCCGCAAGAAAAGTAGCCGGTGCGCATAGGCAACCTGCAAGGGACCGTGGAATTAATGGCGGGGACCCGCGTAGCGGGGTGGCAGCCGTTTATGCCGCGAAACGCCCTTGCAGGTTGCCGGCACCGGCTAGTCTTGCGGATCAGGCGACGAACTTAGGGGAACGGGGGTAATACGAAAAACAAGAGAACGACTCAAAATAAAACAAACCGCGGTCTGTCAGCATCACCGACAGTCCGCCTCAACATTGATGCCGCGACCTCGACGAGGTGGCGGCGGTGTTGATTCTTGTTTTTTATCTTTAGTGAATTGCGAAACGAAAAAACAAAACCTTTAATCGAATAACGACAAACTTTGGCCGCGCGGAAACGTTTCCGCGCTCGATTCCGAATTGGTATTGTTCGCTTGTTCAGTCGATACCAGCGCGGCAATGCGCACACCAAGCAATCGAAGCCGCGCATCAAGTGATACGCGCTTCAAACAACTGCGTACCGCGTCGCGAATCGATTCGGCATCGTCGACAGCGAATCTCAACGTCGTATCCCGTGTCACGATTTTGAAATTCGCGTACCGGAGTTTTACGCCGATGGTTTTGCCCTTGTAACCTTTACGCTTCAAATCACCGCTCAGTTTTACGCACAAATCCAGCAAGATTCGCGACAACGTTTCGCGATCGCGCTTCGGATCTAAATCCCGCTCAAAGGTCGTTTCCCGGCTAATGGATTTCGGCTCGCGCTCGGTAACGACCGGCCGATCATCACGACCGTGGGCGACTTCGATAAGCCAATGGCCGTAATGATTGCCGAATTGTTCGACCAGCATTTCAACAGACGCTTGCGCCAATTCACCAATGGTCCGAATCCCCAAGCCTTCCAGCTTGGCGCTGGATCGCGGGCCGATGCCGTTAATCTTGCGGCAAGGTAATGGCCATATTCGAGTTGAAATATCGGTTTCACCGAGCACCGTCAGGCCGTTGGGTTTCTCCAAATCCGAAGCGATCTTGGAGAGCAGCTTATTTGGTGTGATACCGATGGAGCAGGACAAGCCGGTTGCGCGTTTGACGTTGTCCTTAATCGATTGCGCCAGCGGAATCGTTTCGCCGGGCACTTCGGTTAAATCGATATAGATTTCATCGATTCCACGATCTTCGATATGCGGGGCAATCTCGCCAACGGCGGCTTTGAATAGCCGGGAATAACGAATGTATTCGTCGAAATCGGCGGGCAACAAAATGGCGTCCGGCGCCAAGACCGCAGCTTTCATTAATCCCAAGCGCAGAATGAACGCCCAAGGCTCGGGCTTCGTAGGTCGACGTCGTCGCCACGCCACGGCCGACATAATCGCGAAGACGAACGAACGCATCAATCGGGGTTGACGAATCCATTGACTGATCCGCCTCACGCCGGCGTCGACCGCCAACGACGACAGGCAAGCCGCGTAACTGCGGATAGCGCAGCAATTCTACGGAAGCGTAGAAGGCGTCCATGTCCAGATGAGCGATGCGGCGTGTCATGGGCGTATGGTAACGCCGGTCGAGACGCTTTGGCAGCGGTGCAAATTTCTCAGTCGAGCGCCAACCAATCGGCGAAATTTAATTGCGCTGATGTCGTGTCGGGCGTAAATTATTGTTCGACTCGATGGATTTGCGGAAATTGCGGATCGACGTCGGGTTCACGCCTCAGGTTGCGCCTCCCAGCGATTTGGGGCGTGTCGATTTCAAGTCCAGCCCGTCGAATGTTCCGCGATCAGACCATAAAAAAAGCCCACAACGCGTGGGCTCTAATTGGAGGAGATTTCCTGCGATGACGCGGAGGAGGAACGTCACAACATGGAACCCATCATACCGAATCAAATGTTAAATGGGGGTGTCAGGATTGTGAACAAATGTTGCCGTCCGAACTGGGCGGGTATCGTCACTTCGCCAGGTGGGAATTTCCAATTCAATACTTACGCACCAAGCCCACCATCACGCCAAAGATTTCAAATCCGCTACGAATCGGCGCAAAATCGTCGTTAGCCGGCCGCAAGAAATGGCCGGCTTTATCCTTATCCAAATACTTCAGCGTGAATTCATTGTCGAGATTCGCCACCACAATTTCACCGACATTGGCCGTATAGCGCCGTTCCACCACGGCCAGATCGCCGTCATGAATCCCGGCATCTTTCATCGAATCGCCCTTGACCCGAATCAACACCGTCTGCGATGGGCGATGAATCAGAAAGTTCTCCAGCGTAATGGCTTCCGGCGGATTATCATTCGCCGGATTCGGCAATCCGGCTTGGACGCTGTCAAATACAAAGTGCTCAAAGAACCGCGCCCCCGGTTTCAAGCGCTTATCGGCGGTAAAGGCTAAATACCGTTGCAAGATCAAACGCGATACCAAGGCCGAAATCCAGGCCTTGGACTTAAGCCCCAACAGATCCGCGATCGTCGTATACGACGGCAACACCTGATGTTCGGCGTAATAGTCTCGCAGGGCGATTAAGGCATTGTCATCGGCGGGCGGCATGGCGGGGGTGGGCGTTGGTTAGGAAATAAAGGATAATCTATCCGAACGATCGTTCGTAGTCAACCGTGTCCCTGCCATTGCACGCGTTGGCGGGTCCAAATCAATTCGTTAAGATAGGCATATCGTTTCAAACAAACTCAAACCATGTGCACAAATTACCGCCCGACCAGCCGGGAATTGATCGATGATTATTTTGGTGCGTCAGCCCCCGACATCGAATTTCGCGAAGAAGCTTACCCGGGTTACCAAGCGCCGATCATTCGTCTGGCCAGAGAAGACGATCAAGGAAGCAAGCGTAAAGAATGTATCGCCGCCACATTCGGATTGATTCCGACTTGGTCGAAGGACGGCAAGAATTATCGATCGACGTATAACGCGCGGACTGAAACGGTATTCGAGAAACCGACGTTTCGAAATGCTTGGCGTAAACGCCAATACTGCATCGTCCCGATGGATCGGTTTTACGAACCCAACTACGAAACCGGTAAACCCATTCGGTGGCGCATTGAGCTGCAAGATCAAAAACCCTTTGGCGTCGCGGCGATTTACGAGTATTGGAAGAACCCGAATGGAGAGTGGATTCCATCGTTTAGCCTATTGACCGTCAACGCCAATTCCCATCCGATCATGGGAAAGTTTCATCCGGCCAACGATGAAAAGCGCTCGGTTGTCGTGATTGAGCCGGACTCCTTTGACGATTGGCTCAACGCAACAACTGACGAAGCCGTGACGTTTTTCGCACCGGTATCGGTGAATAAGTTTATTTCGGCGCCAGCGCCGAAATAAATCCAAATGCTGAGTTGTTCGACGAGAATAGTCCGCAATGGATAGAGCAACCGCCATTCAAAATATTACTGCGACATTGCACCGACGACCCAAAGCGGTAGTAGGAGTTTTCCAACTGAGCGACCGATTGCGGTCGAGAACCCGCCGCTCAAAAATCTGTTGGAAGTTCGAGTATCCGGTTACCTGATAGTCGAACGGTTTAATCGGTAAAGGATAAGCAGACTCTCATCGACTGGTAGAGGGCAATGTCATCTCTAATAATCTATCTCCGAAGTTTCAGTGGTAGCACCACCCCTCGGATCGATATGAACGGTAACGGTGTATGCGCCCCTAATGCTTGCGAATTTTCCTGTCCCGCTAGAATTTCTTCAGAACTATCGCGGCGCCAATTCGCGTTGGCTTGAAATTCCACAATAATTCGCAATCGGTTACAGATCCGTTGCGCAACGACGTCTATCCTGGCTAGCGCATTCATTTGAATGCCAATTTTCACAAACCCAGGAGGCGACGATCATGAAAACCATACGCAATCTCTTTTTGACACTATTGTTCTGCGTTTCGTATTCGACAACCGCGTTGGCTGGCGAGTATGTCCGCGTGAGTCCGGATTTAGAGCTCTTCTACGAAGAGGCGGGCAGCGGTAGGCCGTTGATCTTCGTGACGGGTTGGACGGGAACGCAGGAGTTTTTTTGCCCCAGATCAAATTTCTCACTTCTCCAAAAAATACCGCGTACTTGCCTATGACCCAAGAAGCCAAGGCCGTTCGAGCAAGACGCTAGAGGGACACACATACATTCAGCATGGCAAAGATTTGCGCGCCTTTGCGTATTTCGCGGAAAGTGACCGCTCGTTTCGCGTGAGCGTGACCGATGCGAGGAGGCTGCATGGATAGGGTTTTAGTTTACCTCAATCGGTCACGCTGTCGGTGAAATCGCGGTCACGATGGCGTGAAACGCAAGTCATGACGGCGCGCATTACAGCGTTTCCGGCTTGCGTTGCGATTCGCCCGAGAGCGGCACTTTATGCGCTGCATGCAGCACGCGATCCAGGATCGCATCGGCCAACGTCGGATCGTTCAAGTACACATGCCAGTTGCTCACCGCCAGTTGGCTGGTAATCAGCGTCGAACGCGTACCGACACGATCATCGAGCACCTCCAACAAATCATTACGTTCGCCCTGGTTGAGCGGCGCCAAGCCCCAATCGTCGAGAATCAACAGATCCGTCTTGGCCAAACTCACCAGACGCTTGCCGAAGCTACCATCGCCATGCGCGATCCGCAGTTCCTCAAACAAACGCGGCGTGCGCACATAGGCAACCGATAATCCCTGACGACACGCCGCGTTACCCAGTGCGCACGCCAGCCACGTTTTACCGCAGCCCGTTGCGCCGGTGAGGATCACATTCTGATGCGCCCGAATCCATTGGCAACTGGCCAACTGCGCCATCAGCCCTTTATCCAATTTACGTTTGCCGCCATAACGAATATCTTCCACACACGCTTGCGATGATTTGAGTTTCGCCTCACGCAGCAAGCGGGCGAGGCGGCGATTATCGCGCCAGGTTAATTCCCGGTCGACCAACATCGCGAAGCGTTCATCGAACGACAGGCTCGCTGAAGCTGCGACGGTCTGCTGCTCCTCGAATGCCGTAGCCATGCCGGGCAAGCGTAATGCTTTTAAGGTTTGTAACGTTTGTTCGATCAACATCGTGAGTCTCTCCTTGGGTTAGTGGTAATAATCCGGACCGCGCACATTGGCGTGGCTCGGTAAAGGCAGTTCGGCTTGCGCCGGCGGAATGATGGGCTGGCGATCCAGCCCTTTCTTTAAAATCGAGGCCACCGAGCGATAGCGATGCGTACCAATGGTCAGCGCGCGCGTACAGGCGGCTTCCATACGTTCGCGACCGTAGGTTCGTGCCAGCCGCATCAACCCGAGGCACGATCGGTAACCTTGCTCGGGGTGTTGCTTCTCGATAAGCAATCGCTTTACCAATTCACCCGTCGCCGGGCCCACCGTAGCCGCCCAATTCATCAATTTGCCGGGCGACCACTGAGCGTGTGCTCGGTGTGCGGCCGGCATATGTTCGGGAATCGTTGAGAAGGTGCCTTTGTGGTAGCTGCGCGCATGGCTGGTGATGCGACGGCCACGGGCAAGGATCTCGATGGTGCCGCGCGTAATGCGCAATTCCACTTCCTGGCGCACCAGTGCGTGAGGCACGCTGTAATAGTGGTCATCGAATTCGACGTGGTAGTCGATGTTGACGGTTGCACGTTTCCAATCGGCTAGAACAAACCGGGTAGCAGGTAACGGGCGCAGGTACGGTGCATCGAGCCGGGCAAAGGCGTCGCATCGACTACCGGGCAGTTTCTTGAACGCGCGCTCGTTCAGCGCCGGCAGGAGTTGCGCCACGGCGGCGTCCAGTTCGGCCACCGAGAAGAATTGCCAATGACGCAGTCGCGCCAGAATCCAGCGTTCCACCACTTGCACGCCCGACTCGACTTTGGCTTTCTCGCAAGTCATCAACTGCCTGTCATGTGGACAGCAGTACATCGATAATCCCTACGTTTGAGATCACCCATCCATTCCATCCCAAGCGAGGACAGCGTTTCGTACTCATGACGCGCCGCCAGAATTGGGGCGAGGATCGGGTCATGTACTACGACGCAAATGAGCGCCTGTGCTCGATATTGGCATCGTGGACCGATGTTCCCGAGTGGGATCTGTTTGCGCAGGCGTCGGCCGGTCGGTCTTGCTTTCGCACCGATGATTTGCGTCGATTGTGTGCGCTGATCGATGAGCTGAGCGGAGGCCGGGATGTTAAATAAATTATGCCGCATTTGTAAAGATAACTTTGCCGCTTGTATTGCGCACATTGCTCTTCTGCTCTTGCGTTTCGCTGTAACTGTACGATTGATCTCGATAAATGAAACAATTATTTATCTTGACATTTCTTATTGTGCGGCGTATTTAGTATTACATCGCTACCGCAGGAATCGTCAGCGTGACGAAACCGGATCCCAAGCTCGAACGCTTACGCCGCCAAGGATTACTCAATGCGCAACCCAAGCGGGTTCGCGCACCGTGGTTTCAATCGGGCGAGTTCTTCGATGCCCACGATTTGCTGCAGACGAAGTACGAAATGCTGCGCCACGTGCGTATCGACGGCGCCTCCAAAGCCGATGCGGCCTTCCTATTTGGCCTATCGCGTCCCACCTTGTATCAGGCCGAAGCGGCATTCGCCCGCGAGGGGCTCGCCGGTCTATTGCCCAAGCAACGCGGCCCCAAAGGGGCGCACAAACTCACCGACGCGCTCATGCACTTTATCGAACAGCGACTACCAAGCGATGGATCGATTCCTGCGCGCGCGTTGGCGCACGAGATCGAATCCACATGGGGTCTGTCAGTTCACCCTCGCAGTATCGAACGCGCGATCGCGCGCAAAAAAAAACCGTAGAAGAAACGGTTCCAGCGTGCCGGTCGTCCGACGCCGTAGCGCGCTACGAAGCCTTGCGCTCAGCATGCCTGCTCGGGCAAGGCGGCCGCGAAGAATTAACGGCGCTTCGGTTCCACGGCATGTGGCAAGGACTGGCGATGTTGCTCAACCCGCCGGCCGCCCCGCCGCACGAACTCGCCGGTTCCCGCCCACCCAGTGCCCGGTCGCGATAGCGAGTTCGTCCGCCTGATCGCCAATCTCGTGTTGCATACCCATTCGGAGCTCACCCATGTCTGCTGATCGATTCCAGAAGGTAACCGCCGATCATCTTCGACGCGATGCATTTCTCTACGTCCGCCAGTCCTCATTGCGCCAGGTACTCGAGAACACTGAAAGCACTAAGCGACAATACGCGTTACGCGATCGTGCGGTGTCGATGGGATGGCCGATCGAGCGCATCCACGTCATCGACAGTGATTTGGGGTTGTCGGGTGCCAGCGCCCAGGATCGGGACGGATTTCAGCGTTTGGTATCGGAAGTGGCCAACGGCCATGCCGGTATCGTGCTGGGCCTGGAGGTATCGCGCCTGGCCCGCAACAATGCCGATTGGCACCGCTTACTGGAGCTGTCGGCATTGACGCAAACCTTGATTCTGGATGAAGACGGCGTCTACGATCCGGCGTATTTCAACGACCGGCTGTTGCTCGGCTTGAAAGGCGCGATGAGCGAAGCCGAA
This sequence comes from uncultured Pseudomonadota bacterium, assembly GCA_963840785.1. GTDB lineage: Bacteria > Pseudomonadota > Gammaproteobacteria > Burkholderiales > JALYOK01 > JALYOK01. The sequence goes on along the minus strand of CAWJAF010000003.1, from coordinate 457,366 downwards.
CTGCATGTGCTCAAGGCGCGCTTGCAAGGGGGCATGCGCAATAAGGCCCGCCGCGGCGAATTGGAGGTGCCGCTGCCGATCGGTCTGGCTTACCATTTGGATAGATCGGTCGTGCTCGATCCGGATCAATCGATTCGCGCGGCCGTGCAGTTGCTGTTCGACACCTTCCGTCAGTGCACGTCAGCCACCGCCACGGTCAAACGGTTTCGTCGCGAAGGCTGGCTGTTTCCGCGCCGGATTCGACGCGGCATTGGCAAGGGTGATGTGCTCTGGGGGCCATTGGAGCATTGTCGTACCGTGCAAATCTTGCACAACCCGCGCTATGCAGGCGCCTTCGCCTACGGACGGACCCGCGGTGTCCATCGCGCCAACAAACACACGACGCTCAAAGTCGCTCGCGAAGATTGGTTGGTGCTGATCCGCGATGCCCACCCCGGTTATATCGGATGGGAAGAGTTTGAACGCAACCAGACTACGCTCACGCACAATGCCAACGGATTTGGTCTGGGTCATCGCGGCAGCATGCCGCGTGAAGGCGTGGGCCTATTGCAAGGACGCGTCGTATGCGGTTTGTGCGGCGCACGCATGCGGGTGCGTTATCAAGCGGTGGCGGACAAACTGGAACCGTACTACATGTGCACCGAGAACGCGGTGCGGCGCGCCGATAAGCCGTGCCAGTCAATGCGCGGCCACGCCATTGACCAGGCCGTGAGTGCACTGCTGCTGGAGAATGTTGCCCCGGCGGCGATTGAAGTGGCGCTGGCGGTCGAGGACGAGATCGCCGGTCGCATCGAGCAGTCCAGCGCACAACGCGCGACCCAGTTGATCCGGGCACGCTATGACGCCGAGCTCGCGCGCCGCCGCTACATGAGCGTGGACCCCGCCAACCGGCTGGTCGCCGATTCCTTGGAGTCCGACTGGAACGAACGCCTTCGCCAGCTTGATTCATTACAACAGGAACATGAACGCCTGCAACAGGCCGATCAGACGTTGTTGGGCGAGGATGCGCGTGCGCGGATCCGCCAACTTGCCGAGGATTTCCCGCGTGTGTGGCACGACGAGCGCGTCGCGTCCGTCGAACGCAAGCGTATGCTGGCGTTGTTGATCGACGATGTGACCTTGGTCAAAGCGGAACGAATCGCCATTCACGTGCGCTTTCGCGGCGGACGTACGGCATCGCTGGAAATCGATAAACCCAGGCCGATCGCATTGATCCGCAAAACGCCGTCAGCGGTGGTCAAAACGGTCGACGAACTGCTTGAGACGTGTACCGATCGCCAAGTTGCGCAGCAACTCAACGAGCAGGGCTACAAGAATTGGCGCGGGCAGTCATTTACGGTTAAGAAGGTCGTTGTAATTCGCTTGGCGTATCATTTGAAGAGCCGTTTTGAACGCTTGCGCGAACGTGGCATGCTGTCTGCACGTGAACTCGCCGATCAACTGGCGGTGTGCCCAACAACCATTTATCAATGGGGTCATGCCGGCTTCTTGCACGAACATCGGTACGGCAACCAACACCGCTGTCTCTATGAGCCGGTGGGCAACGTTATGTTGGTCAAAGGCAAGGGAGGCCGTCAACCAAAGTATCCCGTTTTTATCGCCGTTCCATTAACTACACAAGGTGCATTATGAAGTGTACGCTTTGTCCTGCGGCTTTCTCGGGCGCGCAGGCAAGATCACGGTGCGGTAATGGGCGGCAAACTCCGCTGTGGCTCGATTCAGCTCGGGTTCATAACGGTTGGCGTGCGTGACTAAGGCCCGGGGATTGTCCGGCACAATCAGCGCGGTGACGCCGCCGATGTAGATCAGTGCGCGTTCCAGTGCACTTAGCCAATCGGCTTGCGTCTGGCCAGTCGTGGCGCAAGCAAAGGTATAGCTGGATGCGCCCAATACGGCGACGAAGATGCTGGCCGGGCGGATTTCCCCGGTATCCGCATTGATGATCGGGACGCTCGGACCGGCATAGTCGGCAAACAACTTCTCGCCAGCGCGATGAATCTGGCGCATCGACCGTTTGAGCTGGCCAGCCCAGGTTCGATAGTGAGTGCAGAACGCGGTGTATTGATACGCGCGATCACCGGCGCCTTGGCGATACTCTTCCCACAGCAGGATCAGGGTCACGCCTTTGCGTTTGAGTTCCTGATGAACGTCGGCGTAGTCGGGTTCGACAAACGTGGGCACGCGGGCCGTCGGTTGTTGGTATAGGCGCTTCTCAAGGGCGGCGTCATCTAAATCCTCGGGCAACGGCCAGCCTAAGCCGGCTTCGGCCGATAACTTGAGGTATTTGGCGACGACGCCTTTGGAAATGTTCAACGCCCGAGCAATGGCCGACAGGCTCAGGTCGGTGCTGTGGCGGTATCGCAGTACGTCTCGTATTTTGCGCATAGATAGTTTGTCCTGGGGCATGCCTGCTCGCTTTCAAAAAAGCAGCAAGGCTACCTTTAACTATCCATGCAACACCCACTACATCGGTCACGCTCGGCGTGAAATCGCGGTCACGATGCCGTGAAACAGCCGGTCACGCTTTGGTGAAATCACCGGTCACGTTGGCGTGAAATACGCACCTTCATGGAGGCGCTTAAGCTAAAAGATCCAATCGTGGTTGGTTGGTCGTGGGGATGTCACGACGTCTACGGCTATTTTCGGTCATATGGCACGGATAATGTCAAGGCGTTCGTTTGTATCGATCAGTCGCCGCGATCGATTCGGACAGAAAAGGGTGACTGGGGCGACTACAGCGATACCGCAGAAGTGGGGAGTTTCATTAATGGCGTGGCCTATGATCGTCGTGCGGTGATGAGCGAGTTCGGCCCCTATCTTTTGCAACGGAAAATCACTAAGGAGGAACTCGATTGGTTGCTCGATCAAGTGCAGAAAACACCCAATTATGTCGCCACGTTATTGGCTGCGGACGGTTGCTTCGGAGACTATACCGCAGAAGCAAAAATGATCGACGGCAAAATTCCGGTGCTCAACGTGCTGAGCGACACCCAAGCCGGCTCCGGAAAGGCGTGGCTTGCGAAGCATGCCCCTCACTCGGAAACGGTCGAAATGGGCGGACACTGGATGTTTCATGAGTTTCCCGACAAGTTCAATGCAGCGCTGGAAACGTTCCTGGCAAAACTGAAGTAGCGCGAATCGATTAATCCGTTTACTCAACACGACGATTTCAATACACTCCTAAGACAACATTCAAAAACTCGCGGGTGCAATAATGGCGCGACGCACATTCGGGAAGTTGAACAAGCGGAGTCGAAAGGGGATCGTCGCCCGTGAGCGGTTGTTCGCACTGTTAGAACGATGGAGGGAACGACCGCTACTCTGGGTTGCCGGTCCACCGGGAGCCGGCAAGACCACCTTAGTGGCAAGCTATCTTGAGTCACGCGATTTGCCAACGATCTGGTATACCTCCGAAATCGGCGACGCCGACGCAGCGGTTTTTTTTCAGAACCTTGGGGAATCGATACCGTCGCGCCGTAACCCTTTACCCGTCTTAAGCGATGAATATCGCGCAGATTTGCGCGCATTCTGCCGTCGCTTTTGGCCATTATTCTTCGCCCGAATCCGCGCTGGTTCGACTTTGGTAATTGATGGATTGTTACTGGCACTTGATGCCGAGTCCATCGGCGTTATCGTGCATCAGGCAGTTACCGATCTACCGGACGGCGTTCGCTTAATCATTACAAGTCGCAGCGAACCACCGCCAGAATTGGCGCCGCTACTGATTCACCAAACCATGGGCATACTAGACTGGAACGAATTGCGCTTCGATCTTACCGAGACGCGAGAAGCCGCCGACGAAATCAGCGGCCTAGACGAAACGCAACTACGAGCATTGCACGATACATCGGCAGGCTGGGTCGCTGGTTTGCGCATGCTCATTGAGCATTATCGAGGTGGTGGGCAACTCATGCCCGGCATTTCGGCTGGAGGCCGCGACGGATTGTTTAATTTTCTTGCAACCGAAGTGTTTCAGCAGTTCCCCGCCGCGACTAGAAATGTCCTGCTACGTACCAGCTTGCTGCCTCACATCACGCGCGAGAGCGCGGAGGCGCTAACCGGCGACAAGTCGGCCTGGCAAGTGCTTTCTGAGCTAAATCAAAGGCATCTTTTTGTGGATGCTACGAATAGTACCGAACCAACCTACCGATATCACGCCTTGTTTAAGAGTTTTCTCAACGCCCACGCGCGAACGGAAATCGGCGCGATTGAACTTCGATCATTACAACAACGCGCGGCTGCGCATTTAGCGGCACGCGGTCAAGCGACGCACGCGATCCCGCTCTACGCGAGCGCGGGCGATTGGGTCGCTGCGGCGCGGTTGATCTTGCTCGAGGCGAACTCACTGCTGGCCCGTGGGCAATCACAGACACTACGAGGATGGGTTCAAGCATTGCCGACCTGGTACGTTCAAGTCACGCCGCGGTTGCTGTATTGCCTGGGACTGTCACAATGCGTACTCGATCCCGCAGTGGCGCGCGCGACATTGGAACGAGCCTACCAGCGTTTCTTAGCAGAACGCAACGCGCTTGGACAAGCGTTGGCGGCAGCAGCCATTGTACAAACCTATTACTTCCAGTTTGATGCGTTCGATGACCTCGATCCATGGATCGATGCTTTGATTGAACTACTCGAGGCCGAGGTGGTTTTCCCAACCGCAGAAACCGAGCTGCATGTTTGTTCCATGTTGCAGATTGCAATAACTTACCGGCGCCCAAACGATCCATTCCTCGCGCCGTGTGCCGACCGTGTGCAGGCTCTGATTACCCGTGGTTTGGACGTTAACCAATCCGTCGCCGCCGCTGGTTTGTTAGTAACCTACTACGATTGGTTTGCGCCTGAAAAATCACGCTTACTGATCGGCTATGTTCGGCCACTCTTGCAGGCAAAAGAACTAACACCATTCAATCGGCTATGGTGGTTGTTGTCCGAAGCAAACCACTATTATTGCGAAGGCGCATTTGATCACGCACAGGACCTGTTCTCGAAAGTCCGGACTATCGCATCTACACAAGGGATTCTTCCCAATCATGCGCTGCTGCGGATGCTCGATCTAATGGAGGCGAAAGCCAATGGATTTAGCCTTGATCAAATCGACGCATTTGTCGAAGCGCTAGATCCAACCCGACGACAAGAAGAGCAAAATATCCTGAGTATTGCCATACCCATGGCATTAAGCCGTCGTGACAACGCCCGGGCACTCGCGTTCGCGGAAGGAATGCTACGCTCGGCACGCGATACGGGCCATCGCGCATGCGAATTCGAAGCGCACGCCTGGGTAGCCACTGCACTATGCGAATCTGGAAATGCCGCGGAGGCGTTGACCATCTCGCCGCGGCCAGAAACCTGGTTCGCGATGTCGTAGCACCTAAGATCGAATTGCATCATTTACTCATTGAGGCAAATATCCAACTCAAGCTTGGTATGTTACCAATCGCCCAGAACGCGATTGGACGAGCCCTAGCGCTTGCTCGTGCGCATGGATATACCAATGGATTTCAGTTGACACCTCATATCCTCGCTCGCCTTTGCGCTCAAGCGTTGCAGTACAACATCGAGCCTCACTATGTACAACGCCTGATTCAAATTCATCGATTGTTGCCCCCAACGGGCGAAACTTCTGACGTATGGCCGTGGCATGTCCGAATTCGGGTGCTTGGCCAAGTTGCAATTGAGGTCGAAGGCACGCCGCTCGTATTTGGTAACAAGGCGCAAAAGAAACCGATTGAGTTGCTTAAAGCGCTCATAGCCAAAGGCCCACGTGAAGTGAGTCAGATAGTACTGATCGAAGCACTTTGGCCCGATTCGGATGGTGATGCGAGCGAAAGCGCACTTCGAATGGCACTGCACCGGTTACGCAAACTATTTCGCCGTGACGATGCCGTGACCATATCTGAAGGTAAGTTGCGATTGAACGAAAGAGTTTGCTGGGTCGACGCGTGGTCGTTAGATATTTTGTGCGGAAACATCGACGCAATGAATGACGATGACCTGATCATGCAAGGCGATGTGATCCTCGCACTGTACAAGGGATCGGCCTTCGACGGCGAGTCGGACGAACCGTGGATGTTGTTGGCGCGCGAGCGTTGGCGCGCCAAGTTCTTGCATGCTGTTGGATCTATTGGAACGGCCGAAGAACGACACGGCGCATGGGAACGCGCGCTGTTGCTGTATCGACGCGGAATTGAAATCGACCCACTCAGCGAAGATCTCTACTGCAACCTGATGAATTGCTATTTACAACAAGGCAAGACGGCGGAAGCCTATTCAACTTATCGGCTTTGCAAAGAGGTGCTGTCAATCACGCTCGGCGTGCGTCCATCGCCTAGAACCGAAGCATTGCGCCAGCGCGTCGCTGATCTTGGCGCTTCACGTTAGGGAGGAAACATGCGAGAACGAATTAGGGAGAAAGTAAGAGGGCTTTATATCAGCATGCCCGGACTTGTCACCGGCAGCTTTTTGGAACAGATCGCCAACGCGGGCCAACAACTTCCGGAAAGACCTTATGATTTGCCGACCAAAACAGTTCAGGCCAATGGCGCAGAATTTCACTATTTTGAGTTTGGTGAAGGCGAACCGGTCGTCTTTGTGCACGGATCAATTGGCGACTACCGAACGTGGGGCTATCAGTTTGAATCGTTCTCTGAACGCCATCGCGTAATTTCATATAGCCGGCGTTACCATTATCCTAACGTTTGGAGCGGTGACGGCTCAGACTACTCAACCGGACTTCACGCAGCCGATCTTGCTGCATTTATCGGTGCCCTGGACTTTGGCCCGGCGCATATCATTGGCCAATCAAGCGGCGCGTCAATTGCAGCGCATTGCGCAAGGCACTATCCTGAGGTTACGCGAACGCTCGTCGTCGATGAGCCAGATTGGGCACATTGGCTGCTGTCCTTGGAGGGTGGCAAGGCAGCGTTAGATGAATTATCGGTAAAGATTGAACAACCGGCAATGAAAGCCTTGGCTGCAGGAGATCCAGCGGAGGCAATTCGCTTATATACGGATGGTGTACTTGGCGCCGGTACCTACGAGCGCCTGTCGCCGGAGATGCGAATCGTGATGTTGGACAATGTGCCAGAGTTGAAAGCAGAATTAAAGTGCGCCGACATTTTCTATTCCCCATTTAGTTTCGAGGATGCGCGCAACATAAGTGCGCCAACCTTACTTCTTGAAGGTAGTATCAGTTTGCCGGCATTTCGAATCATTGGAGATAAGTTCGCCGAGTGCGTCCCCAACATCACTCGCGCGATGGCCGAAGGTGCGCCACACGCAGCCCATTTCGTAACACCGGATCGCTTTAATGAGATCGTCTTGAACTTCCTCAATCACAATTCAGGTGGATAAAAATGCGAAAGTCACTTGTTCTAGCCTTGATACTGTTAATTGGTCATAGTGCCAGTGCGCAAAAGCGCTACGACGCTGGAGCGAGCGATACCGAAATCCGGATCGGCAACACTTCGCCCTACAGCGGTCCAGCTTCTAGCTACGCGACGGTCCCGCGCGCCCAACCGCTTACTTCGCCAAAATAAACGCCGAAGGTGGGGTCAATGGCAGAAAGATTAGATTCATCAGTTTCGACGATGCATACAATCCGGCGAAAACCGTCGAACAGGTTCGGCGCCTAGTCGAACATGAACGCGTACTTCTAATCTTTAATCCTCAGGGAACACCGACGAATGCGGCAATTCAGAAGTATCTAAACAAACAAAAAGTTCCTCAACTTTTTGTCGGGGCCGGGGACGCTAAATTTGGCGATTGGAAGCACTATCCGTGGACCATGGGGTTTCATCAAACAAACTACATCGAAGGCAAGCTTTACGCGAAGTACATCTTACAACACCACCCTAAGGCGAAAATCGGAGTTTTGTTCCTTAATGACGATTTCGGCAAGGAGTTGGTGAAAGGACTGCGCGACGGTTTAGGTAATCGGGTAAAAGAAATGCTCGTAGCTACACAAAGCTACGAGCTTCAGGACCCCAAAGTAGATTCACAGATTATTTCGCTACGCGGTGCGGGTGCCGATACTTTCCTTAACTTCGCGTATCCAAAAGCCGCCGCGCAAGCGATTCGAAAATCATACGATATTGGATGGCGACCGCTGCAGTTTCTCAGCTACGTATCTGGTTCCGTCAGTGAAGTTTTGCTGCCTGCCGGTACGGGGAAATCCGTTGGTATTATCTCCATAGATAGTCGTCCCTGCAAAAACCCCACAACATAGACGGCGTAATGGTTTGCGGTTGAAATTGCTGGCGTGAAACTCACAGGAAGATCACAATTTTGATGTTATTTCTGTGAGTTTTTGGGGGGTGAGTGGATGGCGCAGACCGTAGATTTTTTCCGTTCGCGGCTAGATGCGATGATCGATTTACGACATCCGCTGGCGGTGTTGGCAACCCGGTTGCCGTGGTCGCGACTTGAATCCGAACTCGCCCCGATCTGGCGACGTCAAGCGCGCGACGGCGTGTTACCGGAAGGCGAAGATTGGTTTGGTTCGGGCGGTGTTCTGGTTGCGGTCGGTGTGAGCCATGCCGGTCGTTCGCGGTTACCGATCCGGCTCATGTGTTCGTTGCTTTATCTCAAGCACGCCTTCAACTTAAGCGACGAAGAAACGTGTGAGCGCTGGGCCGAGAACGTCGTGTGGCAATACTTCAGTGGTATGGACTATTACGAACCACGCGTGCCGTGTGATGCTACGCAGATTGGGCGCTTCCGAAGCGCCATTGGCGAAGCGGGGATGGAACCAATATTGGCAGCCACCATCGACACGGCCGTCGCCAGCAAAGCCATCAAACCGACTGAGTTCGAACGGATTATTGTCGACAGCACCGTGCAAGAGAAAGCCATTGCCTACCCAGTGGATTCACGACTGTTGGAGATCGCCAGACATAAGATCGTGGCACACGCTAAACGTTGTGGAATTGCGCTGCGCCAGAGCTTCGCTAAGGAAGGCAAGGCGCTTAAACGCAAAGCCGGGGGCTACGCCCACGCCAAGCAGTTTAAACGCCTCCACCGTACCGTGAAGCGACAGCGCACCATCATCGGCAAATTGATCCGAGAAGTGCGTAGCCGATTGAGCGCGGGCGCCATCACTTCGGCTGCAACGCCTAGTACGTTGGCTGCGCTGTACACACTGCTGGAGCGCGCGGATCGAATCCGCACCCAACAACCTAAGGACAAAAACAAACTCTATGCATTGCACGCACCGGAGGTGGAATGCATCAGTAAAGGCAAAGCCAGAATCCGCTACGAGTTCGGGGTTAAAGTCAGTCTGGCCGTGACGCATAAACAAGGACTGATGGTGGGTGCCAAACGCTTTGTCGGCAATCCGTATGATGGACACACCCTGGCAGCGCAGATCAGCCAGTCGAATGACTTAATCAAGAGCACGGGCAGTGAAGTCAAACAGGCGTTCGTGGATTTGGGTTACCGCGGTGTGGATGCCGACAATCCTGGTGTTGAGGTGGTACACCGAGGACGTATCAAATCGATGAGTGAACGTCAAAAGAAGCAACTCAAGCGTCGTCAGGCCATTGAGCCTGCGATCGGGCACGTCAAGCACGATAATCGAATGATTCGCTGCTATCTCAAAGGCAGCATCGGTGATGCACTACATGCGATCAGTTGCGCGACCGGCTACAACATTCGCTGGTTGATGCGTGCAATTATGCGTTTGGGCCTGCGTGGCCTTTTTGCGTTCGCGTTTCTTGTGTCTTGGTTTACCGAGATGCGACGATCCGGTTCGGCAAAAATGCGTACGGCTAATGTTTCTCGATCAGCCTTGGCAATTCGTACGCGTTATGCGTGAAATTGAATTTTGCAGGGTCGACTACATATTGCCGGCTTTATCGAACTGAATACCTTCATGCGACGTGCGCGGTATGACGTTCTGGTGAACGAACTGCGCGCCGCTGTTGTTGCCGCCGTTCAAGATGCCGGGTGCGGAGATCGCGTTCTTCAATTCGTACAAGCGACCGTAAATGCTACCGCCGGCCGTCCAGGATTCCTCGGCGGTGATGAATGTGCCCCAAGGTGTCCAATAGGAGGCATCGAAAGCCACGTGTGAGTTCAGCGCGGGCGCCACACCGGGGCTTTGCCAAATGGTTTCAGTCACGCCGGTTTTACGGTCGTGACGCTGCACGCCAGCGGAACCCGTTTCGAATACGGTAAACAAGTAACGGCCTTTATTGCGACCGGATTCATTCACTGTGTTCATATCAAAATTACCGGTGTTCGGCTTGTTGGCCGCCAACTGAGACTGGCGATCGATGATCGACTTTTGCACAAATTTGGAATTGCCAAAATTGATCGGCTTGCTTTCGTCTGCTGTCGGGCCGGCTGACGCGGCGAGTGGTGTGAAGTCTGAGAAGCGAATGTCGTCATCGGCAAACACGGAAGAGCCGGCGAGCAATAGGCCGATGGCGGCGGCGATTTTTGTACGACGAAATGAATGGTTCATAGTTCACCTTTTCAAAAGTTAGTTCGGATAAATCTGCCTGCTGCCAAAAATAATTCAGACAGCAACAAACGACCGCTGCGTATCAACGACAGCAACGAGTGCACCGGAATTTAATCAGCCGAGTGTGACAATCTGTTTACAGCTGATCCCGCCGAAGTAAACCGAACGAACCACACTGATCGCGAATCCGCGCGATGTTCTTAGATTACGTCGCCTACCGTCGATTGTTCGCGCCGATTGCCAGGTTGTCGTTACAATTCGCGATTCGACATTTCGTATTAATTTGCCATGACCGCAACCCAACGTGACGACGTGATTCGTTACTACGACACTCACCCCATTAACGAAGACGAAATCCTCGCCAAGCTCGCCGCCCGTGGCGCGAACCTTGCCGCGTTGACGCAAGACGAACTAAAGGATTTCGATCAAGATCACTACGGCGGCGTGGACGTCGTCGACGCCCTCGCGGCGCGCGCCGGTATCGTTCGCGAACATCACGTGCTCGATGTGTGCAGTGGCATGGGCGGCCCGGCGCGTTGGCTCGCGCATCGAATCGGCTGCCGTGTCACCGGCTTGGATTTCACGCGAAGCCGTGTCGACGCCGCGCGCCGTTTAACTCAGCGCGTGGGCTTGGATTCGCTAGTTGATTTCGTGCATGGCGACGCCACTAAGATGCCCTTGCCGGACTGTAGCTACGATCGAGTCATCAGCCAAGAAGCTTGGCTACATATCCCCGATAAAGCAGCCTTGATCGCGCAATGCGCACGGGTGGTCAAACCGAATGGCGTGCTTGCCTTTACCGACGTTGTATTGCGCGTTGCGTTGACCAACGCTGAAGAGTCGCGCATGGCGAGCGAGATGCAAGCGCCGGGCATCGCGCCGGTTTCCAATTATTTGGAACTCCTTGCGCGTAGCGGTTTTAGTGTCGAAAGCAACGAGGACCTATCGACGTTTTGGACGGACGTTTTGGTAAAGCGCTTGGAAATGTATCGCGGTCTGCGTGACACTACGATTGCGAAATTCGGTGAAGCGCGATTTCAGGAATGGGACAGCATGTATAGTTTTTTGTCGGATTGTTTTGTCACCGGAAAGCTTGGCGGGGCGCGCATCGTTGCGCGAAAGCGCATCTATTGAGGATCGTAAAATAAGTGACGGCTCGCCCCTCACCCTAACCCTTTCCCCGCAAGCGGGGCGAGGGGATTCCCTCTACCGCGAAGCCTCAGCAAGTTGATTCGCACGCTCCAGCAATCGTTTCGCATTCATATAGGTCGGCGGCTCGATCCATAATCCGGCTACAAGCGAGCGATCTTTTCCTTCTGCGCGCGCTTGCTCGAACGCTTGCACTGTCTCACGCGCATGCGCTAATTCCGCTTCGCTTGGCGTGAACACCCCGTGAATCACCGCAACATGATCGGGCAACACCACGCTCTTGCTGCGGTAGCCCAATTTTCTGGAGCGGCGCGCTTCGCGCTCACAAGCTTGAGCGTCGGCAAACGTGAAGGGCGCGTCGATTGGCTCGATGCCGAGCGCGCGACATTCCAACAAAAAACGTCCGCGTGCGTAGGCAAGTTCTTCGGCTTCGACGCTGCGCTCTGCCATTAAGTCCGCCGCTAAATCTTCCGTGCCGAGCAGCGCGCTTTTCACTCGCGTGCTGGCCTGTGCGATTTCCTTTAGATTCATCACACCCGCCGCGGTCTCGGCGTTGGGGACGATTTCGATCGCGCCAAGCGGCAAGCGATGCTCTGCCTCCAAGCGATCGAGTTCCCGCGCCAGCACCGCTACCTGCGCGCCGCTCGCACATTTCGGCAAAAACACTACTTGCGGTTGCGCCGCCATCACTGCGGCAAGATCTTCGCGGCCGATGTTCTCCAGCATATTGATGCGTACCGCGGCGACTATGCCGTGGCGCTTCGCCTCGGCGAAAAGCGCGGCGGAACACTGCCGCGCGGCTTGCCGCAACTGCGCAGGTGTTCCATCCTCTAAATCTTGAATCAGCATGTCCGGCCGTGCGCGCAAAGATTGCGCGTGCAGATTCGCATCGGCACCGGCGACGAACAAGGTCGAGCGTCGTAATTCGGGAAGGCGCATTGTTGTCATACGTGAACAATCTGTTGATTAGTTAACCGACGAAAATTATGCCTTACCGCGTAGCGAGTCAATCGAGAGCAGGCCATCATTCTTGTTGTTACCTTCGTGTGCGATCGAATATTTATACAACCTGTTAGCAGGAAAATGAAACTCCCCGCTTATCGATCGACTCGACAAATGCCTTTCGCCTCTAGCTCCTTCTCGCTCATTTCGTTACCTCCCGATTTAAGCGAGCCGTCTTCGAAATATTCTTCGCTTAGTTCCAGCTTGCCGGACGGGTCGTAGCATTTCAGCATGCGAATTTGGTCTTTCGCGTAACGCCGTTCGACGGCAAGTTTGCCGTTGGCAAAATAGTATTTTTGCTCGCCGTCCAAGCGGCCGTCTCGGTAACCGGTTTCTTCAGACAATTGGCCGTCTTTGGAGAAGCGCTTCACCAGGCCTTCTTCAGCCAGATCATCCCAAGAGCCTCGCTGGTATTGGCTCTCCACGAATGTCCCTGCGGTTTTTAATTTGCCGTTATCCCAAAACTCCTGTACGTCGAGCAGTTTGGCCTGTTGTGATTTCTTCACTTCGCGCTTCAATTTTCCATTCATGTAAAACTGTTGCTGGCTGATCTGGCGCTCTTTTTCATAAATGGTTTCCAGTAGCAACGTGCCTTCTTCGGAATCTTCGCGAAACGGTCCTTCAAGCCGGTTTTTCTTCGTGGCGTAGGCGCGAAACACTTTGCCGTTCTGATGCAAAATTTCCGTATCGTAGGTGTCGTCTTCGCCAGGCTGCGGGTAGCTGCGTGTCATCGCTGAGCCTTTGCGATCGACGGTTTCCACTTTTGTCAGCTTGCCGCTTTGCCAATAGCCAACATTGCGAATCGGCTTGCCGTCTTGGCTGGCAGCTGCACGCGCGAAACCTTGCCATCGAATCCGCACGGCGCGATATCTTCCGGCACCATCGATTGCTTGGCGCAACGCAACGTCGTGAGTTTGCCGTTTTCCAGTAATTCGATATGCCCATCGCCTTCGCGCTCGCCGACGATTTCGCGTCCGGCTTTCAATTTTCCACTGGGATAGAGTTCGCGCACGGCGCCGACGACGCTGCCGGTGGCGAATTTCATATCGCAGAGCAATTTATTTTCCTTAGAAAACACCTGCGCCGGGCCCTCGGCGCGATCGTCTTTAAAGGTCGCGACGATGCGCCGATCGTTGTAATCGTGATAAAACGCCGCACCGTTGCGCTTACCGTCTTTCCAATTTATTTCCGAAAGCACGCGTTTGTCTTCGCGGTGAACGCAACGCTCCAGGCCGGTCTTTCTTTTCGTCACCATCTCCGGGTTTGCCGTCGATGCTGCATTCGCCGCTGCGTGGGCTAACCTTGGCGCCGGTCTTCGCATAAAAATTGCACTCGTCGGCGAACGCGGTCGCAGAAATCAAAGCGATGCCGCATAGCAAATAAAAGAATCGACTTGTCATAGTTGTTGTCTCCGAAATCTCTGAAATTAGAAGTGGATTTAACACCCCTGGCGTTAACGTTGCTAACGCATCAGGTTGCTTGGTTCATTGTAACGCGAATGGCCTGGGAGCCAGCACGGGTGCGGCTTTCCAGCCATCTTCCGAAGCAATGAAACGCGCTCACACGTGAGCGCGGAACATATCTACTTCGGTTTCCAGGAGTTATCGAAACTGAACAATCACCCAACCCTCACCGCGCTTGTGCATCACCGCGGTATTGCGCGATGGCCCGTTGGTCGTCATTTTGCCGTCGAGAGTTCGCTCCGATTGCCAGGTTGCGGTCACTAAAACCACTCGTCCTGTCAACAACGTCGCCGTCGTGCCAAACAATTCGCCTTAACTTGCCCGCGCGACTAGACAGCGCCTTTACAAAATATTCGCGAACATCTTCCGGCGTAGTCAAAAGCTCCGGCGAGATCGTCCCATAGAAAATAACATCGGGCGAAAACACCGTCACTGACTGATCGTGATTGTCCGTCGTGAAATAGGCAAAGAATTTTTCTGTAAGTGGCGAGCGCGTCTTCTTTTTGGGCCGGCATGAATCACCGTGGCCCAGCCCAGAACTAACACAAATACGAGTAGTCGCTTCATAGCTTTCGCCTTTTGAAATGTGACGAGATTATCAGAGTGTGGATTCTATGGTGAATTCGATTCCGATTTGAATGCGCAGGCGAATTTGAGCGCGCTCAATCCTTTGCTACGAGTCGCGATATTCCGGAATCAACGCGCTTTCCAGGTCCTCGAAAGCCGGTTCCTCAAATATTTGCCCAAACCAGAATTTGGGTATTACCCCCAATTTTGGGGTTTCTTACCCAAATATTTGGGTATTTCACGCAAAAAATAGGCGATGAAAATTTCTATGTCAGCCATTTATTAAAAATTTAGTTATTAATAATAACAATATACAAATTTATATCCGATAAAACATTAGATTGGTACGTAATTTGCTTATATTTTATGAGTGGGAAATAATTCCACTATTATTTCAAAACGCTGACCTAATTGACCTAAAAGAAAAGATGATGAAACGAAATGCAGCTCCCGTCGCCGTCGGCATCGACGAGCGCTTCCGTTGCGCCGATTACACCACTCTATTTCAATGCGTCAACGACATGTGGAATCCGAACGGCAATGTCATTGGCCTGAATCCTGACGGCCTCGGCGTTCGCTTCGGATCGAGTGTTGCGCTTGACATGAACACATTGATCTCCGGCGCGCTCGGCGAAGGCATTGCACCATTGGGCGAGTTTTTCGCGCCCGGTGCCACGTCTGTCGACACATTGCCGGGGATTTCGCAATTAAGACTAACAGCGGGCGCAGCTTCGCGGTTGCGCTCCATAAAAACAGCATGAGATCCATTGACTGGGCGAACCCTCAATTTACTAGGAGTCAACCATGAACATTCGAACCGCAAAAGCATTTTTCATCTCTTCTGGACTTTTACTTGGCACCACACACGCTAACGCTGCAGATTGGACCGAGCAGGCCACGGCTGAACAATATTGTGAGCAATGGCGTTTCAACGCAGTTTACGGCGCGCAACAACATCTGCGCGGTGCATCGCGCCTGGTCGAGCACGTCCGCCTCGAAGAGTTCGTTGCACTGTTGGAGCATCAGCTCGACGCCAAGATGTTGTACGTCCTCGAAGATGAGACTACGCCAAACGAAAGACGATTCTCTCGAAGTGTCCGCGCTCGAAGGATTCGACCGCATGGTCACATGGAAGCGCGCTCACCCTGATGCTAAGCCCGATTTGAAGGAGTGGCAAGAACGGCTCTACTCGGATTGCATGAAAGTGAAGGTAGCGCATTCGCACACCGAGCTGCCGACCAACGATTGACACGCGAGCACATCGGCATAGCGCAGAGCAAAACGCTGTCGCATGTCTTATTCAAGACGATCGAAGCAGCCTAACCGGCGCAAAGTAAGTGCCTGTAGAGCCGCATGAATAGTGGCTCTACAGGCATATAAGAAGCGAAAAGCTCGCAGTGAAGCATGGGTAATAGCAAAACGAATGTAGTACTTAATGTTTACTTCTAATTTTGTCGCTCAAGGAGCTTTAACATGTTACGAAATAAATTAGCTGCTGCAATTTTTGCAAGTCTTGTTCTCGGTCTGTCTGTAAACCTATATGCCGCCAAAGGTTCCAGTAGTGGCGGCGGCGGAAGTAGTGGTGGTGGCGGAACCACAACGCCACCACCGCCGCCCGGCCCAGTATTGCCGCCGGCCAATGTTATCGCGGCACTGCAAGGCCAGGTTAGCGGGCTATCGCCGTCCTATGCCGGCAGCGTTTCCATTAGTGGCAACACCATGGTCGCCAGCGGCAGTTCGTATTATTTCGGCACGAGCAATACCACTTCGGCTTATGTGTATCAGCGCGTCGGCGCGGCTTGGGGGCTTCAAGCCAAGCTCGCGCCCGTTACCGACGTTACCAACAATGCCAGCGTCGCCATTGGCGGCGATACCGTTGCCGCGAACGTTCAAGCCTTTGACGCCGCCGGTATTCCGCGAACTCGGCGATTTACATTTACCAACGCAGCGCCGGCGTTTGGAAGCTGCAGCCAGCTAAACCACTCGACGGCCAACAGTTGGGACGCTCCGTCGCAATCGAAGGCGATACGGTCATCGCGCAAGGCGGTGTTTCGCCGACGGCGGTTTACGTTTTCAAGCGCACCATCACCGCGACGGGTGCAACCTGGGCGCAACAAGCCAAGCTCGTACCAAGCTCGGGGGTAACGAATGCCAGCTTCGCCGGCAGTCTCGCGATTTCCGGCGACACCATTGTTGCTGGCTCAACCCTCGGTTACCTGTTGCTATTACTACTACCCCGGTTCCAATAGCACCGCCTATGTGTTCCGCCGCATCGGTGGTTCGTGGCAGCAGGAAGCGAACCTTAATCCGAGTGGCGAAGTCGTTGGCGCAGGCGCGTTCGGTCACAGCGTCGCGATTAGCGCCAACCGCATCGTCATCGGCGCACCCGCAACGGACACGTTCAACGTGAGAAAAATCTAATGATGCCGCTCTCCGGCGCAGCCTATGTCTTCGATCGCGTCGGCACCACCTGGACGCAAAAAGCCAAGCTGCAAGGCGATGCCAGCAAATATGACCACAAAGGTACTGCCGTCGCAGTCAACGGCGACATCGTCGTGGTCAATGGTGACGGTGGCGGCGAGCGCTTCGGCAACGTCAATGTGTTCCGCCTCGTGGCCGGCACCTGGAGCGCGCCTATGCGCTTTAGCAGCGGCGGTCTAAACGCAATTGACTTCAACAAAGGCGCCATCTCCATCGGTGCGGATAACACGCCTTGCGATCGGCGGCCAGATACAACTTCTACGACTCGGCGTTTGTTTTACAAATTGACGTTGCAATAAGCATGAGTGATATGCCTGTAGAGCCAGTATCCGTGCGGCTCTCCAGGCAAGTAGGCAATGCAGTGAAGCATGGGTAATAGCAATACGAATGTAGTACTTAACTTTTAACTTTAGTCTTCAAGGAGATTTAATCATGGCAAAAGGATCAGGCGGTGGTGGTGGCGGTGTTCAAGACCGCAACACCTATGGCACGGCAGGAAATGACGTACTTGGAAACTCGAGACAGAGGCACCACGTTCGGCTTCGCGGGAAATGACACAATCACCGGTGGCGCGGGGCAAGACTCTGTGCATGGCGGCGACGGCAATGACACGATCCGCACCGGCGCAGGCAATGACTACGTCCACGGTGGCTTAGGCGACGATTTCATCGACGGCGGTGCGGGCAACGATTGGCTGAACTACGGCAACGATTTTGGCCTGGCGAATGGTATAGCTGTTGGTGCAGGTGCAACCAGTGGCGTCACGGTCAACCTCAACATCACCACCGCACAGAATACAGGCGGTGCGGGCATCGACACCATCATCGGTTTCGAGAATGTCGCCGGCACGGAATTCAACGACGTACTAACCGGCCTTGCGAATCAATCGAGCACCATATTCGCGTTTGGTGGGAATGACCGCGTTACCGGGGGTTCCGCTAGCGACGACCTGTGGGGCGGAAATGGTAATGACACTATCGACGGTGGCGGCGGCACGGACTTTCTCCATGGCAACGCTGGTAACGATACGATTCGTGGCGGTGACGGTGGCGACTTTATTTGGGCTGATTTTCGCGACCTCACCACCATCGTCGGCAACGATGTGATCGACGGGGGCTTAGGCATTGATTCGTTGTACTACGAAGACGCTGCAAGCAGCCTTAGGCTCGATCTCAATATCCTGACTGCCCAGAGCACCGGCGGCGGCGGCATTGAAACCATTACGAACGTTGAAAACATTTATAGCTCTCAATTCGCCGACGTGATCACCGGAAATGCCGCGGCCAATGTCCTTATCGGCGGTTCCGGCGCTGACGTAATCAAAGGCATGGGTGGCAACGACCTTATTCAAGTGGGTGTGGGCGGAACCGCTGATGGTGGCGATGGTAACGACCAGATATGGGAAGCGACCTTTGGCTTTGGTGGCAACGGCAATGACACCATGATCTCTGGCTATGGCGTGCAGAACATGACCGGTGGCGCAGGCGCCGACACGTTCTTGTTTGACGTCACCACTGCCGGATACAACAGCTACACCGCGCCCGATCAAATGGACGTCATCACCGACTACAGCCGCGCACAGGGTGACAAGATCGATTTGCACAACTATGGGCTGGGTACGACCAACGTCATCGGCTATGCGAACTACACATCGTTTGTTGGCTTAAGCCAAATCAAGTTCGTCAATCACGGCACGTATCAAACGATCGAAGCGGACCTTAGCGGCGATCGTGTATCAGACTTCGCTATTCGAATTAACGGCACCGCACCGTTAGCGGCGTCGGACTTTATTTTGGTGTAACCCCCGGGCCGGGCAGCCTCCAAACCTGTCCGGCCTTTTTTCAACTTTCTAATCACAAATGATTAAGCAATCGTAGTGTTACATCAGGGGGAATCCGATGAAATCTTTACAAGCTGAATTGCGGCCACTACTGCGTTACCTGGCCGTGTTTTCGTTCTTTATGAATTTGCTGTTCTTGGCGCCTGCGATCTTCATGTTGCAGGTATTCGATCGCGTGCTTCCCACCAGCAGCCAGGAAACGCTGACGGTGTTATTGGTCGGGACCGCTCTGGCCCTTGGCATCCTGCTGTTGCTCGAATATGTACGCACCCGCTGCAAAACCTGCTGGGCAACATCATCGACGAACATCTTTCCCCGCGCGTGGTCAACGCCATCGTGACGCGCGCGGCGCGCTCGCCGCACAGTGCGCGCAGCGAAGGCATCCGCGATATCTCCACCTTGCGCACCCTGTTTTCGGCCAATGGCCTGCTTGCCTTGTTCGATGCGCCCTGGGTAGTCATATATGTAGCGGTCATCGGTTGTTCCATCCGATCCTGGGCATCTGGCGCCGCCGCCGCAGCGCTCCTGATGCTGGCGATAGCCTGGTTGAACGACCGGGTCAGCCGTGGCGTTCTGGATGAATTGCAGAAAGAAGGTCGCCGCGCCACCGCATTATGTCGAAAGCTCCATGCGCAACGCCGAAGTGTTGCAGGTGCTCGGCATGACCGACAATCTGCTGGCCCGCTGGCGCAAGCTGCAAAACGAAATCGCCGGCATTCAAACCAGCGCCAGCCGACTCGCAGCGTCACCTTCACCGCCATCACGCGATTTCCTGCGCCAGGCCATTCAGATCGGCATGCTGGCCTTGGGCGCGTATCTTGGTGCTCACGCAGAATGCCTCCGCGGGCATCATGATCGCCACGACGGTCTTGCTCGGCCGCGCGGTGCAACCCGTGGAACAATTGGTCGTCGAGTTGGCGCATGCTTGACCGAGGCCCGCGCAGCGTATCGGCGCCTGAGGATCTCTCAAAAGAACTTCCCGACGACAATGCAACCGCCGGTCACCCTGCCATGTCCCGAAGGATAACTCATGGTCGATGGCGTCTCGTTACGCGCGCCGGGTTCCGGAAGCGCATCGTGCTCTCACGTTTCGTTTGCCCTGTAGGCAGGCGAAGCACTGGCCAGTGATCGGCCCCAGCGCAGCGGGCAAATCAAGCTTAGCGCGTCTGCTCACCGGCGTCTGGCGCACGCTTCGGCCGGCGCGATGCGCCTGGATGGTGCCGACGTCGCCTATTGGCCACGCGAAGCATCTGGGTCCGATGGATCGGCTATGTGCCGCAGGACGTGGAACTCTTCGAAGGCACGGTCGCCGAAAATATTGCGCGGCTTGGCGACGGTCGATTCAGAAGTCGTCGTCGCAGCAGCAAAGCGCGCCTTCGCGCACGAGATTGATTCTGAATTTGCCGCAAGGCTACGACACACCCGTCGGCGAAGGAGGCGGGTGTCTATCTCCCGGGCAACGCCAGCGCATCGCCTTAGCACGCGCGCTGTATCGAAACCCGCGCCTGGTATTGCTCGACGAACCCAACGCTAACCTCGACGGCGCCGGCGAACTCGCACTGGCGCACGCCATTCGCGGCTTACGCAAGGATGGCGTAACCACCATCGTCATCACCCACCGTCCATCTCTGATCGCCCATGTGGACAAAATTCTGCTGCTGGAAGGTGGGCGCGTGGCGCAGTTCGGCCCGGTCGCGCAAGTGATGAAAGCATTGCAGCGCAAATCGCAAGCGATGGTCGACGAAAACAAAATCACAGACGAACCCAAAATGGCGGCAACAGCATGAACACTCAAACTATGAACGCAATCGAACCGAAAATGAACACAGCATTAGCAACTGCAGACGAAACGCCGACGATCCGGGTGGCCACAGTTAAGGAAATAAAACCGATCGCAACGACAAGCGCGAATCGCCAACTGGCGAAGCGCTTGGCGCGCATCGGCTTAGGTGTGATCTCGTTTGCCATTGCACCGATCGGCGCATGGATGACCTTCGCGCCGTTGTCGATGGCGGTCATCGCACCGGGGTTGGTGAAGGTCGATCTGAATCGCCGTCCGGTGCAGCACTTAGAAGGCGGCATCGTGCGCGAAGTGTTGGTGCGCAACGGGCAACGCGTGAAGGCCGGCGATCCGATTCTCGTTCTTGGCAACGTTGGCGTGGACGCCGATCGCAATCGAGCATCGTATCGCGTCAACGCCGAGCGTGCTGCAGTAGCACGATTGGAAGCCGAACGTTCGCGCGTCGAGAAAATGGCTATTCCTGCGGACCTTAAACTGGCTGCCGCCAACGACGAGCGTATCAAGCAAGCGCTCGCGAAAGAAATTTCTCTGTTCGAAGCGGGACGCAACTCGCTCGCCAGTGAGACGGGCATGATGCGCTCGCAACGCAATGGCGTAGAGCAAGAAATTCAAGCGTTAATGGCGCAGCTCGAGCAATCGCAAACTTCCCTGTCGGCGCAAAGGAGTGTGTACGAAACTAATCGTCGCCTGGAAAAAGATGGCTACATCTCGCCGACGCGCGTGGCGCAAATCGAAGCAAGCGTCGCAGATTATGCAGCGAAGCGAGAACAGCAGCGAAGCGAATTGGCCCGCGCTAAACAGCGCCGAGCCGATGCAGATTTAAAAATCAAGTCGATCGAAAACAATTACGTGCGCGCCGCCAGCGATCAACTGAAAGAAACCGCATCACGCCTCGCCGAAATGGAGCAAGAGCTGCGCAAATCGGACGATACCGTGGCGCGCCAAGTGGTCGTGGCCCCGGCGAACGGTGAGGTGATCGACCTTAAATTTACGTCGGCGGGGGCCGTTGTCCGGCCGGGCGAACCGATTGCTGACATCGTGCCGAGCAATGCCAAGCTGTTGGTCGAAGCGCGCATACGGCCCGAGGACATCAACAACGTACAGCGCGATCAGCATGCGCGCGTTCGACTAACCTCGGTGAAATATCGTAAAGCCTCCATGGTCAGCGGGCAGGTGATTTATGTTTCTGGCGACCGCTTGGTCGAACGCGACACGGCTTACTACAGCGTGATGATCGCCGCCGACGAAAAGTCGTTGCACGAGGCCGGCGACATCGCATTGCAAGCCGGCATGCCGGCGGAAGTGTACATCGAAGGTAATTCGCAAACGGCGCTGCAATATTTGGCCGAACCCTTTTCAGCAACGATACGCAAGGCTGGTCGGGAAATGTAGCGGGCGATACGCTGAGTCATTCTCGGAAGAATGCTCTGAGCGCCAATATCCATGCGGCTCTTCGAGCATCACCTTGCTAAATGTTTGCAAGAGTTATGAATTTTCAATCAGCGCTTTTATTGTTCCCTGTAGTTAGATAAATGAAGTAGTTAAAAAAGGAGTATTACATCATGTCTTTTCGTAATATCGTTTCATTGTCCAGGCTTTCGCGAGGCTGGATTTCGACAATTGCAGCGTTCACTTTTGCCGCAGCGGCATCCGCCGCCACCTTCGAATGGTCATCCGTGGGCAACCCGGGCAATGCACCAGACCCATTAACTGGCTACGGCGCAGTGCCGTACACTTTCAGCATCGGCACTTACGACGTTACGGTAAGCCAGTATGTGGAATTTTTGAATGCCAAAGATCCCTTAGGCACCAATACCCTGAAACTTTACTCACCTCGAATGAGCGGCTTCGTCGCCGGTTTCCGGAGTTATGTCTACGGCGGAATCGATTTCACGCCCGGCAACGCCGTCGGCAGCAAATACAGCGTCAAACCGGGGCACGCTAAACGGCCAGCGACCTTTATCTCCTTCAACAGCGCGATGCGGTTTGCTAATTGGGTAAACAATGGCCAAGGCCCGGCTGATACTGAGAACGGCGCGTACACCTTGGACGCATTAAATGCCGACAGCTCGCCCGTCAATCCCCGCATTACCCACAATCCCGGCGCAACGGTTTGGATTCCGACCGAAAACGAATGGTACAAGGCGGCCCATCACGGCAACACGGATTCGAGCAGCTCGGGTTACTTTAAGTACCCAACCAGCAGCAGCAAGACACCAGTTGGCGATATGCCTGGCGCGCTGCCGAACCGCGTGAACGCCTGGCCGGTAGACGGAATATCCGGTGCGCAAGATGTTCCCGATAACACCACCGACGTTGGCGCCTATTCCGGAACGAGAAGCCCTTATGGCGTCTACGACATGGGCGGTAACGTCTATCAGTGGAGCGAAACCGTGGCCGAAGCGACCATTTTTTATCCCCTAGGCCGGATAAGCCGCGGTGGTTCATTCGCGGGTTCGACCGGCGATCTGCTATCGACCTTCCGTTACGGTACGCCGGGCGATTTAGATATTTTCATCAATATGGGTTTTCGGTTGGCCAGTAGCTTGCCGGGTGTTGTCGCGCCGCCCCTGCCACCGCCTTCGTCTGCGATCAATTCTATTGAAGTCAAAATCGCGGGCGGTAAAGGTGTGATCACAAGCGCGGACGCAACGATCAATTGCGGCGCGGTTTGCAAAGCGACGGTCGCTGCGGGCACGATGATCACTTTGACGGTGGTGCCCGATGCGGGATTGAAGTTTGTAAGTTGGACCGGCGCTTGCGCCGGCGTGTCGCGAACCTGCGCGGTAAAAGTTACCGGAAAAGTGTCAGCGCAAGCGAATCTGAGCAAGTAATCAAGCTCGTAATTGGTCGGAGATCGCCTATTGGTGCGGTTCTCCGGCCTATTTCTTGGGCGCTGATCTACGCGCTCTAAATCCCGGACAACACGATCCTTGAGCAACTAAAATTCTCGTCACTGGCGCCCAAGACTTACCGTAAAATGAGTCATCGCTGGAGATGACTATGACCGCTATCACCCCCAAAGCAACTAACCACGCTGATTTGCCGCCACTCGCGTCGCGTTTCGTAAAGGTGAGCGAAATGTCTTGGGAGAAAAGCGAAATTTATCCCGGTATCGAAACTAAAACGATGTTGGTTGATCCGTCATCGGGCTTGCTTAGCATGCTGATGCGCTTGCAGCCGGGCGCGAAAATTCCTGATCACGAGCATGTGTTAATCGAGCAGACTTACGTTCTTGAGGGCGCGCTAGTTTGCGGTGAGGGCGTTTGCGAAGCCGGCGAATTTGTTTGGCGGCCTGCCGGTAGCCGCCATGAAGCTTGGGGTGGTCCGCAAGGCGCTTTGTTGTTCGGCATGTTTCAAATTCCCAATCGATTTTTTAAAGCGAATGGCAAGATCGATGATTTTCTCGGTTTGGATTGGGAGGCGCGTTGGGGCAAGGTGTTATCGCGTCACGAGCAAGCGCAATTCGCGTAGCTGCTAGGGATCGACGCGCAAAAAAATCCCCCGGCGCACCGGGGGATTTTTACTGATGGACAGCTCTCAATCTTCTAATTTAATTCTCGTTGCATTCAACTTCGTGCGGTCGGATGAAGGTATCCCCTTCACTTCAACTTTGACACCATCGGCTAGGCTGGCCACCACACTCTCAGTGCGAGATGCAAAGCTCACCGTTACGCCTCGAAGTTTGAAAGTTTTTTCGACGGCATTGAATTCACTGATAGTGCCGTGCAACTCAAAACCTTCGGAGCTGATGTCGTCGTTGCTTTCGGGTTTGACTCGCGTAGCGACAATTGTTCCGTCAACGGCGCTGCCTTTCACCTCGATGCGAGCACCGAGAACGATGCCTGAATCGCCTTTAGGGAACGCCGCGTTGGTCGCATTAACCGGAATGCTGTTTACGCTGAATGCAAACTTCGACGTAAAGTCGGTGATGATGCCATGAATCTCCGCCTCGCTATGCCGACCGGGTGAGTTCACGCCACTTTTCACTTTTGCTGCGATCCATACACCGCTTTGTTGAACGATCTGCAATTTCACGCGGACTCGAAGGTCATTACCGAGATTGCTCGGCAGGTCGTTTCCGGAAACGCTTGCATAAGAAATCTTTTCCGAACCGATTTTAAAAGTCTTGGCGTTGGAATCAAACTCACTCACGACACCACGCAATTTGTAAAACTGGGGATTGTTTTTGGGCTCGATGCGGGTCGCGGTGTATTGCCCAGCGCTCGCGCCGGGCAGGCCGTGAACTTCAACGACATTGCCGGGTTGAATGCTGGCAAGCCCGTTGGGTAAGCGATTATCGAACACGGTCGTCGACGTAATTTCTATGGTTTGACCCAGCACGACAAGGCTCGACGCGCCAATATTGCTAACGGGTCCGACAATTTCGCTGCCGAAGCGAATAGTCGACGCGCTACCGCTGCGGCGGCCATTGTCATCTGTCGAAATTTGCGAGCCTTCGACTTCCGCGGACATGCCTAAGCGTAAGTCGTCGCGGCTGCGGGTGGAATCGTCATCGTCCGAAACACTCGACGAGGAATCGTCGAAACGAATACCATTAATAATGACGGAGCCAAACCCGGTAATCGAGCCAGATGTGAAGGAGCTTGAAGTTGACGAGCCGCCGCCACTACTGCCACCACCGCCGCCACCACATGCAGTTAAAGAAGCAGAAATTAATAGGCAGACGATCACTCGCGCGATCCGCCATCCGATAAAGTCACTTTTCATTTCAAATCTCCTTAGTCGTCCCTGCAAAAACCCCACAACATAGACGGCGTAATGGTTTGCGGTTGAAATTGCTGGCGTGAAACTCACAGGAAGATCACAATTTTGATGTTATTTCTGTGAGTTTTTGGGGGGTGAGTGGATGGCGCAGACCGTAGATTTTTTCCGTTCGCGGCTAGATGCGATGATCGATTTACGACATCCGCTGGCGGTGTTGGCAACCCGGTTGCCGTGGTCGCGACTTGAATCCGAACTCGCCCCGATCTGGCGACGTCAAGCGCGCGACGGCGTGTTACCGGAAGGCGAAGATTGGTTTGGTTCGGGCGGTGTTCTGGTTGCGGTCGGTGTGAGCCATGCCGGTCGTTCGCGGTTACCGATCCGGCTCATGTGTTCGTTGCTTTATCTCAAGCACGCCTTCAACTTAAGCGACGAAGAAACGTGTGAGCGCTGGGCCGAGAACGTCGTGTGGCAATACTTCAGTGGTATGGACTATTACGAACCACGCGTGCCGTGTGATGCTACGCAGATTGGGCGCTTCCGAAGCGCCATTGGCGAAGCGGGGATGGAACGAATATTGGCAGCCACCATCGACACGGCCGTCGCCAGCAAAGCCATCAAACCGACTGAGTTCGAACGGATTATTGTCGACAGCACCGTGCAAGAGAAAGCCATTGCCTACCCAGTGGATTCACGACTGTTGGAGATCGCCAGACATAAGATCGTGGCACACGCTAAACGTTGTGGAATTGCGCTGCGCCAGAGCTTCGCTAAGGAAGGCAAGGCGCTTAAACGCAAAGCCGGGGGCTACGCCCACGCCAAGCAGTTTAAACGCCTCCACCGCACCGTGAAGCGACAGCGCACGATCATCGGCAAATTGATCCGAGAAGTGCGTAGCCGATTGAGCGCGGGCGCCATCACTTCGGCTGCAACGCCTAGTACGTTGGCTGCGCTGTACACACTGCTAGAGCGCGCGGATCGAATCCGCACCCAACAACCTAAGGACAAAAACAAACTCTATGCATTGCACGCACCGGAGGTGGAATGCATCAGTAAAGGCAAAGCCAGAATCCGCTACGAGTTCGGGGTTAAAGTCAGTCTGGCCGTGACGCATAAACAAGGACTGATGGTGGGTGCCAAACGCTTTGTCGGCAATCCGTATGATGGACACACCCTGGCAGCGCAGATCAGCCAGTCGAATGACTTAATCAAGAGCACGGGCAGTGAAGTCAAACAGGCGTTCGTGGATTTGGGTTACCGCGGTGTGGATGCCGACAATCCTGGTGTTGAGGTGGTACACCGAGGACGTATCAAATCGATGAGTGAACGTCAAAAGAAGCAACTCAAGCGTCGTCAGGCCATTGAGCCTGCGATTGGGCACGTCAAGCACGATAATCGAATGATTCGCTGCTATCTCAAAGGCAGCATCGGTGATGCACTACATGCGATCAGTTGCGCGACCGGCTACAACATTCGCTGGTTGATGCGTGCAATTATGCGTTTGGGCCTGCGTGGCCTTTTTGCGTTCGCGTTTCTTGTGTCTTGGTTTACCGAGATGCGACGATCCGGTTCGGCAAAAATGCGTACGGCTAATGTTTCTCGATCAGCCTTGGCAATTCGTACGCGTTATGCGTGAAATTGAATTTTGCAGGGTCGACTACATAGTCGGATCTTGCGACAACGAGCGCGTTATCAAGCTACAAAAGATGTTGTTGCTGCGACTTATGCAAATTGTTAAAGGTCAAGATCGATCCAAGGTGACCCGACCGGTGTGCGTGGTGCTCGACGAATTTAAGCACGTGATTTCGCCGGTGGCGCTAACTACGCTAGGGGTAGTCCGTGATTTCAATAGCCATTTCCTGCTCGCCCACCAGAGCCTGGTAGATTTGAGGCAATGCCCCGGTATCGATCCTGCTGCAGTTGAAGGCGCGGTGTTGGATAACACTGCGTTGAAGATTATTTTCAGAATCAATGATGGCGAGCATGCGGAACGGCTGGCTAAGGCGGCTGGCCGTAAGCGCACATACATTGATACATCTTCCAAAGTCGATTTGGAAAATCCAGGCAACTGGCGCGAGACGCATATCCCGCACCTGAATCCCGATCTATTAACACACCTGCCCGTTCCGTCGGATCGTAAAAATCAACCTGCCACCGGCGTATTGATCGGGGCAGGGTTGGCCAAAGTGTTTTATGTCGATCACATTGCTGCAACTGAGCCGATGCCAGCTGTGCAACCTGCTCAGCCATTCAGCGCCGCACCGGTTGCGGAAGCGTCGGAGAAACTCATATGAAAACCGTGACTGGTTTGCTACTGCCCCCGCTGGAGCGAGCTCGACGACAGCAACGAAAACGTCGAGCAGTACTACGATTTCTTCGGGAACATATTTGGTCGACGCAACACATTTTGCAGGAAGTGATGGGACTCGCAGCACGCCAATCAGGCCATCGTTCGCTGTCGCTACTTGAAAAAGAGGGGGTAATACGTCGCCATAGTTTCCAGTCGTTGGCTGGGCCAATTACGGTTTGGGGCATTACGGCCCACGGCCAAGCTTTGGCTTTTGAGCTTAATTCGGAGCACCCCGTCACTGCCTATTTCGAACCGTCGCGCGTAGCTGAGCAAACCATTCGACACGAATTGGATTTACAGCGGATCCGACTGAAAGCTGAGGCTTCGGGTTGGCGTGATTGGCAGTCTGGCGATCGGCTTGGCGCTGTCGCAAAGGGCGCCAAGCGTCCCGACGCGATTGCGTTAAATCCTAGAGGCCAGCGTGTAGCGATAGAACTTGAACGTACGATGAAAACCACCAAACGGTACGAGGTGGTGATAGTGAATTATTTGCGTGCGCTGAAGTCCGGCTTGGTACAACGGGTGGTGTGGATCTCGCCCGAGCCGGAATTTAGTTCAAGGTTGCGCGCGATCATTACAAGCATTAAGTCGGTAAGAGTGAGTGGTGAGCGCGTTGCGATCGATCCGACGCGCCATCATCAACATTTGTATTTTACTCACTATCAACTTTGGCCGGAGGGAATATGAGCACTGAAGAAATTCAACCTGGGATGCATCCGTTATGGAAACAAGCACTTGAACGCGCGGATGCGCTATTTCTAGTTTTCTGCGAAAAACTCAAAGCACATATGCCAAAACTTGCCAATGATATTGCCGCGTGCGCTTACTCTACCGCCCTTGGACTGCATCATTTTAGTGAGGCGTTTGGCGAGCCCGAGTGCACCGAAATGGAGATTGAAGGCCGGCCGATTTACTATTTCGAAACTCCCAACGCCCATGTGTTCGAGCCGGTGCCGGGTGTTGAAATGGTGTTGGCATACCATCCCGGTGGTGGTGAATTGCCGTGATTCGCACCATTTGGATACCATTGTTCTCAAGTTACAGTCCGCGTTATTTGGTATTTGCTAGCGCGGTAGCGTTTCCTGTAAGAGTTCAACCTTCGGCGGTAGAGTTATGACCGAAGACGATCCCAATTTTCAAACGATGGACCTTAAGAAAGCAGCGGACTTTCTACATCTACATCCAGTTACGCTTTGCCGCTTAGCCGAACGTGGCGAAATTCCCGCCGCAAAACCTGGTAAGCGCTGGGTTTTTATCGTCATTGACTTAATCGAGTGGCTGAGATCACACTATCGACCGCAGGCGTCGACGAGTGGCTCAGAGGAAAGGAGGCATTTATGTCACTCTTCAGACGTAAAGACTCGCCGAATTGGTGGGTCGAGCTCAAGGGTCCCAACGGACACCGAATACAGCAAAGCACTGGCATTGCCGATAAGCAACAAGCGCAGGAATACCATGATCGACTGAAGGTTCAGCTTTGGGAGCAGAAAAGGCTTGGCTTTAAACCGCGCCGTACTTGGCAAGAAGCTACGCTTCGCTGGCTAAGTGAGCAAGCGAGCAAAGCAACTATCGATACGGATCGATCTCATCTGCGATGGCTGGATAAGTTTTTACGGGGAAAGTATCTTGACGATATCAATCGCGATTTGATTGCTCTGATTTCATCGGAAAGGCTGAAACCGTATGAGATTGTTCAGGTGATCGGACCGGCGCGCAAGATCGTTCCTAAACCGGCGACAGTCAATCGAACGCTGGAAATTGTGCGCGCAATACTAAGGCGCGCGCGTGATGATTGGGAATGGATCGACTCGTGCCCGAAGGTGCTGATGTTAAAGGAGAAGGAACGTAGAGTTAGATGGATCACTCGCGAACAAGCGATTCGACTGATCCAACTTCTCCCCGAACATCAACAGCTGATAGTGCGATTCGCGCTCGAGACCGGATTGCGGCGACGGAACATAACGCATTTGGCGTGGTCGCAAGTGGATCTTGAACGCAGCGCGGCATGGATACATCCGGATCAAGCGAAAGCGCGAAAGGCTATTTGCGTACCGTTGTCTGTTGCTGCAGTCGAGATTTTGTACCATCAGCGCGGAAAACATGACGTGTGGGTGTTTCCCTATCGAAATAAACCCATCACCCAAGTTGCAACGCGAGCGTGGCGTGAAGCAGTTCTGCGAGCCGGGATTGGAGTTGGATTTCGTTGGCACGATTTGCGTCATACCTGGGCAAGCTGGCACGCGCAAGATGGTACGCCGCTGCATGTGCTACAGGAATTAGGCGCATGGGCGGGGGCCGAAATGGTTCAGCGGTATGCTCATTTGTCGACGGAACACCTGGCACATTGGGTAAAACGGCGAACTGGCTTGAACTTTTCCAACGTAGGTAGTGACAGTTTTCCTACGTTGGAGAACAAGACGGTGAATTGAATTACCGTAAGTATTTGAATTATTGGCGCGCCCGGCAGGATTCGAACCCACGACCCCTTGGTTCGTAGCCAAGTACTCTATCCAACTGAGCTACGGGCGCGTATTAATGCGAGTAGGAATTATAACAGGTTGCCGCGTGTGGGCAAAATCGCAGGCGCCTCAACGCGAGTTGGAGGAGGCCCCATTGCGGACTCTACGTAGCGATGGCCGACGAAGGCAGACGGGAAAAGGGGTATTTTTTCGAATCGAAAATTGAGTCACGAGACTAGTACTGCCAGGTGATCTGCCAAACACTCTTCGGAATGGGTCACCGGCGGACTGATGATCGCGTTGCTATCGTTGCAATTGCGCTCAAACCTAGCGCCGTTCGCGCGGTTGGAGTAGCACGTTCCGCACTTGAAAATCCAAGTACTATTGTCAGCGTTGAAAGTCGTAATTGACCACTTGCCGCGCGGCCTTGATCACTTCGCTGGCCGTGAGGCCAACCGGGCCGATGCCATCGCCAACACAACGATCGGCCGCGGCACCGTGTAGGAAGGTGCCGTACAACAAGGCATATTCTGCCACGAGTCCTTGCGCCATCAGGGCCGCGATGATTCCGATCAGCGCGTCGCCCATGCCGGCGCTGGCGAGGCCAGGATTACCGCTGGTATTGATGTGCCATTTGCCGTTGCGCGCGATGCAGATGCTACCGACGCCCTTCAACACGACGTGGCTGTTGAGTTGATTGACTAACTCTCGCGCGGCGGCGAGACGATCGTTTTGCACGTTACCCGTCAACGTGCCAAGTAAGCGCGCCGCTTCCGCCGGATGTGGCGTGATCAGTGTTGTTGCTTCGCGGTTGTGCAGTGCGAGTTGTAAATCCGGTTCCGCTGCGATCCAGGTCAAGCCATCGGCATCGATTAATAGTGGCCAGTCGGTCTCGATCGCACGTGCCAACAGGCGTTTCGCGGCGATGGACTTTCCCAAACCGGGCCCGACGATAAGCGCACGAATATCAGCGAGGCTGAGAATATCTTCCGCCTCGCGCAACATAAGTTCCGGCTGCAACGGATCAACACTCGGTGCGTCCTTCGCGACAAGTCCGACGAACACGCGCCCAGCGCCCAAATTGAGTGCGGCTCGCCCAGTGAGCAGCGCGGCGCCGACCATGCCTTCTGCACCGCCGATAATCGCAACATCGCCGAACTGGCCCTTATGGGAATTTTTTTTGCGCGGCGGCAACAAATGGCGAATGGTTTCTTCGCGCAACAAGCGCCCATCAGCGCCGACATGTTCTTCCGTGGTCACGCCCAAATTTGCGATCCGAACGTTGCCGCAATAGTCCGGCCCATCGCGGGTGAGTAAGCCCGGCTTGAGGGCGATGAATGTCACCGTTTCTTGTGCCGGCAACGCGATCCCTCTGACCATGCCGGTGTCACTGTCCAAGCCGCTGGGAATATCCAGCGCAAGAACCGGCGCGCGCAAGCCGATCACTTGTTCGATCAACGCGCGATAAGGGCCGCTGATTTCTCGCGTCAGACCGATGCCGAACAAACCGTCAATCACCAAGTCATAGCGTATATCGCGCGCAACCGCGGCGTTAATTTCGCCGCCGGCGTCGCGCCACATCGCAAACGCGGCGGCGGCTTCGCTGTCGCCGTGTTTTGGTTCGCTGAGGGCGATGACATCAACATGATAAAACCAGCGTTTAAGCAGGCGCGCGACGACATAAGCATCGCCGCCGTTATTGCCTGGGCCGGCGAGCACTAATACGTTGGTCGCGTTTTCGCCAAGCAAACTGCGTGCGATATCGGCGGCCGCCTCACCCGCGCGCTCCATCAATTGCATGCGCGGATTTCCCTGAACGGCGGCGCGTTCTATCAGGCGAATCTGCGCCGTCAAATATATGGGTTCGGTTTTACCCAGCACGATCGCGCGGCGCGTAAGTGGAGCGGGGCGGTGTTAGTACGGTGTTCAGCGCCTGTTCCGCGACGAACGGATAATCCAAGCTGTAGTGTAAGCCGCGGCTTTCGTGACGCGCCAGCGCGCACTGTACAATGAGGTCGGCGCTGAGCACGAGGTTGCGCAACTCGATCAAATCGTTGCTCACGCGAAAATGGCTGTAGAACTCGTTGATCTCATCGGATAGCAATTTAATGCGATGCTGCGCGCGTTGCAAGCGTTTTGTCGTGCGCACGATGCCGACGTAGTCCCACATGAAGCGGCGTAGCTCGGCCCAGTTATGCGCGATGACCACTTCTTCATCGGCATCGGTGACGCGGCTTTCGTCCCACGCCGGTAGCTCGGGCACGTCCCGCGTCGCCGAATTCAAAATATCTTCGGCCGCTGCTTGGCCGAATACTAAACATTCCAACAACGAATTACTCGCCAGACGATTTGCGCCGTGCAAACCGGTGTGCGCGACTTCGCCGACGGCGTAAAGATTATCGACATCGGTGCGCGCATCCAAATCGGCCATCACGCCGCCGCAACTGTAATGCGCCGCGGGCACGACGGGAATCGGCTCCTTGGAAATATCGATGCCCAGCTCCATGCAGCGCTTCATAATGTTGGGAAAATGCTCGCGCAAAAAAGTTTCGGGCTTATGCGAAATATCGAAATACACGCAATCCAGGCCGCGCTTTTTCATTTCATAGTCGATGGCGCGGGCGACGACATCGCGCGGCGCGAGTTCAGCGCGCTCATCGTGGGACGGCATGAAGCGCGTGCCGTCGGCGAACTTCAGCAAACCGCCTTCGCCGCGCACCGCTTCGGTAATCAAAAACGATTTCGCATGCGGATGAAACAAACAAGTCGGATGAAACTGAATGAATTCCATGTTCGCGACGCGGCAACCGGCGCGCCAGCCCATCGCGACGCCATCGCCGGTGGCGATGTCGGGGTTGGTCGTGTAGAGATAAACCTTGCCGGTGCCGCCGGCGGCAAGCACGGTATTCGGCGCGCCGATGGTCATCACTTCGTCGGTGGTTTTGTCGAGCACGTAAGCGCCGTAGCAACGCTGCTCGTCGCGACCTAAGCGTTTGCCAGTGATTAGATCGATCGCAATGTGATGTTCGAACAGCGTGATATTCGGCTGGCGCTGCACTTGCTCGGTCAGCGTGAGTTGCACGGCGTGGCCGGTGGCATCTTCGACGTGCAAAATACGCCGATGGCTGTGGCCGCCTTCGCGCGTCAGATGAAATCCGAGCGGGCTGGATTCGTCGCGCGTGAACGGCACGCCGCGCGCGACCAGCCATTCGATCGCATCCTTCGCATGCTCGACGACGAAGCGTGTCGCGGCTTCGTCGTTCAATCCGGCGCCGGCGATGATGGTGTCTTTCACGTGATCGTCGGTGGAATCATCGTCGGCCATCGGCGCGGCGATGCCGCCTTGCGCCCAATTGCTGGCGCCGTCGATCAGCTGTTGCTTGGTGATCAGCGCGACGCGCTTGCCGCGCTCCGCCAAGCGCAGTGAAACCGACATCCCGGCTAAACCACTACCGATGACGATGACATCAAATCGTTGCACAAATACTCCTGAGAGGTAATGAATCTATGATACCTGCAAAGTGCATTAGTTGCCTATGGCACGGAATAATCGATCGAGCCTGGAAGGCAATAGGGATGCGGCGTTTCAGGCATGCCCTGCCGAGAGGCAAGTGTGGATGCGGGCTTCTGGCGCGATGCTCGGGAAAATGCGTATCCAAGCCACGGCGAGCGCGCAGGATGGAATCTGATACCATTCGGCTATTGAAATCGAAACTTTAGCTTGGAGAAAGTGATGGCAGAAGCAGTAATTTTAGAAGCAGTTCGCACGCCGTTCGGCCGTCGTGGCGGCGCGTTGCGGGAAACGCGCCCCGATAGTTTGTTGGCGCATACGTTGAGGGGCTTGGTCGATCGCGCCGGCATTGATCCCGCGAAAATCGAAGATGTGGTTAACGGCACGGTGACGTTAGCGGGCGAGCAGGGCGCGAATCCGGGTCGGCTCGGTGTGTTGCTCGCCGGATTTCCCATCGAAGTGCCGGGCGTGTCGCTGAATCGCATGTGCGGCTCGTCGCAGCAAGCGGTGCATTTTGCCGCGCAAGCGATCGCGGCAGGCGATATGAAATACGCCATCGGTTGCGGCGTGGAAAGCATGACGCGTGTGCCGATGTTTTTGGATATGTCGCTCGGGCAATCGGATAAAGGTTTCGAATTGCTCAATCCCGAACTATTCAAAAAGCATGATTTGATTCATCAAGGCGAGAGCGCCGAACGCGTCGCGGAGAAATGGGGTATTAACGCGCCAGGATGTCGACGATTTCGCCAAGGACAGCCATCGTAAAGCCTCAGCAGCGGCGAAAGCCGAACGCAATAAAGAAGTGATCTTGACGCCGGCCAGTCGATCCCCACAGCGCAGCGGCGAATCTCACGCGCGACGAAGGTGTGCGCGAGGTGATCGACGAAAAACGCATGGCGGAATTGCAAACGGTGTTTCGTCCCGGCGGCAACGGCGTGGTGACGGCGGGCAATGCCAGCCAAATTTCCGATGGCGCATCGGCGGTGCTGGTGGCGGATCGCGATACGGCTAAGGCCGATGGCTTTAAGCCGCGTGCGCGTTTTCGTGCGCGCGTAGTGGTTGGTTCCGATCCGACCTTGCAGTTAATGGGTGTCATCCCCGCGACGCAACTGGCGTTAAAGAAGGCGGGCTTGAGCTGTCACTGATATCGATTGGTTTGAAATCAACGAAGCGTTCGCAACCGTTGTGCTGGGTTGGGCTAAGGAAATCAAACCGGATATGGATAAGGTCAATCCCTGGGGCGGCGCGATTGCCCACGGCCATCCGCTCGGCGCAACGGGCGGCGGGCTTGATGGCGAAAATGTTGGCGGGGCTGGAAGCGACCGGCGGGCAATTCGGATTGCAAACGATGTGTATCGGCCATGGTATGGCGACGGCCACGATTATCGAACGAATTTAAGGATAAAAAATGACAATGAAATTCGATAGTGTGATTGTTGCGGTAATGATTGTCTTTGGAATAAGTGGCGCGCCCGCGCGGAATATGATCTGGGCTGCAAAGTCGACGAGATCAAAAATTTAATTACTTGGTGCCTCGATCCGGCGCAAAAAGATTTGACGCAAATTGCAGCAAGGCGGCCGCGACAATATTTTGAAAGGTCATTTTTGCGGCAAGCCTTTATTCGTTACCGATGGCGTGATGTCTTGCTGGATGCACGATATGCAACCAATTGAAAGTCATTCTCGGCTGTAAAGCCGAATCCCATGCGGCGGCGGCGAAAGATGCGATTGCGGACGACGAAACCCGCAAGCCCGCCGATTGCAGTGGTCGCATTTAATTTTTCATCCAAGAAAAGATCTACATGAAACTCAAAAGAAATAATTTTGCGTTTGCTCGTCGTTATCGGGTCGGCTTCGGTACCGGCGGTTTCGGCGCGTGATTTTTGCAATCGCGAAGGTATGGCGACGCATATCACCGCCTGCCTGGATGTGAGCGCGCCGTCGGACTATCAAAAAGGCGGACTCGACGATTTACTCAAAGGCCGGTTTTGCGGCAAAGGCGATTTGGCGCGCGACGGCATGTTCCGCTGCCAAGGCGAAAATCCCGATGCGATTAAAAATATTTTAGGCTGCGGCGCGCCGGCGATTTTGGAGATCGCCGTCAGAGTTAATTCCCGAAAACGATTCGCGCAAACCGGCGAGTTGTAACTGAAATTTCACTGAGGTACGCCATGGAAAATCAGTTCGGTTTTGCGTTGTATTCAGCGGGATTTCACTACTTGCTGCTGAGTGCGCTCGTCATTACGCCGCGTTCGCCGCCACCGCCTGTACGTTGGACGATTTGACCAAATTCATGGCGCAATGTTTTGATCCCGCCGCGACTTTGAGCGACTACCAAAAAATGGGTCAGGCGGAAATTATTGAAGGCCGATTTTGCAACGATAGCGGTTTGATTGCCGATGGTTACTTGATCTGTCTTGGCCATGATCTAATGGCGGTTCGCCTGGGAGCGGAATGCTGGCGCAACGAACACATGAAAGCGGCGAAGGCGATTCTTGCCGACAGCGATTCGCGTAAACCGGAAAAATGCGGCACGTTGCGTATAATTTTAGTCAATGAAATTTAATGGGCCATCGCGATACTCGAGGTGTAAGCGCGCAGGAGCGCAAACCGTTATCAGCGCGATGGTTTAGTGATTGCGGATTTTCGGTTGGCCGGATGCGAGCGCCGCAGACATGTCGCGCGCCATCGATGAATTGCTTATTGGCAACCGCGGGCCAGGCGCCGGAAAGTATCGTTTGTCCCCACATTACAGGCATGAACGATCTACCGGAAAGTATCGCTCGTACCTGGTTGCTTTTTGCGCGCGAAACGGAAATTTTGGATCTGGTGGAATCATTGATTGGCCCGGATATTATTCTTTGGGGTAGTCAAGTGTTTCTGCAAGCCGGCGGCGACAGGCATGGAAGTGCCGTGGCATCAGGACGGCGAATATTGGCCGATTCGACCGCTGGCAACCTGTTCCGTGTGGATCGCCATCGACGATGTCTCCGATTGAAAATGGCGCGATGCGCTATATCCCCGGTTCCCATCGCGCGCGCCAATTATTTCCGCCATGTGGTGAGCGAGCGTCATGATCTGGCGCTCAATCGCGTTCTCGATCCGAATTGTTACGACGAATCGACGGCGGCGTACGATGAACTGGCCAGCGGCCAACTTTCGTTGCACGACGTTTATCTGATTCACGGTTCCGCAGCGAATACATCGGGCAAACGTCGCGCCGGATTTGCGATTCGTTACATGCCGGCAACTTCACAGTTCGATCGCCAACTTGACATGGGCAGCGGTTCAAAACATTTTGCCACCCAGTTTGCGACGCGGCCGATTTTTTTAATGCGTGGCTACGCTCATTCGAACAGCAAGCAACATAGTTGACTGCCGCCCGCAGCAGATTTAGGAATATCGCATGAAAGAATTTCAAAGGTAAAGTCGCCGTGATTACCGGCGGCGCCAGCGGATTGGGTCTCGAAATCGCGCGGCTCGCGGCGAAGAAAGGCATGAAGCTGGTGCTGTCCGATATCGAGGAACGCGCGCTAAATGCGGCCGAGTCGGAATTTTCCGAGCAAGGCATCGAAGTCCTCGCGGTACGCACCAATGTTGCGATCGCGCGAGGACGTCGAGTTGCTCGCCGAAAAAACCATGGCGCGTTTTGGTGCGGTGCATTTGCTGTTTAATAATGCCGGTGTCGCGCTCAACAAAACCGCATGGGAAACGACGATCGCCGATTGGGAATGGGTATTGGGTGTGGATTTGTGGGGCGTGATTCATGGCGTGCGGGTTTTCACGCCGATTATGCTGAAGCAAAATAGCGCCGAGCCACATCATCAATACCTCGTCCGTCGCGGGCATGTTATCGACGCAAGGCATGGCCGCTTACAATGTTGCGAAGCACGGCGTGGTGACGCTTTCCGAAACCTTGTATCACGATCTAAAGCGCCGTGGCGCTAACATTGATGTTTCGGTGCTATGTCCTGCTTGGGTAAACACCGGCATTTGGGATTCCGCACGTAACCGGCCCGAAGATTTGCAAAACGATTTGGAACAAAAGAGCGAAGACGATATCCAACTCGAAGAATCCGCGCGCCATGCCGTGCAATCCGGTCGCCTGACGGCGCCGATGGTCGCCGAGATCGTGTTCGCGGCAATCGAGGCGAATCAGTTTTATATTCTGACGCACCCGAAAATAAAAAAATGGATTGGATTGCGCGTCGAAGATATTTTGCAAGATCGGCAGCCATCGCCGCAAGTTTGAACTTTATTTACGAAGGAGAAATTTGATGATTCGAATCCTATTGATTGCCGCAATGTTTTTGTTCGCGCCGCTTTCATTTGCCAACGACAGTCCGGTCGGGCTTTGGAAAACCATTGACGACAAGACCAATAAACCGCGTTCGGTCGTGCGCATCGTCGAGGAGAATGGCGAGTTCAAAGGCATCGTTGAAAAGGGTCTGGTAGAAGGTGAAAGTCCTGATCGCGTTTGCGACAAATGTGCGCCGCCACGTAAGGGTCAGAAGATTTTAGGCATGACCTTCATGTGGGGACTGAAGAAAGACGGTAACGAATTCAAAGGCGGCGAGATCCTCGATCCAGACAGCGGCACGATTTACAAATGTAAATTTAAGCTCATCGACGGCGGTAAAAAACTCGACGTGCGAGGCTATATCGGCGTGTCGCTGTTCGGTCGTACGCAAACATGGATCCGCGAAGAATAGCCTGTAGATCCCCTCCAGATAAGGGCCTTAGGGCATCGGTATGGTGAAAATAATCTTCAATTGCATGGTTTTGCTGACGCTGTTGAGCGTCGTCGGCACACGCCGCGCTGCCGCTGGAGCGAATCAAACTACCTGCGGGTTTTTCCATCAGCCTGTATGCCGAGAACGTGCCGAATGCGCGTTCGCTCGCGCTCGGCAAGAATGGCACCGTGTTCGTTGGCAATCGCGGTGGCAGCGAAGTTTACGCGTTAGTCGATAAGGACGGAGATCAAAAAGCCGATCAGGTCATCACCGTTGCGAACGGTCTAAGCGCGCCGAATGGCGTCGCGTTTCGCGATGGTGCGCTCTTATGTTGCCGAGATCAGCCGTATTTTGCGTTACGACAATATTGAGGCGAATCTAAGCAATCCACCCAAACCGGTAATCGTCACGGACAAATTGCCGCGCGAAGGCCATCACGGTTGGAAATATATTGCCTTTGGGCCGGATGGATGGCTCTATGTGCCGGTCGGTGCGCCGTGCAATGTTTGCGAGGCCGATCCGAATCGCTACGCGGCAATTTTCCGCATGAAACCCGATGGTTCGCAAATGGAAGTGTTTGCACGAGGTGTTCGCAACACCGTCGGTTTCGATTGGCATCCGCAGACGAAAGAGCTTTGGTTTAGCGACAACGGCCGCGATATGTTGGGTGACGATTTACCTTCCTGCGAATTAAATCGCGCGCCGAAAGCTGGTTTGCATTTTGGATTTCCCTATTGCCATCAAGGCGACACGCCCGATCCGGAATTTGGCGCGAAGCGGCCTTGTTCTGAGTTCGTCGCACCGGAAGTGAATCTCGGTGCTCATGTCGCGCCGCTAGGCGTGCGTTTTTATACGGGAAAATGTTTCCCGGCGAATATCGCAATAGCGTGTTTGTCGCCGAACATGGTTCATGGAATCGCAGTCAAAAAAGTGGTTACAAAGTGGTTCGCATTAGCATCAACGACAAGGGCGAAAAAATTAAAGAAACGTTTGCCGAGGGTTGGTTGAACGGTCAACGCAATTGGGGGCGGCCGGTGGATTTTCTGATCATGCCCGATGGTGCGATGTTGCTGTCTGATGATCAAAATGGTGTCGTGTATCGAATCAGTTATGACACGACGCAACAAGAATAAATAGCCGTCGGTGTTTAATCTGTTCGTTTGCGTTTCTGTGTGCCTACAGCGCCGTTGCAGGCGCGCAATCCTGCAGCTATCGGGGTGAACTCGATGTTAATTTTTGCGACGAGAATCGCGATCAAGTCGCGGATGTGCCAAAAAGCGCAGCGAAGATTAAGAATCCTAAGCGAGCTGTTTTTTAGCTACAGTCCCATCGAAGAGCCGATGATGTTCGCAAATGTGTGGCGGCCGTTTGCAGATTATCTGGGGCGGTGTGTTCGCAAGCCGATTAAGTTTCGTGCGATCCAATCGAATACCACGGAAATTGAAGCGATGCGCAGCGGCAATTTGCACATCGCCGCGTTTTCGACGGGGACAACAGGATTCGCGGTCAATCTCGCGGGCGCCGTGCCGTTTGCGGCGAAGGGCGGCGTCGATGGAATTCAGGGTTATCAATTGATTCTACTAGTGCGCAAAGATCGTCCGTACACAAGTCTAATGGAGCTCAAGGGAAAGACCATCGCGCATACGTCGGCCACCTCTAATTCTGGCAATCTTGCGCCGCGTGCGTTGTTTCCCGCCCATGGACTCACGCCCGACGTTGATTATCGCGTTGCGTATTCCGGCAAACACGATCAGTCGGTGCTGGGTGTGTCTTCGGGCGATTACGACGCAGCGGTATTGTCGTCCTCCGTGTTCGATCGCATGGTGCGGCGCGGTCAGGTAAAGGCAGACGATTTTCGAATTATTTTTCGCAGCGAACCCTTTCCAACCTCGGCGTTTGTTCACGCCCACGATCTCGCGCCGGACCTTGCTAAGTCACTACGCGCATGTTTCTTTAATTTCCAGTTTAGCGACGAATTGACGAGTGTTTTTGATGGCGCAACGAAGTTTGTGCCGATCGAATATCAGCGCGACTGGCGTGCGGTTCAACAGGTCGCTAAGGCGAGTGGCACAGCTTACGATGCCAACACTTACAACAATCTTACCAAACAAGATTCATCACCTGGCACGAAAAAAAAGACCGACGAATAGAGTTTTTTCAAGTTGCCTTGGTTAGGAGCCATTGCGGACGCGGCGTTTCAGGCATGTATGCTATAGAACTAAGCGCGGAGCGGATTTCAGAGCATTGCCTATTGAATTGCCTTCGTTGACTTTAACAGTACGGCAATTGCTTCAGCCATTTTTTGGTAGCCTGCAGCATTCGGATGAACGGCATCGGATTTCAATTCAGACGAGGTCAAAATACTACGAAGAATGCTACTTTCGATCGGTATTTGCATGTCGGTCGCAATTTTCTCGTAATACGGTGGCGCAGTTAACGTTAAGCCGGGCTTGGGCACCGCAATAAGTACCACTTGAATTCCCTTCGATCTCGCCAGCGTGATCATCGCTCGCAAATTGGATTCTGCTTGGCCTTCGCCAGTTTTTCGCAATAAGTCGTTACCACCGTGGCACAAGATCAGTAATTTCGGTTCTTCTTCATCGAGCGCATCGGGCAAGCGTTCCAAACCCTCGGCGGTAATTTCGCCCGGTACACCGGCGCCGACAACGCGACGACCGATCAATTTTTCCAGCACCGCGGGATAACTCGTTTCCGGTGTCGCGCCGGTACCGAACGTTAGGCTATCACCGAAGGCGAGGAT
Source organism: uncultured Pseudomonadota bacterium (assembly GCA_963840785.1). Classification (GTDB taxonomy): domain Bacteria; phylum Pseudomonadota; class Gammaproteobacteria; order Burkholderiales; family JALYOK01; genus JALYOK01. The sequence continues at coordinate 416,062 of CAWJAF010000003.1, read as the reverse complement.
GACCGCGTCGTTTGGTAGTTTCGCGAGCTGCGGTGTTTTGCCACACGCGGCAAACAGTAACAGCAGCGCGAAGGTAATGGCTCGCATATTACCAGCGGCGTTTGGCAACCGGATTGCTCAGAGTCCCCAGTCCGCCGATGCGGCATTCCGTGACGTCGCCCGCATTGATGACGACCGCGCCGGGCGTGCCGGTGCTGATGATGTCGCCTGGGTAAAGCGTTGCAACGTGGGAGTGAAACGACACCAAATAATCGGGTGGAAAAGCCATGTTGCGTACCTGGTTTTCACGATGCAATTTGCCGTTGTTGTAGGTGCCAACGGTGAGGCCGAGCACGTCAGGAACGTCATCGGGCGTGATCAATTCCGGACCGAACGAAAAAAACGTATCGAAATTTTTCGAGCGCGTTAAAAAGCGCGGATTGATTTGCAGAATATCTTCCGCGGTCATGTCGATAATGAGGCAATAACCCGCCAAATAACTCACCGCATCTTTTTCGGAAACGGCGCGGCAAGTGCGGCCGATGATGAGGCCCAATTCCGCTTCGGCTGTGACGCGTTCCGATTGCGGCGGTAACTCGATGGGTTCGCCGGGACCGATTATGGTGTTGTCGTTTTTCATGAACGATGCCGGCGCGGTGGGGTAGGGCGCGTTGAGGTCTTTGGCATGGTCGAGATAATTCAAGCCGATGCCCCAAATTTTTCTGGGGCGACGATACAGTGGCGCAACTTTTATGTCCGCAGGATTAAGCGTTGCTTTTACCTGCAAAGCGTCAGCGGCGAGAGCGGTATCGATCCCTTGCTCAATCAATCCGAGCATATCGGTTGGCCACGACTTTTTTAACTGAGAATTAATCTGAGCGACCGGCACTAAACCGGAAGGTGTGACGACGGCCGCTTGTTCGCGGTTTTCAAGATAAACGGAAGTTAGGCGCATATTTAAAATCTAAAATTAAAATGGATCGAAATTTATTACGCCGCGACGCGCTTGAGCAATACCGGAACGAGTGCCAGCGATGCAAGCGCTAGGCCGATTAACATCATACCGATTGCCTCAATCGACGTTGGCCGTTCACCTAAAATTGCCCACGCCGCCATGACGCCTAAAACCGGTGTTGCCAAGGTACTTAGTCCGGCGAGGCCGGCCGGCATGCGTTTTAACGCAAAATAAAACAACAACCAAGCGACCGACGTACTGATAATGCCGCTATAGAAAATGCACCAAACGAGGAGCGGCGTCCAAGTAATTGCTTTTTGTGGAATGAATAGTCCCGCCACGACAAATCCAGCGGCCGCGATCGATATTTGCCAAAATGTCAGCGTAATCATCGGCACGTTTTCACGCCGCTGCATTTCCTTCACGACAATCACGCTCGCCGCCCAAAACATGCCGGCCAATACCGCAAGCACGCTGGATAAAATACTGCCCTGTTGATGCCATGGATCAATTAGTACGACCTGCCCAACAAACGCCAACGCGACCGCTACCCATTGCCAGCGCTTTAGCCGCTCATGCAACATGAACCGCGCTAACACTAACGCCCAGAACGGCATGGTGTAAACCAATACGCTGACTTTGCCCGCCCCGCCGACAATGAGCGCTGTCATTACAAAACCAAAATTGACAACCAGCAGCAGGCTGAGGAATGCCAAGGTGCGCCATTCGCTGCGCGGGATTCCAAATGAATGCTTCAAAAAAAAGATGACGGGAACGAGCGCGAGGCCACCAAGACCAAAACGAAACGCAGAAAAATTCAACGGTCCGGCATCGAGCATTGCTTGTTTCATTGTCACCCAGTTGTATCCCCAAATGATCGATAACACGGCGAGGGCAAGAATCGCCTTGCGTAACGGACTCATCGGCGCCGCACTCATGTCAGGGCGATTTTTGTGCTAGGGTTATGCATAAAAAGAAAAACAAGATAATTTCGAACCGCGGCAACTCGTAATTCTGCCACAGTTGTGAACTTTCATGTCATCCTGAGCAACGCGAGGGATCTGCGTTTGTGGCCGTAAAGGCAAATCCTTCGTGTTGCTCAGGATGACATGTCGAGGTGGGAGCAAGATGCTAGCGGTTCATGGTTCGTGGGCGGTATCGGCAGCGCCAACACAGGCAGTTCGCAAGGCTGCCTCATACTTGGGAAGCAATCGAATGGAATTTGTTTGGCGCAAGCGAGCGTTTCTTTTATTGGCCTTGTTGATTGCGCCGTGGGCAGTTGCCGACGGTGTGATTGCGGATTCGGCGGCTAGCGCAAAAGAGGCTGCGGTTAAGGCGCCGTTTGCACAGGTCGGTCGCGCAACCTATTATCACAAGAGTCTGCATGGATTGAGAACGGCAAATGGTGAGCGATTCGATATACACGCGATGACTGCCGCCCATCGTCGCTTAAAGCTCGGCAGCTACGTGCGTGTGACCAATTTGCGTAATCAACGCAGTGTCGCGGTAAGAATTAACGATCGTCTGCCACCACGTTCCCGGGCAATTATTGATTTATCGATCAAAGCCGCGCGCGAACTGGGCATGTTTCGCCGCGGTGTCGCAAAAGTAAAGCTTGAGTTGATCAGCAAAGATGAGTTTATTGCCGCGAACGGTGCACTTTAGGCAATAGGAATGGGTTTGGAAATATCGGCGTTGCCAAATGTCACCGCGAGCAAAGATTGCAGTTGCGCTTGAGTCGCCGAATCGATTCGTGCGCCGGGATGGCGTACTTGGTTGGTTGCGATCAGTCCGCGTAAGCGCAGAATTTCTTTGCGGATCGCAACGCCCGGCTGTTGCTCAAACACAATTAGCGGTAGGTAACGCTGATACAGTTCATTCATTCTTGTCGCGTTGTCCGATTGTGCCGCGCTTACCATCGCTTGCAATACTTCGGGAAAAGCAAAACCCGTGTTGAAGCCATTTGATCCGCGGGCTAAATCAAACGCACCGTACAACGCGCCCAAGCCAGTCAGAATCGGTACCTTTCGTTCTTTCATGCCGGACAATAACGCGCGGATCTTAGGCGGCGTCGGCACGGCTTCTTCTTTGATGCACTCGATACTCGGAATCTCGTTGATCAAGCGTAATAAGAGCGGCACCGACATGTGGACTTGTGTCGACGCCGGGTGATCTTGCGCAACGATTGGAATTCGCAATCCGGCTGCAATGCGCTGAAAATAGTCGAACACGCGTTGATCGTTCGGCGTCGGTTCGTTATGCGGCGTAATCATTACGGCATCAGCGCCTAGCGATTCGGCCATCTGACTCAAGTGTAGCGCTGCCAGCGTGCCGCTGTGGCTCGCGCCGACAATGATGGGAAGTTTGCGGTCGGCGGCGCGCACTGCTGCTTTTATCAGCGCCTCGCGTTCGTGGTCGAGTAAACGATTCGATTCGCCGAGCACGCCTAAAATCGTCACGCCTTCAACGCCAAGCGAGGCCATGAACTGAATCATGCGTTCGAACGAATCGAGATCTAAGTTTTCTCGTTCGCCAAACGGCGTGGCGAGAATGGGGATAACACCGGTGAATTGAATTTTCTTAGTCATATGGGTGGTAAGCGGCAGACCGTTTCTAGGATTATGCTTGCGATACGGGTATGATTTCAATGTTATTAAGAAATGAAGTCACATGAAACGTTCCAGAAAACCCACTAAGCCTCGCCTCACCCGCGATAGCGAAAAACTTATCGCCCTCGCACTGGGATTGACCAGTTCGCGCAGTTTTGGTGAAGATCGATTCTGGGAAGATTCGTTGGTCGTCGCGCTTACGCAGCTCGCCGACGCGAAGCGCGATAGCGTGATTGAAAACGCATTGGATCAACTCGATCAAACCCAGGAAAATGGTTACGAAGAATTGATCGAAATGGTCGAGGCCATCGCCGAACGTGTCGTGATGGTTCATCAAAACGAAACGTGGGATGTCACCCTGATCGTTGTGCCGCTCATCGCGAGTTCGAAATACACTATTCCGTTCGGTGCTATTACGCCGGCCCAGTTGATGCCGGTCGCCGCGATGGTACGCGAGCAGATTCTCGCCTCGTCGGCGCATTTGAGCTTGTCGCCGTATCTATTTAGCATCGAACAATTACCGCAAAAATTTTCGGCGTTACGCGAAATGGCGCGCAAGCTCGGTGCCGCCGCAATTGACGCTGCACCACTTGAGTGGATTCCAAAGGTCACGGCCGAGCCGCCGCAGTTGCCGGCCGACGCCCGATTTATCGTCGGCGCAATTGCGGCGAAGGCGGGACAGGCGAGTTTTTGCTGGCAAGAATGGGACGGCCATCGTGGCCGCGCCTATTGCCAAGAGCGCTGGGAAGCACTCGCGCCCGCGGCGCTCGCAGGGCTGATGCCTGGATGCCAATTCGAATCGTTGTTGCCGGATTCTTACTTCGCCAACGCGCGAGAGACCGACCGGCGCATTCGCCCAATTACCTTGCACGCCGCCGTGACGTTTTTAAGTAGCACGCTTAAGGTTCCCAGCAGCGAATTACGCGCCATCATCTCGGGTTTTGGCGAGACTCACGTCGATGAGATCAGGGTGGGATTCACACAGAAGAATTCCAACGACGTTCTGCACGGCGTTGTCTGGCCGTTGTTCGATCAAGAAGACGAAACCCTGGCGGTGCTCGAGATCGAAGCGTGTTTGCGCGCCAACGACATCACGCAAATCGAAAAACTTAGCGAGCGTTTTGAACCGGAGTATTGCAACGATTGTGGCGCGCCGTTATTTGCCGACGGCGTCGGCGACGTGGTTCATCCGGAGTTGCCCGAACAAGTCGAGCCACCGAGCAACACGCTGCATTGAATCGCACTGTGAGCCTGGTTGCGGGCGCACAATAGATGCCTGAAGTGGCGCATGGGTGGTGGCTGGCCTCAGGCCACTGCCTCTCCGGGTAATAACCAAGGCGTCAACGTGACTTATTTTCCGATTCGACGCAAATACCTATCGCCGCGAATAGTAAGTACTACGTTCGCACGACCCTGTCGATGAATTGCTGCACGGCCAATTGATATCGCGGAAAGGATTCCATCGGAATATTGCTGTGACCAAGCTCGGGAAATAGCATTAATTCTTTTGGTGCCGTCGCTCTTGCGTAGAGCGATTCACTCATGCGATGGGGAACGACTTCATCGGCCGTCCCGTGCAAAAACAAAATTGGCGCATCTATTTTGCCGACCTTAGCAATCGAGTCGAAACGATGATTCAAAATCGCATTCACGGGTAGCCAGCGTGCGGCCTTCGCTTGAACTCTCGCCATATCGCGAATTGACGTGAACGTGGATTCGACGATGACGCCATCTATATCGCGGTATCGCGTGGCCAATTCAATTGCGATTGCGCCGCCGAGGGAGTGACCATAGATCATGCGTTGTGAAGCGTAGGGCGCGAGTTGTCGTAATTGTTCCCAACCGCTTTGCGCGTCTTCGTAAACGCCGGCTTCCGTCGGCAAATCACCGGGGCTTTGGCCGAAACCGCGATAGTCGATGCCAAGTACCGCAAAGCCCATGGCGTGCCACTTGCGGATGCGCTCGACATGCCAACTTAAATTCCAACAGGCACCGTGTAGGAAAAGAATTGCCGGCGCGTCGGCACATGCTGCGGGAAGCCACATCGCATGAATGTTCGTGTTATCGGCGGTGTTTTGTGTGAGCGGAATCCAATGCTCTTGAAAGACGAGATCGGTTTGCGCAATGCCTTCCCAAGATTGCTTCGCGGGCCGAAAAATAAGTTCTCGTTGCTTAAGGTCGAGAAACGCGAGCCCCGTCGCACCGAGGGTTGCGAGTGGTAATAGCGCGGCAAGCCGTGCCTTCTTTGAGATTCGTTGCATCAGATTCATGATCCGATCCCTTCTTGTTCTTTACCTAAGTATAGAACGTGTTATGAAGAAATCAGGTCGACATGAATGTTGGGCAAACTTGCGCGACAATGTCGCGCGTCGCGCGAACACTTTCAATTATTGCGGTGGTGCTTCACGGGAATGCGCCGAACCGTTATCATTCCCAACAAATCAACTATTAACACTAGAAAATGCTTCCATTACAAGACATCACCGTCGTCGCACTTGAACAAGCGGTCGCCGTTCCTTTCGCCACGCGCCAACTTGCCGACCTCGGCGCTCGCGTGATCAAAATCGAACGTCCCGAGGTGGGCGATTTCGCGCGGGCTTATGACAAAACCGTGAATGGCGAATCTTCTCATTTTGTTTGGCTAAATCGCGGCAAGGAAAGTTTGACGCTTGATGTGAAGCATGAAGAAGCCGAAAAAATATTGCACAAATTATTGAGTAAGGCCGATGTATTCATCCAGAATCTTGCGCCGGGCGCGTCGGATCGCTTGGGGCTTTCGGCCGCCGCGTTGACCCAGAAATATCCGCGCTTGATCGTTTGCGATCTTTCCGGCTACGGCCGCGATGGTCCGTACGGCGATAAGAAAGCTTACGATTTATTAGTGCAATGCGAGACCGGTGTGGTATCGGTGACGGGGACGAAAAATGAACCGGCAAAAACCGGCATTTCTGTCGCCGATATTGCCGGCGGTATGTACGCGTTCAGCGGGATTTTGACGGCGCTGTATCAGCGTGAGCGTACCGGCAAAGGGACGTCATTCGAGGTCACGCTTTTCGAAGCGCTGGGTGAATGGATGAGTTATCCGGCCTATTACGCGGCCTATGGCGGCACTGCGCCACCACGCAGCGGCGCGGCGCACGCGGTGATTTTTCCCTACGGACCGTTCGATTGCGGCGACGGTAAAACGGTTTTCTTCGGCATCCAAAACGAACGCGAATGGGATAAGTTTTGTCGCATCGTGCTGCAACAACCGGAGTTGGGAAGCGATTCACGCTTCACGCCGAATCCAAAACGCATTCAAAATCAAGCGGCACTCGAGCCGATTATTGATCAAGTGTTGCAGTCGCTGACGTCGGAGCAGGTTCTCGAACGTTTGGACGAGGCGCAGATCGCCAACGCGCGCCTGAATTCGCCGCAGGAATTTTGGAATCATCCACAACATGCGGCGCGTAATCGTAAGCGCACCGTGAAAACACCGTCGGGGTCGATCGAAGCCTTGCTGCCGCCGATTCAGTTAAAAGGCATGGAGGCGCGCATGGGCGCGATTCCTGACGTCGGTGAGCAGAGTCGTGACATACTTGTTGAGTTGGGCTATGACGAGAAAGCGATTAGCACAATGAAAGACGGTGGTGCGATTTGACTTTTGCATTGCAAAATGCGGTGTCAGTAAATTGGGCGAAAGCCACAAAAAAATAGACTGTGGCCCGAGGCCAGTTCCTCATTCCCGCGAAAGCGGGAATCCATGTCGAATTTCGAAGGCCAGATGGATTCCCGCTTTCGCGGGAATGACACCTAAAAATATGGCGGATTAGAGGGGAGTCGCAATGCATATTGCTTTAATTATCATCGGCGCTATGGCTGTTGGCGCGATGAGTGATAGTTTCATTGGCGTGGTCGTTGGCGCCGTCCTCGGATTTTTTCTAAGTGAAACTTTAAAGCTACGGACGCAGGTCGCTGAGCTAAAGCGGCGCGTCGATAACCTTGCGATTAACGCGCCGACTGCCACTCGCGATTTCGTCCGTGTTAAGGCGTCGGAAATTGAAGCTTCCGCCACGCCAGCGCCTGAAGATACGCCCGAAGGCGTCCCTGCCATGAGCCAAGCACAGCCTGCCTTGCAGGCGATAGTGCCTGAAGAGCTAGAGCCAGAGCGGCTTCCAGCCATGCCATCAGAAATGGCGGAAGTTGCCGCGCCTGCGCTGTCGCAAGCTCTCGGCGGTGTGAAGCGCCGTGTGCCGCTGGAAGATCGCGCACTTGGCTTCATCAAAAATTACTTCACTACCGGAAACGTGATGGTGAAAGTCGGTGCGATCGTATTGTTTTTCGGCGTCGCATTCTTGTTGAAATACGCAGCGGAACACACTCAGGTTCCGATCGAATTTCGCCTGTTCGGCGTGGCAATCGGCGGCATCGCGTTACTGGTTTTCGGCTGGCGTTTACGCAATACGAAAACCAATTATGGTTTGATTTTGCAGGGCGCCGGCATAGGCGTTTTATATCTCACCATTTTTGCCGCGTTGCGGCTTTACCAATTGTTGCCAGCGGGCGGCGCATTTTTCTTGCTGCTCGGCATCGTCGCGTTCTCGGCAATTCTGGCCATCAAACAGGATTCGCTTGCACTGGCGATCCTCGGCATCAGCGGCGGTTTTCTCGCGCCGATTTTGACGTCGACGGGGCAGGGCAGTCACGTGATGCTATTTAGTTATTACGCGATTTTGAATCTCGGCATTCTCGCCATCGCCTGGTACAAGGCGTGGCGGCCATTGAATGTGCTCGGCTTCGCGTTCACCTTCGCCATCAGCACGGCGTGGGGCGTGATGAAATATCGGCCGGAAAATTTTGCCTCGACTGAGCCGTTTCTGATTTCGTTTTTTTTGTTTTACGTCGCGATTGCGATTCTATTTTCGTTCCGGCAAACGCCGCAGCTCAAAGGTTATGTCGATGGCACGTTAGTATTCGGCACGCCGCTGGTCGCATTCGGATTGCAGACCGGATTAGTTCGCCACTATGAATACGCGCTGGCATTTTCCGCGTTGGCCTTGAGTTTGTTTTATCTCGCCGTCGCAATGATCTTATATCGCCGCAAACAAGAATCCCAACGTTTGCTCGTCGAAGCTTTTCTCGCGTTAGGTGTGTTGTTCGGCACGCTGGCGATTCCGTTGGCGCTCGACGGACGTTGGACTGCGGCAACCTGGGCATTAGAAGGCGCAGCGATTCTTTGGATCGGCGCGCGTCAATCGCGTTGGCTGGCGCGTGCCTTTGGGACGTTGTTGCAGTTCGCTGCCGGTGTCGCGTTCCTGGATGGTTGGGGACACAGCGCAGCCCAAGTGCCGATACTCAACAGCCAATACCTCGGAACGGCATTTATCGCGGGTGCGGGCCTATTCAGTTCGTGGTATTTGAGTCACCGCGTCAGCGAGCGCAAAGCGTTTGACCCGCTCGCTGCAATGGTACTTTTTGTCTGGGGATTGTTATGGTGGTTGGGCGGTGGCGTAGCGGAAATCGATCGCCATTTCAATTCTCACGCCGGATTTAATCTTGCGACCATCTTTGTCGCTGCGACAGCAATTGGCTTCGCGCTGATGGAGCGGCGCTTCGACTGGCCGATTGCAAAATGGCCGGCGCTAGGCTTAATTGCCGTACTGGTTGCATTCGCCGCGCTTGATATTTTCTCGGCCGGACATCCTCTCGGCAATCTAGGTGTCATCGCTTGGCCGATCGCGATCGCTGCGTATTACTGGATATTGAAACGCTACGATTCTTCGTTGCCAACGAGCAAATTGCATTCGCTGACGCTATGGTTGATCACGGCATTAGCCACGTGGGAAGTCGCCTGGCAAATCGATCGTGCCGTTGCTGGTGCCGGCACGTGGCCGCTGATCGCGTGGTTGATCGTGCCTGCTGGTGTGGTGTTATTTTTGCTCACGCAAGGCAAGCGCATCGCATGGCCGGTGCTGCGCCATTGGCAAGAGTATCTTTTCGTCGGCTGTGCACCGCTGGTAGTTTTCGTCGCATTATGGTCGTTAGCATCGAGTTTTTTGAGCGATGGCAATCCGGCGCCGCTACCTTACGTTCCGTTGCTCAATCCGCTCGATCTGGCGCAATGCTTCGCGTTTTTGGTGATGATTCGTTGGCTGTTCAAAGTTCGCAGCGAAGGATGGAGCCTATGGCAAGGCGTGCCGAAAGCGGCAACCATGGGCGCGATCGCGGTACTGGCATTTGTGTGGGTAAACGCGATGTTGGTACGAACCTTACATTTTTGGGCCGACATTCCCTTCAACTTCGACTCCATGTGGAATTCGACTTTGGCGCAAACATCGCTTTCGATTTTTTGGAGTGTGTTGGCACTGTGCGTGATGGTCTTCGCGACCCGCAAAGGTCTGCGCCTACTCTGGGTGGTTGGCGCCGCGCTGATGGGTGTCGTAGTGCTGAAGTTGTTCACCATCGACATTTCCAATATCGGCGGCTTAACGCGAATCGTATCGTTCATCGGCGTAGCGTTATTACTCTTGGCGATCGGATATTTTTCGCCGGTGCCACCTAAACATGAGGAAAAAGTTGCATGAGAAAATTTTTTTTGGCGCTGCTCGCCGGTTTTGTATCGTCGGTTGCAATCGCTTCTGATGAGCCATTGAAACCGACGGATTTTGCTTACGGCATGGCCTTGCAAACTGATGGTAAAGACGGTGTTTACAAAGTTAGTATGCCGCTTGATGTTTACAAAGTCGTGCGCCACGCCGATCTGCGCGATGTTCGCGTTTTCAACGCCGACGGCGAAGTGGTGCCGCATGTTGTGACGCGCTCGGCGGGTTCCGTCAGCCTGAAGAGTGAGCCAATCGAATTACCGCGCTTTCCGGTTTACGCCTCGGCGCAAAGCAAGCTCGGCGACTTGGATTTGCAGATCAAGCGCGATTCTCAAGGTACTGTAATTAATCTTAACAATCGTTCTAGCGTCGCAGGGCAAAACAAACTCGTCGGGTATTTGCTCGATGGCAACAAAGTCGGACCGGCGGTGAAAGAAATCGAATTGCAGTGGAGCGACACCATTGCGAACTATGTCGGCAGTGTGACCGTCGAGGCGAGCAATGATTTAGCAACATGGCGAACATTGGCGAAGGACACGCCGATCACGCGCATGAAATTTGGCGATCACATGCTCGATCAGCGGCGCGTGAAGTTTGCTGCGACGCCGCTAATTTATTTGCGAGTCAGCAGTACTTCTTCAAGCGAAAGCGAAGCAAACCTTCCCGAGCTAATGCGCGTGCTCGCGATCCCTGCTGATATTAGCACTGAGGCGCCGCGTACTTGGTCAACGATCGCTGGGAAACCTGTCGCTAATCAGCCCGGCGAGTATGAATTCGACATTGGCGCGCAGGTTCCGATCGACCGCATTCAAGTTGAGCTACCGCAGATGAATACGCTGGTTCAAGCCGAGTTACTTGCGCGCGCGAATGAAAAAGAAGCATGGCAAACGGTCGCGCAAACAACCGCGTATCGCATCATTCAAAGTGGTCGTCAATTCAACAGTGACGACATTCTAATCAATCGCGACGGGCGTCGACATTGGTTGTTAAAAGTAGCACAGCAGGGTGGTGGATTGGGCAAAGATAATCCAAGCTTGAAAGTCGGCTGGCTCGCGGATCAAATATTATTTTTCGCGCGCGGTCGCGGGCCGTTCCAACTCACGTATGGTGGCGAAGGGGTTAAGTCTGGTGAAGTCCCAATCTCGACATTGATGACGACCGTCGATGGTAAAGGCGGGATTCAGGCGCAGTCGATTAATCTAGGTGCGCCAACCGCACTCGGCGGAGATGCCCGACTGGAGCGGACTCCAGACCCATTCCCTTGGAAGAAATGGATATTGTGGGGTGTACTCGGATTGGGCGTGATTCTGATGGGCTGGATGGCGTCGCGATTGATGGGGCAGATGAATGAGAAAAAGTCGTAAATTTTTGATACATCCGTCGTGACTTACGCGCTCGGAATGCTTGATTGCAAGACCTGACGCTTTGATCATTCGCGTTGATATGCCCGGCATAACTCTTTCAATCCCTTATGTTTCAATATCAAATCGAGAATCATGCGCTACGCATTTATAAGTTATCAGACTAAGGACAAGGCCACTGCTGGCCAGTTGAAGACGCTACTCTCGCAAGTGGGTATTGAGTCGTTTCTAGCTCACGAAGACATTACCGTATCCGAGGAGTGGCGACTTAAAATTATTGAAGAAATCGGAAAAGCCCAAATTTTTATTTGTCTGTTGAGCGAGGATTACATCAAATCTGTTTGGTGCGTTCAGGAGTCTGGCATTGCAGCTTTCCGAAACGATATGATAATTCTGCCGTTGTCGTTAGACGGCACAGTCCCAACAGGATTCATCGGAAACATTCAATCGGCCAAGGTCGATCCGGCAAAGATATTACTTTCGGATATTATTCCCGGGTTCTTGAAACGCGATTTTCTAATTGGTATTGAGTTAGCGATGCCTCAACTAGGCCGCTCCAATAACTATCGCGGAGCAGAAGAAAATTTCCAGTTGATCTTACCTCACGTCCCGCGTATGACAGACAACCAAATTACGACTTTACTGGAAATGGCGGCCGAGAATGGACAAGTGTATGGGGCTTCACGCTGCGCACGAGACCATATCCCCCCATTGCTCGAAAGTCATGGCCATTTTCTGCCGCCTGAGACGTTGACTTTTCTCAACGATGCTTGCGCTCGATGGCGATAACGTTGGACCCCGCGTAAGTTGCACTCGGTAGGGCGCCAATAAGCGAAGCGCATTGCGCCATATGTTTGTGAGCGAAATCTTACACGACCATTGCGGTTTCGAATTCCATTGATTTTCGGTACACTGCGCTGCGTTTATTGCACCCTACATTTTTTGATGTGATCGAGCCACAAACCGCCTTCTGCTTGCCTTGTGACGATGCATGCCTGGGAAGCCGCATGAACATTGTCTTGTGGAGCGATGCAAATCTGCGTCATTCCCGCGAAGGCGGGAATCCAGTGTCTTTTTTTGAACGACGCTGGGTTCCCGCCTTCGCGGGGACGACGAACTTACGACGCCAGTAAATCGCTCAAGTTTTTATCAAGTTGCGCAATCGCATTCGGGTCAGCTCCAAACAACGCGAGATGCCCATCGACCGTTTGGATCGGCCGAAACTCAGCGTTCGGAATCAAGCGCCATTCCGCTTGGCAATCGGCCGGTGGGAAGAACATATCGCTCGACATCGGCATCACGAATGTCTTCGCTTTGATGCGTCCCAACGCCGCGCGCAGGTCGCCGCCGGTGTGGCGGCTGACGTCACCGCGCTGCCATTTCCATGCCATGGTTAGCAACGCGTTCGGATCCATCGGCGCGAAGTAGCCCATCATGAAGTTGTTGATGAATTCGTCCATGTTGGCGAAGCCGAGCGCTTTGTGGCGGCCTTGCTGGAAAAATTCCGTGCTCCAACCCATCACCGCCCACATTTTCGCGTGGCGCAACAAGCCCGCTTTAACTTCCTCGCTCGATTTGTAGTTGCCGCCGCTGAAGCCAGGATCGGTGGTGATCGCTTCGACCAACGTGTCGGTGAAGAGAAAATCATGCTCGGTATTTTTTGCTGTGCCGGCGATTGGCGCGGCGCGCTTGACCATATCGGGATAGCGCACGGCCCATTCGTAGGTTTGTTGTGCGCCCATGGAGCCGCCGACGACCAGCGCCAATTCCTTGATGCCATATTTTTCCGTGACGAGTTTGTGCTGCGCGCGAACATCGTCGCCAATTCGAACTTTCGGAAAGCCGCCGGGCACATCGGTATTGTGCGCCGAGGTTGAGAGGCCGTTGCCGATTTGATTGCAGATTATGATGAAATATTTATCGGGATCGAGCGCGTGGCCTTTGCCAGTGTAGACCTGCTCGAGTAATTTGTTGGTGCCGGAATACCAAGTGGTAAACAGAATCGCATTGCTTTTGTCGGCGTTGAGTTTGCCGTGAGTGGCAACGGCGAGTTTGCAATTGGGAATTTTGCCGCCTTCTTCGAGATCGAGGTTGCCGATCTCGATCATTTCGTAAGGGCCGTGGCCTTCTTGGCCGTAGTAGGGGTTGTTGATCATTTTGTTTCCTCCGATTGATTTATGAGATTGAACAGGCCGTGGTGATAATTGACCGCCTCCCCCACACCCTAGCCCTCTCCCCGGAGGGGCGAGGGTCGCCCGTAAGGCGGGAGAGGGTTGGGGTGTGGGCGGGCCTTGTTGAAACAAGAATGGTCATTTATTTATACGAGATTCAATCAATGCGCGGCCTGATTGTTTTTCAAATTTAACTACGTCAACGAAAATCCTTCATAACCCTTCGCCGCGATTTCAGCGCAGCGCTTGGTATAACCGCCGACACCTTCCGGGTCGAGATAGGGCAGAAACGCCCGTGGTTTACCTGGAATATTCGCACTCATGTACCAGGAGTTGGCTTTGGCCATCAACGTCATGTTGACGACGCCATTGACGTGCGCGACCCAATCTTCCTGCGCTTTCGACGTCGCTTCGATCGACTTCTTCCCGGTCTTCTCCATGTGCTCAATACAATCGGCGACCCACTCGACGTGTTGCTCAATCGCCACCGGCATGTTGGTCAATACGGAGGGGCTTTGCGGCCCGGTCAGCGTGAACAAATTGGGGAATCCCGCCACCGAAATGCCCAGGTAACTATGTGGCCCGTCTGACCATACTTTGTCTAACGTCAGCCCGTTGCGGCCTTTCAAGTTCAGGGCTTTGAGCGGCCCGGTCATCGCATCAAAACCGGTCGCGAACACGATGATATCGAACTCGTATTCCTTACCACCAGCGCGAATACCTTTCTCGGTGATTTCTTCGATGCCGCCATCGGTCGCGGCATCAACCAACTGCACATTGTGCTTGTTGAAAGTCTCGTAATAGTTGGTGTCCAGCGGTTGGCGCTTGCAGCCATAGTGATGGCCTTTGGGCATCAGTCGATCGGCGACCTTTTGATCGATGACGGTCTTGCGAATCTTGCGGCGAATGTAATCGGCACACAGTTCGTTGGCTTCTTCGACAAAAAACATGTCTTGATAATTGGCGAGCCAAAATGCAAAACCGCCCGCATCCCACTTCTTGTCGAACTCGGCTTCGCGCTCTTCCGGCGTGGCTTCGAGAGCAGACTTCATTATGAAGTAATGCTCTTGGCCGAAGAATGATTCGCGCGTGCGCTTGATAATGTTTTCGTAGTCGGCCTTGCGCGCTTTAGTGACCTCCGGATCGACCTTGCCGTTGCGCGCCGGTACGCAATAATTCGCTGTGCGTTGGAATACGGTCAAATGTTTTGCCTGCTGCGCGATCTCGGGTATCGCTTGCACCGCAGTTGCGCCAGTGCCGACCATGGCCACGCGCTTGCCGGTGAAATCCACGCCGGTATGCGGGAAGCGACTGGTGTGATACCACTTGCCTTTAAATTTTTCCATGCCTTTGAATTTTGGCATGTTGGTCGTCGTTAAGGTACCTACAGCCGTAATGACATAACGCGCGACGACTGGATCGCCTTGGTCGGTATGCACCGTCCACAAATTGGTTTTTTCGTCGAATTCCGCGCCGGTCACTTTGGTGTTGAACTGCATGTCGCGTTTTAAATCGTGGCGCTTGGCGATATATTCGAGATAACGCAAAATCTCCGGCTGCTCGGGGTAGCGCTCGGACCATTCCCATTCTTGCAGCGCCTGTTTGTCCCAGGAACAAACATAGATATAGGAATCGGAATCGCAGCGCGCGCCGGGATAGCGGTTCCAATACCAGGTACCGCCGACGGTGCTGCCCATTTCAAAAACCTTGGCCTTCAGGCCCAATTTATCGCGCAGCGATTTCAGCATATACATGCCGGAAAAGCCCGCGCCGATTACGACAGCGTCAAGCGTAGCAGTGGGTGTGGCTGACATATTTCATTCCTCCGGTTGAATTTAGTCGCTCGGCTGGAAATCGCCGATGGCTAAGAATAGGGCGAGGCTAGGCCGGAGGTCTTGAAGAAACAGGGGGAAACATTGAATAAATCAGTGCGCGTAGAAACCCCTTTCCATTGAAGGGGAGGGGTGTCAATTCCCGTTAGTGTTCAGTATTGCGCCGCAACACGGCGGGTGTCGTATGCAATCGGCTCTGGAAAACCCGCGTCATATGGGCTTGGTCGGCGAATCCACACGCCGACGCGATCTCTTTCACCGGCAAGATGCCGTGGGTCAATAAGCGTTGAGCGCGTTCCACGCGACGATTGATGACATAGGCGTGGGGTGCTGAGCCAAATGTCTCGCGGAAGCGGCGGCTGAAACTCCATACGCCCAGTCCAACCACCGCAGCCAGGGATTCCAAACTGACCTGCTCGTGCAACCCAGTTTCAATAAATTCGGTAATACGTCGCGCTTGCGGCGGCGACAGATGTCCCTTGCCGCATGCGTCGCGCATGGTAACGGATGCGTAATTGCGCAACAGATGGACCGTTAATTGAGTCGCGACGGCTTCGACATAGAGTGCGCTGCCCATCGATTGCTGCTGTGCTTCGTGGGTAATGGTGTCGACCGCCGCGGTCACGATTGGATCTTCGGTTTTTAATACATCGTGAAGCCTTACGTCCGCAACTGAGCGATCCATCACTTCATTGGCGACATTGGAAACTAACTTTTCGGAAAGATAAACGTGGCACACATCGATATCTTCTGTCCAATGCCAATGAGATTGTTGCGAGCGCGTGAGTAGCGAGATATCGCCGGGCACGCATTGGGTTTTGGTCCACGCACCCTCGAAGCGCCGTTCCATGAACGTGCCACCGCGGCGGTAAGAAATTACAATGAAATCCCGCATCGCGGGCACCGAAACGTCGAGACCTTTGTAATGATAGGAGCGAAGCTCAACGCCATTCCAGCCAAGCCGGTCGCTGGCACACAAAATCTTCCCGGGTACCCATTTCGGTAACTCGTCAGGTGTGATCAACGTCGACATCCTCAGTTCCTCCTTCTGCGGACTTCCCGAGTTAGTGTAGCAGAATGGCGCAATGTGCGTGTTCGTTGATTCCGCTTATTTTCGTTGCACTTTTTTTGCCCGAATGAGACCATTAAATTTAATTTGCTCGGAAAATTATGGACAACTTGCCGTATTCCGAAATCGACCAGCGCGCCGATCAACTCCAAGAAAAATTGATCGCATGGCGACGCGATTTTCACCAACACCCGGAGCTTTCGAACCGAGAAGTTCGCACCGGAAAAATTGTTGCCGATCATTTGCGCGGATTAGGGCTGGAGGTTCAGTCAGCCGTTGCTCGCACCGGCGTGGTCGCCCTATTGCGTGGTGGCAAACCGGGCCCTATCGTTGCTCTGCGTGCCGATATGGACGCGCTTCCCGTCGCGGAAGAAGTCGATTTGCCGTTTGCGTCGAAGGCCAAATCGGAATACGAAGGCAATCCCGTTGGTGTCATGCACGCCTGCGGCCACGATGCGCATACGGCGATTTTGATGGCAGTTGCCGAAATTCTTGCGGGCATGAAAGCGCAAATTCCCGGCACGATAAAGTTCATCTTCCAGCCGGCTGAAGAAGGTCCGCCCGGCGATGAAGAAGGCGGCGCCGAGTTGATGATCAAGGAAGGAGTGCTCGAAAACCCGCGCCCAGCGGCCATCTTCGGGCTGCATGTGATTGCCGGAATGCCGACCGGCAAGATCGGCTATCGTCCCGGCGCGACCATGGCGAGCGGCGACACGATACGCATTAAAGTGCAAGGCCGCCAAACCCACGGCGCGTTTCCTTGGCAAGGCATCGATCCCGTCGTGCTCGCCGCACAAATTGTAATGGGCTTGCAGACCATCCCCAGCCGGCAGGTCGATGTGACGATGGAGCCTTCGATCGTCACCATCAGTTGCATCCACGGTGGCGTGCGTGAAAACATTATTCCCGATCACGTGGAAATGGTCGGCACCATGCGAACCTTTAACGAAGCCATGCGCGAAGATATTCGCAATCGCATTCGTACCACCGCCGAACACATCGCCATGAGCGCCGGCGGCAGCGCGCAACGTGCGCATCGAGCCTGGTTACGATGTCACGATCAACGATCATGGATTGACCGAAAAAATGGCGCCGACGCTGCAGCGCGTCGCGGGCGAGGGCAATACGTTCATTGCGCCCAAGCTGACCGGCTCGGAGGATTTTTCCAAATATCAGCAAGTGATTCCGGGCTTATTTTTCTTTCTCGGCATTACACCACCGAATACGAAACACGCTGCGCCAAATCATTCGCCGCATTTCTATGTGGACGAAGCAGGGTTGCTGCTCGGCGTGCGAGCGCTGGCACATTTGGCGATTGATTTTTTACATACCCATTGAGGAAAAATAATGAGAACCCTGCGTTTGTTTTTCGCATTGATTTATTCGCTCGCCTTTGCAATGGATGCAAATAGCCAAACGAACGATATGAAACTCGTTGTCGAAAGTTACACCGTTCCTGCGAAAGACGCGGGCATCGAACTTTACGTTCGGAACAAACGTCCCGCTGATATGAAAAACTTCACGCCGGAAAAAGTGTTGTTGTATGTTCACGGCGCAACCTATCCGTCGGAAACTGCATTTGATTTCGAGCTCGGCGGATTTTCTTGGATGGATTTCATCGCACGTCACGGTTACGACGTTTATCTTTTGGATCTCCGCGGCTATGGCCGTTCCACGCGACCTCCGGAGATGGATGCGCCGGCAAAAGATAACGGGCCGATCGTTAAAACCGAAACGGCTGTGCGCGATATTGAAGCAGTAGTCGAACATATTTTGCAGCGGCGCGGCATCGAAAAACTCAATCTACTCGGCTGGTCGTGGGGTACGACGACGATGGGATCGTACGCCGCGCAGAATCCCCAGCGCGTGAATAAGCTGGTGCTGTATGCGCCGGTATGGTTGCGTAAAGAGCCACTCAAATTGCCGCCCGGCCCGCTGCCCGCTTATCGCACCGTCACAAACGAGGCGGCAAAGCAACGCTGGCTCAACGGTGTTCCGGCAGAAAAGGAAAAGGAACTCATTCCGGATGGTTGGTTCGAAGCCTGGGTCGATGCGACGTTCGCGACCGATCCAGTCGGCGCGCAACAAAATCCGCCGATACTGCGTGCGCCGAATGGCGTGGTCGACGATATTCAGAATTTCTGGGCCGCCGGAAAACCGAAATACGATCCGGCAAAAATTACCGCACCGACATTGATCATACATGCGGAATGGGATCAAGATACGCCGGCTTATATGTCGCAAGCATTGTTTCCCTTGCTGACGAACACGGCGAGCAAACGCTACATCGTCATCGGTGAAGGAACGCACACGGTGATCATGGAAAAAAATCGCATGCAGTTGTTCAAGGAAACGCAATTGTTTTTAGATGAATAGTGCGCCAGGAGGCTCTCCCAGCTTGCCTTACGGCGATGCATGCCCGGGAAGCCGCACGGATATTGACTCGTGGCTCGGTAGGCAAAAAAAGTTCGATGCGCTAGATGAAGGTTTTACGGAAGGTACGATGATCGAGACCAGATATACTTCATCGTGCTAAATTAGTTTGATACTTGAGGAGATTTTATGAAATTCAAAATTAAACAATTGTCGCTGGCGATCGCCGCGCTAACTTTCGTTGGTCACAGCTATGCGGCGGACGTCGAAGTATTGCATTGGTGGACCTCGGGCGGCGAAGCAAAGTCCGTCGCCGAGTTGAAAAAAATGGTCGAAGCAAAAGGCGATAAGTGGAAAGACTTTGCCGTTGCCGGCGGCGGCGGCGAGAACGCAATGACGGTGTTGAAATCCCGCGTCGTGTCCGGCAATCCGCCAACGGCCGCACAAATCAAAGGCCCGAGCATTCAAGAGTGGGGCGATGAAGGCGTGCTCGCAAATCTCGGCGATGTCGCGAAGGCGGGCAAATGGGATGGATTGTTACCCAGCGTCGTAGCGGCGGCAATGAAGCACAAGGGCAACTATGTCGCCGTTCCGGTCAACGTGCATCGCGTGAACTGGATGTGGGCGAATCCGGAAGTGTTCAAAAAAGCTGGCGCGACGATTCCTAAAACGTGGGACGAGTTCGCCGTTGCCGCAGAAAAAATTCAGAAGGCTGGGATGATCCCTGTCGCGCACGGTGGCCAGCCATGGCAGGATTTCACCGTGTTTGAATCCATTGTGCTCGGTATCGGCGGTGCGGATTTTTATCAAAAAGCAATGGTCAAGCTCGATCCAGCGGCTCTTTCCAGCCCAACGATGGAAAAATCCTTCGCGATGTTGAAGACCGTTCGCAAATACGTCGACAAAGATTTCTCCGGGCGCGATTGGAATTTGGCGACGGCGATGATCATACAGGGCAAAGCCGGCATGCAATTCATGGGCGATTGGGCTAAAGGCGAATTCGCAGTAGCGGGCAAGAAGCCGGGAACGGATTACATCTGCGCAGCGGCACCGGGTACCGACAAAGCCTTCACGTTTAACATCGACAGCTTCGTCATGTTCGGCCAAAAATCCGACGACGCCAAGAAGGGTCAACAGAATTTGGCCAATGCCATTATGAGCCCCGAATTTCAGGAGATTTTCAATCTCAACAAGGGCTCGATCCCGGCGCGCTTGGATGTCAAGATGGATAAGTTCGATGACTGCGCGAAAAAATCGAATGCGGATTTCGTCGGCACGTCGAAGAGCGGTGGATTGGTCGCGAGTATCGCCCATGGTATGGCGGTATCTGCTGCCACTGCCGGCGCGATGCAAGATGTGGTTACGCAGTTCTTTAACTCCGATATGACGCCGAAGGCCGGAATGGAGAAATTGGCGGCAGCGGCGAAGACGAAGTAAAAAATTTTCTCCTCCCGCTTCAAGGGAAAGCGTAGGGATGGGGACGGGGTGGCCTTAGGCCATGGGTGTTGCGCACCAAACCACTTGACCCATGGCCCAGGCCACCCCGTCCCCACCCCTCCCCATGAAAGGGAGGGAGCCAACTTCTAACTCGTTCGGCCGCAAAAGCAAATGAGTCTGCTCCAACGCCTAGAAACCCAACTACCGAAAATCGTCGTCGCGCCGACGTTCGTATGCGCACTGCTGTTCATTTACGGCTTTATTTTGTGGAACGCCTATCTGTCGTTCACGCCATCGCGCATGTTGCCCAACTACGAATTCGTCGGGCTGATTCAGTATCAAACATTATTCGAGAACGAGCGCTGGTGGACTGCGCTTAAAAATCTTGGCATCTTCAGTTTTTTATTTGTCAGCATTGCATTGATCATCGGATTGTTTCTCGCCATCTTGCTCGATCAAAAAATACGCGGTGAGGGTTGGATACGTTCGATTTTTCTTTACCCGATGGCGTTGTCATTTATCGTCACAGGAACCGCATGGAAATGGATGTTGAATCCCGGTTTGGGGTTCGAGAAATTGGTGAAAGATCTCGGCTTTTCTGACTTCACGTTTGATTGGCTAATCAATCCGGAAAAATCTATTTATACGGTCGTTATTGCTGCCGTGTGGCAGTCCTCCGGTTTCGTCATGGCGTTGTTTCTCGCGGGGCTGCGCAGTATTGATGACTCCATTATCAAGGCGGCGCAAATCGATGGTGCGAGCATGCCGCGAATCTATGCCCGCATCGTCATTCCGAGCCTCTTGCCCGTATTCATTTCCGTCATCATGATCTTGACGCACATCGCGGTGAAAAGTTTTGACTTGGTGATGGCGCTCACCGGCGGTGGACCGGGCTTTTCCAGCGATTTACCGGCAACATTCATGTATTCGTTTTCCTTCACGCGTAACCAGATCGGCGTCGGCGCCGCAAGCGCGATGATGATGTTAATGATGATGGCGGCGGTGATCGTGCCGCTGATGTATTCCGATTTGCGGCGCGCGAAGGCGGCATAACCAATGTCGACTGCAGCGGCGCCAGGAAGCAATCGTGTTGCACGAGCGTTTGTCTACGCGGTTCTATTGCTCGCTTGCCTTTTTTATCTGATGCCGTTGTTCGTCATGTTGAGCACCTCGCTCAAAAGTCTCGACGAAATTCGTGGCGGAAATTTGCTTTCGTTACCTGAATCGCTGCAATTCGATGCCTGGGCCAAAGCGTGGGGCACCGCATGTACCGGCGTGCAATGCGAGGGCTTGAAGGGTTATTTGTGGAACTCCGTGCGCTTTACCATTCCCGCGATTTTCATCTCGACGTTGATGGGCGCAATCACCGGTTACGTGCTGGCGTGGTGGCGATTTAAAGGTAGCAACGTGTTATTCGGATTATTGCTACTGGGCTGCTTTATTCCTTTCCAAGTCGTGTTGCTGCCGATGGCGCGCACGCTGGGCTGGCTTGGCATGGCAAATACCACGGCTGGATTGGTTCTGGTGCATGTTGTTTATGGTTTGGCGTTTACGACGCTATTCTTCCGCAACTTCTACGTCACAGTGCCAACGGAATTGGTCAAAGCCGCTAGGATTGACGGCGCGAGTTTTTTCCAGATTTTTGGGCGCATCATTTTGCCACTTTCCATTCCGACGATTATGGTGACGATCATTTGGCAGTTCACCCAGATTTGGAACGATTATCTATTCGGTGTAGTGTTTTCTGCCGGCGAACAGCAGCCGATTACCGCGGGTTTAAATAATTTGGTGAATACGTCGACCGGCGTAAAGGAATATAACGTTGACATGGCCGGCGCGGTGATTGCCGCGTTGCCGACGTTGCTGGTCTACATCGTTGCCGGAAAATATTTCATTCGCGGTATGACGGCCGGCGCCGTGAAAGGATAAAAACTTGGGCGCACTTTCGATTCGAGACGTTCGTAAATCCTACGGGAATACGGATATTCTTAAAGGTATTAACATTGAGATCGAAGCCGGCGAGTTTCTGATTTTGGTTGGTCCATCGGGTTGCGGAAAATCGACCTTGCTGAGTCTCGTCGCCGGACTTGATAGCATCACATCGGGTGAAATTCATATCGGCGGAAAATTAGTTAACGATCTATCGCCGAAGGATCGCGACATCGCCATGGTATTCCAGTCCTACGCGCTTTATCCAACCATGAGCGTGCGGCAGAATATAGCGTTCGGTTTGGAGATGCGTAAAGTACCAAAAGCGGAGCGAGATGCGACGGTTGCGCGCGTCGCACAGATATTGCAAATCGAGCCGCTACTCGATCGCAAACCCGCGCAGTTATCCGGCGGCCAACGGCAACGCGTTGCCATGGGCCGCGCCATTGCTCGCAATCCGACGTTGTTTTTATTCGATGAACCGCTCTCGAATCTCGATGCGAAGTTGCGCGTGGAAATGCGCACCGAAATAAAATTATTGCATCAGCGTCTCGGCACCACGATTGTTTATGTAACACACGATCAAATCGAAGCGATGACCCTCGGTGACAAAATCGCCGTCATGAAATCCGGCGAGGTCATGCAGTTCGGCACCCCGCAAGAAATTTATGACCAGCCGGTCAATATGTTCGTCGCCGGTTTCATGGGCTCACCGCCGATGAATTTTATTCCGTGCCAGATCGGGCAGCAGCAAGGCATATTCGGTGTTGAGTTGAACAGCCGTGGCAAGAAATATTTTCTTGCGCTCGCTCACCAAGAAAAACTGAGTGCGTGGCGTGATCGAGAGGTGATTCTGGGTGTGCGTCCGGAGAAAATAACGCAATTCGATGCCCACTCGACTTTGGCGACGTTGACAAAAATTATGGCAAAGGTCGATATCGTCGAGCCGACCGGGCCGGATACGTTGGTTGTCGTGAATTTGAACAACAAAGAAATCGTGTGCCGCGTCGCGCCGAAATACGCAAAGGCGCCCGGCGAATCCATTGAGCTAGGTATCGACTTAAGTCATTGCGTGGTGTTCGATGAGAAATCCGAAGCGCGAATTGTTTAAGGGGTACTAAGCCAGGCGCCAATACCCGCTTGCCTCATGGCGCGATATAACTGGAGAGCCGCGTGAATAATGGCTTGTGGCGTAGTGTGCATTTATGCACCATCAACGACGGTGCATAAATGTACCCTACAAAAAACTAATCAATCTCGCAATAGCGCCTGTGCGGCGCCGATGAGCGCCGGATAATCCGCCAAGATCACTTTAGTAGGAATCGCTTTCAAATAATCGCTGAAGCGGCCTTTGGCTTCGAAGCGTTCGCGAAACGGCGAGCGGTCGAAAAATTCCCCGAGGCGCGGCACGATACCGCCACCGATATACACGCCGCCGCGCGCGCCAAGTGTCACCGCTAGATTCCCTGCGGCGGTGCCGAGCATGGCGCAAAATGTGTTCATCACATCGCAACACAAGTCATCGTTGCCACGCAGCGCGCGCTCAGTTATGACAGCAGGTGTTGGTGCGGGGCCGGGCTGGCCTTCCAATTCCGCGATGGCGCGATATAGCGGATCGAGTCCAATACCGGAAATCAATCGTTCGCCGGACACGTGCGGAAATTCACGCCAGACGATGCGCAAAATCTCCGTCTCGCGAATATTCGCCGGACTAAAGCCGACGTGGCCGCCTTCGCCTTCGATGGGAATCCAGTCGGTTTTTGACGGCAATAATCCCGATACGCCCAGACCCGTGCCTGCGCCAATCAGTGCAATGGCTGCATTGGCGGCGCTTGTTCCTGCGCCGATTTGACGCTGCTGTGCTGGCGTCAAATGCGGCAGCGATAGAGCAAGCGCGGTGAAATCATTGAGCATCAGCAGACGATCAAGTCCGAGGGCTTGCCGCGTTGCCTCCACCGAAAAGTCCCAGTGACTATTGGTGAGTTTAATGCGATCGCTGGTGACCGGTGTCGCAACCGCCATCGCTATTTCGTGAGGACGCGGCGCGTTGGTTTCTTTGAGATAGGCTTCGATTGCTTCGACCGGACCGGTGTATCGATCGCAACGCATCGAACGTTCATTCGATAACGTGCCGATCTCGTCGAAGAACATCGCGAAGCGCGCGTTGGTCCCACCGATGTCGGCGGCGAGGCGAGGCAATTTGCTTGGGTCGTTACGCAAGATATGTGGAACTAATTTTCAGCGAACTTGCCGCCATGCGTCAGGCGTGTCATTGCGAGCTGCTTGTATCGGCTCCGCCGGTACTGTCCACGTACCATGATCCACCCTACAACTACAAGCCATGTATAAATGGCTAAACATTTTGCTTAGCGATATTGCCGGAAAAACGCACGCACATCTTCTGCCAACAATTGCGGCTGTTCCAGTGCCGCAAAATGTCCGCCTTTGGGCATCTCGGTCCAGCGTTGAATGTTGTAGAAACGCTCGGCGATTGAGCGCGGCGGACGCAAGATTTCCGTGGGGAAAGCCGCATAGGCAGTGGCTACTTCGACCTTGTTGCCCTGGGGAATTGGCCATGGTCCGTGAGCGCGGGCGTAGTAGGGCCAACTTGCCGAATTGATTGCACCGGTGGCCCAGTAAAGCGTAATATTCGTGAGCATCTCGTCACGCGTGATGGCGTTCTCGATGGTACCGTCGCAATCGCTCCAGCTTCGAAATTTTTCGACAATCCACGACGCTAGCCCCACCGGCGAATCGGTCAACGCGAACGCTAAGGTCTGCGGC
The DNA here is from genome assembly GCA_963840785.1 of uncultured Pseudomonadota bacterium. Taxonomy (GTDB): domain Bacteria; phylum Pseudomonadota; class Gammaproteobacteria; order Burkholderiales; family JALYOK01; genus JALYOK01. The sequence continues at coordinate 390,982 of CAWJAF010000003.1, read as the reverse complement.
TTCGTGCCCATGATGGCTTGATAACCGGTTTCTTCTTTTAAGAAGTGTTGCAGGTCTTTGATGAATAGTTTTTCTTCATCGGTGCCGGTATCGGCCAGCGTCAAATCACGGCGCACGCCGAGCAGATTCAAGTGAATGCCATGCAACTGATTGGGATGATCGTACGCTAAGCGCGACGTGACAAACGCGCCCCAATCGCCGCCTTGCGCCGCGTATTTCTCGTAGCCCAAAACGTCTTTCATGAGCGTCGCAAATGCGCCAGCCATTTCGATTGCGCCGAAACGCTGCTGATTGGGTTTGTACGATAGCGTATACCCGGGCAGCGACGGTGCGACGACGGTGAACGCATCATTCGGATCGCCGCCATGGGCCGCGGGATTAGTGAGCATCGGAATGATCTTGTGGAATTCTAAAATCGACCCGGGCCAGCCGTGCGATAACAGAAGTGGCATCGGCTTAGGACCAACGCCTGGCTCGTGAATGAAGTGCAGATCGATGCCAGCGACGGGGACGCTAAATTGCTTAAAGCGATTTAGTTTTGCTTCTTGCGCGCGCCAATCGAAATCGTTACGCCAGTAGTTGGTGAGATCTTTTAAGTACTTAAGGCTGGTGCCGTACTGCCATTCTTCGCCAGGGGCTTGGTCGGGCCAGCGTGTTTGAGCGAGGCGATTTTTCAGATCGCTGAAAATAGCATCGGGGAAATTGATTTGAAAGGGTGTGGGTCGCATTTTGGAATCGAATAACAGTAAAAAGTATTTTCATTTTACACCGGCAAGGCGATACCGATTGTCGCGTCGTTCGGAAGGAACTGAGGCATTTATTTTTAGTGCGAGTCGCCAGGAGGCGCATCAATAGTGGCTCGCAGGCCGTGCATTGCCACGAGCCATTGGGAATGCGCGTTCTGGCCAATTTCCAACTTTAGACCATTTCATAACGTACTTCTAGAATCCGCATTTCGCGCCGCCCGCCCGGTGTTACCAAAGTCACCGTATCTCCTTCGTGTGCCTTCACGAGTGCACGCGCCATCGGCGATATCCACGAGATGTGATTTTTGCTGACGTCGGCCTCGTCGATGCCAACGATTGTAAACGTCGATTCTTCGTTTTGATTATCGATCACCATCACCGTCGCGCCGAAAAAAACTTGGTCGGTTTCTTCACGTATCGCCGGATCGACGACCTCAGCATTATCGAGTTGCTTGCCCAGGTAACGCAGACGTCGATCGATTTCACGCAGTCGGCGCTTGCCGTAAATGTAATCGCCGTTTTCCGAGCGGTCGCCGTTGGAGGCGGCCCAATGGATGGTTTCGACTAATTTAGGGCGCTCGATTTTCCATAGCTGTTCGAATTCCTCGCGCATGCGTTTGTGGCCCGCGGGAGTCATATAATTTTTGCTGCCAAAAGGTAAGGGCGCAATGACTTCTTCATCCTCGTCATCGGGTGCGTCATCGTTTTCTTTTGTAAAGGCTTTACTCATTGCGGGTCGCGGGTGCCTGTTCGGTGATCATTGCAGCTAAAATAGAACCTTGTCACGAATTTTACCGCGCTTGGCTTCACAACCGGCGTGATCGCTTGTCTTTTTCACGTAGAAAACTAGCATCAAGTCATGATTAAGGTTTTGTTTGTTTGTATGGGAAATATCTGCCGCTCGCCGACCGCCGAGGGCGTGTTTCGCCATGTCGTCGACGAGGCCGGATTATCGATGCAGATCGCCGCAGATTCGGCGGGTACCAGCGATTTTCAAAAAGGCGATCCGCCGGATAAGCGCGCGCAGCAAGCGGCTACGCGGCGCGGCTACAATCTTTCGCGCCTCAAGGCGCGGCAGGTGCAGCCGCAGGATTTTCATGAGTTCGATCACATTTTGGTCATGGATAAAAAAAATCTACGTGATCTGAACGCGATTTATCCAAGCGGCGCAAGTGCGCAGATTTCGCTCTTTTTAGATTACGCCGATAAATCAAAACTCCAGGAAGTTCCGGATCCCTATTACGGCGGGCCTCAAGGTTTTGAACTGGTACTCGATTTAGTGGAGGACGCGGCACAAGGCTTCTTGCAACATCTGATCAGACAGAATCGAAAGTCCGCGGGCAGTTGATAAACCTCCGGGTGTATTGACAACGTTCGGGTCGCTAATGCGTTAAGGGATACAATACCCGTGAATAATATGAGGAGTAACAAAGTGCAAAAATTGATTGCCGCGCTGCTTGTTTGTGGCGCATCCGTATTGGGCGTGAGTGCAAATGCCGAGGAACTTTCCAAGCCGAAAAAATTCGAACACACAACTTATCTTACCGGCGGGGTCTCGGATGAAGATGCCGCAGCGATCAAAAAACGCGGCCCGGATTATGGCATGCAATTATTTTTGTCTGCGGACCATCAGCCTGTTGCGCCGGGTGAGGTCAAAGTCAAAATTTTAAATATTTCCGGCGAGACGATTATGGACTCCGTCTCCGATGGTCCGTTATTTTTTATTAAGGTCGACGGCGGCCGCTACACGATCATTCTCGATCGCAGTGGCGAGATAAAGGAAAAAACCTTCGATCTAATTGGCCGTCGCTTCGGCCAATTCAGTTTTGATTGGAGTAAACCAGCTAACTAAGGTGTGTGCGAAGTTCGTTGGCGCAATCGGCGACGGCTTCATTCGCCACGCGCAATATGCCGGTCATGGTGATAAAGCCGTGAATCATGCCGTCGTAACATTGGTAGCGGACTTTGGTCCCCGCGGCAGCGAGCTTGTCAGCGAATTCCTTACCTTCGTCTTTTAATGGATCGAATCCGGCGGTTAGCACATAAGCGGGCGGCAAGTTGACGTGACTTTGCGCAAGCAACGGAGAGGCGCGCCAGTCCTTGATCTCAGCCATGTCATTGAGATAGTGCCCGCGAAAATAATGCATCAAATCACGGGTCAAGTTATAGCCTTCCGCAAACAACGTATGCGATGGATGATCCATCGCCATATCGGTGCCGGGGTAAATCAGCAATTGAAATTTAATTGCGGGCCCACCACTGTCGCGACAAAGCATCGCGACCACGGTCGATAAATTTCCACCGGCGCTGTCACCACCCACTGCAATACGCGTCGCATCGATTTTTAACTGCGTGCTGTTCGCGGCCACATAGCGAACAACATCTTCAGCATCATCCACCGCCGCCGGAAATTTATCTTCCGGCCCCATGCGATAGTCGACGGCAATCACAGCACAGCCGCTCGCGCTCGCGAGTTGGCGGCATAGCGCGTCGTGGGTCTCAAGATCGCCGACCACCCAACCGCCGCCATGAAAATAAACCAAAACCGGCAGCACATCGTTTGCGTTTTTTCCAACGGGACGATAGTCGCGCACGGGAATCGGGCCGCGTCGACCGGCAATTTCGAAATCCGCAACCGCACCAATTGGCGGTGTCGGTGGCAGTAACGCTTTACGCAATTCTTTAAATTGAACGCGCGCTTCGACCGGCGGAAATTGATTGACCGGCGTGCGCCCGGCGCGCGCGCCGGCCTCGAGCAATGCTTGAACTTGTGGATCCAGCGACATCGTTAGAATCCTCCTGTTTTCAACCAGCGTTCCAATTGTTCGAAACGATCGACGCCCCAAAACGGCTCGTTATCGACGATGAAATACGGCGAGCCGAATACTTTGCGCCCAATCGCTTTGTCGCTTTCGTTTTTGAAGCGTTCCTTAACAGGTTCACTTTGCACGTTGGTTACGAACGATTCGCGATCAACGCCAGCACTTTGTGCGATATCGGCGATGACATCGGCGCTTGCAATGTCGCGATCGTCAACAAAATACGCGCGATAAACGTGCTGCGCGAATGTTTTTGCGAGCGCGGGATTTTGATCCTTCAACCAATAAAATCCGCGCGCGGCCGCGATCGTCATCTTTGGAAATTCCGATGGAAACTTGATCGGCACGCCGAGAAAGCGCGCGCTACGCTTCATGTCGTGAATGACGTATTCACCCTTGAGTGGAATTGTCATCGGGGCGACCTGTCCGGTCTGCTTAAAAATGAAGCCGAGCAGAATCGCGTGCCAATTGACTTCACGGCCATATTTCGCAGCGAGCGCGTCGATGCGCTCCGCCGCAAGATAACCGTAAGGCGACGTAAAATCGAAATAGAAATCGATCGTGGCGGCCATGGTTTAGTTATCCGATTTTTGTGTTTCGACCTGCATCAACGGTTCTGCAGGCGACGCATTATTTCGCGGACGGCGTGGTGGACGCTCGCGGCGCGCGCTTTCAGCCGCAACCATTACAACCGGCTCTTGAGTCGCTGTCCGATTCGGATCGGTTTCGACAATGACCAATTCTGACGCTGCGGGGCGCTCGTGGCGGCCACCAAACTGGCGGCGACGACGCGGGTTGCGCGGCGGCCGGTTTTCGTCGTGCGCCTCGCTTTGCAGCGCTGGGGCATCGTGGCTCGCGTGGTTCGTGACCTCCTGAACCGGCGCGGCGTATTGCGTTTGCGGTTCACTTCGCGTCGGCGCTGCTTGCTGTGCGGGAACGAATTCCTGGCGCGCCTCGACAGGCTGCTGCTCCCGCTCGGGGACATGGGATTCTGCAATGCGCGGTGGCCGCGGCGCGTCCATCATGCTGGGTGCGGGCACAGATTCTTGTGGCGCAATTGCCGTGGGCGCGGAATGATGCGCACCATTTTCGCCATTTGGTGCAAACGGCAAATTCTCCTGTGCGCTGCGTTCGCCTTGTTGGCGTTCGCCGCGTTCGCGACGGCCGCCACGGCGACCGCGTTTACTGCGACCTTCGCCGGGCTCACGTGGCGTTGCGTTCTCGGCCGGCGTTTCCGCGACGATGGCCGGTGTCGCTGTTTGCGTTTCAGCTTGCTGTTGCTCCGGTCGGCGCGGCGGACGTGGCGGACGATTCTGTCGGCCGCGTTCGCTGTCGCGTGCTTCGCCTCCTTCGGCGTTGCGTGGTGGGCGATTATCGGGACGTTCGCCTCGATCTTGTCGTTCGGGACGATCACGGCGTGGTTTGCGATCGCCGCGGTTTTGATTGCGATTGGCCGATTCTGCATCGCCGGCGGGTTTGTTTTGCTGGTTGCGACGAACCGGCGTTGCGGGCGACGCTTCCTCTTCAACCTTACCCGCCTTGAACCAGCCCATAATACGGCCGATTAAACTGGGGCGTGCGTCGGCAACGACTGGCGCCGGGGCAACAGGCATCGGTGCCGGTTGTTCCGGCGTGATGCCCTGAACCGCTGCCTGTTGGCGAACCGGGCGCGATTCCGGATCTTTGCCGGATGGCGTCGGATCCTCGGCCGCGGGGGTCGTGACGAGGCGGTAGCTCGGCGTGTCGACTTCTATTTCACTTAAGGCATCATCTTTGATGCGTTCGATTTCGTAATTGGGCGTTTCGATATTCGGGTTCGGAATCAAGACTACGCTCACTTTGAGCCGAGCTTCAAGCGCATGAATATCGGCACGTTTTTCGTTGAGCAAGAAAGTCGCGGCTTCCACCGGCAATTGCACCTGAATAATCGCGCTGTATGTCTTTCATCGCTTCTTCTTGCGTAATGCGCAAAATGTGCAACGCGGTCGATTCGATGCCGCGAATATGGCCAGTGCCGCTGCAACGCGGGCAAGCGGCGTGATTGGTTTCGCCTAGGCTTGGGCGCATGCGTTGGCGGGAAAGTTCGAGCAAACCAAAGCGCGAGATCTTGCCCAGTTTGCACGCGCGCGCGATCGGCTGTAAAGCATCGCGTCAGGGCGTTTTCCACGTTCGCGCTGGTTGCGCGGGTTTTCCATATCGATAAAATCGATCACCACCAAGCCACCCAAATCGCGCAAGCGCAATTGGCGCGCGACTTCTTCAGCGGCTTCTCAATTGGTGTTAAACGCAGTTTGTTCAATGTCCGCGCCTTTAATGGCGCGGCCAGAGTTGACGTCCACAGAAACCAAGGCTTCGGTATGGTCGATGACAATCGCGCCGCCAGAAGGCAACGCACTTCGCGCGAGAAAGCAGATTCGATTTGATGCTCGATTTGGAAGCGCGAAAATAACGGCACTTCGTCTTGATAAAGCTTGACGCGTGCCAACGTTGCCCGGCATCACGTGGTTCATAAACTGCACGGCTTGCTCGTAAACATCGCGTCGGTATCGATTAAAATCTCGCTGATGTCCGCGCTGAAATAATCGCGAATCGCGCGAATCACCAAGCTGCCTTCTTGATAAATTAAAAACGCGCCAGATTGAGATGTGCGATGCTTCTTCAATCGCTGTCCACAGTTGCGTGAGGTAATTCAAATCCCATTGCAATTCTTCAGCGGCGCGGCCAATACCGGCGGTGCGCGCGATAATGCTCATGCCTTTTGGCACTTCGATTTGATCCATCACATCGCGCAATTCGTTGCGCTCTTCGCCTTCGATGCGGCGCGAAACGCCACCGCCGCGCGGATTGTTTGGCATTAACACCAAATAACGGCCGGCAAGCTGAAATGAAAGTGGTAAGCGCCGCGCCTTTGTTGCCGCGCTCGTCTTTATCGACTTGGACGATTAGTTCTTGGCCTTCTTTAATAATGCTCTTGAATGCGTGAACGGGAAAATTCGCCGTCTTCGCCTTTTAAAGTAAACGCGTGAGATTTCTTTGAAGGGTAAAAAGCCGTGGCGCTCGGTGCCGTAATCGACAAATGCAGCTTCGAGCTGGGTTCTACGCGGGTGATAACTCCTTTGTAAATATTGCTTTTGCGTTGTTCTTTTCCAGCGTATTCAATATCTAAATCGATAATTTTTGTCCATCGACAATCGCAACGCGAAGTTCTTCAGATTGCGTTGCATTAAATAACATGCGTTTCATTTTTAACTCTCCCGCGCTCTTAACGTCGGGGAAAGTCGGCACAAGCCAGGCGCTATTAAAGCGCCGGTGATCTATTACGTCAGATTTCAAAAATGGGATCATAAAACGTAACAATTCAATTTAAGTGTGCCAACGGGTCTTGCCTCTTGCAAGACTGATCTTGCGTCCAAGGATGCCAAATAGGGCAATCAACTCGGCGCAAGACCGATACAATATCCGGTATGTCGAGCGCGTAACTTTTTCAACGTCGCTACTTTCGGTCAAGATGGTGATCGCGCAGCAGATGCTTCTAGCTTACTCTGGTGCGCCGATCGATGGATCAAGATCGAGGTGAGCGAAAAAACCTTGTCGTCCGAAGCCCGCGCGAGAAGTTGCAGGATTGTTGTTCAATTGCTGCGAAGGTCGCACGGATAAGCTCGAGACAGCCAATAGTATATTCAATATGAAGGATTTAGGCAAAAATGCTGTGACTTTCGTTCGGGTAGCCGAATCGGGCGAAGGCCAGCGTTTAGATAATTATCTTTTTCGCACATTAAAGGTGTGCCGAAAAGTCACGTCTATCGCATCGTGCGCAGCGGCGAAATCCGCGTAAATGGCAAGCGTGCCCAGCCCACCACGCGGCTCGGCGAAGGCGATGAACTGCGCGTACCGCCGATCCGTTTGGCGGAACCGGCGGAAAAACCGAGCTTTCCGCGGCTGGCGCCCATGCCGGAAATCATTTTTGAAGACGAAACCCTGCTCGCGCTAAACAAACCGGCTGGGTTGGCTGTGCACGGCGGCAGCGGCATCAGTTCCGGCGCGATTGAGGTGTGCCGCGCCGCGCGGCCGGAACTGAAGTTTCTGGAATTGGTGCATCGGCTCGACCGCGATACGTCGGGCGTTTTATTGCTGGCGAAAAAGCGCGCTGCGTTGCTGGGCATGCACGCATTGTTGCGCGATGGCGGCACCGACAAGCGTTATCAAGTCTTGGTTAAAGGTCAATGGAAAAACGATAAGCAAAGCGTCAAACTGGCGCTGAAAAAATATGTGACGGGGGAGGGCGAGCGGCGGGTTTCGGTCGAGAAGACGGCCAGGAATCCCATACGATCTTCCGCAAAACCCAAGTATGGGCAGATTATTCATTGCTCGAGGCGGAACTCAAAACCGGCCGCACCCATCAAATTCGCGTGCATCTGGCTCATTTGGGTTTTCCGATTTTGGGCGATGAAAAATACGGCGATTTTGCATTGAATCGCGAATTGTCGAAACGCGGGTTAAAACGAATGTTCTTACACGCTGCGTCGTTGGTTTTGAACATCCCATCACCCAAATGCCGTTGAGCTTAGGCGCGCCGCTCGCGCCGGAATTGGCACAATTTCTTTCTACTCTTCAATAACAATTTCCGAACATGGCCATTTCCAATCCCTATAACGCTGCTGCGGATTTGCTGCAACGAAACTTGAAGCGCGATCGCAGCAAAAAAATCGCCTACATTGACGACAACGGCAGCTATTCCTATGGCTGAATTGGCGAACCGCGCCGGGCGATTCGCCCATGCGCTGAAGCGACTAGGCGTCGCGCAAGAGCAGCGCATTTTGCTCGCCTTGCACGACAGTATCGATTTTCCGGTCGCGTTTCTTGGCGCGATTCAAGCGGGCGTCGTGCCGGTTTGCGTCAACACTTTGCTGACGTCGAAGACTACGACTACATGCTGCGCGACAGCCGCGCGCAAGTGTTGGTCGTGTCCGAAGCGCTGTTACCGGTATTTGCGCCGATGATCGAAAAAGGTTTGCCGCATTTAAAGCATGTCGTGGTTTCGGGAAAAAAGGCCTCAGGCCAATTTGCGTTTGCAAGTTTGCTTGCCGAATCCGAAAGCGAAACAATCCTTCGCGGCAACAACAGCCGATGATATGTGTTTCTGGCTTTATTCATCCGGCAGCACCGGTGCGCCGAAAGGCACTGTCCATGCGCATTCCAGCCTGGTGCAGACCGCAGAGCTATATGGGAAGCCGATCTTGGGCATACGGGAAAATGATGTGGTGTTTTCCGCGGCGAAATTATTTTTTGCCTATGGCTTAGGCAATGGCTTGAGTTTTCCGCTGAGTGTTGGCGCGACGACGATCTTGATGGCCGAGCGGCCTAACGCCGGCCGCCGTATTCGCGCAGCTCACGCAGCATCAACCGACCATTTTCTACGGCGTCCCGACGTTGTATGCGGCGATGCTTGCCAGCCTCGATCTGCCGCGCATGGATGATTTAAATTTGCGTCGCTGCGCATCCGCCGGCGAAGCTTTACCGAAAGATTTAGGCGAGCGCTGGCAGCGGCATTTTGGCGTCGATATTTTGGACGGTATAGGCTCGACGGAAATGCTGCATATTTTTTTGTCGAACGAACCTGACAATGTTCGCTATGGCACGACAGGTAAGCCGGTGCCCGGTTATGAAGTTCGCTTGGTCGACGATCAAGGCAACGCCGTGGAGCAAGGCGAAATCGGTGACATGCACGTGAAAGGTCCGACGCGAGCAATTGTTTATTGGAATAATCGCGAACGATCCCATCAAACCTTCGCCGGCGAATGGACCAAAAGCGGTGACAAATATTTGCAAGACGAATGCAGGTTATTACGTCTATTGCGGCCGCAGCGACGACATGCTTAAAGTCAGTGGCCAATACGTGTCGCCGATCGAAGTGGAAGCCGCGTTGGCCACTCACGAATCGGTGCTCGAAGCCGCAGTCGTTGGCAAAGCCGATGACGATAAGCTCATCAAGCCGAAAGCTTTTGTTGTGCTCAAGCCGGGCGTGGCCGCGAATGATGATTTGTATCGAAATTTTGAAGCAGCACGTGAAAGGAAAGCTTGCGCCGTTTAAATATCCGCGCTGGATTGAGTTTGTGAGCGGAACTGCCGAAAACCGCGACAGGGAAGATTCAACGTTTTAAGTTGCGCGCGTAATTTCTACCGCTGTCATTCCCGCTTACGGGAATCCATGCCTCTCAAATTGCACGCCATGGATTCCGCCTCGCGGAGTGACAAAATCCACACTCAATGTTTAGCAGATGCCCTGTGAGCCAATATCCATGCGCCTCTCCAGGCATTGTCCGGCTATTGAGGCGCGCGCATATACGAGACGGTCATCGCAACTACTTGCACCGCGATTTCAGATATGCGAGCATGGCTTACGTCGTGCCGAATTACTGGTTTAGACGCAGTTCAAGTACCTGGTAAAAACAACTTCTGGAGGATAGTGATGAAGACGTTCGCAAAAATTTCTCTTGCCGGCGCAGTGGCTTTGGCGATGGGTTCGACCCTTGCATTTGCCGATGAGCCGCCGATGAGCGACAAACCCTTGACCGAAAAATGGTTCCCGACCGAATTCGGTGCCGACGATAAAGCGGGCGCAATTAACCGCGTCACGCCCGATAAAGTAATGAAGGCGCTGAAACTGGTTAAGACCGGCAAGAGCACCACGCTGGGCAAGACCTATTCGCGCGATCATTCCTGGCTTCGGCCCGCGTAGCTGGCAAATGACCATTCCGGGTACGCCGACCGGCGGCCCGTTCGGCAAAAACGCACTGATCTATCATGATGAATTGGTGACGACGGAAATCGGCCAGATTTCCACCCAGTTCGACGGCCCTGGCCATATCGGCGTGCGTACATCCAAGGGCAACATGATGTACAACGGCCGCTTGGCGGAAAATTGCTATGAGCGTGGCGCCGGTGGACGTGTGATGGGCATGGGCGATTGCGGTGTGGAGCATGTCGCGGAAAAAGCGTTTATTTGCCGTGGTGTTTTGATCGATGCGATGACGCACAAAGGCGGCGGCAAGCCATTGCCGATTCCGACGAAGCCGGGCGATGCCGGCATCATTACCGAAGCCGACATGAAAGCCATCATCAAGGCGCAAGGCATTGCTGAGCCGGGCGAAGGCGACTGCGTGTTCCTGCACACTGGCCATGGCAATCTGTGGGGCGTGGGCGATTGGGAAAAACTTTCCGCCGACGACCAAGCTGCACGCCGTAAAACCTTCTCTGCCGGCGAACCAGGTTATGGCATCAGCGCTTGCCAATATATGGCTAGCAAGAAAATCATCCTGACCGGTGGCGATACCTCGGCGAACGACGCGCAACCCGGTGGCGAAGAAGACGGCTTTGCCGTACCTTGCCACACCGAAATGCAAACCCGCCGCGGTATTTGGAACATCGAAAACTTGGATCTGACGGTTCTGGCGAAAGAAAAAGTGTACGAGTTCCTGTTCGTTTGGTCGCCCTTGAAAATTAAAGGCGGCACGGGCTCCCCAGGTAACCCGGTTGCAATGTGGTAATCGATTGAGTTAATTTTGTATTGACTAACGGGCGAGGGCGACCTCGCCCGTTTTGTTTTTGGTGTGGTTGAAGTTTATTTCGGGCTGGTGTATCGAATGGGCGCTGGCCCCTCACCCTAGCCCTCTCCCCGTCTAGCGGGGCGAGGGAATAGTTTCCCCTCTCCCCTCCGGGGAGAGGGCGCAGGGTGAGGGGCAGCGCCAATTTGAGCAACATTTCGCTGATTTCCTAGGGAGTAAATGAGAATGGACATAAATGCAAAAGACCTACGAGTAATCATCACCGCCGGCGCGGGTGGAATCGGCAAAGTGACCGCCGAAACATTTCTGCAAAACGGTGCGAAAGTTTTTATCAGCGACGTAGATGATGCGGCATTGGAGGCAATGGCAAAGGCCTATCCGGCGCTAGGTGTGACTCGCTGCGATGTGTCCGACGCCGCGCAAGTCGACACCATGTTCGACGCAGCACTGAAATTTCTCGGCGGCCTAGATGTCATGATCAACAACGCCGGCATTGCGGGACCGACGGCGAAAGTGGAAGACGTTACGACTGCCGATTGGGACAAAACGATCGCAGTGAATTTGAACGGCAGTTTCTATTGCACGCGGCGCGCGGTGCCGGAACTTAAAAAATCCGGTGGCGGTTCTATCGTGAATTTATCTTCGTCCGCGGGGCGCTTAGGATTTCCATTGCGCACGCCGTATTCGTCCGCGAAATTTGCGCTAGTTGGTTTTACCGAAAGCTTGGCGATGGAGTTGGGACCGGACAACATTCGCGTCAATTGCATTCAGCCTGGCATGGTCGACGGCGAGCGCATCGATCGAGTAATCGATGCAAGAGCGAAATCTTTTGGGATGACATTCGAGGCGTATCGAGATCGATTGCTCGCAAATGTTTCTATGCGTCGCATGGTTAGTCCACAAGATATTGCCAACACCATTTTATTTTTGTGTTCCGACGCGGGGAAAAATATTTCTGGGCAGTCGGTGCCGGTCTGCGGCAATGTCGAAACGTTGGGCTGATTGCGCGGCGAAACGTGTTTTTATCGCCCGGTGTCGTTACTTCTGTGAGCAAAAACCAAACTAGGCCATATGCCCAAAATATGGTGGGTGAAATCACCAAAAACTTGGGGTAGGTGGCCTCGATTCTTTTGCTGATAAATAATATCATGTTGTTTTAATTGTAATTAATGAAAATCTCAGTTTTGGCACGGTGATTGCTTTGATATATGTATGGGAATAAATCCCATAATATTTCAAACTTGTTACAATTGACCCAAAAAGGAGATTTACTCAATGATTACCAAAACTTTGATTGCCGCAATTTGCGGCGCAGCAGTTCTCGCGACCGCCGTTGCCGACGCCAACGCAGCCGGTATCCGCGTCAAATGTGAAAAACGCGCTGATCGTTCCAAAATTTCAGTCGACGGCGACGGCCTCGCCGCAGGGAGCTATAAGTCCATTGTTATTTCCGGTGCAAACTCAAAAACGTCCGGCGCAAGACCGACGGTTGGCGATGAAGTCGAATTCGATTTTGACAGCAACCCAGCAGACATCGCCGCCGGTGCGACCGCCATTTCCCGAACCTTTATTCAAGGCGCGGTAACCGGCAAAATCATCAACGCCAAGGGATCGGTTGTCGCCAGCGACACCGTTGCTTGCCGGATTCGTTAACCCTCCGTGAGGCGTAAACGCTCAGTAGCGCCTTACGAATTTTAATCCGCGGCGAGACTATCCAGCCGGATTCGTCGCGGAGTTTTTTGGTTTTGGAGTTTGTCGCAATGAATATAAATGCACTTGCCGTTCCGCCGCTGATCATCGCAATTGTTGCGACGGTACTTTACGGTTTCGATGCTTTTAATTCTTTTTCCTACGAGCCCACGCAATTGGTGCGTAGTGAATCTGTCGTGAAGCGCTTAGTGCAAGAATCGTCAAAGCGTCAAAATTTTCAAACACCAGCCGTTGTAAAACAATCGGAAACAAGGGCGTCGAGCGCAGCGCAGGTGCTGGCCAAATCAACCGCCGCAATCGCGTCACCCGGCGTAATGTCAGCGTCTTCGCAAAACACGCAATCGTCCACCAACGAATTATCAAATTCCCGAAATACTTCAGCCGTCATCGCCGCGATTCCCGTGGAAGAAGCAGACGAGGAATTAACGCAAGTCGCGCACGAATCGTTTGACGAAAGCGGCGAAACCCTAACCGCCATTACACCGTCGATGGCGACACAGGCAACGCCGGTTGAAATGTCAGATGAAGGTCAAATTGAGGCCGACACAACGGCAGAAGACAGTTAAATGCCTTAGTGTCGCGCAGTTAGCGAAATGGTTTCGCTAGCGATTTGGTAATAGCTAATAGTTTCGTCGATCAACTCTTTTTCGCCGGCATTGGCAACGACTTTTCCCGAAGCGGCATCGACAACGCGAACTTTTTGCTTCGGTCCGAGCTCGATGATTTTGCCGTTTTCCATATAGCCAACCGTTAAATAATTGGCCATCAGCGCACGTTGGTGAAATTGCCCTTCCGTCAAAATATCTTGTCCAAAAAAGCTTGAGCGATAGCTGAAATTCAGCAAACTTAGAATGGTCGGCCCGACGTCGATTTGCGATGAAACATAATCAATGGTCACCGGCTTTATCCATTTCGGGCTGTAAATGATCATCGGGATGTGATAATTCTCCGGCGGCAAATCCATACGGCCGCGACCGTGCGAGGTGTGATCCGCGACAAAAATGAAAATCGTATCGTCGAACCACGCGTGACTTTTCGCCTCACGAACTAACGCGCCAATCGCCCAGTCGGCGTATTTCGCCGCACCCTCGCGACTCGTCCCAGAGGCAATATCGATGCGCTTCTCCGGGTAGGTGAAGGGGCGGTGGTTTGATGTGGTCATGATATGCGCGAATACTTTTTTACCTGCGGCGGTGCGCGTGTCTAATTCTTTCATCGCGCGGCGAAACATATCTTCGTCAGCGACGCCCCAGATATTTTCGTGCGTGATTTCCGTTTTCGCCAGCGCCGTGCGATCGATCACGGTGTAACCATTGCCGCTGAAAAAATCGCGCATATTGTCGAAGTAACTGTAGCCGCCGTAAAGATACAACGCGTCATACTCTTCATCCTTAAATACACCGCCAAGTGTTGCCATGCCTTTATTCTTGCTGCGCATCAATACCGCATGCCCCGGTGTGGGCGGCAGCGAAAGCGTCAATGCTTCCAGGCCACGCACGGTGCGTAAACCCGTTGCGTACAATTGCGTGAACAGCATTCCTTCTTTCGCGAAGTTGATCAAGATTCGGCGAGAGGCCGCGCTTGCATCGCCGAGCGCGCCGACGAAATCCGCGCCATGACTTTCCATGGAAACCAGAACGACGTTAAGCCTATTTTCGCGGCCCTTGGCGATGATGTCGCGCTCGATGACTAAATCACGATTGATGAATCGCGAATGCGATCGCGCTTCAGCAAATTCGCCTTGCAGTGTCGATTTTGCGAAGGCCTTGGAAATGACCGAATAATATGAAAAAAAATCCAAGTCATTGGCACGAAACGCGTGCATGAATTCAAAATAACCGTCGCCCGATAATTCTCGCGAGCCGGGGTTAGTGAATCCCTCGCGCAAATTGTCGCCAACCATTGCGAATGTCATCGCCGGCAGCGCGATTACGGCCGCCGTCGCGATCGCGCGAATAGAAAACTTTCCGCCGTCACCGGACGCAAGGCGAAAGAACGGTTTCCGGATTAACAAAAACACCACGGCCGCGCCGGCAAACAGCGCGGGGAAAATGATGGCGAGCGGATAGGATTCGCGAATATTGCCCAACACTTCTCGGGAATAAATCAAATAATCGACAGCGATGAAATTAAAGCGTGCCGTGAATTCGTTCCAAAATAAAATTTCAGCAACAACGACGAATGCCATGCCGGCGAGCGCAAATACGAGGAGTCCCGCGGAAGCAATACCATAAAACCGGTTGCCGCGAGCGCTCTTGGGAAAGCACAGCGCGAGCAGTGCAAACGGAATCAACAAATAACTGGCGGCGATAAGATCATACAACAATCCGATCGCGAAAATCGTGGCCCACTGCACAAAAGAATGCGGCGCATTGGTTTCCAGCACGGCAAGCAAAATTCGAACGGCGGTATTTATTGCGATAAAAACGAGCGCAATCCAAAAAAAAGATCGAAAGCGCGCGGGTAGGAACTTCTTAATCATGTTCTACCTCTGTAAATTCGTGAACTGCGAGATTCTAATGCCGCAAACTTAGCTGAGGCTTAGTTTGTAGGAAGGAATTCCAAACGGAAAGGATGCACGCTTTGAGCGCGTGATTTAAACTACGAGTTTACTCCCTTCAGGAAAATTCAAGATGGAAAAAATCGCAATCGTTGGCGCCGGATTAGTAGGTCGGGCTTGGGCCATCGTTTTTGCTCGCGCTGGTTATCCGGTCATGCTCTACGATTCCAACGCCGAAACGGTGTCTAAATCGCTAGAAACGGTGGACGGCAATTTGAACGATTTGAAGGAATTCGGCTTAATTAGCGAAGCACCTAGCGCGATTCGCTCACGCATGAGCGTGGCGAAATCGCTGAAAGAAGTGCTCGACGGTGCGGCCTACGTACAGGAAAGCACGTTGGAAAATGTCGAGGTCAAGAAACAAATCTATGCCGACATGGATGCCCTCGCCGCGCCGAATACCATCCTCGCCAGCTCGACGTCGACATTTATGACGTCCGCATTTGCGACGGAGGTTAAAGGCCGACATCGTTGCCTGGTTGCTCACCCGGTGAATCCGCCCTATCTAATCCCGCTGGTGGAAGTTTCGCCCGCGCCTTTTACCGCGCCGGAAGTCGCGCAGCGTACATACGACTTGATGCTTGCTGTTGGGCAAAAGCCAATCATGATGCATAAAGAAACGCAGGGCTTCATTCTTAACCGCTTGCAATGGGCGTTAATGGCCGAAGCCTACCGCTTGGTCGATGACGGATACGTCGGCGTCGAAGATTTGGACAAGTGCCTCAAAGACGGCCTAGGCTTGCGCTGGTCGTTCATCGGCCCGTTCGAAGTGGGGGATCTGAACGCGCCCGGCGGCATCGCCGATTATTCGCGGCGCTTCGGCCCGATGATTTACGAAATGGATAAATCCGCGCAATCGAACGCGAGAAAGTGGAGTGATGAGTTGCTAGGGAAAATCGAAAAAGAACGCCGCCAATATATGCAAGTTGCTGACATTGGCGCGCGCTCGAAATGGCGCGATCGCAGGCTAATGGGTTTAATGGCGCACAAGCGTGCGATGGAAGCGAAGGGCGGATCGGCATAGTTAGCGCTGCAACTTGCTTCTTGCAGTTAAATCGCAGGGTGGATCAAGCGCCGCGGATCCACCATCAGGAAAATTGGTGGATCCGCTGCGCTTGATCCACCCTACAAACAATTTATATGCATAGCGTAATCATTGGTGCCGGCCCCTCCGGTTTGTTGTTCGCCTTGCTGCATAAGCGACGTTTTCCAAGCAATACCGTCGAGGTCATCGAGCAAAACGAAGCGGGGAGCGCGTTCGGTTTCGGCGTGGTGTTTTCGCAAGGCGCGTTGGCTTTCCTCGAGCGCGATGCGCCGGATTTGTATGCGCGATTACTACCGAGAATGGAGTCGTGGCCGATGCAGCGCGTCGTGCATCTGGATCGGCGCGTCGATATCGACGGCAATGGATTTTCTGCGATTGGCCGACTGCAGCTGAATCATTTTCTCCAAGAAATTTGCCGCGAAGCAGGCGTGACGTTGCATTTCGGCAAACGCATTGCCAGCATGGAAGAGTGCGGTGAAGCCGATGTTGTCATTGGCGCCGACGGCGTGAATTCGGTCGTGCGGCAATTTTATGAACGCGAATTTAATCCGCGCATCGAATGGCTCACCAATAAATTTGCTTGGTACGGCACGCGCAAAGCGTTCGACTGTTTAACGTTGACCTTTCGCAGCAATGAGCATGGCGTGTGGGTCGCTCATCACTATCGCTACGCGCCGAACATGAGCACGTTCTTAGTCGAATGCGATGCGGCAACCTGGCAACGCGCTGGGCTCGAACAAATGTCGGATGAAGCATCACGTGCCTACTGCGAAAAAATATTCGCGGCCGATCTCGATGGCGAGCCCTTGCTATCGAATAAGTCCGTCTGGCGAAATTTTCCGTTGTTGAGCAACAGTCGTTGGCATACGGCCAACGTCACGTTGCTCGGCGACGCCCTGCATACTGCGCATTTTTCTATCGGTTCCGGGACGCGCCTTGCGTTTGAAGACGCGATTGCATTGGATCGCGCGTTTGCTGAGCGCGGCGATGACGTTTCTGCGGCGCTCGCACATTATGAAAACACACGCCGACCGATCTTAGAAAAAATTGTTGCCGCAGCGAATTCGAGTTCGTTCTGGTACGAGCGCATGGCGGACAAAATGCATTTCACACCGGAGCAACTGGCCTACGACTATATGGCGCGGAGCGGACGAATTAACGAAGCGCGCCTAACGGAAATGGCGCCAAAATTTATGACGGAAGTGTTGAGTGCGCGAAGCAGCGAACCATTTCTCGGCAACAACCATCGGATTGCCGATCCGTTTGATCGCACGAGCAACGCCGTAACGGGAATTGATTATTCGGTTCCCGATCAATACAACTGTTCGAGAATTCTATTCGATAATCTCACTGCAAATAGCGCGGAAAAAATCGCAATTCTGTGTGGTGAGCGCAGTGTTTCTTACAAGGAACTTTGTTCGACTGCATCACGCGTGGGTAATGGATTGGTGGCCATGGGCCTGGCGCGCGGCAGCCGCGTGTTGCTACTGATGCACGATACGCCGGAATATGTCGCCGCGATTTTTGGCGCCATCCGCGCGGGCTTCGTGCCGGTGTTGATCAACACGTTATCACCGGCCGAACTAGTTGGATTTTATCTGCAGGATTGCGGCGCGGAGGTCGCGATCGTCAGCGGAGAATTGGCCTCGCTGCTCTCGCATGAAACGGTAAGCGCCTCGCGATTGCGCCATGTCGTGTACGTCGGTGACGCGAAAGACGCGCCGGCGCTCAGCTTTGCGCGCTCGCGTGATTGGCCGCAATGGATCGAACTGCATTCCGATCAACTGTCGGAAGCAGAAACCCATCGCGACGAAATGGCATTTTGGATGTATAGCTCCGGCTCAACCGGGCGGCCGAAGGGCGTCGTGCATTTGCATCACGATATGCCTTATACCCATCTCGCCTATGGCAAAGGTGTGTTGGGTATTCGCGAGAGCGACATTGCATTCTCGCCGCCGAAAATTTTCTTTGCTTATGGTTTCGGCAATTCCGTTACGTTTCCGTTTTCCGTGGGCGCGACGACGGTGCTTTTACCGGGCCGCCCCGATGCGCAAGCAGTGTTCGACACCATCGAGCGGCATCGCCCGACGTTGTTGTTCGGATTGCCGACGCTGTACAACGCACTCGTTGCGCATCCCGGCTCCGAGCAGCGCGATCTATCCAGCGTCCGTTTGTGTCTTTCCGCCGCGGAAACGTTATCGGGCGAGCTGTATCACGAATGGCATCGCCGCTACGGCTTGCAAATCGTAGAGGGTTTGGGCTCCACCGAAGTGCTGCACATTTATTTATCCAATCAAGTCGAGCGACAGAAAATCGGCGCGAGCGGCGCCGGAGTTCCCGGTTACGAAATTAAATTGACTGATCTCGATGGAAACATCGTCGGATCCGGCGGCTCCGGCGTCATGTGGGTTCGCGGCGATTCGCAAGCGCCTCTGTATTGGAATCGCCCGGAGAAAACCGCCGAGACCATGCGCGATGGTTGGATTTACACCGGCGATCGTTTTCGTCTGGACGACGAAGGATTTTATTTTTTCGAAGGCCGCGTCGATGATTTAATCAAAGTGAGCGGCCAGTGGGTTTATCCGCTCGAAGTCGAGCGCTGCCTCGCCGAACATCCGTCCGTGCAAGAATGCGCCGTGTTAGGCATTGAAGAAGAAAATCGACTAATGACCCTCGCGGCGTTCGTTGTGTTGCGCGAAGGCATCGCGCGCGACGAGGCCACCACACGCACACTGCAAGATTTCGTCAAAACGCAATTAACGCCATACAAATATCCGCGACGATTTTATTATCTCGACGCGTTGCAAAAAACGGGGACGGACAAGATTGATCGACAGGGTTTGAAACGCTTAGCGGCGACTGCAAAGCAATCTAAATGAAAAGTGACTATTGATGATAGCCAACTGTGGTGCGCTTCTCCAGGCATGCCGCGCCACGAAGCAGCATCCATGCGGCTCCTGGCTGGGTGCAAAATGTAAGGTGCGCAACGAGCACGAGGATTGATGATTGGCAGAAGTGCTGAGACGATTCTGCGTGCGCCGTGCGCACACTACGCTTGCTATGCTAGAAGCCAATATCCGTAAGGCTGCACTGGCTTAGCGGTAACCGTGAAGTAATTCAAAAAAGTCGGATTTGATGAGAGCCAATATTGGCGCGGCGTTTCAGGCATGTCGTCAGTATCGTAAGGATAGGCTTGGAAGCTTGTCTAACTCGATACTATGACCTGTTCATCTTTTCTGAGTTCTGAAGAAATAAAAGCTTGGCGTCCGGACGAGCATATTCCGGATCCGGATAAACGCAGTAATCTTTTGCGATCTCGTTTGCAGCGCAACGATTTGTGGCTCCCGAAGCAGACTGCCGGTAAGCGCTGGGCTGTGGGTTGCGTGGCGTTGGAAATCACGCAGCGTTGCAATCTGGATTGCACTTTGTGCTATTTGTCGGAACACTCGCAAGCGGTGCACGACTTGCCGCTCGCGGAGGTTTTTCGTCGCATAGATTTAATTTACGCGCATTACGGTCCGCGTACCGACGTGCAAGTGACGGGTGGCGATCCGACCTTGCGGCAGCGGGACGAACTGATCGAGATTGTTCGCTACATCGCCGGAAAAGGAATGCGTCCCGCGCTATTCACCAATGGTATTTTGGCGACTCGAGACTTGCTCGCTGAACTCAGCGCCGCCGGCTTAGTCGATGTCGCGTTTCATGTAGACATGACGCAAGGCCGCAAAGGTTTTCGCAATGAGCGCGAATTGAATGTGGTGCGCCAAGAATACATCGAGCGCGCACGAGGACTCAATCTGGCGGTCATATTCAATACGACGCTGTTCGCAGGAAATTTTGATGATGTGCCGGAGCTGGTGAAATTCTTTGCCAGTGTTGCCGACGTCGTGACTTTCGCCTCGTTTCAACTGCAAGCCGATACGGGCCGCGGTGTCTTGCGCCAGCGTCAAGATGTAATCGATATCGACAATACTATCGCCCGCATTCGCTCCGGTGCCAACGCGGCGCTTTCCTTTGACGCGTTGTTGGGCGGTCATCATCATTGCAATCGCTATGCGTTTGCGTTCGTCGTCAACGGCAAACTCTACGATGGCTTGGATAACGCTGACCTAGCCGTCAAGGTGATGAATCAAACCGCCGACATTGCCTTCGATCGACGCAACCGCGCGACAGGTGCGAGCGCATTTGCGCTCGCGTTGTTGCGCCGGCCTAGCCTTTGGTGGCCGAGCGTCACCTGGCTCGCGCAATTCTTATGGCGCGCGCGCAAAGATTTGATCGCCGCGCGCGGTAAGGTGCATAAGCTGTCGTTATTCGTACACAACTTCATGGATGCCTGCCAGTTGGAGCGCGATCGTATCGAGAGTTGTATTTTCATGACCATCACTTCTGATGGGCCGATTAGCATGTGCATGCACAACGCCAAGCGCGACGCGTTTATTTTGCAGCCGGTGAAATTTTACCGGCAGGGCGAATTGCGCAATTGGAATCCGCTCAAAGGCGAAACTAACGAAACGACATTGCAAATTCCGGCACCGACGGAATACCCGCGCAAATTCAAACGCGGCCGGACCCGACAAAATATCAGGAGTACCCAACATGGATAAGTATCACGAATTCGCGCAGCGAATTTCCCTTCTCGCGTTGCTGTTTACTTTAGCGGCGTGTTCGACGTTAGCGCCGATTCCAAAAACCGATACGCTCGATACCTCAGCGTCGCTCGCGGGCTATGAGCGCACATTGCAGCGATTCGTCGACGATCGCGGAGAAGTGGATTTCGCAGCGTTAGAGAAAGATCGAGTCGATCTCGATCGCTATGTGGCATTCATCGCCAATACCCCAGCGGAATCGTTCACGAGCGCGAACGATCGCCTCGCACATTACATCAATAGCTATAACGCGCTCTCCATGTATAACGTCATCGACTCAGGCATTCCGCAGACCCACGCCGGGCTGAAGAAACTTAAGTTCTTCGTGCTGAAGAAATTTAACATCGGCGGCAAGCCCATGAGCTTATATGCCTATGAGAACGACATCATCCGAAAACTAAATGAACCGCGTGTGCATTTCGCATTGAATTGCAGCGCCGTGTCGTGCCCGCAACTACCGCGGGAAATTTTCAAAGGCGATGGCCTCGATCAGCAACTTGAAAGCGAGTCGCGAAAGTTTTTCGCTCGCCCGGAAAATTTGAAAGTTGATCATGTGTCGCGGCAAGCGTACACCAACGAAATATTAAAATTCTACAGCGAAGATTTCGCGCCGGCCCACGCGCCGACGCTGATTGATTACATCAATCGCTACGCGCCGGAGAAAATACCAATCGACTATCAACTAAGATTTTTCGACTACGATTGGACTGTTGCCAATAGTCGGCGATCGGACATCAAACTCAAATAGATTTTTATTGTATGCCTCTAGATTCAGTTGGGGTGCGGTTCTGGCCCTAGGCCACCCCGTTCAGACATGCTATGCCATGAGCTAGTGTACATGCGGTTCCTGGCACGCCAGCTATTCGCAGCTCTCGGACGGTTCCACATCGACCGTGATGGTTTGCTCGGCTGGCTTTTCACAGTTGAATGGGCGGAACGAGCGGATTGTGATGTGTGGTTTGGGTGTATCGCTGTAGACGCAAAACCAGCCGCCGGCGCTGCCTCCAGCAGGTCCGCTACGGGCGTTGGCGTAAATCGCAGCGCGGCGTTTTTCTTCCGCGCTGCCGGATTCAACACAATCGTTCTCGAAAGGTTTGTTTGTACTCGGGTTGCTTGGCGGGGCATTGCAACCCTTTATGTAATATTCGGGGGTGATGCTCCAACTCGCAGTTAAGGGATCGCCACAGGTCTGGCCTGTGATTTTTTGTCCCATTCTCATGACACACTGCGGCGTTTTGATCTCACAATAAACGTCGACATCTTTGAAAGCGAGGCCTTCTTCGCATAGCTTGCAGTTTATCTGCGCGGTTTCTGTGTCGCGCGTTTTTGCTTTTGCTTCGCTTTCCTTTTTTATTTGATTGAGTTCGGTTTTCAGTTTTTTAACCAAGGTCTCTGCTAGGCTCTTTTTGGCTCTCGCCTCGGTCGAACGACACACTTTTATCGGCTCTGTGCTCTTCAAGCGTTCATTCGCCGCCGCTACGATCTCATCCACGTCCTGTACATGAATGGGTTCGTGGGTGCGAATGATATTGCGTATGCGTTGCCACTCTTTGGCGCACTTCGAGTCCGGCTTGCGCCCGTGCTGCCATTCAATTGCAGTGATATCGTGCACTGCGCTCAAATTGAAATCGAAATTGCTGGCGATGATACAAGCGGAAGGCTTTTTATTTTTGCCCAACGGACCGGGCTCTACTTTGCCCTCGAACGAAATCTTGTCCAGAAAACGCGGATCGGTTGCAATCACGTCGCCTACGCGAAGTTTTGACTTAGTCACCGCCCACTTGCCGCGATTGGCACTTCGGTCAGAGGCGCGAACGCCTGACTTTTGCTGGTAGGCAACCAATTTCTTGCAGCTCTTGCCTGTGAAAACGTCCTCGTGCCAGGTGACCGACTGCGCCGTGGCCGCGCATGCTCCGACCAGCGCGAGCACAAGTGCAATGATTTTCCCTATACGCATGTTGATCCTGTATTTGCGCAAGTATCGGTAGGGTGCGCACCGCGCACGAGGTTTCGAAATTGGAAACGTATTAGATTATTCCTCGCACGGTTTATACCACCTACGTTTCCAACAAGCGATCGTGGTTATTTTTTCTTTAGACGAATCGGCATCATCCCGTCCGGGTTGCTATTACTTAGCGAGCCATCGTCGTTCGCGATAAGCTGCATGTCATCGCCATCCATATTGACGTTTACGCCTTTTGAGGTTTGCTTGTAAGTGCAAGGGCCGGTCATGGGCCCAAAGGAAAAGTAGCACTTGTTCGCTTTTTGAAATTCCAGCTTTACGGTACCGTCGGCGTTTTCCCAATTGCCTTGCAGTTGAATGGCAATTGATTTTTCCGCAGCGCCGGCTGCAGGCTCGGCCTCTTTCTTAGGAGCATTTGCTTGCCCCGCAATCCGCAACGCCTTACATTCCATCCAACCAATCGTGGTCGAGTTAGGCGTTTTCACTAGACACCATTCGCCGTTTACCTTGACGACGTTACCTTTCTCAACGTAGCCGCCGTCGGTCCAACTTACCGCAGCGCCCACAGCAACGGACGCGTTCGGCGTACCGGCCGCCTGTTTCAAGCGCAACTTTTGCGTATTGACCGGAACCTTCTTCCCGGTAGGCAGCTCAATCGTCACATAGCCCGAGGCGTCGGGTTCGACAATAACTTCCGCTAAGGTCGGCCCCAGGCCGGTGACAAGTTCGACAAGGTCGCCGACACGAGCATTTTGTGGAAAAACAGACGTTGAAATCGAAACTAGGAAAATACCAAAAGCGGTTTGGACGGTATGGCGAAATTTTTGAATATTCACGTTGATCCCCTCGTAAACAACGTTACTCGAATAGCGCGCTATGATCGCGAATGAGGCGCTAGATGATCACTATACTAATCGGGCAAGCGTTGGTCAATTTCGCGGGCCACGTGCGCCGAAGATCAATTTCGCTTCGATAATTTCAAACTTGCTAGCGCGGTGCGCACAGTACGCCTAGCTTCGGCGAAGTAATTTGATTTGAAATGCGACATGGCCGGGAGGCAGTTTTGCTGCGGTGTTTCAGGCATGAATGCCGTCGAATGGTGGCCCGAGGCCAGCTTGCGAGGGCGCAATAAGCTGAACCGCATTGCGCCGTATGGCAATCGTCATATCCTACCGCAGATTCTTTCCTTGACCCGGATCCGCTGGATAAAGCCTTGCTTCACCAACTCTTTGGAAGTTGAATATGGCCAATCTGCCACTCGATTGACCAACCCATGTTTTACCGGATTGAAATGCATATTCCATATGGCTTGAAAGTTGGCAATCGAATCACGATCAGTATGTTCCCGAAATCGTCGTTGCCAGATACGCGTTCACCGCGATTGGCGGGAACCTTGGAAAGCCGCTCGGTCTTCGGCAAGCCTTTCGAAAGTCCCTCTTGATAATCTCCATGGTAGCGCATCGGCGTCACCAGTCAGGAATCTTAAGCGCTGCTGTGCTCCGACAAAAAGACAAAACCGTAATACGATACGATGGCCAATGCAGAAGTACAAATCCCCGCAACAGCAAATATGGCGCGTGAGTAGATCATTGCTATGGCGTTGTAACAAGTTGACGGTGAAAAAATACGTGCCACCTGGGTGCCAGGCTCGTCGATAGTCAGGCATGCTGCAGTATTGCAGGGGCTTACATACGGCGCAATGCGCTTTGCTTATTGCGCCCTACGCGGGCTATACAAATTGCGCAAGCGTTGGTCAATTTCGTTTGCGCTTCATAGGCGGGCAACACGCAAATTAAAATGAGGGTGCGCACTCGCGCATGAAGGAGATCTACCTCCTCGATAAAAATTTCAATAGACGTGCGCACCCTATGCTCGCCTCGGCGAAATAGGTGAATCGAATTATCGCAGTGGTTAGCGTAGAATTGGTGCGGTATTCCAGGTATGCTTGCCGTGAGGCAATATTCATCAGCTCGGCCACAATTAGAAATGTAAAGTGCGCATCGCGCATGCGGATTTGAAATTGGTTAAGCGGAAGGAATATTCCGCGTGTGCCGTGCGCGCCTCCTCATGATGCTTGCGCGTCTTTTTCATATAGACGCTTTCGCGTGTCAGTGGAGTTGTCATATTCTGAATTCAACGAAGGGCGCAACCAATGTCAGGTTAAGTTGTCGGTATTTTTAGTTAAATAATTTCAACAACTATTTTTTTAATCGGATAACAATTCGAGCATTTGTATGCGATCTGGTTGCAACTTCGCACATCACGACCTTCGACGATTCAGATGGCGACTGGCCGTTCTTCCCGTCGAAACCTATGAGGATTCCTTCGTAGAACATAAAATCATTGAGGTTCCCTCCCATCCACTCTTCATACCGCTGCGTTTCGCCATAGAGCGACCTTACTTGCAACGGCGTCATGCCGAAGCGAAGTTGATCTACACCGACGAGTGGGAACACTTCTCTCATAGCAAGCGTAGCCCGGAAGAAGCGAGGCGCATTTCTAGTAACGTGCGATAATCGTTCATGTCGCATGCACTGGATGCTACTGGAAACATGTAAATTGAATTCGGTGAACGAATGGTTCGCTTTTCCTGGAATACGCTGCGCCTCTTCCGGGCTACGTTCGCCTTGCCACGAAGCCAGTATCCATGCGGTTTCTGGCACGATGCCTATTTTCCAAACTTCGCAGCAATTTCCGCATACCCAGAATTATCCAACTGAAACTCATCCCGCGTGCGGCAATAACGATTCGCATATAAACGTCCAACTGGGCGATAGGCGTTGTCAATGCGGCGCATGTTTTTTGGATCGATGATGCCGTCGCGCACATGCATCCAGGCGATCTCGCCGATCATTAAGTGGCGAGTTTTGAAATCCAATTGGGTGTGTAAATTGCATTCGAACGACACGGGCGATTCGGTGATGCGCGGCGGCGCGACGCGTTGCGATGGCGTGGTGGTGAAGCCAACCATGTCGACTTCGCTTAATTCAGTTGGCGCGACGACGGCGGAGCCGTGCATTTTTTCGGCGATGTCTTCGTCCACCAAATTCACGACGAACTGTTTTTTCGTGAGTATGTTGTGGACGGTGTCTTTCATTTTTCCGCTCGGGTGCGCGTCGGCGCTGATGATCAAGATCGGCGGGTCTTCGCCGAGGACGTTGAAATAGCTGAACGGTGCGGCGTTGATGATGCCGCCATCCGAGATCGTTGTGACGAGGGCGATGGGGCGCGGGACGACTAGGCTCGTCATCAGTTTGTAGCGGATGGGACGTTCCAGGGAGTTTAGATCGATTTCCATATTTTTCTTGTGAGCGAACGAGGGCATTTACCCTCGTTCGCGAAGTTTAAATTTAGCTTTTCATTCCGGTGCCGAGCACAAAATCAAAATCTGCCTTCATATATTTGCCATCGGTTTTCATATCCAATGCTAGGCTTGGCTTATGACCACCCCACGGATCGCCGGCGAGATGCTCATCACCTTTGAAGTAGAGTTGCGTTGTTAACGCGACGTGCAGGAACGGCAACACTTTGATGTGGATGTGACGCGCGCGGGTCAGGCCGCCGAATTTTTCCAAGCCGGGTACGCCGGGTGGAATCGGGTAAGCGCCGGGCACAACGGTATCGATTTCATAGCGACCGTTTGCATCGGTGACGAGCATGCCGCGCAAGTGGAACGGTGGTGGCGGCTCGAGAAAATTGCCCGGCTGCTTCTTATCGTAATTGCCTTTATCGTCCGCTTGCCAAATTTCGATGATGGTTCCCGCCAAAGGTGTTTTGCAATCGGCGCTCAGCACGCTGCCGCGCAGCATGAGTTTCTGGCCGGGTTCGTCATCTTTCGCTAACTTCACTTGGAATTTCGGCGCGCCGTAGTTGTACATCGGTCCGAGAATTTCTTGCTCGGTGAGCGCGCATTCTTTTGCGTTTGACCATTGCTGGAAGTACGAGTGCGCCAGCGGCCGCTGCACCCTGTTGCAAGAAACGTCGGCGGGCTAGGCCCTGGGCGATTTTCTGGGTTAGATGGTTAGTCATGTTTCCTCCTTGAGAAATTATATTGGCGAACACGTATGTTCGATTGAGACGTTACGCGAAAAGTAATTGTCGCGCAATAACGCGTTGTGATCAACGAGGGCGAAGGTTCTGTCGTAGAATGAGCACCCTTGTCAGCACCCTAGTTACAACTTTCCTACGCGATGTCAAAACCATCCAGATTTTTTCCGCAAGTGCCAGGCACGGTCATCGTGCTGGGGTGGGTGAGTTTCTTTAATGACCTCGCGTCCGATATGGTCATTCCGCTCATCCCACTTTTGTTGGTGACGGAGTTAGCAGCTGGCCCGCTGATGCTCGGGCTTATCGAAGGCTTAGCGGACGCCATTGCGAGTTTCATGAAGCTTTGGTCGGGGCGTTTTTCCGATCGCCTCGGCGGACGACGCAAGGGCTTGGCACTCGCGGGTTACATCTTATCGAATACGGTCAGGCCGTTCTTCGGCGCAGTGACCGGCTGGGTGGGATTGCTCGCACTGCGTAGCGTCGATCGCATCGGCAAAGGTATTCGCAGCGCGCCACGCGATGCGCTGGTCGCCGATGTCACGCCGCCCGCGTTACGCAGTGTGGCGTTCGGGTTTCATCGCGCGTTGGACAACGCCGGTGCTGTCGGTGGCGCGCTCGTTGCCGCTGCGGTGATCGCTTGGTCAACGTTGTCATTGCGCGAAGTGATCGCCTGGTCGGCGGTTCCTGGTTTGGTCGGCGTGTTTTTGCTATGGTGGTTAGTCAAAGAGCCGCGCGTTGCGCCGCGCCCGCTGGCGCCTGCACCCGAACTGAATTGGTCACGGCTTTCACCGATCATGCGACAGTATTTATTGTTGCTTGCCGGCTTCACTTTCGCGCGAGTATCCGAGACGTTTGTGGTGTTGCTCGGCCACGGTCTGGGTATGAGTACAGTGAATTTGTTGGTGCTGTGGGCCGCGCTGAATTTAGCGAAGTCGCTGGCCTCGTGGTGGGGCGGAAAAGCAGCGTTACGTATCGGTAAAGAGCGCGTCATGGCGATGAGTTGGATGGCTTACGCCGCGACCTTCGTAGCGTTGAGCATGACCGCGTCGCCGCTCATGCTGTGGATCGTCACACTGGTTTACGGAATATTCGCCGGGCTTGGGGAAGGTATCGAACGCGCGGTCATTGGTGATTTCGCCGCGCCAACGGAGCGCGGCACTGCATACGGTTGGTATAACATGATGCTGGGAATATCGGCAATTCCCGCCGGTTTGCTATTCGGCGGCATCTGGCAATTTCTTGGCGCATCTTATGCGTTTCTAATGGCGGGCTTAGTCGCGGCGGTCGCAGCGATTGTGTTGCATGTGTATCTCGCACCAAATTTAAAACTCGCCGCAAAGTTGGATTGATATGCCACTCATTTCGCTCGATAACGCTCAGCTTGCTTACGGCCATGTGCCGCTGCTGGATCACGCAGAATTCAAGATCGACAAAGGCGAGCGCGTCGGCTTGCTTGGCCGCAATGGTGCGGGAAAAACCAGTTTGCTTAAAGCCATTGTCGGAACCGTCATGCTGGACGATGGCGTAGTTTGGCGCGCGCCGGGACTTCGCTTGGGTTATGTGCCGCAGGAGCCGCCGCTAGATGATACGGCGACAGTTTTCGAGACGGTTGCTGGCGGCTTAGGGGAGCTGCAGGCCACGTTAGTTGACTACCATGCGGTATTGCATGAACTCGCCGATCCGAATCACACTGCGGCGGTGCAGAACAGATTCGACGACTTGAGTCACGCACTTGAAGCCAACGATGGGTGGCGAATGCAAAGTCGTATCGAGTCGACACTACAGCAACTCGAACTCAATGCCGACGCAAAAATCGGCAGCCTTTCGGGCGGCTGGCGCAAGCGCGTGGCAGTGGCGCGAGCCTTGGTGAGCGATCCGGATTTGCTGGTATTCGATGAACCGACCAATCACTCTGGATATCACCGCGATCGATTGGCTGGAGGAATTTTTGCGCGGTGCCAATGTGACGTTGCTATTCGTCACCCACGATCGGCGTTTTCTTGATCGCGTAGCCACCCGCATCGTCGAGCTTGATCGCGGCATCCTGCGCGATTTTCCCGGTAACTACACCGCGTATCGCAAGCGTAAAGAAGACATGCTCGCGATCGAAGCCGTTCGTCAGGAAAAATTCGACAAAGTGTTAGCCGAAGAAGAAGTCTGGATTCGCCGCGGCATCGAGGCACGGCGAACGCGCAACGAAGGTCGGGTGCGGCGCTTGGAAAGATTGCGCGTGGAACGTGCGGCGCGACGCGAGCGTTTGGGGCAGGTGAACTTTTCTCTTGCGACCGGCGAGCGCTCGGGTGAATTAGTTGCGGAACTCAAGCACGTGAAAAAAGCCTACGGTGATCGCATTGGTGATCGAAGATTTTTCAGCGCGAATTTTACGCGGCGATCGCATCGGCTTAATCGGCCCAAACGGTATCGGCAAAACTACGCTGCTAAAATTACTTACGGGAGAAGTGCCTGCAGATCAAGGAACGGTGCGGCTCGGCACGAAGCTCAACATCGCGTATTTCGATCAGTTGCGCGCGCAGTTGAACGATGAAGCAACGCTACTGGAAACCATTAGCCCCGGCACGGATTTCATCGAAATCGGCGGCCAGCGCAAACATGTGATGAGTTATCTGGAGGATTTTTTGTTTCCGCCGCAGCGCGCGCGGGCGAAAGTGAAATCGCTGTCGGGTGGCGAGCGCAATCGACTGTTATTGGCGCGGTTGTTCACGCAGCCGGCGAATGCCTTGATTCTCGATGAGCCGACTAACGATTTGGATTTAGATACATTGGAGTTACTGGAATCATTGTTACAAGATTATTCTGGCACGGTGTTTCTCGTGAGCCACGATCGCGAATTTCTCAACAATGTCGTGACGCAAATTTATGCGTTTGAAGGCGCGGGAAGAGTAGTGGAATACGCCGGTGACTATGACGATTGGGAACGAGTTAAAAAAGCGCAGGCTGAAGAGGCACTACCGGTGCGCCTTCCAGGGCATGATGCTCGGAACGCCGCACTCAGATAAGCCTCGCAGCCGAGGTAAACTTTCGTTTAAGGAAGCGAATGAGCTAAACGCATTGCCGGAAAAAATCGCGCGCTCGAAGAAGAACAAAAACAATATCAATCAGCGCTTGCTTGATCCCGGAATTATATCGCAAGCAAGCCGGATCAGGTGAAGGCAGCTGCAATTGCGCTTGGAGCAGACCGAAACGAATTGTTGTCGTTTGCTTGCGCGCTGGGAAGCATTGGAAGCCAAGCAAATTCCGCCGACGAAAGGCTAGGCCTAAAACGTCGGCTCAGTTGGTGGCCCAAATAACCCAGCGAAACGATAAACGTAATTCACGAAAAAATATGTGACCAATTGCGCAGTGAGCGCTCGATTTTTTCCTGGTCTTTATTGGTGATTAAAAAATGCCGGCCGTCGGCTGGCTTGTGCAGCAAATGAAAGCCCGGTTGCGCACGCAGTTCGCGATGTTGCTTGGCGACCTCGCGTTTTGCTTGTGCGCGCGCGAGTTGCCATTCTTTTTCGTCGATTTCTCCGTCTTGGTTCAAATCAAACCGCGCCATTAATTTTTTCTTGTCGCGCTTCCATTCCGCGAGCATGTTGCCAAGGTCTTGGCGAGTATCGAGGTGTGTTTCGACGGGATTTAAAGTTTTAAATTGGCCGAGCGCATAGAGCCGATCACCGGCGAGTAACAGGCGCTCAGTCTGACGCGTTTCACCAATGATTTTGACTTCCATGTGCGCGGACATAATTTCCGCGTGATCCGGATCGACGATGCATTCGCCGCTACCGTCGCGCAGGAGGAAGGTCGCATCGCTGGTTTGGCGGCTTATCGTTTCCCATTTTTCGCCGCGTTTTTCCTGAACAGAATAGTCGAACCACACGCAGGGCAACCCGCGCATCGGGCTGAAAGTCGGCGAACTCGGATGCGCTGCCGCCGCGCCCTTTAACTCAACGTAACCTTGAACCGCCGAGCCGATGCGCGAGGTCGGCATGTCGGCGGTTAAACGAAATCGGCGATGCAGAATTAACCATGCGCCGAAACTAAAACACGCCAGCATGGCGCGATAACGAGTCCGTTTAACATGAACCAAACGACGACGCACTAAGCCGTAAACAAGCGCACGCACATCGACGTCGGATTTTTCCGCACTGGCGAATTCAAGCAGTCGAGCCGTTTTGAAACTGAATAGTCCAGCAACGATATTATCGGGAAACTGTTCGACGCGAACGTTATTGATATTCACGCTCTCGTTATAAAACTCGCGGCGATCGGCGATGGCGTTTTCCAAATTCGAAATGCGCGCATGCAAATGCAAAAATTGTTCGTTGCTTTTCAGTTCCGGATAGGCTTCCGCCACCGCGAACAAGCTTCCCAAGCCGGCGCGCAGCGCGCCTTCCGCTTTGCCCAATGCGCCGATGTCACGAGACTCGCGCGCGCTCGAAACCTGCGCACGCGCCTGCATGACTTTCTCTAGTGTCGTTTGCTCAAATTTCATGTATTGCTTACAAGTTTCGACCAGCTTAGGAATCTCGTCGTGGCGCTGCTTCAGCAGCACATCAATGTTTGCCCAAGCCTTGGAAACGTTGTGCTTGAAATTCACCAGATTGTTGTACGCGAAGACCGCGTACACGATAGCAAGGATCAAAAATCGCCAGAAAAAGCATCGAAAATATACCCATTGCGACTCCATATTGTTCATCGAAAGTTAAAAGGTTATAGAATTTTTTCTCATGTTATACTGATAAATTATTCAGAGGTAAATATTTTTCCGACGAATGTCGCGGCGCCATGTATAATTCGCGCCTCCGCGGAAAGGTGTCAGAGTGGTCGAATGAGCCAGACTCGAAATCTGGTGTACGGTTCTCCGTACCGTGGGTTCGAATCCCACCCTTTCCGCCAGTTATCGATTCTAGAACGTCCAAATAAATCCAGTAATACCGCCGAAAGCCCCTATCCACGGGGCTTTTTGCATTCTATACCGTCCAAAGTGGTTTATTGACATCCGGGGGGCACATGGGGGCATATTTGGGGGCATCAGATTTGAAAAGCGGGGGCACATTTTGGCTAGAGTAAATGGCGCTTACTGATACGGCAGTACGCACTGCCAAGCCCAAGGACAAGCCCTATCGTCTCGCGGATGGCGGCGGTTTGTACGTGGAAGTCATGCCCAACGGATCGAAGTATTGGCGCTGGAAATATCGCTTTGATGGCAAAGAAAAACGCCTCGCGCTTGGGGTTTACCCGCAAGTGACATTGGCAGCGGCTCGGTCAAAGCGAAACGATCAGCAAAAGATTCTGAAAGAGCAGGGCAACGATCCCTCGCAGGCAAGGCGTGACGGCAAGATCACGGCGAAGATTCGCGCTGGTCACACGTTTGAGGCCGTCGCCCGTGAATGGTGGACTCATTGGAAGAGCGTTCGAAGCCCGCGCCATGCCGATTACGTGCTTCGCCGACTTGAGGTCGATATTTTCCCGACGTTGGGCGGCAAACCGATTGATGAAATAACCGCGCCGCGCCTGCTCGCGGTTATCCGCTCCATTGAAAAGCGCGGCGCACTTGATATTGCTAAGCGGGCTTTGCAAACCAGCGGACAGATTTTTCGCTACGCCGTCGCGCACGGAATCTGCGAGCGTAACCCCGTCGCCGACGTCAAACCGCAAGACGCCCTCAAACCCCGCAAGAAGGAAAATTTTGCCCGTCTATCCGCGCAAGAGTTTCCTGAATTGCTGCGCAAGATCGAGATGTATGACGGAGCAAGTATCACGCGCCTAGCGTTGCGGCTGATGGCGCTAACCTTTGTCCGCACCAGCGAATTGATCGGCGCACGCTGGAAAGAATTCGACCTAACAGCGGCAGAGTGGCGCATTCCCGCTGAGCGCATGAAAATGAAAACGCCGCATATCGTTCCGCTAGCTGCCCAAGCTATTGAAACGCTTGAGCAGCTTCACAGCATCACGGGAAACAATGAACTATTGTTCCCCGGCGAGCGCGACCACCAAAAGCCCATGTCCAATAACACCATCCTCTACGCGCTGTATCGCATGGGTTATCACTCAAGAATGACGGGGCACGGCTTTAGAGGTTTGGCGTCGACCATATTGCACGAAAGCGGTTTTCGTCACGATCACATCGAATTGCAACTGGCGCACCAAGAGCGAGACGAAACCAGCGCCGCGTATAACCATGCGCTCTATCTCAAGGTACGCCGCAAGATGATGCAAGCCTGGGCGGATATGTTGGACATGATGCGCAATGACGACGAGAAGGTTATCCCGATCTACGGCAATAGAGCCTAAGTCACAATAGATGTAATGTACTATAATGCACAAAGACATCCAAAGCAGTACAATTACATTTGATCAAAAGCTTCAAGCATAGAGGTCTCGAGCGGTTTTTTCGCTCAGGCGATTTGCGCGGCATTCAGGCACAACATGCGCCGCGATTGGAGCGCTTGCTTGACGCTTTGGATAGTGCCGCGGATGTGGCCGAATTAAATGTGCCTGGCTGGTTTCTGCATCGCTTAAAGGGCGATCTTAAAAACCTATGGAGCGTCCGCGTATCGGGGAACTGGCGTCTCACGTTCTTGTTTCAGGGCGGTGACGCCGAAATTGTGAACCTTGAGGATTATCACTGATGAATAAAACTGCTCGCAGCTTGCGCGATCCCAAGCGCAAACCGACTCACCCCGGCGCGATCCTGCGCGAGGATGTGCTGCCAGCGCTACGTATGACGCAAACGGAATTTGCGGAGCGCCTTGGTGTTTCGCGCCTTACCGTGTCAGAAATCGTGAATGAAAAACGCCCGGTATCGGTCGATATGGCGATCCGACTTGGCAAGCTGCTCGGCAACGGTGCGGGGCTGTGGCTGAGGCTGCAACAGGCGCTTGATGTGTGGGAGCTAGAGCAGTCCGGTGGGTACGAGCGTATCGAGCCTGTGGAAGTCAAGGCCGCATAAGAATAACTATTAGGGCTGTCGTGAAGTCGTGGTGATGAACGTAACGCTTGTGATAACGAAATTAAAGATGACGCCCAGTAGCGATAACGTGTTTCGCGACATCGGTTTTCCCGCGGGCGAAGCCGATAACCTGTTACTACGCGCCGAACTTATGTCCCAAGTGCGCGAAGTCGCGCGCGGTTACATGCAACAAGAAGCCGCGAAAATACTTGGCATCACCCAGCCGCGATTGAATCAATTGCTCAAGGGCAAGATTTCATTGTTTAGCCTAGATGCGCTGGTGAACATGCTTGCTAAGGCTGGACTGCGGGTGAGCATGAAGGTGAAGAAAGCTGCTTAAGAGAGTTAGCCGTGTCTAGACTGACGGGGTGAAAACCCGGAAGCCCTTGCCTGGCCAATGCGATGTCTTGAGTAAGACCAGCGCAAAGGGACGCTAAATGACCCAAAACAGAAAACCGAATTCGCCAAAGAGTACCGCGTTACCAACTTTTGCGTCCGTTGAGTCACGCAGGCTCGGGTTACTCATGACGCCAAATCAAGCCCTAGAAAAAATACGAGCCTGGCAAAATGAGGACGATCAGAATCTTCTAGGTCTTTGTGGCTATTACAAAATCGCGGCGAGTCCTGATATGTTTAAGCAACTTGCTTTGGTGCTGGCGCGCGATTTGTACCCTGAGAAAAAAAGGCGAGGCCGCAAACCTAAATGGGCCGCGCCCATTAAAGGTGTACTGGTTGTTGAGATTGAACGTTTAGTTGAGCGCAACAAATTCAGTCATGGAGTGGAATGGGCTTGTAAACAGCTCTCAAAGCGTGAACCGTGGAAATCCTTTCTCGAAGAAAAAGATTCAGACGAATCATCTCGTGACCCATCAGAAGCCTTGCGTCAAATATATTTTGATTTCAGGGAAGATAGATTGGCAAAGGTATCACGTAATGCCTTCAAACATTACGAGGTTAAGAGCGAGCTAACGGAGTGGGAGAAACTCGTCTGCGAATTCGTGCGTAATCCCAATCCCGTATAAATTTCAACAATTCTCAAAAAATGTCGTGATTTAATTCCACATTAATTTTCTCACGCACAGACTGCCCTTGTCGGCCAGCTTTGGCCATACATGGAGCAATCTGAATGTATCAACTACCTGAAACTGGATTTGTCCGTTTGTCGCAAATCATTGGCGATCCGAATGCAAGTCCTCCCGTTCCCGCGGTGATACCAGTGAAGAAGTCCTCTTGGTGGATGGGCGTTAAGTCTGGTCGCTTCCCAAAACCGGTGAAACTTAGCCCGCGAATGACTGCGTGGCGAGTCGAAGACATTCGCAACCTGATCGAATCGACGAAGTGAGGGGGCAGGCCATGGAACAAAAAAAAGTCACTCCCAATAAAGAAGCGGTTTTGATTGAAATACGCGAACAAATCAAGGGCAATGATAGCAAATCCCAATGCCAGCGACTACGCGAAGCCCTGGCGCGTTTCCCGATCAACACCTTCGAAGCGTCGCGGTATCTTGATATCTATCACGCCCCCGCACGCGTCTTGCAATTGCGTAAGCGTGGCGAAAACATCGTCACCTATTGGCAACGAGTAGAAACCGAAGCAGGTATCAAACATCGGGTCGGCGAGTACGTATTGATTTCGAAAGGAAGCGATGCGACATCCTGAATGGTTCTCTGGTCTCAATCGGCTGCTTACAACGTTTTCAAGCTACGGCATAGGTGAGATCTAGCCGGATTGGGTTTGTGCGAAATGTGGGGCTTGTATTGCTTCCTACGCCGTATTGCGGGTGAATAGCGATGGCCCGAACCCGAGAGCGTATGAAAGGCCGTGCCAGCCACGCGGATTTTATTGGCATTTCACGAGACGTCGCAAATAGCGTTGCCTTTATGACTTTACCGCCAATCGCTCGAGCACTTTATGTTGACCTTCGTCGGCAATACAACGGCCACAATAACGGCGACATCTGTGCAGTGGATGGCGTGTTGGCGAAGTACGGATGGTCACACTCAACCGTCCATAAGCACTTGAAGGTGTTGCTTAATCGCGGACTGATCGTCAAAACGCGGCAAGGCGGGTTTGCTGCCATGAGCCGCACGCCGTGCCTGTACGGTTTTACCGACGAAGTGATACACGCGAATCCGAGCAAGGGTGTTTCAGGCGCCATGCCGACATTCGACTATCGGAAATATCAGGTCGAAGCGTCACCGCTCAATGGTAAAAATAAATCGAAGGTTCATAACGTGACTGGTAACGTTCAGATTGTGAACCTATGAAGGTACACCACGTGACTTCAATGCCCTCAAAGGTTCACATCGTGTACTTTCAAATTTGCT
Source organism: uncultured Pseudomonadota bacterium (assembly GCA_963840785.1). Classification (GTDB taxonomy): domain Bacteria; phylum Pseudomonadota; class Gammaproteobacteria; order Burkholderiales; family JALYOK01; genus JALYOK01. The sequence continues at coordinate 354,599 of CAWJAF010000003.1, read as the reverse complement.
CGATAAAAGCTGGAAACCCGCGTGGATAGTGGCGTTCAAGCATTTCGAAGGGTAAATCGATCAAAATCCGTCAAAGGTTCATATTGTGAACACCGTTATAACTTAACCATAGGTGCTGTTATGTCGCGGAGCAATCGTACATGAGGAAGGACAAATTCAAAGCAGCATTACCCGATCCGAACAAAATTCAGATCGCCGGGAAACCAAATGAAACTGAAGAGGAGGGTGTAAGTCGCGCCGCGACCATGCCAAGTGTCGGTGCGGCGGTCACGATTAGCGCCTATTCGAAGAAATACGGCGAGCACTCGACGATTAACGGACTGACGCCCGCGATTCGTGAGCAAATTAACGCAGTGAGGGCGGGTGACCTGAATCGCGCGGAAGCCATGTTGATTGCCCAAGCCCATAGCCTGGACGCTATCTTCAACGAACTGGCGCAACTAGCAGCGGCAAACATGGGCGAATACATGAACGCCGTCGACATTTATTTGCGGCTGGCGCTCAAAGCGCAATGCCAATGTCGGGCGACGTTGGAAACTCTCGCGGAAATAAAATTCCCTAAATCGGCGACATTTGTTCGGCAACAGAATGTCGGAATTAATCAGCAGGTCAATAATCATGAGGCGGCATTGAACGATCCGCGTGCGCCCGCGCGTGAAGATTCGTTAAATTCTGAAAACAAACTTTTGGAGCAAGACAGCAATGAATGGCAAAAAATCAGGATGGACACCGGAACGACGTACCCGCCAAGCGGCGTTAATCGCGAATTGGAGGCCGTGGGAGCGCTCGACTGGCCCGCCGACTAGGAAAGGTAAACATGAGGTGTCCATGAGCGCCTATAAGCACGGGGCACGATCCGTCGAGGTGGTCACCTACAAGGCGACAATGCGATCAATTTTTCAAACGTAAATAGGGTGGTCCTAATGTTCGCGCGAATCGGATCGGAAATGATTACTTCGTTTTCAGTCTCTCCTCAAATGAATCGAAGAAATGCTCGCGTCCTAGTCGTGAATCGAAGTCTCGCATGAACGACTGAGCAGTAGTGACTGCCCAGGCCGCACCTTCATGGCAAAAACAACGCTGCGGGAAAATTACTCCCGTATTTTTAGTTATAAAGGGACTGAATCTGAAGCGCCCGCGAAGTGATTTTCCTAAATCATGATGCTTTCCGAGCTCGTCATTCCAGCTTGGCTTGAAATGGACGAGCGCGTTTCTAAACTTCACCAAAATGTCGACGGCTTGATAGTTTTTTGAACTTTTGTCAAGCGAAGGCAGCTTTTTTACTTCTAGCGCCAAATCATATTTTTTGAGAATAGCCAACATAGCGAGCCACTCGTCCAATTTTTCCATTGCCGTCGGTGGAGTGTTCGGGAAAAGTGGAGCGATGCTTTCCAGGTAGTCATTGATATACGCCTCAAGGCTGATAACTGCCATAATGACGCTCGCCGATGAGTACTGAATGATCTCATCGAAAAAAGGCCCCAATTCTTTCCCGGTATTTTCTTGTTCAACTCTTCCGCAATCTCGCGCAAATCTTGCGGCCGCCAGGAGTGGATGGAGAGCAAATGAAAAACGCTGTCTTAGGATGAGGTTTTCAACTTGTCCTACTGCTTGAACGCCTTGGATGTTGACGATCACATCAGCCATTTTTGTCTACTTTCATCACATTCCGAATTTAATATATTCGCAGGACATAGCCGCGCCATCTCCTTTCCAACTGAATTCAAGCGTGTAGTTGAGTTGCAATCCCTTACAGACTTCGTTGGAATTATCGGCGTACGTTCTGATTTGCGTCCATCTCCATCGGTTAGTATGTTTAGGTTCGTTTTCCATGGTGTAGAGGTTAACCGAACTACAAATGACCTTTGGTCCGACATTCGCGCGCCACTTGTTTGGGCTGATTTTCGTGAACTTTATGGGGTCGTTTTGAAAATGAGAAACCTTGCAGGTCTTGGATTCCGCGAGGATGGATCGTTTCATGAGGTCTTCGAGCGCTGCGATTGTTGGATTCTTGCATAAAGTCACCAACTCTATCAGCCAGTTCTGCGTGACGGTGTTTTTTAGCTCTCGTATTCTTTCTTGAGCCTCGGTGCCGTTCTTTCGGATTTCACCGCAGAATTGTTCAGTGAATTTCTCCCAATCTTTCTCTGCTTCGCGACGCAGTTGTTTCAATAGTTTTTCGGTCTCTGTCTCGATGTCTTTCGGATCAAGCGCATAGCGAATCATCGCCTGTGTAAATCGACAGGTTATTTCCGCGCTTGCGGTAGTGCCATCACACTCTCCCGATAACGCGGAACGCTCGCCAGGAGTTATGGCGGGGAGAAAGTTAAAGTAGATTGGCGCTTCTTGTTGTGATTGTGCCACGGTGCTTCCTATCATGCCGAGTGATAGGAAAATCGCTGATGCCAACCGAAAATTTGACCTAATGGTGCTTACCATAATGGGCGTAGTCTTGAGTACTTGTCCGCATTTCTTATCCTCCTGGCTATTAATTTAAGGTGTATGTTAGTCCACGCAACCGTTTTCGCAAAACCGGTCTGTTTAGACCCAATTAGAAGTATCTTGGAACAACTTCAAGTGAACTTCGGGTTTTCATTTGACCTAAGTGATATCATTCGGGTAGTGGCTTCATAAAACCTATGCGGGGCACAAATGGGGACACATTGGAATTCTGAAATTTGAAGAATGTCTTGTGATAATTCGCTCAAGCCGTGATATGAACGACACCCTTCCGCCAGTTATCCGTTTTAAGACGTCCAAAGAAATGCCGAAAATCCCATCCGGATTGCGTTGTCGCGGCGGTTTCTGTGGTACTTTGCTGCTGGATTGATCGTCCTTAAAGGCGAGAAAAGTATCATCTCGCTATGCAGGGATTATCATTTTTGTTATAATTTTCCGATAACTAGAATGGGCTTTGCGCCCATTTTTTGTTTCTGCGACGCCTATGGACTTAATGCAATTGCTGGAACCCACCCTAAACGGTTTGGGCTATGAACTGGTCGATTTCGAATGGTTTGGCCGCGGTAATCTGCGGGTGATGATCGATAAGGCCGACGGGATCAATGTGGATGATTGCGCGATGGTCAGCAACCATCTGACGCGCTATTTCGCGGTGGAAGGCGTGGAATATGACCGGCTTGAAGTGTCGTCACCGGGCTTGGATCGACCGTTGAGAAAAGCGTCAGACTTTGTACGGTTCCGTGGGGAACGGGCGGAATTGAAGTTAAAAGTGCCGTTGGATGGCCGGAAAAATTTTACCGGTACGCTCGGTGTGTTGGCAGATGGATTATTGGCGTTGGATTCGGACGGGAAAATGTTTGCGATTGAGCTTGCGAACGTGCACAAAGCGCGGCTCAAGCCGGATATCTGAGTTGGAGTGTAAATGAGTAAAGAAATTTTGATGTTGGTCGATGCGCTGGCCCGCGAGAAAAACGTGGATCGGGATATCGTCTTCCTCGCGCTGGAAATGGCGCTTGCTTCCGCGACCAAGAAAAAGTACTCGGAAGATATGGAAGTGCGCGTCGAAGTCGATCGCGAGACGGGCGAATTCAATGGTTTTCGCCGCTGGCTGATTGTGCCGGAAGAAGAGTTTGAGAATTATGAGCAGCAAATGCTTGAAAAAGAAATTAGGGAAGATCATCCGGATCTAACGCTTGGTCTGGGCGATTATTACGAAGAGCCGCTTGAGTCGGTGGATTTCGGGCGAATCGGCGCGCAAGCCGCGAAGCAAGTCATTTTGCAAAAAATTCGCGATGCGGAACGCGAGCAAATCCTAAATGATTTCCTCGACCGTAAAGAGTTTCTGGTTACCGGCACCATCAAGCGCATGGAGCGTGGTAACGCCATCGTCGAATCTGGCCGTCTGGAGGCTTATTTGCCGAAAGACCAGATGATCCTGAAAGAAAATCTGCGTATCGGCGATCGCGTTCGCGCCTATCTTTCTCGTGTTGAGCGTGGTGGACGTGGCCCGCAGCTGATTCTGTCGCGGATTGCGCCCGAATTCATTATGAAATTGTTCGAGCTCGAGGTGCCGGAAATTGAAGAGGGTTTGCTCGAGATCAAAGCGGCTGCTCGCGATCCCGGTGTGCGTGCAAAAATCGCTGTTAAATCTCACGACAAACGCATCGATCCGATCGGTACCTGCGTTGGTATGCGCGGTTCGCGTGTGCAATCGGTGACCAATGAATTAGCCGGTGAGCGCGTCGATATTATTTTGTGGTCGGAAGATCCCGCGCAATTTGTAATCGGTGCATTGGCGCCTGCCGAGGTCAGCTCCATCGTGGTCGACGAAGAAAAGCACAGTATGGATGTCGTCGTCGATGAAGATCAACTTGCGCAAGACCATTGGCCGTAGCGGGCAAAACGTGAGGCTCGCCTCGGAATTGACGGGTTGGGAATTGAATATCATGACCGTCGACGAAGCCAAGTCGAAGTCCGATGAAGAATTCAGCGGCATCCGCAAAATCTTCATGGAAAAATTGGACGTCGATGAAGAAGTTGCCGACATATTAGTGCAGGAAGGATTTAGTACCGTGGAAGAGGTGGCCTACGTGCCGCTTTCCGAAATGTTGGAAATTGAGGCGCTTGACGAAACCACCGTTAACGAACTGCGTGCTCGCGCGCGCAATGCCTTGTTGACCGACGCGATCGCATCCGAAGAAAAGGTCGAAAACGCCGACGAGCAATTGCTCAATATGGAAGGCATGGATAATCCGACGGCGCGGTTGCTGGTATCGAAAGGTGTGACCACGATGGAGGCTTTGGCTGATCTCGCCGTGGATGATTTAACGGAATTAACGGGCATGGAAACCGAGCGGGCGAAGGAGCTCATCATGACGGCTCGCCGTCCTTGGTTTGAGTAATATATTTTATCGACGATTATCGAAAAAGATAGCCCGAGCCCAACGAGAATATAGAGTTTGAATATGGCGCAATCTAGTGTTGCTCAATTTGCTACTGAACTCAATTTGCCCCCGGCATTGCTGCTGGAGCAATTGAAGGCTGCCGGTGTGGCGAAATCTGCCGCGGAAGAATCCTTGTCGGAACAAGATAAAGCCTTGCTGCTCGATTATTTGCGCGAGTCGCACGGCAATAAAGAAGCGAAGACCAAAATTACCTTGACGCGCAAGCAAACGTCGGAAATCAAAAAATCCGATGCCACCGGCAAAGCGCGCACGATTCAAGTAGAAGTGCGCAAAAAGCGAGTGCTGGTCAAACGCGATGCCAGATGAGCCGCCGCCGACGCCCGCAGCGGAAATCGTGGAAGCCACGCCAGTTGCGCCGATCGTGATTGTCGATGCCGGGGAGCGCGCATTGCGTGACGAGGAAGCGCGCAAGCAAGCCGAACTGATGGCGCGTCAAGCACGAGATGTCGCCGAGAAAAAGAAGCGTTCGACAAAATCGAAAAAAGATCGAAGAACCGGCGCCTGTTGTAGCCGGAGCCGGTGGTTGCAGACGCGCCGGCCGTTGAGATCGGTGCGTCCGTCGAAAGCAAAAAATCCGAAGTGACGGATTCGCCTACGAAAACAGCGGCACCCTGCGCCCGATAGCACTCTGCATAAACCGCAAGTGAAGCCGGAAGATAAGGCGGACAAAAAAGCGCGAAAAAAGCGAAAACGCCGAGCGTCACCTATGTTGACGAAGCCGCCAAAAAACGTGGCCTGAAGAAAGGCCGCGGCGATTCGCGCCCGACAACGACCGGCTGGCGCGGCCACAAAACAAAATCAACGAAGCAGCAACAGCCGCCGTCGGAAGCCACGCAGCAATTTCAATTGCCGACCGAGCCGATCGTCCATGAAGTGCTCGTGCCCGAGACGATCACCGTTGGAATTCTCGCACAGAAAATGGCTGTCAAAGCGGCTGAAGTGATCAAGACGCTGATGAAAATGGGCAGCATGGTGACCATCAACCAGGTGCTCGATCAAGAAACGGCGATGATTATTGTCGAGGAGATGGGCCACATCGCCAAAGCCGCGAAGTTGGACGATCCGGATTCCCTATTGGAGCAAAGTGGGTTTGTCTGCGGTTGTTGAAGGTATCGCAGAAACGCGCGCGCCGGTGGTTACGGTGATGGGCCACGTCGACCACGGTAAAACGTCGCTGCTCGATTACATTCGCCGCACTCGCGTCGCCAGTGGCGAGGCGGGTGGCATTACGCAGCATATCGGCGCCTATCACGTCGAAACGCCGCGCGGCATGATTACCTTCCTCGATACGCCGGGCCATGAAGCGTTTACCGCGATGCGCGCGCGAGGCGCGAAAGTGACCGACATTGTGATTCTGGTCGTAGCGGCTGACGACGGCGTGATGCCGCAAACCATCGAAGCAATTCACCACGCGAAAGCGGCGAAAGTGCCGTTGGTCGTCGCGATGAATAAGATCGATAAGCCGGAAGCGAATATCGAGCGCATTAAGCAAGAGCTGGTCGCGCACGGTGTGTTGCCGGAAGAATACGGTGGCGAGGCGCAGTTCGTGCCCGTTTCAGCGAAGAGTGGGCAGGGCATTGACGAATTGCTCGAACGGATTTTGTTGCAAGCCGAAGTGTTGGAATTGAAAGCGGTTAAAGATGCGCCGGCACGCGGTATCGTCGTTGAATCGCGCTTGGATAAAGGCCGCGGTGCGGTCGCAACAGTCCTGGTGCAATCAGGCACGCTTGAAGCGCGGCGATGTGATGTTGGCCGGCTCCGTGTTTGGCCGGGTGCGTGCGATGTTGGACGAAGCCGGTCATCACTATTCAGCAAGCGGGGCCGTCGATTCCGGTCGAGATCCAAGGTTTATCCGATGTGCCGGGTGCAGGCGATGAGGTGTTGGTGATGCTCGATGAACGCAAAGCGCGCGAAATCGCACTGTTCCGCCAAGGCAAGTATCGCGACGTCAAGCTGGCTAAGCAACAAGCCGGCAAACTCGAAGATATGTTCAGCAACATCGGCGAAGGCGAAGTGAAAACCCTCGCGCTGATTATCAAAGCGGACGTGCAAGGTTCATACGAGGGCTTGGCTTACGCGTTGGGCAAGCTTATCGACCGCGAAGTGAAAGTCAATATTTTGCACACCGGCCTGGGTGCGATTACCGAATCCGACGTCAACTTGGCACTGGCATCGAAGGCAGTCATCATCGGCTTTAATGCGCGCGCCGACAACGCGGCACGCAAGCTCGCGCAAGCCAGCGGCGTCGATATTCGCTACTACAACATCATTTACGAAGCGGTCGACGAAGTTAAAGCCGCGATGTCCGGCATGCTCTCGCCGGACAAGAAAGAAAGCATCTTGGGTCTGGTCGAAATTCGCCAGGTCTATCGCATTTCCAAAATCGGATGCGGTCGCCGGTTGTTATGTGCTCGAAGGCCTGGTGCGTCGTGGCTCGCAGATCCGCTTGTTGCGCGACTCCGTGGTCATCCATACCGGCGAATTGGATTCGCTGAAGCGCTTTAAAGACGATGTGCGTGAAGTTAAGAATGGCTTCGAATGCGGCCTGTCGCTGAAGGGCTACGACGAAATTGAAGTCGGCGATCAGCTCGAAGTGTTTGAGACCGTTGAAGTGGCGAGAACGCTTATAAAGGACTAAGGATGAAGGATGAGGGATGAAGGATGAATTAAGTGCGAGGCCGTATTTCATCCTTCATGCCTTCCGCCTTCATCCTTGTCACCTCAATGAAGTCCTTCTCCCGAACCAGCCGCATCGCCGATCAAATGCAGCGCGATCTCGCCCAAGTGATTCGCACTGAAATGAAAGATCCGCGCGTTGGGCTTGGTCACCATTCAAAGCATCGATGTCTCGCCCGACTATGCGCATGCGAAAGTTTTCATTACCCAACTTGGTGATGCAAAGAACGCAAAGTCTGTACTGATGCGCTCAATCATGCCGCTGGTTTTTTGCGTCATCACCTTGCCGAACGTTTGGGCATGCGCACCATGCCCGCGCTGCGTTTTGTTTACGATGAATCGGTGGAACGCGGCATTCATATTTCGACAGTTGATCGATACCGCTATTCGAACGAATTCGACCCGGGCACCGAGCCCGACAAATAAATCCCGTTACAACCTCCACCATGTCATTGCGAGGAGCGAAGCAACGAAGCAAACTCGATTTGCTACTGCGAAAGACGCGATTGCTTCGTCGCAAAATACGCTCCTCGCAATGACAGCCTCAGTGAAACGTTCTGTTTCCGGCATGTTGCTGTTGGATAAACCGGCCGGTTATTCGTCCAATCACGCGTTGCAAAAAGTAAAGCGTTTGTTCCGCGCCGAAAAGGCCGGCCATACCGGTACGCTCGATCCGTTCGCGACAGGTTTGTTGCCGATTTGCCTTGGCGAGGCGACCAAGTTTTCGTCTTATGGACTGGAAGGCGACAAGCGGTATCTTGCAACGTTGAAGCTCGGTATAACCACCGCGACAGGCGATATCGAAGGCGAGATTTTAGCGCGCAAAGAAGTTCACGTTTCGCCGGCGGATATCGATCGCGCGCTGCCCAATTTTCGCGGCACCATCAGCCAAGTTCCGCCGATTTATTCTGCGCTAAAAGTGGCGGGCAAGCCGATGTACGACTATGCGCGCAAGGGACTTGATGTCGAGCGAAAGCCGCGCGACGTTCAAATCAAGCAACTCGAATGCGTGAGATTTTCTGGCGATGAAATGATCATCGAAGTCAGTTGCAGCAAAGGAACATATATTCGCACCCTGGGCGAAGATATTGGTGCGGCTTTGAATTGCGGCGCGCATTTGATCGCGTTGCGACGCACGGCGAGTTCGTCGCTAACAATCGATCAAGCAATGACGCTCGAACAACTCGAAGCGTTATCGGAAAGTGAGCGCGATGCAATGCTGTTGCCGATCGATACCCTGTTGCAAGATGTTCCAAGCATCATGCTGGAGAGCCGCATGGTTACTCGCTTACAGCAAGGGCAATGCCAGGAGGCGCGTCCTGATTGGCGCTCGGGCATGGTCAGCTATTTACGATGAGAATAGAGTGTTTATCGGCCTCGCCGAAATCACCGAAGCGCGTCAGCTCGTCGCCAAACGTTTAATTGCGAGAACCGCGTTGTCCTCGGTAACATAGCGTTATTATGACCAAAATCAGGAGGACGCTTGGCCACGCCAAACGAAGTAGCCGAATCGATGTACTCGCGCGACCGCGCGTCGCATTGGTTAGGATTGAAAATTGTCGACGTGCGCGAGGGCTACGCGCGATGACGATGGAAGTGCAGCCGCACATGGCGAATGGCCATGACCTCGGCCACGGCGGTTTGACTTTCGCACTGGCCGATTCCACGTTTGCATTCGCCTGTAACAGTTACAACATCAACGCCGTTGCCGCGGCTTGCAGCATCGAATTTCTCGCGCCGACCCGGGTCGGCGACGTGCTCACCGCGACGGCGCAGGAACAAGCGCTAGCGGGTCGCAACGGAATTTACGATGTGCGCGTGACCAATCAGCGCAACGAAGTCGTCGCGTTGTTTCGCGGAAAATCGACGCAGATTCGCGGCACCGTCATTCCCGAAACATCATGAACTCATTTCAGCTCGAAGCGATTGAAAAATCCAGCGTTGACGAATTGCGCGCGTTGCAACTTTCTCGATTGACGTGGTCGTTGCAACACGCCTACGACAACGTTGCGCACTACCGGGAAAAATTCAATGCGGCGGGCGTGCATCCAAACGATCTCAAGTCCTTGGCCGATCTAAGCAAATTTCCGTTCACCGCGAAACAAGATTTACGCGAGAACTATCCGTTCGGATTGTTCGCGGTGCCGCGCGAGCAAGTGGTGCGCATTCACGCGTCAAGCGGCACCACCGGCAAGCCTACCGTTGTTGGTTACACCGCGAAGGACATCGACACCTGGGCGAATTTGATGGCGCGATCGATTCGCGCATCCGGCGCGCGGCCCGGCGATAAAGTTCACGTTTCTTACGGCTATGGATTGTTTACCGGCGGACTCGGCGCGCATTACGGCGCGGAGCGATTGGGCCTGACGGTGATTCCATTCGGCGGCGGTCAAACGGAACGCCAAGTCCAGCTCATCTGCGATTTCGAACCGGATATCATTATGGTCACGCCCAGTTATATGCTCGCGATCGCCGATGAATTCGAGCGCCAAGGTTTGGATCCAACGCAGTGTAGTTTGCGCATCGGCATCTTCGGCGCTGAGCCGTGGACCGATGCAATGCGTGCGACGATTCAAAAGCGATTGTCCCTTTCTGCGGTTGACATTTATGGCCTGTCAGAAGTGATGGGCCCCGGTGTAGCGAACGAATGCCACGAAACAAAAGACGGCCCGACCATTTGGGAAGATCATTTTTATCCAGAAATTATCGATCCGAAAAGCGGCGCGGTGTTGCCCGAAGGCGAATTCGGCGAACTGGTTTTCACTTCGCTGACCAAAGAAGCCCTGCCGGTGATTCGCTATCGCACGCGCGATCTCACGCGCCTGTTACCAGGCTCGGCGCGCACGATGAGGCGCATGGCGAAAATCACGGGCCGCTCGGACGACATGTTGATTATTCGTGGCGTGAATGTTTTCCCGACGCAGATCGAAGAACTATTGCTGAACCAAACCAAGCTCGCGCCGCACTATCAATTAGTCGTCGAAAAATACGGCCACCTCGACGCGCTTGTGATAAGCGTGGAAATGCGTACCGAGTTTTCTGGCGAAAGCCAAGTTCAGCAACAGCATGCGGCGAATGAATTGGAGCAGGCGATTAAGTCTTACGTCGGTGTGTCGGCGAGTGTGATTGTGCAGCCGCAAGGCGGCATTGAGCGTTCGATGGGTAAGGCGAAGCGCGTGATCGATAAGCGGCCGAAGTGATTTTATTTCTAAGCGATCTCACTAAAACTTGTTATTGCGAGGAGCGTTTTTTGCGACGAAGCAATCTTGATTTTATAGGGAGGTAAAATACAGGATTGTTTCGTCGCGTGGCTCCTCGCAATGACAAGATAAGTAAGTTGAACCGTTAACTTCGCGGTGGCGCAATCCAGTTAAATAACGCCAACCCGCCGTCAACAATCAACGTCGTTCCGGTCACATAAGCCGAAAAGCGATTGCTCAACAACGCGACCGCTGCGTTGCCGATATCTTCCGGCGTGCCGACGCGCCCAAGCGCAATTTTATCGATCAGCGTTGCCGGATCGGCGGAAAATCCGCCACCGGGAATCGCGCCGGGGGCGATCGCGTTGACGCGAATGCCATGGGGGCCGTAGGCGCGTGCCAGTTCTTTCATCACCATCGTCGACCCGGCTTTTGCTGCGCTATAGTGCGGCAAATTTCGCGGCGTGTCGGCGTGCAATGATGTAATGAACAAAATTCGTCCCGCAATATTTTTGTCGCGCATGTGTTGTGCGGCGGCGCGTCCAAGCTTAAATCCCGAGGTCAAATTTATGTTCATCATCGCCAGCCATTGTTCGTCGCTGACGGCATCCGCGGTTTGAGTCTCTTCGCGCTTTGGACTGGCGCTATGGACGAGAATGGAAACTTGACCGAGTTGTGCAATCGCTTCGTGCAACAATTTTTCTGCGCCGTCGGCTAAGCATAAATCGGCATGAATGAAACTGGCGACTGCCCCGTTTGCATTTAGGTCATTGGCAACGTGTTGGCCTTTGCCGGCTTCGATGTCCGACAGCACCACCCTTACGCCTTCACGCGCTAACGCGGCGGCGATGCCGCGGCCTACTCCGGATGCGCTGCCGGTGATAAGCGCAGTGTCTCCCAGGAAAAGATCGTTCATCGCGGCACCCTTATTCAAAATCGAATCTTACCTGGTTTCATTTGGCGTTATGGGAACTGAAAGCAATGCCTCTGAGAGGCCCATGGATAGTCGATTCTGGCCATGCATGCTCGAAGATGCGCTCCGATATTGCGTCCCAGCATACTGTCGAGATACCTTACAGATTCGCGCACGCAGTTCGTGGTGCCAATGGTATAGTACTGATCTGAAAAATTAAATATTTGTGGTATGTTTCTTGCGTTAAAGCCGCGAGAACACTTCAAAAAACGAAAAGGAGATAAATATGCTGTTTGCACGTTACTGCAAATTAATTCCCATTTCCGCTTTCGCAGTTGCATCTGCTGCGGCTCAAGCGGTTCCCGTCACCTATCAATTTAGTACTAGTAACATTGGAGCGGCGGTTTTTAGCGCTGATTTTTCTTCTGCGAAAGAGCAGGGGTTTTCCATCGCGAACGTTACGTCGCCTACTTTGCCCGTGGCGTTGCCAAACTACAACGCGACGGTGGATTCTGATCAAAGCCAACCAGTTGGGTCGACGATTGTCGGTGGGGCGTTCAGTAATTGTTCGGTCGATTCAAATAATTGTGTGTCGGGCAGCATTAGCAACTTCGTACTTCAGCCAAGTGTCGGACCGTTTACGCGGGTTACTTCCGTCTCGACAATTCTCAGTGGAACCGGAGTATATGCAGCGGCGACGGGAAGTTGGACGAATGATGCCTACATGGTGGCAACACCATCAGGGTATCTCTTGTTGGGTTTTCTCGATGGCACATTGACACAATCAGGCGGGACAACGCATAGCACTAAACGCGGGGTCGTTGCCAGTGGCGTGATTGCGGATAATCCAGCGTTTCCATTTTTACAAGTCACTGAAACTGGGCTCTCAACTCGCGAGGGCGCAGGCGGCGATTTGCCTGTTGCCCTGACGGATTGGACTAGCGACGATTCGTTCGATAGCAACGGTGTGTTGACCGGCGCCACGGTAAAGTCGTGCTCGGCCGATGGTGTGCATTGTGTGTTTGGCCAGTTAATAGATTTTGCATTGACCGATTTGCCTTCTCTGTTTCGGTCTGTTTCGACGATCAGTATCGTCGGTGGAAGCGGAATTTATAGTGGGGCCACCGGGCAGTGGCAAAGTGAACACTTTGGCGTCAATTATATTGATCCAACGACTGGATTGTTTGGCTCGGCAATCGTCGGATTTTCGGACGGCGAGATTATTGTTAACGTGCCCGAGCCATCGACACTAGTGGTTTTCTTGCTTGGATTACTACTCGTCTTCGGCCAAATATTAAGAACCCGAGCCGCTGTTCGAAATTTCGTTGTAGCGCGTTAGAGTTCGGCGAGGAGCGTGGAGGTGGCGTAAACCTTGGTGCCTATTGAGACCTTGACGAATGCATCTGACGGCAAGTAAAGATCGACTCGCGAACCGAAGCGAATGAAGCCGTATCGTTGTCCACGAGTGAGTTGATCGCCCTTGCCGACGTAGCAAAGAATGCGCCGCGCGATCAAGCCGGCAATTTGCACGCAGGTAACGTCGTTGCCGCTCGTGGTTTTTATCCACAATGCGTTGCGCTCGTTTTCTGCCGATGCTTTGTCGAGGTCGGCATTAAAAAATTTGCCGGGGTGGTACCAAACATTCTGGATCACGCCATCCACTGGACTCCGATTGGAATGGACGTTGAACACGTTCATGAACACGCTAATTTTTAGCGCGTCACGATGCAAGAATGGATCGTGGGCCTTGCCAACGAATACCACCCGGCCATCGGCAGGTGAGACGATAGCATTTGGGTTGTTCGGTAATTGGCGCGGCGGATCGCGGAAGAATTGCGTGACGAAAATTGCGATTAGCCAAAACAACAAAGCAGGCCAAAACCCAAATCCAATATGCGCTGCGAGCGCAATGAAAATACTAAAGGCAACAAAAGGCCAGCCTTCGCGCGCGATAATTGGGTGAGGGTAGGACATTAGCGAAGGATGAGGGATGAAGGATGAAGGATGAAGGATGAAGGATGAAGGATGAGGGGCTCGGGTTTACCCCTTAATTTTCACGCTTCACCCTTCACATATTCCTAGTTCTTAGATTGATCGACCAACTTATTGCGTTTAATCCAAGGCATCATTTCGCGCAATTTCTCGCCGACGATTTCAATGGAATGGGCTTTGTTCAAATTACGATTCGATAGTAACGATGGCGCGCCGGCACGGTTTTCGAGAATAAAGTTCTTGGCGTATTCGCCAGTCTGAATGTCGCGCAGCGCTTGCTTCATTGCGGCGCGGCTTTCGGCGTTGATGACCTTCGGACCGGTGACGTATTCGCCATATTCTGCATTGTTGGAAATCGAGTAATTCATGTTGGCGATGCCGCCTTCGTAGATCAGATCGACGATGAGCTTGAGTTCGTGCAAGCACTCGAAGTAGGCCATTTCCGGTGCGTAGCCGGCTTCAACCAAGGTTTCGTAACCGGCTTTGATGAGCTCGACGCAGCCGCCGCACAACACAGCTTGTTCACCGAACAGGTCGGTTTCTGTTTCTTCTTTGAAGCTGGTTTCGATCACGCCGGCACGGGCGCCCCCGATTGCTGCGGCATAGGATAAGGCCATGTCGCGCGCTTTTTTGGTGACGTTTTGGTGGATCGCGATCAAGCACGGCGTGCCGCCGCCTTGGGTGTAGGTCGAGCGAACAGTATGGCCCGGTGCTTTTGGCGCGATCATCACGACATCAATATCCGCGCGCGGAATCACTTGGCCGTAGTGAATATTGAAGCCGTGGGCGAAGGCCAACGATGCGCCTTTCTTGATGTTCGGTTCGATGTTTTCTTTGTAAACAGCGCCGATGTTTTCGTCGGGTAGTAGAACCATCACGAAGTCAGCGCCTTTTACTGCGTCATCAACTTCGGCGACTTTGAGTCCAGCTTTCTTTGCCTTGTCCCAGCTTGCGCCACCTTTGCGCAAACCGACCGTGACTTTCACGCCGGACTCGTGCAGATTCAACGCGTGGGCGTGGCCCTGGGAGCCGTAGCCGAGGATCGTTACCTTCTTACCCTTGATCAAGGATAGATCGGCGTCTTTGTCGTAGTAAACTTTCATTTGTTTTCCTTGTGAAGAGTGAAAAGTGAAGGGTGAAAAGTGAAATTTCGTAAGACTTTGTGCTTACCTTTCACCTTTCACCTTTCACCTTTCACAAATTAGACCTTCATCACCCACTCACCACGCCCAACCCCGCAAGCGCCGGTACGCACGGTTTCGAGAATGAGTTCGCGGTTGATTGCTTCCAGATAGGCATCGAGTTTTTCTCCGGTTCCGGTCATCTCGATGGTGTAGGTTTTTTCGGTGACATCGATGACGCGACCGCGGAAAATATCGGCGGTGCGTTTGATCTCTTCGCGGTCTTTGCCTTCGGCACGCAGCTTAATCAACATCAGTTCACGCTCGATGTGACGACCTTCGTTTAAGTCAAACACCTTGACCACGTCGATCAATTTGTTCACTTGCTTGGTAATCTGTTCGATGACTTCGTCGGAACCGCTGGTGACGATGGTCATGCGCGACAGCGTGGCATCTTCCGTCGGGGCGACGGTCAGCGATTCGATGTTGTAGCCGCGCGCGGAGAATAGTCCCGCAACACGGGAAAGGGCGCCGGCTTCGTTTTCCAGCAGTAATGACAATATATGGCGCATGAGTTTGGTTTCTAAATTCGGTTTTGCGACGGACTACAAATCTTCAGACGACAGAATCATTTCCGTCAGGCCTTTACCACCCATAACCATCGGGTAAACATTTTCCGTTTGGTCGGTGATGAAGTCCATGAACACCAGGCGATCCTTGAGTTTGAAGGCTTCGCGCAATGCGCCCTCAACATCACCTGGCTTGTCTATATACATGCCGACGTGGCCGTAGCTTTCCGCGAGTTTAACGAAATCCGGTAGCGCGTCCATATAGGATTCCGAATAGCGGTTGCCATGCATCACCTGTTGCCACTGGCGCACCATGCCGAGGTAGCGATTGTTGAGGTTCACGATCTTGACCGGCAGGTGATATTGCTTACAAGTCGAGAGCTCTTGGATATTCATTTGGATACTGGCTTCACCGGTGATGCAAGCGACATCCATATCAGGGAACGCGAACTTTGCGCCCATTGCATAAGGCAGGCCGACACCCATCGTGCCGAGGCCGCCGGAATTGAGCCAACGGCGCGGCTTGTTGAAGCGATAAAATTGCGCCGCCCACATTTGATGCTGACCCACATCGGAGGTAACAATAGCATCCCCGTTGGTGACTTCGTAAAGCTTATCGACGACCATTTGCGGTTTGATGATTGTCGCAGCACGATCGTATTTAAGGCAATCACGCGACCGCCACAATTCAATTTGCGTCCACCAGGCTTTAAGCGCCGTACTGTCGGGCTTATCTTTGCTGGCGTTGAGTTGCTTGATCAGATCGTCGAGAACATCTTTAATATTTCCGACAATCGGAACATCGACTTTAACGCGCTTGGAAATCGACGACGGATCAATATCGATATGAATGATGCGTCTGCCATCGACGTGGAAATGTTGCGGATTGCCAATGACGCGATCGTCAAATCGCGCACCGATGGCAATCAGCACATCGGAGTGTTGCATGGCCATGTTCGCTTCGTAGGTGCCATGCATGCCGAGCATGCCGAGGAATTGTGGATCGGGGGAAGGGTAACCACCAAGACCCATAAGCGTGTTGGTGCATGGATAGCCCAACATGCGCACCAATTGAATCAACTGCGCTGATGCATCGCCCAATACCACGCCGCCGCCGGTGTAGATCATCGGGCGTTTGGCCTCGAGCAACATCTGCATGGCTTTTTTTATTTGCCCGCTATGGCCTTTACTGACCGGCGTGTAGGAGCGCAGGCTGACGGTTTTCGGATATTCGTAGTCGCACATGTGCATGCTGACGTCTTTGGGAATATCTACTAGCACGGGTCCCGGACGGCCGGTCGACGCGATGTAAAAGGCTTTTTTCATCGTTGCCGCGAGATACTTTACATCTTTCACGAGGAAATTGTGTTTTACGCAGGGGCGGGTAATCCCGATCGCATCGACCTCCTGAAACGCGTCCAAGCCAATTGCGTGAGTCGGTACTTGACCGGAAAGGATTACCATTGGGATCGAGTCCATGAACGCGGTCGCGATACCCGTCACCGCATTGGTAACGCCCGGTCCGCTAGTAACCAAGGCCACGCCTACCCGACCAGTCGCCCGCGAATAGCCGTCGGCCGCGTGCACGGCAGCCTGCTCGTGACGCACCAAAATATGCTTGACTTTGTCTTGCTTGAAGAGCTCGTCGTAGATGTAGAGCACCGCGCCGCCAGGATAGCCGAAGACGTAGTCCACGCCCTCATCCTGCAGGCAACGGATGGTTATTTCAGCACCGGAGAGCTGCATTTTGATCGATTTTGTTTTAGCAGAATCAAATACATTAACGTGAAGCGCGATTTCGGTCAAGAACAACGGGTGTTTTCGACCTTTTACCTGGGGTGATTTCGGGGCGCTTTAGGCGCAGCTACTGTTGATCGCTGCTCGAATCGTTGTCAGTCAATTCGGGGGATTCGGTGCCCGGAACCTGATAACTTTCATTCGCCCATGCACCCAGATCGATCATTTTGCAACGTTCTGAACAAAACGGGCGATACGGGTTTGTAACCGAATAAATTGAAGTTTTGCCGCATTGTGGGCAACTGACTTGCGGGGGAGTGCTCATCGAAAAATTATACTGGCGACCGATCAGAGATTGCAAAAACTAAGCTGAAATTCAATATCGCGTTCGTACAAGTGCGGACGGCTGGCGGTTCCAACAGTAATAAAACGAATATTAAGGGCGTATTTGTTTGCGCTGATTTCGGGTACGCATTCGAATTCCGGCGCAACTGTAACTCGAATCATCTGAGCCACACGTCCCGCGGGAACTTGCTGGTATACGCCCTGGTGCGCGACGACATCGTTCTTCTGGGAGCTTTCACGCAACAGCTTCAAAACTATGTTTGCCGCATCGTTAACTGGAAAAATGGGCCCCATCCAGTTCGCAAGGTCTTTCTGGCGCGCGTCCGGAGCGCGGTTAAGCCAGTAGTGATACGAAGGCAGGTCAAACTCGGAGACTCCACCGGGAATGGCACAACGCTGCTTAATCCCCATGAGCCATTCGTTCTCGCGCAGGTGCTGGCCAAATTTACCGGTACCGGCGAGTAGGTTGGCTGAAGTGCGCTCTATATCGCTGACCACTTGATTTAAACGAGACACATCAACGTTTGGGTTGTTGCGTAAAATCTCGAGCGATTGTTTCTGTCGCTCCATTTCTTGAAGCAATTCAGATTTCAGATCGGCGCGGGTGGCGACGTCGAGTATCTCGAACATAGTAACCAATGCCGTGTGATGCTCGCGACGCTCCGAACTCGCACAGAAGTACCGCACCTTTTCGTACAGATCCTCAAGGCGCAGCAATGTTCGAATTTTTTCGTTGAGCGGATATTCGTAGGTGATCACGATTAACCTACGTTGAAAATTGAAAGTTTGACTGTTTCGTGCGGATTTGACAATGCTCTAGAACGCTTCTTCGATAATTATTTCGGTTTAGTCGCGTTTTTCTACGGCAGTCGATCTCGCCAACGCACGTAAGCGCTGATCTAACACCGCGACGGATTGGGAAAGTGAATCGAGCCCAGTTTCATTTAGGATAATGTCATCAGCGTGGCGTAGTCGATCGGCGCGAGTCGCCTGGGCGGCCATGATTGCTTTGACCTCGGGCATCGTTAGTTTGCTGCGTGCCATGGTTCGTTCTATTTGCAGATGTTCGTCACAGTCGACGACGACAATGCGTTTGATCCGATCTTGATATCCGCCGGACTCAACGAGCAGTGGAATGTCGAGAATCGCATACTCCGCGTCGCTGGCCGCAATTTGTGAATTGACATTTGCGCGAATCATTGGATGGAGGATTGCTTCGAGCGCACGCTTGGTTTTGGGGTCCGAAAAGATACGTTGTCGAGCCATTGCGCGATCGAGACCGCCATTATTGCCGATGAATTCAGGGCCCAAGGTATTTTTGATGTCGTCGATCGCAGCACCTCCCGGCGCAGTTAAGGCGCGAGAAATGACGTCCGCGTCGAGAATCGGTACCCCCAAAGTTTGAAAAAACCGCGCGACCGTACTCTTTCCGCTGCCGATTCCTCCCGTAAGACCGACGGGATAGGGCACTACTGAAATCCGCGCAAGTAGCTATCCATAATTGGCTGGCCCCATAAAAGGGCGATCAGGCCGGCCATCGCTAGATAAGGTCCAAACGGAAGCGGAATATTGCGACCAAGTCGAGCTAGCAGAATAAGGACAATACCGACAACGGCGCCGACAACGGATGAAAGCAAGATGACAACGGGTAAGACTTGCCATCCAAGCCAGGCGCCAATGGCCGCCAGGAGCTTAAAGTCGCCGTAGCCCATCCCTTCTTTTTTGGTTACCAGCTTAAAGATCCAATAGACGGACCAAAGCGCTAAATATCCAAACACAGCGCCCAACACCGCGGAGTGCAAATCCGTGAAGGTGCCATTGAGATTAACGACTAAGCCCAACCAAAGTAGGGGTAACGTGATGCTATCGGGTAGTAATTGGGTATCGGCGTCGATGAAAGAAAGGGCGATCAATCCCCAAAGAAAAATTAGAGCGCTTGCGCCGGCCAAGCCAAAACCAAAATGCCAGGCAACCATGCCGCTAAGCAGTGCGGTAAGGCCCTCAACAATAGGATATCTTGGACTGATTTCGAGTTTACAACCGCGACATTTGCCGCCCAAAAAAAGGTAGCTGACGATGGGTATATTTTCGATGGCAGTGATTTGATGTCCGCACCCAGGGCATGCTGAGCGGGGCACCACCAAATTGTAGGCGGACTTTTCGTTAGTGACTTGAATCGGTGCCGGGTCTGTGCTGAGCGCTAATTCTGCACATTGTGCCCGCCATTCTTTTTCCATCATTTTTGGCAATCTATGGATTACCACGTTCAGGAAACTACCTACTAACAGCCCCAAGATCGCCGCCATTAACGCGAACAAAAGAGGCATTGACTGGAATGTATCGATCAACGCCACCGTTTGTCCTTTAGCATTAATTTCATTGAACCGACCGCTTTGTCGGGTGGCTTATACGACCTGGCCCATTTTGAAGATCGGCAAATACATGGCGATCACCAGTCCGCCAATGATTACACCTAAGACCGCCATAATGATCGGCTCCATCAAGCTGGCCAAAGCCTTCACGGCGTTATCAACTTCTTCTTCGTAGAAATCGGCGACTTTGGAAAGCATGGAATCCAGGGCGCCCGACTCTTCACCAATCGCAGTCATTTGCAATACCATGCTTGGAAACACGCCGCTATTTTGCATGGCAACGGTAAGTTGGGATCCTGAGCTGACTTCTTCGCGGATTTTTTGCGTCGCTTCTTCAAAAACGACGTTGCCTGCTGCACCGCCGACGGAATCAAGGGATTCCACGAGCGGAACGCCGGCAGCAAACATGGTCGATAATGTACGCGCCCAGCGCGCTAGAATTCCTTTCTCGATCAAGGTGCCGAATATAGGCATCCTCAGGAAAATGCGATCCATGATCTTCTGCATCGTTCGCGAACGTTTCCAGGTATAGTTAAAAAACCAAATACCACCGCCGATACCGGAGAAAATCAACCACCACCATTTAACAAAAACATCGGAAATTTGCATCACAATGACCGTCGGGGCGGGAAGATCGGCGCCAAAACTCGTAAAGAGTTCTTTAAATGCGGGAATAACGAAAATCATAATGACCGCAGTGATGATGAACGCGACCACCAGAATCGAAATGGGATAAAACAGTGCGGACTTGATTTTGCCTTTCACCGCGAGCGTCTTTTCCATGTAAGTCGCCAGGCGATCAAGCAACGTATCCAAAATACCGGCCTGTTCACCAGCGGCGACAAGGTTACAAAAAAGATTATCGAAATACAGTGGAAATTTTCTAAACGCAGACGCAAGATTATTACCCGTCTCAACGTCCGTTTTAACATCCATAAGCAATCGCGTCACATTCGGATTGTTATGGCCTTTGCCGACGATATCAAACGCTTGCAAAAGTGGGACGCCGGATTTAAGCATGGTCGCCAGTTGCCGTGTGAAAAAGGTGATGTCCTTCTGCGTGATCTTCTTCCCGCCGCCAAGGCGCTGCCGCTTCACCTTGACGACATTGATTCCCTGCCGCCGCAAGGTCGCGGTCACCACTGCTTCACCACCCGCCCTGACCTCTCCCTTAATTAGCTTTCCCGTACGGTCTTTTCCTTCCCATACGAAGTTGTAGAGTTTGCTGCTGTCGGTCTTCGGTTTTTTTATGCTCTTGCGAGCAACTGCGGTAGCCATGTCATAACCTCTACAGAAAATTGACTTCAAGCTTAGGATACGCGGGGAGCCCTAACGCTGAAAATTTTAACAAAGCACGCTAATAACTAGACTTAGATGCATTGATTATATTGAAATTTTCATTTACATAATGCCTGATTTTCGCGGATTTGTAAAGCGATTAACTAGATAATTGTTTTAAATGATTGTTAAAAAAGATAAATTTTCTATTTACGTTAGATTGTGTTTCAGTCTACCGGGGAAGTTATTCATTGTTCCGTGTAAATTCGTACAACCTTAACCATCCGATCTTGTGTCTGAACGATTTCAATCGGGTAGCCGGATACTTTCAGGCTCGTTCCCGGTTCGGGAATATCTTCCAAATGTTCGAGAATCAAGCCGTTGATGGTTTTAGGCCCGCTGAGGTCAAAATTCAGGCCTAGTTTTCGGTTAAGGTATCGCAGAGAGCAGGTGCCTTCGATGATCACGCTACCATCGTCTTGCTCACGCAGTTGTGCGCTATGCGCGGGTGAATGGCTGGTAAATTCACCGACGATCTCCTCCAAAATATCTTCCAGCGTCACCAATCCTTGTAGTTCGCCGTATTCATCGACAACCAGTCCGACTCGGCGTTGACTTTCTTGAAACGTTTGAAGTTGGGTGAGCAGTGGCGTTCCCGCTGGGACGAAAAACGGCGGACGTATAATTTCTTTCAGCGTTTCTTTCGTTAGGTCACTGTTATGCGCTTGATGCAACACGCGGCGCACATGCAAGATGCCGATCACGTCATCCAATTGTTCCGAATACACCGGCTGGATCGTGTGGTGCGATGTGGCAAGCCGACTGCGTATTTCCTCGATATCGGCAGAAATATCGATCGCCTCAATTTGCGCCCGTGGTGTCATTACATCGTCTACGGTTATGTTTTCCAGTTCGAACAAATTCAGCAGAATATGTCTATGCTTAGCCGGGATATAGTGGGATTCCTCCAGTACCAAAGAACGTAGTTCTTCCAAACTCAATTGATCATCGCCTTGTTGCTCGGATGGTTTTAGACGCATTAACCGCAGCAAACCGTTGACGAATAGATTGACGAACCACACGGCAGGATAAAAAAGTGTCAAAAGCGGTTTTAGTACAAAGCTGATCGGCAAAGCAATGCGTTCGGCATAGGCGGCACCAATAACCTTCGGTGTAATTTCACTGAACACGAGAATCGCAAATGTGACCGCGAGGGTTCCGATGCCAAGGGCAAATTCCCCTTCGCCAAACAGGCGCACGGTGATGATTGTGACCAAGGTTGCCGATGCCGCATTGATCAAATTATTGCCAAGCAGAATAACCCCGAGCAGCTTATCGGTCTTCTGCAATAGCGATTGAGTCAAAATGGCGCTGCGGCTACCTTGCGCAACTAAGTGGCGGAGGCGGTAGCGGTTGAGCGCCATCATGCTGGTTTCAGCGACGGAGAAAAAGCCGGAAAGTACTAGCAGAATGCCAAGCGTGATTAGCAGGGCACTGGTGGAAATATCGTCCAAATAGAGTTACAACGCTTACTTAAGAGAGATCAGTATCGAGTTGCGATCCAGGCTTGTCAAGCGCGCTGCAAGATCACTTCGAGCACAAATTTACTACCGACGTAGCTGAGGAGCAATAGTCCGAAGCCGACCAATGTCAGCGTCGCCGCGGTGCGGCCGCGCCAACCGTAAATGCGGTGCCCAACTAAGAAAGCGCCATATATCAGCCACGACAGAACACCAAAAATAACCTTGTGCGCATTATGCGGAAAGGTAATGGCCTTACCGAAAACCTGCTCTGAAAATAGGAATCCACTGGCGAGCGCGAGTGTCAGGAGCACAAACCCGAGCTGAATAATGCGCAGCAACAGCGTCTCCAGCGCGATCAATGGCGGCGCATCGCGCAGGGCAGTGGGCGTATTGCCGTGGCGCAGACCGCTATCGAGTACAGCTGTCAAAATCGCGTGGAGCGCTGCTATCGTGAATAGACTGTAAGCTAAAAGCGACATCACCAAGTGCGCTGTCAGTGCTGGACGCGCGGCGATCGATAGCACGCGATCGCTCGGCACCAGCAACGCAAATAATACGCCGACAACGGCTAATCGGCAAGTACGAACATTTGCAAGCTCACCAGGGGATAAACCCAACTGCCGAGCCAGTAGATCAGCACCATTAACCAGATGATCAACGAGATCGCATTGCCCAGGCCAAGGTTCATGCCTTGTTCGACGAACACCGTGCGCAGCAATACCCAGCCATGTAAAACGATCACCGAGCAGGATCACCCAAATAGACCAATGGATTGCACGTTGGCGACGCGCTTTCTCTGCGGCGAGGCGCGGCTGGCATAAGCGCGCCGCCAGAAAAATAGCGCAACAAAGCCGTAGATCACGGCAACCACAAAATAGAGACTAGATGGCATAAAGCTTGAGTCGGATCAACGGGAACTGGATGTTACAATCCAAGGCTTCAAAGTCTACACCAACCTCTCGCCCGAGGACACAATCATGCTCGACAATCTCACGCAACGGCTGTCGTCCGTCATCAAAACCCTGCGCGGCCAATCGCGCTTGACCGAGGCGAATATCCAGGACGCGCTGCGCGAAGTACGCGTCGCGCTGCTTGAGGCCGACGTTGCGTTGCCGGTTGTCAAGGACTTCATCGCGCAAGTCAGAGAACAAGCGCTCGGCCATGAGGTGATCAACAGCCTCACGCCGGGTCAAGCCTTGGTCGGCATCGTCCACAAGCAATTGACGTCGCTGATGGGCGAGCAAGCAACCGGGCTGAACTTGGCGACAACGCCGCCGGCGATCATCTTGATGGCCGGCCTGCAAGGCTCCGGTAAAACCACCAGTTCCGGCAAACTCGCGAAAATGCTGAAAGAACAGCAGAAGAAAAAAGTATTGCTGGTAAGTTGCGACGTGTATCGCCCGGCGGCGATCGAACAATTGCGTTTGCTGAGCCAACAATTGGGCGTCGATTTTTTCGCATCCGACAATGCGCAACAACCGGTGGCCATTGCCCAGGCCGCCCTCGCATTTGCGAAAACTCATTACCACGATGTGTTGATCGTCGATACCGCCGGCCGCTTGGCGATCGACGAAGCGATGATGGCGGAAATTAAAGCGCTGCACGCTGCGATCAATCCAATCGAGACGTTGTTCGTCGTCGATTCCATGCAAGGCCAGGATGCGGTTAACACCGCCAAAGCTTTCGGCGAAACCTTGCCGCTTACCGGTGTAATTTTGACTAAGCTTGATGGCGATGCGCGCGGTGGCGCGGCGTTGTCGGTGCGTCACGTCACGCAAAAGCCGATTAAATTTGTCGGCGTTGGTGAAAAATTGAACGGTCTGGAAACTTTCCATCCCGAGCGCATGGCGTCGCGGATTTTGGGCATGGGCGATGTGGTTTCGCTGGTAGAAGACGCAGTTCGCAACGTCGATTTGGTGGAGGCCGATAAGCTCGCGAAGAAGATGAAGTCCGGCGAGAAATTCGATCTCGAAGATTTCAAAACGCAAATGCAGCAGATGAAAAAAATGGGCGGTATCGCCGGCTTGATGGATAAGCTACCGGCACAGATGACTGCCGGCGCACAAGGCATGCCGATGGACGATAAAGTCATCGCGCGTACCGAAGGGATCATCAATTCCATGACGCCCGGCGAGCGGCGCAACCCGGATCTGATCAAAGCCTCGCGCAAACGCCGCATCGCCACCGGCGCCGGTGTACCGGTGCAAGAAGTGAACAAACTACTCAGCCAGTTTGAGCAGATTCAAAAAATGATGAAAATGATGAAGAAGGGCGGTCTAGCAAAGATGATGCGCGGGATGAAGGGCATGATGCCGGGAATGCGCTAGGGAAGCTCTGATTTATTCCGATTTCGATTCACCAACTTGTTTTTCCCTTCCCGAGAGCAATCGCAAAATATTCTCTTTGTGACGCCACATCACCAGAATCGCGATCGATAAAACGACGCCACTGATCATATCGCCGCCGCGGAAATAGTAAGCGGCGATCGGTGTTGCAGCGGTGGCGGTGAGCGCCGCGATCGACGAAGTTTTTGTTAGTGCAAACAGAGCCAGCCAAATCACCGCTGCAGCAATTCCCATACGCCAATCAAGCGCCAGTAACACGCCAAGCGCCGTCGCTACACCTTTGCCGCCTTTGAATTGATAGAACGCTGGAAACAAGTGGCCGAGGAATACAAACAACGCGGCGATTGCGATGGCCGCTTCGCCAAGGCCCAATATTGGCGCGGCTCTTGAGGCCAATGCCACTGCGATCCAACCTTTAAGCGCATCTCCGAGCAAGGTCAATGCGGCGGCCAATTTGTTGCCACTGCGCAGCACATTGGTTGCGCCAGGATTGTTCGAGCCGTAAGTGCGCGGATCGGGCAGGCCATACAATCGGCTGACGATGACGGCGAACGAGATGGAGCCTAATAAATAAGCCGCCAGAGCGATGAAAAAATAATTCACGGTCTTAGTTTAACATCGCT
The DNA here is from genome assembly GCA_963840785.1 of uncultured Pseudomonadota bacterium. Taxonomy (GTDB): domain Bacteria; phylum Pseudomonadota; class Gammaproteobacteria; order Burkholderiales; family JALYOK01; genus JALYOK01. The sequence continues at coordinate 328,980 of CAWJAF010000003.1, read as the reverse complement.
CAATTGTTAACCCCGCGGATGGTGTTTCGCGTGCAATTGCTTAAGCCGTTCGCGCGCGACGTGGGTATAAATTTGTGTCGTAGAAATATCCGAATGTCCGAGTAACAATTGCACCACGCGCAGATCTGCGCCGTGATTGATCAAATGCGTTGCGAAGGCGTGACGCAAGGTGTGAGGCGAAAGAGGTTTGTCGATACCGGCGATAGTGGCGTAACGTTTAATCAAATACCAAAACGCTTGGCGCGACATCGCGCTGCCGCGCACGGTAACAAACATCGCATCGCTCGCCTTGCCGGAGAGCAAGGCGGGACGCGCTTCTCGGAGGTATCGCGTAATCCAGTCGTGAGCCGGTTCGCCGATCGGCACCAATCGTTCTTTCGAGCCTTTACCGAGAGTTTTTATGACTGATGAGTCTAAGCTTACTTGCATCATTTTCAGGCTAATCAATTCGGAAACGCGCAGGCCACTGGCGTAAAGCGTTTCCAACATCGCACGATCGCGCAGGCCCAGCGCCGTGCCGACGTCCGGCGCATTCAATAACGATTCGACATCCGCTTCGCTCAAACTTTTTGGCAGCGAGCGCGGCAATTTCGGCGCGGCGATTTGCAATGTCGGATCGGTTTCAATTTTCCCTTCGCGCAAACCGTACTGAAAAAAACGTTTCATACTCGAAAGCAATCGCGCGGTCGTTCTAGGCTTTGCGTGATCGACGGTAATACGCACGCCGAGGTAGGTTTGAATGTCGGCGCGGTCGCATTCGATCAAGGATTTCTTTTCGTGTTCTAACAGCCAGGCAGAAAATTGCGTCAAGTCGCGGCGATAGCTCGAGAGGGTGTTTTGGGCGAGACCTTGCTCCAGCCATAATGCATCGCAGAAGCGATCGAGAAGCGCGTCAGCCGCGCTCATGGGCAAGCAGCCATTGCTTGATCTTGATCGGTTCGCCGTCTTGGGCGCCCATGAATCCGCCCATGCCGGTGCTGCTGACGATGCGATGACACGGAATGATAATCGGCACCGGATTTTTTCCGCAGGCTTGGCCGACGGCGCGCGGTGCGGATTTGATTGCGCGCGCCAATTCGCCGTAAGTTCGCGTTTCGCCGCGCGGGATTTGCTGCATCGCGCGCCACACCGCCATTTGATGCAGCGTGCCTTCGACGCTCAACAACAGCGTGAAGCGAAAATTTGGATCTTTAACGTAGGCTTCAAGCTGATCACAAGCCAGTGCGGCTGCTGGCGTTAACGGTTCTAGGACGGGATGTTTGCGCGGCAAAAATTCGATATCGGTTAAATAATCGCCATCGGTACGAATGCCCAGCACGGCGAACGGCGTTTTTAAACAGGCTTGAAAGCGGTTGGGTTCAAGTGCCGATTTTTTTCGGCTTGATAGACTCATGATTTTCTAATTCCGATTGCGGCAAATCGAAACGTTATTCTCGCAGATTACAACACGGAATAGAAATCAGATGGCGTTCACACGTACGCGCGTACTCAATGTTTTGGCGATGGCCTGGGAGCCAATACTGGCGAGGTTTCCAAGGCATCGCGCGAGCATTGAGAAACTAGGCATCAAAAGTGTCTTCGTGTTTGCGATAGTTTTCGAACTCAAGCCGCAGGTTCACGCTTTTCCAAATTTTGACTTCCGCTTCGACTGCTGCGGCCGTGAGCGGATTGCGCGCGAGCCAAGCGGCGTCAATACCCAGAGCGAATTCCTTGCCGGAATAATTCAGACGAACTTCCCCCAAACGCGTCACCATTCGGCCACGATGCAGCAACACTGCGAGGCGCAGGGCCAACACCGGCAGCCAGTCTTCTGCATCCTCGATCAGCGGGGCAACTTTTGTCAAGCGAACCGCGACAGCCCAACACCCAACGCGCGAGATTCGCCTGTTCCATTTTGGAAAACCCCGGCATATCGGCATTGCCTAAAATATAGGCAGAATGTTTGTGGAAGCTTGGGTATGCGATGGATACGCCGACTTCGTGCAGGCGCGCTGCCCAGGCTAAGTCCGGAAACACGTGCTCCGGATCGGGATGATGCGACGGCTAGCTGAGTAAAAAGATTCGCACTCAATTTATCTACGCGCATCGCCTGTTGATGATCAACCTGATAACGGCGCATGAATTGTTTGACGGTCGTATCTCGCACGTCGCGATGCTGAATCCGCCCGAGCATGTCCCACAGCACGCCGTCGCGCAAACCGCATTCGGTGGTGTGCATGGACTCGATGCGCAATTGGCGAAACACCGCCGACATGATGGCGAAGCCGCCGGCGAAGACGGGTTTGCGATCGTCGCGCAGGCCGAGAAAATCGAGTTTGCGCGTGTCGCCCGCGCTAACTAGCTTGTCCTTAATCCACGCCATGCCTTTCGGCGTGATGCCATTGGCGCCGTTGTTCGTGCGCTTCCAACACTTCGGCGATGGCGCGCGCCGTGCCGCTTGAGCCGATGGCATCTTTCCATTCGTCCGGCGTGAAATCGTGAACGATGGTTTCTAGTTCCGTCGCCGCGGCGATTTCAGCTTCCTTAAACGCTTTCGCGGCTAATTTTCCGTCGGGAAAATAGCGCTGACTAAAGCCGACGCAGCCCATGTAGAGGCTCTCCACCCGCACCGGCTGAAAGCCGCGCCCGATAATGCATTCCGTTGAGCCGCCACCGATATCGACAACCAAGCGACGGTCGCGGCGCAGCGGTAAGCCATGGGCGACGCCCAGATAAATCAACCGCGCTTCCTCGTGACCCGCGACGACTTCGATTGGAAATCCCAACGCCTTTTGCGCCTTACGCAAAAACACGTCGGAATTTTTCGCCACGCGTAACGTATTGGTGCCGACGGCCCGCACTGAATCGACCGGCATGCCCCGCAAGCGTTCACCGAATCGCTTCAACGAGGTTAGGGCCCGGTCTTGTGCCTCCTCGCTCAAGACCTTATCATCGGCTAATCCGGCGGCCAGGCGCACTGTCTCTTTGAGGGAATCGAGCGGATAGATATGGTCGTCTTCCACCCTCGCCACTTGCAAGCGAAAGCTATTGGAACCTAAATCAACGGCAGCGATGGTGGAAAATTCGTTCATAGTTTTAGAGTTCCGCGCGCGTCTCCAAGACATTTTTCATAGGTGCGTAATTGTGCCATGCAGCAAAACAAATCGGCAGGACTTTTTGTTACAAGTTGTCACAAAAACGTCACAATTCGCCGTTAACCTCGGCGGTAACCACACTCATGAGCTCAGGCTCCTACCATGACACTCGACTCCCAATTTTTGAACCGGGAGCTTGGCTATCTAGCGTTCAACGAACGGGTGCTCGATTTAGTCGAGGACGAAAGCCACCCGCTGTTGGAACGCTTGCGATTTCTGTCGATTGCCGATTCCAATCTCGATGAATTTTTCGAAATTCGCGTCGCCGGCCTCAAAGAGCAAATGCATTACCGCGCACCCACGTTGAACCCTGACGGCCTCACGCCGCTAGAGACGTTTCGCCTCGTTGTTCCCCGCGCCCGCGCTTTGGTCGCGCGCATGTACCGTTTGTTTCGCGAAGTGATTGTTCCCGAACTCCAGCAAGAGAACATTCGCCTGTTGTACCGCGCCGATTGGACTGATGAGCAGCGCGCCTGGATTAAGGGTTATTTTCAGCGCGAAGTATTGCCGATGCTAACGCCGATCGGGCTCGATCCGGCGCACCCATTTCCGAAGTTGCTCAACAAGAGTTTGAATTTCGCTGTCGCGCTGACGGGCAAGGACGCGTTCGGACGCAATTCCGGCACAGCCGTTCTCCAAGCACCGCGCGCATTGCCGCGGCTGGTTCTGCTTCCCGAGAATGTTGCCGATGCGGAATACAGTTTCGTATTTTTGTCGTCGATATTGCACGAGCATGTCGGCGAACTTTTTGCCGGTATGAACGTGACGGGTTGGTTTCAGTTTCAAGTCACGCGCAATAGCGAACTCGATCTCGAAGAAGAAGACATCAAAAACTTGCGTTTGGCATTGCAGGGCGAATTAACCCAACGCCAATTCGGCGACGAGGTACGTCTTGAAGTGGCAGACAACTGTTCGCAGGAGATGTCGGAATTTTTGTTGCAGCAATTTGGCTTAACGCAAGAAGATTTGTACCGCGTTGATGGCCCGGTGAATCTCGGGCGATTGGTCCATGTGCCCGATTCCGTGGAGCGGCCGGAACTGAAATACCCGCCATTCGTGCAGGGAATTCCGACGCAACTGACCAAGACCAATGACATCTTCGCCGCGATTCGCAAAGGCGATATTTTATTGCATCATCCCTTTGAATCCTTCGCGCCGGTTGTGGAATTCATTCAGCAAGCCGCATCCGATCCGCATGTTGTTGCGATCAAACAAACCGTTTATCGCGCCGGGCGTGCATCGGATTTGATTGAAGCACTGATCGCCGCCGCCGAGCGTGGCAAAGAAGTCACCGTTGTCGTGGAATTACTCGCGCGCTTCGACGAAGAGGCCAACATTAACTGGGCCGCGCGCTTGGAAGAAGTCGGCGCTCACGTGGTCTACGGGGTATTCGGTTACAAGACGCACGCAAAAATGGCCATGGTGGTGCGGCGCGAAGAAGGCGTGTTGAAGCGCTACGTGCATTTAGGTACCGGAAACTATCATGCGCGTACCGCTATGTTCTACACGGATTTCGGTTTGCTTACCTGCAACGACGAAATCTGCGCCGATGTGAACGAAGTATTCATGCAGCTCACCGGCCTCGGTAAAGCCAGCAAGTTGCATCATCTTTGGCAAGCGCCGTTTAACCTGCATTCGCACGTGATCAAGGCAATTGAACAAGAAGCCAAACATGCTGCCGAGGGTAAGCCTGCGCAAATTATCGCCAAGCTAAATCAATTGACTGAACCGAAAGTCATCAACGCACTGTATGCCGCTTCGCAAGCCGGTGTCACGATCGATCTGATCGTTCGTGGTGTATGCACGCTGCGGCCTGGCGTGCCGGGCTTGTCCGAGAACATTAGCGTGCGTTCGATTCTGGGGCGATTTCTTGAGCACACGCGCATCTATTATTTTCACAATAATAAGCAAGCCGATGTTTATATTTCCAGCGCCGATTGGATGGAGCGGAATTTCTTTCGGCGCATTGAAGTTGCCGTGCCGATCCTGTGCGAGAAAGCCAAACGACGCGTGATCAACGAAGGTTTGAAGCCCTATCTGAAAGACAATTGCCAAACTTGGGAAATGACTGCCGACGGGAGCTATCACCGCAAGGTAACGCGCCGAGGTAAATCGTTTTGTGTGCAAGAATCTCTCATTGCCGATTTGGCGACGCAACGGTGACCAGCGAGGTGGAACTCAAGCTACACATCGCCGCGCGCGATGTTTGGCACCTCTTGCGGCTACCGCTGTTAAGTTTGATCACGTTGAAGAAAGTTCCCAGTCGACGGTTGATCAACACCTACTACGACGCGGCTGACTATTGCCTTCGTGATCGCGGTATTGCGGTTCGCTTGCGTCAAATCGGTGGTAAATGGCTGCAAACGATTAAAACGGAAGGCCGCGTTATCGCCGGATTGCACGAACGTCCGGAGTGGGAAAGTGAAACGTTAGCCAACACGTTCGACTTCAGCCGTCTGCAAGACGAGAAGCTGAAATCGCTGTTGGAAAAAACGCTTGACGGCGCCGAATTGCGGCCGGTGTTCACGACGGATTTCACACGCTTGAGTCGCATCTTACAATTTGCCGACGGTACGCAGTGCGAGTTTTCCGTGGATCGCGGCAAGATCATTGCTGGCAACAATGAAGCCACAATCAGTGAAGTTGAACTGGAATTGATCGTCGGCAATCCGTTAGCACTGTTCGATTTCGTGCGCCGGCTTCTTGAACATTTGCCCGTCACGCTCGGGCACGAAAGTAAGGCACGGCGAGGCTTCGCGTTGGCAATCGGCGAGACGTTGTCTCCAGTCAAAGCGAAACAAGCGCTGCTTGATAAAGGAATGACCGCTCAGCAAGGTTTCGTCGCGATTGCGAGCGCGTGCAGCCAACATCTAACGGCGAATGAGTCCGGCCTTTTGTTGGGTAAGGACTCCGAGTATCTGCACCAAATGCGCGTTGCGATTCGACGCTTGCGAACGGCTATTCGGCTTTTTTCTGATTTTCTCGATGATGAGAAGGTGGCATCAATTGTTGAGGCGTTACGTTGGCTCGGTGGGCAACTCGGAACCACTCGCGATCTCGACGTTTTCCTCGAAGAGACTTTGCCTCCGGTGATCGCTGCGTGGCCAACCCACACAGGTTTGGCGCAGATTCACGAGCAAATTTCCCAGCGTCGCGATGCGGCGAGCGCCGCGAGCCGAGCCGCATTGCAGTCGACTCGCTATCAGCGATTGCAGCTTGAGATCGGCGCATGGTTGGTCGAGTTATCGCGTCACGAACACGATGCCATGAACGAAGCCGAAGCAATCAATTTAGCCGATTTCGCCCGTGATTCCTTGAAGCGGCATCGCAAACAACTGATCCGCCGAGCGGATCATCTGCTTGAATTGAGTGCCGAAGAGCGTCATCGCGTGCGCATCAGTGGCAAGCGTTTGCGTTACGCCGCGGATTTCTTTATGCCGCTATTTGCGGCGAAACGCAGCAAGCCCTACATTCAAGAGTTGGCGAATCTGCAAGCCATCCTCGGGGCATTAAACGACGCCGCGACGACTAAAAGGATACTTACGCAAGCAGCAGATGAAAACAATGGCGAGGCCTTGGCAATCGTGCAGGCTTGGGTGCTAGGTGCCGGTCAAGGTCACCTAGCTCATTTACGGCAGGCGCATAACCGATTTCTTCTACAGCAAACTTTTTGGTGAATCGATATGGATATGATTTTATGGCGTCACGCAGAAGCTGAAGATACCGCGCCCGATGAGGCGCGTGTGCTCACAACAAAAGGCCGGCGCCAAGCACGCGCAATGGCGAAATGGCTGCGCGAACATGTGAAAGGTCGAGTCCGTGTGGTCGCGAGCAACGCCTTGCGAGCGCAACAGACTGCGCAAGCGTTGGTCAATGATTTCGAAATATCGCCCGACGTCGCAGTCGGTGCGAACGCGAGGGACATCATAAATATCGCGGGCTGGCCGAATGGTGAAGGTACGCTCATTATCGTCGGCCATCAGCCAACGCTTGGGCAGGTTGCGTCCCTTTTATTGACCGGGAAAGAAGCCGACGGTCAACTGAAAAAAGGTGCGATCTGGTGGTTTCGCACTCGCGGCGAAGGGATGGAATTGGAGACGCTGTTACACGCAGTTATTTCGCCTGAGTTGCTTTGATTTATAACCGACGAAAGTAGCTAAGAACCGGCGAGCACCGGAACATCGGCAAAGGAGTCTGTATTCAAACTCCAATCCCTTGCGCCTGGAACTTCAAAGTAATTTAATTGAATCGCACGTAATCGAAGTCCGTTGCTTGATTGTTAATCCCGCGATCGGGTGGCGAGATCCAGTTAGCATATTTTCCCGGCTCGACCACGCGGCCCATCAACGAATGAACGTAGGCGCGATCCGATTCGCTGGGTAGCCAGTTCGCGACGTTCGCTTGCCAAGTCTTTTCATCGATGATTTGCCCTACGGGTGAAACCCGAATGCTCGCTAGAGAGCCGATCTGACGATTGAAACCTTTGTGCGGCACGCTTAGTTGAAAATCGATTCCGTGTTTTTCCATCACGCGATTCCAGCGCGCGACGCCGACAATCGTATCGGCAATGTAGTCGTCGCGCAGACGTTCGTTCAACGAGGTTGCGGCGGCGACCGCGCGCTTGCCGATTTCGCCATTGTGCACGTCGAGAATGTCGTAGCTCGCATCACCTAGCTGATGATCGTCGTCGATGAATTGTTCATCGAAGCGGCCTTTTAGTCCAGTCGTGTAGAACGTCGCAGCGTTGGATGACACATCGGCGCCGAACAAATCCACTGTTACGCTGAAATGGAAATTCAAATAACGCTGCATCGTCGGCAGGTCGATCACGCCGTGTTGGCGAACAGCGGCAGGATCGCTGGCGCCGTGCTGCTTCATGATTTCGCAGGTACGTTCAAGCACCCGCGTGATGCCGGTAATGCCAACATACATATGGTGCGCTTCTTCCTTCAACATGAACTTGGTTGTACGGGCGAGAGGGTCGAAGGCCGATTCTGTCATCGCCGACAACTGAAATTTACCGTCGCGGTCGGTGAAGAACGTGAACATGAAAAATGACAACCAGTCGGGCGTTTGTTCATTGAATGCACCCAAAATGCGTGGATGATCTTTATCGCCTGAGCGTCGCTCCAGCAAACCTTCCGCTTCCTCTCGGCCGTCGCGACCGAAGTAAGCGTGGAGCAAATAAACCATGGCCCAAAGATGGCGTCCTTCTTCGCAATTGATTTGAAATAGATTGCGCAGGTCGTAAAGCGACGGGCAGGTGCGGCCGAGATGACGTTGCTGCTCGACCGATGCTGGTTCCGTGTCACCTTGGGTGACGATTATGCGGCGCAAATTGCTACGATATTCGCCGGGGACTTCTTGCCACGCGTCTTGGCCTTTATGGTCGCCAAATAATATCTTTCGGCCTTCTTGTTTCGGATTTAAGAAAATTCCCCAGCGATAGTCCGGCATTCGTACATGGCCGAATTGCGCCCAGCCATCGGGCTCGACGCTGACGGCCGTGCGCAGATAAACATCGTTAGCGCGGGAATCCACCGGCCCCATGTCTTTCCACCAATCGAGAAAACGCGGCTGCCAATGTTCTAACGCGCGCTGCAACGTTTTGTTGTCGTTGAGATTGACGTTGTTTGGGATGGTTTCGCTGTAGTTGATGGACATGTCAATTCCTTAAGATTAAATTCTATCGCGATTAAATTGCGCTTTTTTTCCGGTGCCAAAAATTTTCAATGCTCCGTGTTCACCGACCGCGTTGGGCCGGTTGAAAATCCAGTTTTGCCACGCGGAGAGACGGCCAAAAATGCGCGTTGCCATGGTCTCGCCGTTGAAGCGCAAGCTCGCTTCCATGCCGGTTAAGGCATCGGGCGAGAGGCTGGCACGTTCTTCGAAGGCAAGGCGAATTTCGTCGTCCCAATCGAGGTGGTCCGGCGTAATTGTAACTAGCCCGAGGGCGAGACCTTCGTTGGCAGCGATTGATTTTCCAATTGCCGCTTTAATCGCGCTGAGCGGTTCCGCTTCATTGTAAAAACGTGTCGCTAAGCGCGTTTCGTTTTGTACGTTGGGGTAGGGCCCGAAGTTCATTGGTGACAGTTGAATATGCGGCGCGTCGGACGCGTCATCGGGAAGGTGCAGCATATAGGTTCGATCGGCGGCGAGGGCGAGTTCCAGCAATGTTCCGGCGAAACACGAGCCTTGATCGATGATGGCGAATACTGTACGCGACGACACTTCCAAGCGCGCAAATGTACGGCGCAACATACCGATGCTTTCACGTATCAACCAATGCTCGGAGAAGCGCTCCAGTGCTTGATCGCAGGCCAGTATCCCAGCGCACGCACCGCGGGTTTTGAGCGCCCAGGTGCCCAACGTGAGTTCGTTACTGCGCAGTAGTAGAATCGCATCATCCAACTCGCGCGCCATTTTCAGTGGCCACCAATTTACGCCCGCAGCGACAATGGCATCGATACTGTCAGGTTCATTCGGCGTTGGTGCGAAAATGGTAATCGTAGCTTTACGTTGTTCGCGATCGAACTGCACATCGACGGTTTCGTAGTGATAACCATTTTCGTCAATGGTTCGCTTTACTGGCGTAAGTTTTATTCCGTGAGCAGTTGATGGGCGTAAACTTTTCGCCGCTAGTTTTGCGGCGCGGTCTTTAACCGCGCCAGCAAATTGTTGTGGCTTAGCGTGGCCATCAATCAAGCGCCACGCCAGTGCCTTCTCGGCACGAAAGCCTTCACTGACGGTACAGAAAATATCGGCGTGATCGCGGCGTACTTTGCGTTTGTCGGTCAAGCGCGTCAAGCCACCCGTTCCGGGCAACACGCCGAGCAGTGGCACTTCCGGCAAGCTCACGCTAGACGAGCGATCGTCGATCAATAGAATTTCATCGCACGCCAACGCCAATTCGTAGCCACCACCCGCGCAGGCGCCATTCACCGCCGCAAGAAATTTGATGCCGGAATAGTGACTGCTGTCTTCGATGCCATTGCGCGTTTCGTTGGTGAATTTGCAGAAATTGACTTTCCACGCGTGGGAGGAAATGCCGAGCATGTAGATGTTCGCGCCGGAACAAAAAATGCGGTCTTTAGCACTGGTGATAATCACCGTTGCGACTTGCGGATGTTCGAATCGAATGCGTTGTAACGCGTCGTGCAATTCGATATCGACGCCGAGATCGTAGGAATTGAGCTTCATGCGATAGCCGGGACGGATCCCGCGTTCTTCATCGATGTCGAGCGCCAACGTCGCGATATTGCCGTCGACGCTCAACTTCCAATGGTGGTAATTATCCGGGTGCGTGTCAAACGTTAGAAATTCGTTTGAGTCCTGCTGTAACTGAGCATTGCTTTGCGGTGAATTCATTTTGGTTCCTTACCTTGCTTAACGCAGCGCACCAGCTGTGCCAGCGCTTGATCAAAAGTTTGATTACTGGTATCGACGCTGTGATCGGCCTTGCCATAGAGCGGCGCACGGCCATGCAGGATTTGCTTAAGATCATCCATCGCCGCTTTGTTGCCGGCCATCGGTCGCAGGTCGCCTTGCGCGAGGACGCGCGACATGTGTTCTTCCGGCTCGGCTTTCAGCCATACGGTAAAACAACCGGACAGTAGCAAATCAAATGTAGCGGCTTCGGATACGATGCTGCCGCCTGTCGCGATAACGACGCGCTCATGTTGTTTTAGCGCCGTTTCTAATGCGCGGCGTTCGAAGCGGCGATAACCGGCCTGGCCGTAAAGCGAAAACAATTCGCTCAAGCCCAATCCCGCGAGGTGCTCGACTTCGCGATCGAGTTCGATGAACGGGCAGTCCAATTCTTTCGCTAAACGCGAGCCGAGGGTTGATTTGCCTGCGCCGCGCAAGCCGATTAATGCAATATGAATGCGCCGCTCTTGTTGAAATTCGCCATGATCACGCACCAATTGCTTACGAATTTCTCCGAGCTCAGGCGCCGGCAGTCGCGCGAGTATTTGATCGATGATTCGTCGTTCGTCGCTCAAATCAACATCGTCTTGAAAAAAATGAGCAATCGGCAAACTAAGTGCCGCCGCAATTTGTTGTAGCAAAAGCACGGAAATATTACCTTTGCCCGCCTCCACCTGCGCCAAATGTCGTTCCGAAACGAGAGAATATTGTGCCAACATTTTTCGTGTCATTCCACGACGTGCACGCAACGAACGAATACGTTCGCCAAATTTTGCCAAGAACCCATCGGTATTGGGGTTGCTCACGCTTTTGCTGCTGGGTTCAAGTGTGTCGGGCATGGCGAATGTGCACAATAACGCACTAACTAAGATTTGATACGCATAATAATGCATATTTGGTTTTGAAGCAAATAAAGTGATTCCTTGCTAACAGGCCGCCGACGCGGATGTTTATGCGGAGAGGGTTCGCCATTCGGATGTATCGTTAGACGTAAGTTTTAAATTTTCCCGCGCTTTACGGCTTTCAACAGTTTTATCAAGTATTGATGCTAACTAAGTCAATCCAAAAGTCTTTCTAAGCTTAATTTTACCGCTGGGTGCGAGATCGCCAAGGGCACATTTTTTGTGTTACATCAAAGACTTGCATTCGATCCACATTTCCTCTACGCTTATAAAAGCAGGTTTAGGGCCATCCTGGACTGCCACAAGCGACGGGCGCTGCCGTCGCGGAACGAATGGCGATATTAAAAAAAATCGCGAACACGACCGACTTGGCCGTGTTGAACATTCGTCCGCTAGCGCTTGAGCGGTTGCGGTTGCGTCCGAAAGAAAATCGACGATGTTTTATAACAAGTTAGTCAATAATTAGGAGGTTTATCTATGGCTTCGGAGATCAAGCTAATCGCGCAACCGCGCAATGGCGGCAGTGCAAAAACATTCGATTACAAGCCCGGCGGAAAGCATTCGGCGGAAGCAAATAATTTTTATAAAATTCTGGTAGACGGGAAGGAAGAGTTGCCGGCGGGAACTAAAATTGCCCGTAAAGGAAATTCTGTCGTTTTCGATTTCCCCGATGGTACTAAATTTGAAATCGAGGAATGGTGTACGGTTAGCGACTCAAGGTTAACGGAGTTGGTTAACGGCCAAGCCTACAGCGCAGCGGATTCTGCCTACATTCCGGCTAAAGATATTGATTCGGGTACCTGCGTAATTTGGGCCGACGCCGGTCAGGCTGGTGCCGTATTAGGCGACAGCGCGGCGGCGCCGGTGACTACGCCTGCAACAACTGCCGCTGCTGGCGGGGATGACCATTCGGGGGCCGCAATCATCGGCGCGCTGCTCGGCATCGGCGCGCTCGCTGCGCTATCACATAGCGGCAGCGGTGGTAGTAGTGATTCCGGCCCCAGGGCCGGCGCACCCGCGGCAGCGAATGAAGATTTTGCGCCGATCAAGATAAGCGCTGCAACGATAAACGCCAGCGATGATGGTGGACAAAGTAATGTTCAAATCGTCAGTGCAAAAATTAAATCGGCCGACGGTTTTGATGTTGTCATTGATGATGATGCGAGCAATGATGGTAACGACGATGTCCGTATCGTGCTTGATGGTAGCGGCGTTCCCACATTGCAACTTACAGATAGTGGGGCGAACAAGTTTGGAACCGTCGTTACGACTATTCAGATGAAGGACGGCGCGGGGAATGTGACTACAGCAGATGTAGTATTTGCGGTTAACGCCGTAAATGATGCCCCGGTTAACGCATTAAATGATGTCCCGCTAAATAATGAGGCATCGGCTCGACTCCCGGACGTCGTATTTGGCGATTTGGCCATTAGCAAATTGGACGGCCTGGATTTATCGGTGTCGGACGTCGACAATTCGACGGGGTTGGAATCGCATAAACTTGACCGCGTCGTTATCACTACAAATGACGGGAAATTGTCCGTTGATGAGTTAAGCGGATTGGGTGCCGGTGCGATTAATGGAAACGGTAGCGGGACACTAACGCTGACCGAGACCCAAGAAAATATCAATTTACTCCTTGGTACGATCGTTTGGCACGATGAAGAGCCTCTCGGAACATTTCGAGATGTCAAGCTTATCATGACAACAACGGATAAAGGTGGCCTGACTGCAACCAATGATATCGTAATTCCCATCGTTAACGGCGGGGCGTTGGTCGGCGGCGATGGCGGCGTCATCTTCGCCTCAGACCTATTGTCCGGCGGCACGATCGGTCGGGCGAATACGCCGGCCGTGTCGACAAGCTCGGTAGCAAGTTTGGTTGGCGATTTGCATGACCAGGTGCCGCAGTCGGCATAGCATACTTGCGTCGCTAGCCCCGAGCAGAAGCTAAGGGCAAAGAGGAAGCCAAAACCCCAACCTGCAATTGGGGTTTTGACTTTTTAATTCCTTCGAAAGTCGATAATTCGATAGGTCGGGCTTGTTGACGAAATATGATTGTTTATCTAACCATGTTTCTCACAAAGCGTAAAATCCGCGTCATCGAGGCGACATAATTTTGGACATGTCACGCCTTGACGAAGCTTTCCTGTTGGAAGGCGTGTCTAGCCTTTCCCAGCCAGAACAACTAGCCACAATCGCGACGATTTTTGGTCTCGCACCTGCGCTGCCCTCCCGCTCGCGGGTTCTCGAACTGGGTTGTTCTGCAGGTGGGAATCTCATTCCCCTTGCTTCACGCTATCCCGAGGCAGCGTTTTCAGGCATCGAACCACGGCTTGAGTATGTTGAAGCCGCTCGACAAACAATTCACGCGCTTGGCCTCACAAATATCAAGTTGTATCACGCTGATTTCACCGCACTTCGGCCAAGCAAGCAGAAATTCGACTACATCATTTGCCACGATAGGTATTCAAGGGAGCCGCAACGTGCTCAGAGCACCATTCTCAAGGTGATCAGTGAGAATTTAGCAGAGCAGGGCATCGCCTACGTAAGTTACAACACCTATCCCGGCTGGAAACAACGTGAAGTCGTACGTGACGCTATGTTTTTTCAGATAGAAAAATCGGGTCAGCCGGCGCAAAAGTTCAAGCAAGCCCGCAGCGCCTTTGCGCTTTTGCAAAATGCATTCGACGAAAACAGTCACTTTGGTCGAATGTTGCGTGATGAGGAAAAAATCGTTAGTCGCGCGTCGGAACGAACTTTCTACCGAGAATATTTTGATAAAGAAATTCGACCTTGCTATTTTTGCGAATTTATCGGGCGAGCCCAGGAACATCGGCTAGGTTTTTTGGGTGAAGCCAGTATCTCCGACCTGGCTCTGAGTCGAATTAGCGCCAATTTCGCCGATGCTCTCAAAAAGCTCTCGCGAGGAAATTTGCTTGAAACCCAGCAGTATTTGGATTTTTTTCAGAATCGATCCTTTCGTCAGACTTTATTGATTCATCAGAAGTCAATGAAACAGGTGAAGCGCACCATCTCGCCGACGTGTTTGCAGCCTTTCTTGTTTTCTTGCGCCATGTCGCCGACGTCCTCGGCGTCTTTAGAGACTCGGGAAGCAATGGCGTTTCGTGACCCCGTTGGACGTTCCGTTAACCTCGACGCGCCTGTCCTAAAAGCGATGCTGATGACCTTTTTTCAAAGTTATCCGCTTGCGCTAACCTACGACGATTTGCTCGCCGGAATTCGAAACCAGTTGCGACGAAACGTTGTCCTTGCCGACGCAGAACTACGAAGAATCGGCGACGTCTTGCTAAGCTTCGCGTTGGATGGTGCCGTTTTTTTGCACCTGGAGCCTACTGCAAATTCTAAATGTGATCGAGGTGAACCCATGGCCTTTTCGCCTGCTCACTTTCTTGCTTCAAAAAATGTCCTGACGGTTCTGAATCAGCGTCACGAAAGTATTGAGCTTAGCGAAATTGAGGCGCGGATTCTAGCACTTCTTGACGGCAAAACTCAGATCGATGAACTCGTCCGAGCCTTGGTTGTACTTATCGTGCAGGGGAAACTGACGTTGATGCGTGACAATATTCAGTTAAGCGAAGCGCCGGAAATTTTTCCAATCGTCGAAAAACTCCTTGCCGATTCATTGAAAAAATTCCAAACGCTAGCGCTGCTGGTTCATTGATAACGATCCCAATCGCCTTCGAGTCCGTTGAGGTTTCGTTTTTTGGTCAATGAAAGCCTTGTGTTTCTAGGCCACTGAGGCGATGAGTTGTATAGGAAAATTCCGAATTCCCTTAATGAGTTTTAGTAGTTTTCCCTATTAAGTAATTTAATAAATTGGTTCCGTAAATTATTGTTTTAACGTAATATTAGGCTCGTTTAATCTTAGAACCTGCGGACTTCACCTGCGCTTGTGTTAATGGCCGCGCAACCGATAAATGACGATGAGCGAAACAACCTACGATACCGTTCCTTACAATTCGAATCTCTTCGCGCAGTCGCAGCGAGAGCAATTGCTTGTCGTCGAGAAATTGTTTGGCGACAATCTAGCGCCGCCGTCTAAGGCTGGGATCCGTCAGCCGGGTCGTTCTTCGCGTGGAAATTTAATTCCCGGGTTGTACGCTACAAGTGACCTATGCAAATTTCCAAAAAGTTTATTTTGTTCAATTACTAACAATTGAAATTTGTGTTTTCACTAGAGACATCTGATAAAGTAACCAAATAATTTTGAATCCAATCAAGAATGCGACCTCAACAACTTTGTAGACTGTTAACGCGACTGGCACTTTTCCCTTTGTTGTTTGCTTTCGGTTTACCGGCGAAGGCGGAAACTCTTGCCCAGGTTGTGGGCCAAGTATTGAAAACCCATCCTAGGGTTAAGTCGGCGCGTTCCACCGCACGTTCGGTGCAATATGAAATTGAACAAGCGGAAGCTGGCAACAATCCTAAATTTGGTTTAATAGCCGATCCCGGCCGTTCATACAACAGTGAAACAAAAAAATATAACGCCGCGGGTGATTTTGGCGTGCGGGGCACCTATTTGTTATTTGATGGAAATCGAACCGATAACGAAATTGATCGGCAAAAAGCGCGTTTTCTAACGGCATCCGAGCGGGGGAAACTAACCGAAGATCAACTCGCATCGCAGATAACCGACGTTTACATTGAAGTACTGAAGCAAGAAAAACTGGCACTGCTGGCTAGCCAAAACGTCGATGCGCATACCGATCTGTACAACAAAACGCAGGAAATCGTTAAGTTTGATAAAGGGCGAGCGTTCGATCTGGCGCAGGCGGGTGCGCGTTTGCAGCAGGCAAAAGTGACGCTATCTTCGCGCAGCGGCGCGCTGCAAGAAGCGCGCGCATCCCTGGAATCGCTGGCCGGCTATTGGCCCCGCTAAATTGATGCTGCCGGCCGATCCTGCGAAGGCGATTCCGCCGATCGCAACGAGCCGGCGCTGGAGCAACTCGAATCTGCATCCTTCCCTCAAAGCGGCGCGGGCGGATATTCAAACGGCTCGGCGCGCCTCGGATATCGCCGCAGCTTGGTCTAAGCCGCGAGTCGATTTCCAGGGTACGATCAATAGCCCGCAAGATTTGGAAGGCCACCGCGACTATCTGCGCGGTATGATGTTCGCTTGGCCGTGCAATGGAATCCGTTCGACGGCGGCGCAGGAAAAGCCGGATCGCAAGCGGCGGCGGAACAACTGAACGCGGCAAAGGACAATGTTGAAGCGGTGCGGCGCGATTTATCCAACGAAATAGCGCGCTTTTGGTACGCCATCGAAACCCGCCGCGGACGCATTAGCGCTTGGGACGATCTCGCGAAGCAAAATTCTAAAGTACGCGATGTTTATTGGCAGCAATTTAAAATCGGACGGCGCACGATGCTAGATTTGCTCAATGCTGAAAATGAATTGTTTCAAACGCGCTCCAGCGCCGAGACCGATCGCATGGATTTATTGCAATCGCAGTATCGGCTGCTCGGCAGCCTCGCCCAGTTGACGCAATGGCTCGGCGTCGCAACGCCGCGTTCGGCATCGAGAAAGATGCGCCGCGCAACGTCGAAACCCGCTGCAAGATAATCAAATAGGAGCCACCATGGCCGCCGAACCTTCTTACATTCATAGTACCGAACCCGGCATAAGCGCCAATCAAGCAACATTTCGAGGCGACAAAGGCGATTCGCTGCTGACATCATTTTCGCTGTTGTTGCAACATTACGGGATCACGAAAAGTGAAGAAGTATTAGTGACGGGCATGCCCGATTAAAGAACGCATTACTGCCGGAATTCTTGATTCGTATCGCCGACGCGAACGGCTGCAAGGCGACCATGAAGCAGCGTGGCCTGCAGGACATTTCTGATTTGTTTTGCCGGTGTTGCTGGAATTACGCGATAACCAAGCTTGTGTTTTTTTAAAGCGCTTGGATGAAAAGCGCGCCGTGGTCTTACTGCCGGAAACCGGCATGCAGGAAGTGATCTGTCGATCTTGCCGATCTGCGCGATGAATATACCGGGCGTTGTTATTTCGTGAAGCCCGATCTTAAGCCAGACGAACGCTCAGGTATCGATGTCAAACCGCTCGCCGGGACATTGGTTTTGGAGCACGTTGTGGAGCTACAAGTCCTATTATCGTCGAAGCCGCATTGGCCGCGCTGCTGATCAACATTCTCGCTTTGGCCGGAACTTTTTTCACTATGAACGTTTACGATCGTGTGATTTCCAATCAAGCCTACGTCACGCTATGGACGTTGGCCATTGGCGTTTCGATTGCGCTTGCTGTTCGAGTTTGTCGCGCGCTTATTGCGCGGCTGGCTGATCGATAATGCCGGAAAAAAAGCGGATCTGGTTCTTGGCGCAAAAATGTTTCGTCAAGCCTTAATGTCTCGCCTTGAATTTCGCGCCGCTTCGGCGGGCTCCTTTGCGAATAATTTGCGAGAATTTGAATCGTTGCGTGATTTCGTCACTTCTGTCGACCTTGGTCGCGATTACCGATTTGCCGTTTTTGTTTTTATTCATCTGGGTCATTTCCATGATTGCCGGGCCGCTGTTTTGGGTGCCGTTGCTTGCCATTCCCGTCATGGTGATTGTTGCCGGGTTGCGCAGATTCCGTTGTCGCGATTATGTTAATGAAAATATGCGCGAGTCGTCAATGAAGCATGGCCTGTTGGTTGAGGCTGTCGAAGGCTGGCGAAACAATTAAAGCGTTGCGTGCCGAAGGATTCATGCAAGGTAAGTATGAATTTCCAGTGCGGTAACCTCGCGTACTGCGATGAAAAGCCGGTTGATCACGAGTTTCGTTCTGAATTTTGCGTATGTGGTGCAATCGCTGTGCACGGTGATGATGGTGGTGTGGGGTGTCTATCATCATTGGCGACGGAAAATTGACCATGGGCGCGCTGATCGGTTCAGTCATTTTGCTTGGGCCGTGCCATGGCGCCGATCAGCAGTCTGACCGGCTTCGCAGTGCGGTTCCAACAAGCGCGAATGGCGCTGACGATGCTTAATAAAGTCATGGCCACGCCGACTGATCGCGAACAAGCCGTCATTATTTGCATAAGCCGACACTCACCGGAAATCTCGCGACCAAAGAATTGGCGTTTAGCTATGGCGTCGGATTTACCGCTGGCCGATCAACGGCATTGATATGCAAATTGCGCAGGGTGAGCGCATCGCCATTCTCGGGCGTATCGGCAGCGGCAAATCGACCTTGCTGAAATTATTGGCCGGATTGTTTCGCGCGCAAAAAGGCAGCGTGATTGCCGATGGTGTGGATATTCAGCAAATTGAACCGGCAGATCTGCGCCGCAATATTTTGTATGTCAGCCAAGAAGCTCGTTTATTTTATGGCTCATTGCGCGAGAATCTTAAAGGCGGGCAATCCCGGCGTCGACGATGATTCGATGGTTAAAGTCGCAACCGCGTTCGGCGTTAATGCGTTTGCCTCGAGTCATCCGCGCGGGTACGACATGATGATTGGCGAACAAGGTGTTGGCCTTTCCGGCGGCCAGCGTCAAGCTGTCGCGCTAGCGCGCGCCGTTCTGACCGATCCCGCAGTGTTGTTGCTTGACGAACCAACGAGCGCCATGGACAACGGCACTGAACAAGTTGTGATGCAGGCATTGATGAATTTTGGCAAGGACGAACCATGGTATTTGTGACTCACAAAATGCAATTGCTAAACTTTGTCGAGCGCGTGATCGTCATTGATGCTGGCGTGCGTGTTGCCGATGGGCCCAAACAATTGGTCATGCAAGCATTGAGCGAAGGCCGCGTCAAAGGTGTACCTAAAGCCGTAAGTACAGGATCTGAACAATGGCAACAACAATCTTTCCCGCCGCGACGAGTTGCTGTACATGCGCGACATGCATCAAGCCATGGTCGCCGAAAAACAAAACGTCATCGGCATCACGTTGATTTTGTTGCTCGCTTGTTTGGGCGCAGCGCTGTTTTGGGCGATAATTTTCAATCTCGAAGAAATCACGCGCGGCAATGCGAAAGTGATTCCATCGAGCCGCGAGCAGATCATTCAAAGTCTGGAAGGCGGCATTCTGTCGGAGTTGTTGGTGAGGGAGGGCGACGTTGTGGCGCAAGGCCAGCCATTATTGCGCATCGATCCGACTAAGGCGAAAGCATCCTATCAAGAAGGACAAAATAAAGCCGTCGCGCTACGCGCTACTGCGGCGAGACTGCGAGCAGAAGCACGCGGAACTCCATTGCAGTTCAGCGCTGATGTGAAGCAATTGCCCGAATTGGTGAAAAACGAAACTAATACCTATCAAGCAAAACGTCAAGCGCTAGAGCAAAGTACGACAACCATCAAGCGCAGCAAAGAATTGATTGCGCGAGAGCTGGCGATGACCGAGCCTATGGCTGCGAAAGGTTTGGTCTCGGAGATTGAGTTGTTGCGCATGCGTCGCCAAGTTCAATGAACTCGAATTGCAAATTCAGGAACGCTTCAATAAATATCGCGCTGAAGCGGCGAATGAATTAATTAAGGTCGAGTCGGAATTGTCGCAGACGACTGAGATCGTCGGCGCGCGCCAAGATCAAGTCAAACGCACCACGATCAATGCGCCGCTGCGCGGAACGGTGAAAAATATTCGCATGAACACCATCGGCGGTGTCGTACAGCCCGCGCAAGATATTATGGAAATCGTTCCACTAGACGATCGATTATTGGTAGAAGCCAAAATTCGTCCGACGGATGTCGCGTTCTTGCGTCCCGGCCTTCCCGCGACGGTAAAAATTAGCGCGTACGACTACAGCATTTACGGCGGTTTGGAAGGCGTAATTGAAGTCATCAGCCCAGACACGTTGCGCGAAGAACGTAAAAGTGAAGAAGAAAACTACTATCGCGTATTGGTACGAACAAAAAATGCCATTCTTAGTAACAATGGTAAAGAACTTCCCATTATTCCCGGTATGACCGCTAGTGTTGAAATACGTACCGGTGAAAAAACGGTGCTCGACTATCTTCTTAAGCCGATTTTAAAAGCTCGCGAAGCGCTGCGCGAACGATAGTTCCTGCGCCGCTTCAGGCTAAGCAAGCATGGTCTGAGGGGCAATGGCCCAAGGCCACCCTGTATCCATGCGCCTCTCGGCGCATGTCACGCAGCCTAATGAAGGCTTTCATCGAGTCCTTCGCCGTTAGCCTGTTCGGTATGCAAATCTCGCCGTAATTGGTGCAGCCCAACCCCGAATGGTAAAATCTCGTTTTCTCCCAGCTTGAGGCATAAATCCATGAAAGCCCTCGTCGCGGTTAAGCGCGTGATCGATTACAACGTCAAAGCGCGGGTCAAAGCCGATGGTTCCGGCGTTGATTTGGCGAACGTCAAAATGTCGATGAATCCCTTTGACGAAATTGCCGTCGAGGAAGCAATACGTCTCAAAGAAAAAGGTGTGGTGACGGAAATTGTCGCCGTGTCGCTCGGCGTTTTGCAATGTCAGGAAACATTGCGTACGGCATTGGCAATGGGCGCGGATCGCGCGATTCTAGTCGAAAGCGATGCCGAATTGCAGCCGCTCGCCGTGGCCAAATTATTGAAAGCCGTTGCGGATAAAGAGGCGCCGCAATTGATCATTCTCGGTAAGCAAGCGATCGACGACGATTCAAATCAAACCGGGCAAATGCTCGCGGCACTGCTCGGTTGGTCGCAAGCGACGTTTGCGTCGAAAGTGGAAATCAATGGAGGTATCGTAAAAGTGACACGCGAAGTCGATGGTGGTTTGGAAACGATCGCGATCAAACTTCCGGCAATTGTCACGACGGACTTACGTTTGAACGAGCCGCGTTACGCGACGTTACCGAATATTATGAAGGCGAAGAAAAAACAGCTCGATGTGATGAAGCCTGCTGATTTGGGCGTAGATGTCACACCGCGTTTGACGACGTTGAAAGTAGTCGAGCCGCCGAAACGCAAAGGTGGCGTGATGGTGAAAGACGTGGCCGAACTCGTCGCGAAACTCAAAAACGAAGCGAAGGTGATCTGATGGCCATTCTCATTATTGCGGAACACAACAACGCCAGCCTAAAATCCGCGACCGGCAATACCGTGTCTGCGGCACAAAAAATCGGCGGCGATATTTCGATTCTCGTCGCAGGACACCAATGCGAAGCGGCGGCGCAAGCGGCATCGAAAATCGACGGGATCAAATCCGTTCTCGTTGCTGATGCGGCCTACTATGCCCATGGTCTCGGCGAAAATCTCGCGAGCTTGATTGTCGGCCTGGCTTCCGGATACTCGCATATCGTCGCGCCAGCCACTACGTCCGGCAAAAATGTGATGCCGCGCGTGGCGGCGCTGCTCGATGTAGCGCAGGTTTCCGATGTAATTTCTGTCGAATCGCCCGACACATTCGTGCGGCCGATTTATGCCGGCAATGCGTTGGCGACAGTGCAATCAAATGACGCAATTAAGGTGCTGACCGTGCGAACTGCGGCGTTTCCCAATGCTGCGACTGGCAGTGGCAATGCGGTGATTGAGACGATCGCGGCTGGCGCAGATGCCGGTTTGAGCGAATTTGTTGGGCAGGAACTAACGAAATCCGAGCGCCCAGAGTTAGGCGCGGCGCGCATCGTGATTTCGGGCGGCCGTGGCATGCAAAACGGCGAAAATTTCAAGATGCTCGAAGCGCTGGCCGACAAGATGGGCGCGGCACTTGGCGCATCACGCGCGGCGGTGGATTCCGGTTTTGTGCCGAACGATTATCAAGTCGGTCAAACCGGCAAAGTCGTTGCGCCGGATCTCTACATTGCCGTGGGCATTTCCGGTGCGATTCAACATCTCGCCGGCATGAAAGACAGCAAGGTCATCGTCGCTATCAATAAAGATGCCGAAGCGCCGATTTTTCAAATCTCGGATTACGGTTTGGTCGCAGATTTATTCCAAGCTATCCCCGAATTTACAGCGGAACTGGATAAATCATGAGCTATACGCCTCCTCGGAAAGACATGCAGTTCGTGTTGCATGAATTGGTCGGGTTAGGTGCCGTTTCGTCGCTGCCCGGTTGCGAAGAAGTCACGCCGGACTTGGTCGATGCGATTCTTGACGAGGCGGGCAAGCTCGCTAGCGACGTGCTCGCACCGCTGAATTGGAGCGGCGATCAGCAGGGCTCGAAATGGAGTAACGGCGCGGTGACCACGCCTGATGGTTTCAAACAAGCCTATCGCCAGTTCGTCGAAGGTGGCTGGAATCAACTGCGCTGCGAACCGGAATACGGCGGGCAAGGGCTCCCTGGCTTGGTTTCCACGCCGGTGGAGGAGATGTTCGGTTCGGCGAATATGGCATTTTCGCTGTGCCCGTTGTTGACGCAAGGTGCGATTGAAGCTATTCAATTGTGCGCCACGTCGGAATTAAAGCAACGCTATTTGCACAAAATGATCGCTGGCGATTGGACCGGCACGATGAATTTGACCGAGCCGCAAGCGGGCTCCGATCTCGCGGCGCTGCGATCGCGCGCCGTGCCCGAAGGTGATCACTATCGCATCTCGGGCCAGAAAATATTCATCACCTATGGCGAACACGACATGGCGGAAAATATTGTCCATCTCGTGCTCGCGCGCACACCCGATGCGCCGGAAGGTGTCAAAGGCATTTCGCTGTTCATCGTGCCTAAATTTTTGGTGAACGCCGATGGCAGATTGGGCGAACGTAACGATGTCCGTTGCGTCTCGATCGAACACAAGCTCGGCATTCATGGCAGCCCGACGGCCGTGCTTGCGTTTGGTGACGGCGGCGGCGCAATCGGCTACTTGATCGGTGAGGAAAATCGCGGTCTGCAGTACATGTTCGTGATGATGAACGCCGCGCGCTTTGCCGTCGGCTTGGAGGGTTTATCGATCGCTGAACGCGCTTACCAAAAAGCGTTGAGCTATGCGAAGGAGCGCGTGCAAGGAACCGAAATCGCGCAGAAAGGCGGTGATCGTGTAACCATCATCAATCACCCCGATGTGCGACGTATGTTGATGTCGATGAAGTCGCAAATCGAGGCGATGCGCGCGCTTTTTTACAGCACGGCGGCACTATTCGATATCGCCAAACATCATCCTGACGCCGAGCAGCGCAAGCGCCATTTACTGCTGGGCGAACTATTGATTCCGATCGTCAAAGGGTGGAGCACGGAGCTGGGTATTGAGATCGCGTCCACCGGTGTGCAGATTCATGGTGGTATGGGCTTCATCGAAGAAACCGGCGCGGCGCAGCACTTACGCGATGCACGCATCACGACCATTTACGAAGGCACGACGGGAATCCAGGCGCTTGACCTGATTGGCCGCAAGCTTGGCCGTGATGGCGGCTTGACCTTGCGCGCGTTGCTCGCGACGATTGGCGAAACCGCAAAAGAGGCAGTTGCAATGCCCGACGTTAACTGCACTGCAATCGGGTACGCTCTGGTTAAAGCCGGGAATGCTTTGGGCGAAGCAAGCGTGTGGCTCGGAGAAAACACCCTCAAAGATCCCCGCTTACCGGCCGCCGGCGCGGTGCCTTATTTGATGTGCGCCGGCTACGTTCTCGGCGGCTGGCAAATGGCGCGCGCGGCAATCGTCGCGCAAAAACAACTAGCTGCGGGCAAGGGCGACGCTGAATTTTACAAAGCAAAACTCGGCACGGCGCGATTTTATGCGGAGCATATTTTACCGAAAGCGCGTTCACTGAGTTTTGAAATTATTAACGGCGCAGAAAGTGTTTTCGCATTAAGCGAAGCGCAATTTTAACTTCGCGCAGCGCGTTGTTTGCTTAATGATGCCTGCAGAGGCGCGTCCCTACCGGGTAGTCCTAGGCTAGCCATTGGTTCCTGGCGATGCCTCATTAGATTGTCGCGCGTGGACGCCGCAGTGATTCGGGTGAATTCCATCGCGTGCTGTGGCCAACAAACGCATCGGGCGCAAGCGGCCGGGCGATAAAATAGCCCTGCGCGAAATTGCAGGCGTGGGCGCGCAAAAACAGCAATTGATCAGACGTTTCCACGCCTTCCGCGACGGTTCTCATGCCGAGACTATGCGCCAGCTCGATAATCGCGCGTACCAATACGGCGTCGCTCGGATCGCTTGAAATGTCGCGGATAAAGGCGCGATCAATTTTTAGCGTATCGATTGGAAACCGCCGTAAATAGCTCAAGCTTGAGTAGCCTGTCCCGAAATCGTCCAACGAAAGTGTGATACCGAGCGACTTAAGTTCGCGTAGCGCCAACGCGGCGGCATCGGTATTTTGCATCAAGCTGGTCTCCGTAATTTCTAGCTCAAGATCTCGCGCCGCGATGGTATTCGACCCGAGAACATCGCGTACAACGTCCGGCAAATTGTTTTGTCGCAATTGCCGCGCCGATAAATTGATCGCGAGCCGAAATGCCGGCAGACCGCCACGGCGCCATTCGCCGTATTGCGCACAGGCGGCGCGCAAAACCCATTCGCCAATGGGGACGATAAGCCCAGTGTCTTCCGCAATCGGAATAAATTCATCGGGCATGACCAGTCCGCGTTGTGGATCGCGCCAGCGTAGCAAGACCTCAGCGCCAATGATAGCGCCGCTATCAATAGCAATTTGTGGTTGATAGTGCAGTTCAAATTCGTGATTCTCTAAGGCGCGGCGCAGGCCGGTCTCGACGTTTAATCGACCGTGCGCACGTGCATTGATTTCGCTGGTAAAGAATTGATAGCCGTTGCGCCCATTTTCTTTTGCCAAATACATTGCCGCGTCGGCGTGACGCAATAGCTGATCAAAATCGCTACCATCGTCGGGAAACAAGCTAATACCTATACTCGGTGTAACGTGCAACGAATGATCGTCGATCAACGTTACTTTGGAGAGCGATTCCAAAATGTGCTGTGCGACGCCGCCGGCTGCGGCGGGATCCGCCAAATCTGTTAGCAGTACGACGAATTCGTCGCCGCCCATTCGAGCCACCGTATCGAAGTCGCGTACAGTACTGCGAATGCGCTGCGCGACTTCCTTAAGCAAGGCATCGCCGACACTGTGACCGAGCGAATCGTTAATGGTTTTGAAACGATCCAAATCGAGAAATAGAATCGCGACATGATTTCTACTGCGTCGCGCTCGACCCATTGCGCGCGTGCCGTGATCGTGCAGCAACGCGCGGTTGGGTAGTCCAGTGAGCGGATCGTGGTAGGCCAGATGGCGAAATCGTTCTTCACTTTGTTGTAGATCTTGGGTCAACTTCGATGCGCGGTCTTTAACGCTCGCATGTTGCGTCGAAACGGAGTAAAGAAACCCGAATAACAAAAAGCTAAGTAAAGATCCGCCGCCCAAAATTAACGATGATTTGGTTTGGTCAATGGCTTTCTCAAATGCCGGTAAGGTATGTAACGCCAACGTCCAAGTTTGACCGGCAATTTCCAGCGTTTGTTGAGCCGAGAAAAGTGGACGGGACTTCGCGTCTTCAAAATTGGGATGATTGTCGCTATCGTAAAGTAAGGTTTTCTTGTCAATTGCAACACTGTCAAACAGTTCCAAATCCACGCCCGCTTCGGCAAGGCGTTCGCCGAGCGTCGCCGCAATCAGCTCATTGACGCGAAATGGCGCATACACAAAACCCTTCAATGCGGCACGACGTGAGTCGAGGGAAATTGGCGCAGTATTGTGCTCATACACCGGCAGATACATGATCACGCTCGCGACGCTTTGCACTGCGTTTTCGACGACTAACTGAACTTTCACCGTTAGCGCCGCCTGCCCGCTATCCCGTGCAAGTTCCATCGCCTTGCGGCGAATCGGCTCGGAATACATGTCGAACCCGAGTGCGCGTTGATTTAAACCCCCAAGCGGTTCGCGATACAATACAGGCACATACAATTTCCGTTCGCCCGGAGGCTTGATTTCATAGTTTTGAAATCCTTCGCGCCAAAGTGTCGTTAGGTGGGCCGCTTTATCTGCTTGTGCAATCAATGGCGCATAGCCAATGCCCTGAATGCCTGGATACGCTTCGCTGACCCGCAATGAATTGACATAGCGTCGCCACTCTTCGCGGCTAACATCGATCGAGGCAGAAAATAATCCGACGCCGCCGCGCAAAATTTGCTCATAACTTTGCATGCGTACATTGATCGCCGTGCGGGAGGTATAGATTTCCTGATTGAATTTTTCACGTGCGCTATCAAGGGCGTGTTGCCGCGAGATATACCACGCAACTAGGGTTGCCAGTAGACACAACGCAAAACCGAGATAGGCAATCAATTGTTGTCTTGAGATACTTCCGATTTTTGCTTTGGCGCTAGTGATATCCATTGCAGCAGCGTGGCCAAGGGTAAGTTCGATACTATAGCAAGATTAAGGAAGTTCTGAATAAGTCCGATTTCAACTTCCCATCGTTAGTCTTGGGAAATTTGTCTTAAACGATTGCATCGCGCGGCATTGACCGACTACCATTGATGTTTTACCCCACACCAAAGAGGCCGCTGTGAGCAAGCTCGTTGATTATTATTTTTCCCCGATTTCCCCTTGGACCTATTTGGGCCATTCGCGCTTGACGGCGATGGTAAAAAAATACGGCGCAACGGTCAACGTCAAGCCGATGGATTTAGGCAAGATATTCCCGGTTTCAGGCGGCCTACCGCTACCGCAACGCGCGCCGCAACGTCAGTCGTATCGCTTAATGGAGCTAGCACGCTGGCGCGATCATTTGAAGCTGCCGCTGACGATGAAGCCAAAATTCTTTCCGACACCGAGTGATATGGCGTCATGTTGCATCATCGCTGCATCGAATCAAAGCACCGAGGCTGCGATGAACCTGACTTTTGCGTTGCTGCGTGGTGTGTGGGAACAAGAGCGCAATATTGGCGATGCCGAAACATTAAAAACGATCGCGAACGAACAAGGCCTTAAGGGCGAGGCTTTGATTGAACTCGCCACGTCTAACGAGATTCAGGCGCAGTACGCGGGCTACACGCAAGAAGCAATGGATCGCCAAGTTTTCGGTGCGCCAAGTTTTGTGATCGACGGCGAAATTTTCTGGGGACAAGACCGGCTCGATTTTGTCGAGCGGAAATTGGCGTCGACTTAGGTTTTTTGAAACACGGCTTGTACGATCGCGATACGGTTTTCATTTAAGTTGCGAATTTGGTTTTGTGACATTGCCATCATGTCCTCGCCGAGCAAGAGATGAATGCCCAACGGCGGCAAGCCATTCGCGCTTGACTGTAGGCGTTTGTCGTACCAGTCGCGGGCGCTTGCCGTTTCATCGGCCCAGCTTAGCGAAGCAAATCCTGCGGCTTGGATTAGGCGCTGAATCGCGGTCGGTGTTTGCAAAAAACTGATCGTCGGATCGCGCGCCCAAGGCACCGGAAAATGAATAGGTGTCACATCACCTCGCATAATCTCTTGCAAGGCGTAGCGCCCTTCAGGGCGCAAAACTCGCTGGAACTCCGCATAAACACTAGGTTTATCTTCGATGTTCATGGTGCTGTGCTGAGTCCAAACGACATCGAAACTGGCGTCGGGAAACGGCAGCGCCAACGCATTTCCATGTTGATGGCGCACGCGATCCGCGAGGCCAAGTTTCGCCGTGAGCATTTCGCCAACGCGACAATATTCTTCGGTGAGATCGACCACGGTGACGTCGCAACCGAACAAAGTCGCCAACGTACGCGCCGGTCCGCCGAGGCCGCCACCGACATCGAGGATGCGTTGACCCGCCGAAATCCCGGCGCGCTTCGCGAGCTCTAACGTCGATTGCTTGCCGCGTACATGAAATTGGTCGACCGGCGCGAGATCGTCGATGGTTAGCGCGTCTAAATTCTTTCCGGCTTTTCCCAGCGCAGTAAGAATTCGCTGCGCCAAATCGGGCTGTCCATAATGTTCGCTAACACTTGCCGCGTCCATGCGCTATGCGCTACGCCAGCGGAATATTTTGGCGAGGGCAATGGCGATGAACGGCAAAATCAATCCGATCAAAATAACCGTAATGAACAGCGAACCGAGTTGGCTATAATCCGCTGCCGTTGTGATTGTGCCGTTAGTCGGGTCCTTCACTTCGCGGGTCACGGTGTACATTTTATTCATGTATTTCGTGCCGAGGTTACTGAGTGATAACGCCAAGTTGCTGAAAGATGCCATCACCGCAAAGAAGGTCGCTTTCAAGTGCGCCGGCGCGGAGTTCGCAATCCAAGCCAGCATAGGCACCATCGCAATTTGGCCGAGCGGCGACTCCAATGCGGTATCAATCAGTGCGATGAAGCGCTGATCCACCACGCCACCTGTGTGCGCAGCCGTCCATTGGTGCAGCCCAAAATACATCCCCACTGTCGGCAATGACAGTACGGTGCCGATTAAGGTTAAAAATCCGGCAATATAAAAAATTGATTTCTCCGCCATGAACCGGCGAAACACAAACAGGCCCAGTAGCGTGAGCGTGCTGCCAAGCAGTGACAGTTTGGCAAAGAATTCTTGATCAAATTTGAGTACATCGATCGCCCACCACTGGGAACCGGCACCCGTGCCGGGTAATGCGCGAAATACAAAGATTACGATGGCCGTACCTAGCAACGTTGCTCGTGCATCCGGGCTCAATTCCCGCAATAGACGCCACATCAAGAAAAGTATGATTGACATCGACGCGACAAAGATCAACTCCTGGCCATATGCTTTTAGGAATGGCGCATTGCTAAGGCCAACCGAAATTGAGACAAACGCGAAGACAATGCCGCCGCCCAACACCCACCAATTCACGGCTGGTTTTTCCGATTGAACTTCGGTGCGGCGCCGGATTTCCTCTTCGCTCAAATTTTGCATTTGCAAACGGTTATGTTCACGGCGGCGCAGATGTCCCGCAAGCGTAACGCCAATAACGGAAACCAACGGAATGATTAGCGCCAGCAAATAGATTTTTGAGTAAACCGCCGCCTGTTGATCTTTGGGTAAATCCTGCACGCCTTCAAGCAATATCACATTCACCAACGCAACAATTACGCCACCGCCGATCAGGGCGACTCGCCCAAGCGTTTGCATGGTCGTGTGCATCGAGCGTTGTAGTTTTGCGTCGATGGGTTGGCCCGCGTCGTCGAACTTCGGCACGGCTTCTACCGTCATGGCATCGGCGACCGCGTCTTGCAGCACATAGCCGATTGGCGCGAGCAGGGCGGACAACACAAACCATTTTTCGGCGCTCATGGTTTGTCGCATCATGTCGGGGTTGGATAACAAGCCGACCATGATTAATAAACTGCAAGCCACCAAAATTGCACCCAAGTAAACCAGCCCCGCTTTGTAGCGCCAATACAAATCAACCAGATGACCGACCGGCATCTTCAATGCCCAAGGTATCCCGAGCCAGAATCCCAACATGGCGAGAAATTCAGCGGAAAGGCCGAGGTAATCTTTGACGAAGAATGTTCCGACGATGCCCGTGAGTGCCGAAATGCCATAGGCTGCGTAAACCATCAGCGGCGGCAGAAAACTCAATCGAACTTCGCGTCCTAACTGCAGAAAATTGCGGTCGATCCAACCCATAAATCCGCCGGGTCTGGCCACTGATTGTTGCATTCTTATCTCCGTGGGGAATGGTCAAGCACGCGCTATTATGACAATTTCGCGACGCATTGGGGAGAAGAGAATGATGCTTCGATGCGCAAAGATAACGGCGCGTCATTGCGAGCTGCCCGTATCGGCTGAATCGATACTGCCACACGCCATGAATCTGGTACTGCGTTGTAGGGTGGATGAAGCGCGGCGGATCCACCATGCGCATCAACCCCCAATGCTCGTAGCCAAGGGTGTGGTGGATCCGTCGCTTCGCGCTTTGATCCGCCCTACCTCAGACCTTCGGTTCCTGGAAACGTCAGCGAAGCAATCTTACTTTTCAATTGCGCAATGTCTTGTAACATGCAGGCTTTAGTGCATTTGCTGTATTCAAATATGAACATAATTTCCCGCACTCGATTCGTCACATTCATTTTCGTCGCAATCGTATGGATGTTAACCAGTGCGCACGCCGAAACCTATCCAACTAAATCCGTCACGCTGATCGTGCCGCAGGCCGCCGGCGGCGGCAACGATGCCATCGCACGTATCGTCGCGCATAAACTCTCGGAACTTCTGAAACAGCAATTTATCGTCAATAACAAAGTTGGCGCGGGCGGCAATATCGGCGCGCAAGCGGCGGCTCAAGCGCCTAAAGACGGCTACACATTATTCCTCGCGTTAAGCAGTGTGATGCTGGTCAATCCGGTTTTGTACAAGCAGCCGGGTTTTGATCCGTTGAAAGATTTTGCGCCGATTGCGCCGATGGCGACTGCGCCTTATTTGTTGGTCGCGCATCCAAGCTTTTCGGCGAAATCCGTCAAAGAACTCATCGCGCTGGATAAATCCAAACCCGGTACCTTGCGCTACGGCTCGGCGGGCAACGGTACGTTCAATCATCTGATCGGCGAGATGTTCAACGCCCAGGCAAAGACCGCTGTCGCGCACATTCCCTACAAAGGCGCGACGGCCGCGCTGAACGATGTGTTGAGCGGTGAATTGCCGTTGGCGTTTGTCAGCATGCCGTCGTCGATTGCATTGGTCAAAGGCGGCAAATTGATCGCGCTTGGCGCGGCGACGAAGAAGCGTATTTCATCGTTGCCGCAAGTGCCAACCATCGGGGAAACGGTGGCGGGATTCGGCGCTGATCCGTGGTATGGATTGTTTGCGCCGATGGGAACGCCCAAGGCCATCATCGAACAATTACGCGCGACCGTCACCGTCGCCCTAAATAGCGCCGATGTAAAAGAGAAACTCGCGCTGCAAGGCGCGGAACCGTTCGTTCGCGACCCCGAACAATTTGCTGCGATGCTAAAAGCGGAGATCGCGAAGTGGGCGAAGATCGTGAAGGATTCCGGCGCGACGATCGACTAAAGTATGTAAGGTTACCGTGCCACGCGGCACATCCTGCTTGCCTTATGGCAATGCATGCCTGGATATCCGCATGGCCATTGCCTCTACAGGCAGGTCAACCGAATCGCGCCATCGCGCGCTTTTAACCAACGTCCAAACCTGGGACAATGGCAAAGTTTTGGCCAAATGATTTTTTAGGAGAACAATAATGCATCGACGTTTTACCCAGCTAATTCGCCTATCCGGTGCCGCCGTGCTCATGGCATTCGTGTTGAGCGGTGCCGCGCGTGCTCAGGAAGTGACGCTAAAGCTGCATCATTTTCTGCCGCAGATGTCGCCGTTTCATGCCAAATTTATGCAGCCTTGGGCGGACCGGGTAATGAAGCAATCGAATGGTCGCATCAAAGTTCAGGTTTATCCGTCCATGCAGCTTGGCGGCACGCCGCCGCAAATGTACGATCAGATTAAAGACGGCATCACCGACATTGGCTGGACGGTGGCGGGCTATTCGGCCGGGCGCTTTCCGGCATTTGAAATATTCGAGTTGCCGTTTATGGTCAACAGCGCATCCGGTGGCAGCCGCGCGTTGTGGGAATTCGTGCATTTGAATAAGCTCGACAAAATCGAGTTCAAGGACGTGCATTTATTGGCCGTGCATCAGCATGACGAACCGCATTTTCACATGGTCGACAAGCCGATCAAAACCTTGGCCGATCTGAAGGGAATGAAAGTCCGCGCAGCGACGCGTATTACCAGTAAGTTGTTGGCGGCGCTCGGTGCGACCCCAGTCGGCATGCCGATCACTCAAGTTGCCGACGCGTTATCTAAAGGCGTGATCAATGGCGCGCTATTGCCCTGGGAAATCGTGCCGTCGATTAAGGCCCATGAGTTAGTCAAATATCATTCCGAGATCGACGCAAAGTCGCAGTGGTTATATTCCACTGTGTTCGTTTTCGCGATGAACAAAGAGAAATATGCGAGCCTGCCGCCGGATTTGAAGAAGATCATTGATGCCAATAGCGGCCCCGAGTTGTCGATGGCGGTCGGCAAAATGTCAGATGAAGAAGCCATTCCCGCGCGCAAGCTCGCGGTCGAACGTAAAAACACCTTCAACACCATTCCAATGGATGAGCTGAAGGGTTGGCAAAAAGCCGCGCAAACCGTGACCGAAGATTGGATTAAAGATTTAGATAAGCGTGGTTTGGATGGCAAAGCGTTGGTCAATAGCGCGCGCGAGTTGATCGGTAAGTACGACACGAAGAAGTAGTTTACGACCAGGCCGGGCGGCGCTAGTGTTTCGTTGGTTGATCTGTGTCGCCCTGTTGTTTCATGTCGCCACCACGGTGGCGAATCCTCGTGAAGCGCTTGCCGAAGGGCGAATTGGATTTCATTCTGCTAACCAATTTCGCGCGACGACAGGGCGCTGCGCCGATTGTTCTGCGCCGAAGCAAGCGCTGTGGTATTTCGAAGATGAAATCGTTGCCGTTCCGCGCACCGATGCGTTAACCGAATCTTTCAGCCCGAATCTCTCCTTTCAAGCGGATATTGCCCAATGGCAACGCGAAGCGAAGGACTCGTTGCCATTCATGGTTTGGCTCGGGTCACCGTTGGTCGTGGAGAATTCACAACTCGCAGCCGACGGTCAATCGCTGCGGCTGGCCAATCGCAGTGAACTTAATTTTGCCATTGTTCCGAAAATTCCCAGCAATCTTTCCTACTACAATGACGCGTCGCAAACGTTTTTTTCGCAACGGACGTTGCGCCTGCGTGGTTCGATGCAGACCAACAATGACGTACCAGCGCAATTTGTTTCGCGCGTGATATGGCCGGAAGATTTTCGAGTCGACGCAACAAAATTGTCATTGCAACCGTTGCAAGCGAATGAGTCGCTGGCGCAGCTCATTACTCATGAAAACGGTGGCGCGCAATCGCCATTTAGCGCACGGCTATTGTGGGAGCGCGGCGGTCCGAGAGACTGGCAGGATAAAGGGATTCTCGGATTGATGTTGAACGGCGCGCAAGGCGACGACGATGAAGCCCACGGCGGCCATTTCGCCGTCGTGACCGGCATTAATCAAGCCGACGGCCAAATCGCCGATTGGATGGTGAATAATTTTTACAATCTCGCCAATTTTAGCGAGAAGGGCATTACCGCGGCGATGCTACCGATGGACAATTATTTGATGGATTTGAATAGCGGCCAATCCTACTATCGGCCATCGTACATGTTGTTCGCGATCCTAAAAAATGATCGTGCCGCGCGCAGCTATCAAGGCGCGATTAGCCGCGTTTACGCGCATTTTTATCGCCACGATTTTCCCTACGATCACGCTAAGGCAAACTGTACCGGCATCAGCGTGGACACATTGCAAATATTGGGCTGGAGCATTCCACCGCGCGGCATTACCAGTCGAACGAAAGCGGCCGCAGGTTATTACTACACCGCGGCGACGGACTTGAGTTTTTCCAGCGCTCGCAAGACCTATAAGTATCTGGCAAGCGAATTGACCAAGCTTTACCCGCGCGTTGCGTTCGAAGCAGGCGGTGAAGATTGGTTAAGATTGGTGAGCGATTCGACGCGTGCCAAAACCGAATACGAAAAAATGCTTCGCGATGACATTGAGGCCATCGTATTCGTGCGCATTCCGCAAATTCCATCGAGCCGGGCGTGGGGAAGTTTTCCGATTGCTTCGTTCGACGAATACATGGCACGCGTGCCCGCGGATCGTGCCGATTGGAAGATCATCCCCGTACCACCACGGCCTGTGCCGCCTGCGCTGTTCGATAGGGATCGACAAATAACTTCCTATGCCGACGAATTTTGGGCGTTCCTCGCGCTTGCATTTCCCATTGGGCTAGTAGGTTCGTTTGTTGGGTGGCGAAGATCAAAAAAGGCATCGTGTCATCAATCGTCTTGATCGATTGAAACATTTGAGCGCGTCGTTTTGGCGCGGATCGCCTGTGCTAAACTCCCTATAGGAATCGTCGATATAGACGGCGAATTTAGATAAAAATTTGAACTAAGGGGAAGTTGTAAATGAGCACGCTTGATACCGTTCGCGAGATGCTTGTCGACCAATTCCAACTTGATCCCGCTGCGGTCACACCTGAAGCGGGGCTAGAGGAATTGAAAATCGACTCGCTATCGGCTATCGAATTCATGTTTTTGCTGGAAGAAAAATTCAATGTGAATGCGCCGATGGAGCGTGTTGACATTAAGTCCGTTGGCGATATTGCGAAAGAGATCGATCGCCTAATCGCCGAACAGCATGGCGATAAAAAATCGCTGGAAACGCCTGCGTGAGACGCGTTGTCGTCACCGGCATCGGCGTCATGTCGCCGGTCGGCAACGATGTGGGCACGTTTTTTGGTAACTTGATTGCAGGACGTTCCGGCGTGGCGCGCCATTCGCGCCAATTCACCGAAGATGCAACGCCGTGGTTAACGGCAGAAATTCCGCCGTTTTCCACTGAAGGCTTCACCAAAATGCGCCTTGGGACGCTTGACCGGACGACACTGCTGGCGTTGTTGACGGCGCGGCAAGCCGTCGCCGATGCAAAATTTGTCGCGGAAGATAAAGACCGGGCCGGGGTGTATTGGGGCACGGGTCTTGGTGGCGCCACAACGATGGAAGATTCTTACCGGCAGTACTTAGGCAATTCCGCAAACGCGCGCGTTAAACCGAGTACCGTAGTGATGACCATGAACAACGCGGCTGCGTCGGAAATCTCCTTAGACTTCGGTTTCACCGGACAAACTTATACTTACTCGATTGCGTGTTCGTCGTCTGCAGTTGCGATCGGCGAATCGCTGCGCGCGATTCGCGCAGGCTACTGCGATTGCGTGATCGCCGGTGGCGCTGATTCTTTGTTAACCTTGGGATCGCTTAAAGCATGGCAAGCATTGCAAACGTTGGCGCGCGAAGATAAAGATCATCCCGAAACGTCATGCAGGCCATTCTCAGCGGATCGTTCCGGTTTTGTGTTGGGGGAGGGCGCGGGCGCAGTGGTGCTGGAAGAGCTCGAGCACGCGCGGCGCCGTGGCGCGACAATTTATGCGGAGCTTGCCGGGTTTGGTTCCACCAGCGATGCGTCGCATATCACGAAGCCTTCAGCACCGGGACAAACGCGCGCGATCACTATGGCGTTGAACGACGCTGGCCTTTCGCCGCAAGACATCGGCTACGTCAATGCCCACGGAACAGCGACAACGGTCGGCGATATCGTTGAAAGCGACGCGATTAAGGCGGCATTTGGCAATCAAGCGGTGCATGTACCGATCAGTTCGACCAAAGCGTTGCACGGACATTTGATGGGCGCAACCGGCGTGGTCGAATTCATCGTTGCTGTGAAGGCGTTGCTTGACGGTATAATTCCGCCCACCGCGCATTTGAGAATGCCTGACCCTGCATGCGATTTGGACTACGTGCCGAACACCGCCCGTAGCGATTCGTCGATTCGTGCGGTGATGTCGAACTCATTTGCTTTCGGTGGTAACAACGCGGTATTGATCGCGAAGCGCATATAAAGCAATCTTTTTTAGCGCAACGCCACGAGGCAAGCGAGGTGCGCCTTGTGGCAGAATATGCCTGGAGAACCGCATGGATAGTGCGTCTGGCCTAAGGCCACTTAGTCAGGCAAGCTGTATTTGGGCCGCCATTCACGCGGTAACTGAACACCGTACACAATCCGGTTTTACGGAGGGAGTAAAGTAATGCAAAAACATCAGCACTATATTGATGGCAAATTCGTCGATCCCGCATCAGGGAAATGGTTCGAAAGTTTCAATCCTTATACCGGCCAACCTTGGACGCTGATCGCCCAAGGTGATGCAACGGATGCAGACCGCGCCGTTCAAGCCGCCCATCGCGCATTCACCCAAGGTCCATGGTCAACTTACACGCCGACGCAACGCGGTTTGTTGATTCACAAGCTCGGCGACTTAGCCGCCCGCGACGCGAAAAAATTAGCGGAACTGGAAGTGCGCGATAACGGCAAACTCATCGCCGAAATGCAAGCGCAAACCAATTATGTGCCACAGTGGTATTACTATTTCGGCGGCCTCGCCGACAAAATTCAGGGCGCGGTTATTCCCCTTGATAAAAAAGGCTATTTCAACTTCACGCGACATGAACCACTTGGCGTCGTCTGCGCCATCACGCCATGGAATTCGCCGCTGATGCTCGCCGCCTGGAAACTGGCGCCGGCACTCGCTGCCGGTTGTACCATCGTCTTGAAGCCTTCGGAATTTACGTCGGCGTCGACGTTGGAGTTCGTTAAACTGTTTGAAGAAGCGGGCTTTCCGCCGGGTGTAGTGAACGTCGTGACCGGATTTGGCAAGGAAGTCGGCACGCCGCTGGTGGAACATCCGCTGGTGAAGAAAATTACCTTCACCGGATCCGATGGGACGGGGCGCGCGATTAATCAAGCGGCCGCGGCCAATTTCAAAAAAGTGGGCCTTGAGCTTGGTGGCAAGTCGCCCAATATCGTGTTCGCCGATGCGAAGATTGAAGACGCAGTGAACGGTGCCGTGTCCGGCATCTTCGCCGCGACCGGGCAAACCTGTATCGCCGGTTCGCGCTTGTTAGTGCAAGAATCGATTCACGATGAGTTCGTCGAGAAACTCGTGACGCTGGCGAAGACGGCGCGCATGGGTGATCCGATGAGCATGGATACGCAGGTCGGCCCGGTTACGACGCGTCCGCAATACGAAAAAGTGTTGGGCTACATCGATATCGCGAAAAACGAAGGCGCGGAATTGCTGATGGGCGGCGGCCC
Source organism: uncultured Pseudomonadota bacterium (assembly GCA_963840785.1). Taxonomy (GTDB): domain Bacteria; phylum Pseudomonadota; class Gammaproteobacteria; order Burkholderiales; family JALYOK01; genus JALYOK01. The sequence continues at coordinate 291,909 of CAWJAF010000003.1, read as the reverse complement.
TGCGACGCGTGCCGAGTGCGGCACCGGTTGGTTCGTCGAGCCGACGGTGTTCGCCGGTGTGAAAAATAAAATGCGCATCGCGCAGGAAGAAGTGTTCGGCCCAGTGTTGTCCGTGATCAAATTCAAAGACGAAGACGAAGCCCTCGCCATCGCCAACGATGTGCGCTTTGGCCTGGGCTCCGGTGTGTGGACCAGCGACATCGGCCGCGCGCTGCGCATGTCTGAGCGTATTCAAGCAGGAACGGTTTGGGTCAATACCTATCGTGCCGTGAGTTTTATGTCGCCATTCGGCGGCTATAAAGATTCCGGCCTCGGGCGCGAAAACGGCATGGATGCGATTCGCGAATATCTGCAGACGAAGAGCGTGTGGATTAACTCGGGCGCGGCGACGGGCAATCCGTTTGTAATGCGCTGAAATAACAAAGTACTGAGGAGCGAGAAATGAAAGGCATTGTGTTTCCCGGTGATCGAAAACTGGAAATCATGAATTTTGACGATCCTACGCCGGGTCCCGGCGAGGTGGTATTGGAGATCAAAGCCTCCGGTATGTGCGGCAGCGATCTGAAGTTTTATCGCGCTGTTGGCGGCGCGTCGTCACTCGGCTTGGGCGAAGTCAAGGGGCCGATTATTGCCGGTCACGAGCCATGCGGCGTGGTCGTCGCGGTAGGTGCCGGCGTGCCGGAGAATCAAGCCAAAATCGGCATGCGCGTGATGCAGCATCACTATCGCGGTTGTGGTGTTTGCGATCATTGCTCGACGGGTTGGATGCAGTTGTGTGTCGAAGGTGTCAAAGAAGTTTACGGCGCGACCGGCCATGGTGCACACGCACGATATATGAAATGTCCGGCGCGCACCTTGGTGCCGTTGCCTGATGAGTTGTCGTTCGAAACCGGTGCGGCGATTTCCTGCGGCACCGGTACCGCATGGGGCGCGCTGCAGCGCTTAGGGTTGCAAGGCGATCACACCATCGCGATTTTCGGCCAAGGGCCGGTGGGATTGTCCGCAACGCAACTCGCGCATGAAATGGGCGCGCGCGTAATCGCACTGGATACGAGCGACGAGCGACTCGCTCGTGCGAAGGAATTGGGCGCGGACACGATACTCAATCCCAAGAACCACGAGAACGTAGTGCAAGCAATTCGCGATCTCACCCATGGACGTGGCGCACATTTATCACTTGATGCGTCGTCTTCACCGCTGGCGCGGGCACAAGCGGTGCGCTGCGTGCGTACTTGGGGAAAAGCGTGTTTTGTCGGCGAAGGTGATTCCGTAACGTTGGACGTCAGCCCCGATATACTGCGCCGTCAAGTGACTATTATGGGTTCGTGGACGTTTTCGACCGTGGGCCAAGGCGAGTGTGCGCGCTATATCGCCGATCGAGGTATCGAAGTCGATAAGTTGTTTACCCATCGTTGGAAATTGGATCAAGCCAAAGAAGCCTATCAATTGTTCGACGCACAAACGTCGGGCAAGGGCGTGATTCTGCCGTCTTAACGAGGGGACAAAAAATGAAAATTGCGGTCGTCGGTTGCGGCGCGATGGGTAGCGTTTACGCTGGCCTGCTCGCCGCAGCAGGCCATGAGCTTTGGGCGATTGATTCGTGGCGCGATCACGTCGAAGCGATGCGAAGTAATGGTTTGCGGGTCGAAGGTGCTTCGGGCGATCGGACTGTGAAGATAAACGCGAGCACCGATGCGAAAGACGCAGGTATTTGCGAACTGGTCATCGTCGCCACAAAAACCATGCACGTTGAAGCAGCGGCCAAGGCGAGTCAAGCGCTTGTCGGGCCGAACACGACGGTCATCTCGATTCAAAATGGATTGGGCGGACCGGACACCACCGCGCGAATAATCGGCAAAGAACGTGTGTTAGTAGGCGTTGTCGGCGGCTTTGGCGCGTCAATGAAAGCGCCGGGCCATGCGCATCACAACGGCTGGGAATTAGTGCGCCTAGGCGAATACAGCGGACCCATCACGCCGCGCTTGGAAAGCGTCGCCAAGGTGTGGGAGTCCGGCGGTTTCAAGGTGAAGTGCTTCGACGACATCGATCAATTGGTCTGGGAAAAACTAATTTGCAACGTATGTTTTTCCGGCACCTGCGCGGTGACCGAACGTACCATTGGCGAAGTGATGAACAATCCCGATCACTGGATCGTTGCGTCGGGCTGCGCGGTGGAAGCCTATAACGTCGCGCGCGCACGTGGCATCAAACTCGACATAAACGATCCAGTCGATTATGTTAGAAATTTCGGATCGAAAATTCCAAACGCACGTCCGTCAATGTTGCTCGATCACATGGCGAATCGGATGTCGGAAATTGAAGCGATCAATGGCGCGATTCCGCCGGCCGCAAAAGCGCAAGGCATCGAAGCGCCTTTCAATACGGTGATCAGTGCGTTGGTGCGTGCGAAAGAGCGAGACCTCGGCGTTAGGACTTAGCAATTCGGTTTGGCGTAGATAGTTGCCGTCGCGATCGAATGACTTGACAAGGCTACCTAAGATGTACATCATAATGTACATTAATGTACGGAGTATGCCATGTTAGACGCCACGTTCACCGAATTGCGTAATCGCGCCAAAGACTATTTGGATGCGGTCGAAGCCGGAGATACCGTTCGCATTTTTCGAAATGGTAAGCCTATCGCCGAGATTGTTCCGATTCGCGCTGGCGTGCCTTCTTGGAAAAAGCGATCAATGCCCCTAACGGTCAAAGGCCTGACGCTGAGCGGAGAGATACTGAGCGATCGAGATAAATCGGCTTGAAGGTTTTTCTGGATACTTCGGCATTCGCTAAGCGCTACATTGCCGAGCCCGGATCCGACAAAGTTTTTGCGATATGCCAAAAAGCGGATAGTCTTGTGGTGAGCGTGATTTGCTTGCCTGAACTGATCTCGACTTTGTCTCGCTTAGTACGCGAGAAGAAACTCATTAAGGCGAACTACCGCAAGCTCAAAGGTGACGCATCGGCAGACCTTATAGACGTAGACGTTTGCCAGATCACATCCGAAGTCCTTATTTCAACAATTGCATTGCTGGAATCGCATCCGCTTCGAGCAATGGATGCCATCCACGTAGCCTGCGCACTCAATGTTAAGCCCGATATATTTGTTTCTGCGGATCATCGTCAAATTGCCTGTGCTCGCAAGGCTGGGCTGAAGACTGTTGACGTATCGTGAAAAATAGTACTATCGGCGAAAAACGCTAAGTCCTCGTTCCTTCCCTAGGTCAAGAGGCAGGTAAAGGGGAAGCACCGGCAGGGGAGCCGCGCGGGACGCGTGGCGGAAAGGCCGGTGCGGGCGAGTTTGCGCCAGATTAGATTTCGGGCACCCGTTTTCGCAGTTCTGTCTTAAGCACTTTGCCGTAATTATTTTTCGGTAAATCGTCGACAAAAATATAGCGCCGCGGGCGCTTGAAGCGCGCGATATGTTGTAAACAAGTTTCGTTAAGCTCGTCGGTGGTCACTCTCGCGCCGCTGGTTGGGACGACGAATGCGACGACTTCTTCGCCCCATTCCTCGTGGGGATTTCCGATCACGCTTACTTGCGCTACTTTTTTATTGAGCAATAAAACATCTTCGATTTCGCGCGGATAAATATTCGAGCCACCGGAAATAATCAAATCTTTTGAGCGGTCGCGAATGGTCAGCAGGCCGCGCGAATCCAAGCTGCCCATGTCGCCAGTGTGCAGCCATCCACCGCGCAAGGTTTGCGCATTTGCCGCATGGTTTCGCCAATAGCCGCTCATTACGCAATCGCTGCGCGTGATGATTTCGCCGGTTTCGCCAAGCGGTAAGTCGCGATCATCGTCGTCAACCACCCGAACTTCGACGCCGGTGCGGGCAAAGCCGGCGGACATCAACATCTCGGTATCGCCGACGCTTTGTGCATGTTCGTGATCACGCTTCGATAAACCGGTGATCGTCATCGGCGCTTCACCTTGGCCGTAAAGTTGATACAGCCTTGGGCCGAATAATGCTAACGATTTTTGCAGATCGGAAAGATACATCGGCGCTCCGCCGTAGACGATGCATTTGAGATGATCGAGTTTTGCTTGCGCAGACGAACCATCACTGAGCATTCGCACCAGCATGGTCGGTGCCGCGAAAAACGAAACGTTGCGGTGACGTTCGATTAATTCAAACATTTCACCTGGCGAAAAACCGGCGGAGTTCGGGATGACGTTGTTCGAGCCGCGCGCGATGTGCGGCAGCGCATACAATCCGGAACCGTGCGAAAGAGGCGCCGCATGAATAATGCTATCGCGCTCATCGAGCGAATCGATGTCGGCGTAGTAGGCATGGCAGGCGAACAATAAATTGCGCAAGGTAATCGCCGCGCCCTTGGGGCGACCGGTCGTGCCGCTGGTATAGAACAGCCAGCCTGGGTCGTTGGGATGGGTCTCGGCGAGCGCGGAATTTGAGTGCTGAGTGGCTTGTTCCATCGTAGCCGATGTTATTTCGCGTAATTGGATCATCGGCTTCGAGCCGAGTTCAGTCGTGATTTTTTCGAGCAACGGCGGCGATGCAAAGCAAGCCGCGGTCCCCGAGTTTTCCAAAATGTATGCGAACTCTTTGCCGTGTAATTTTGCGTTCATCGGCACCGGACAAAGCCCGGCGTGCCAACAAGCGTAAATTAACTGGAAAAAATAGGAACTGTTTTCTGTTGCGATCGCGATGCGCGCGCCATCAATTACGTTGGGCAATGCTCGTAGCATTGTCGCGGTTCGCGACACACGATCGCTCAATTCGCCATAGCGCCAAACCAACGCTCCATGAGTTACGGCGACGGCATCGGGCAAACGTGCGGCGACTTGATGCAAAGTATTGGCGAAATTCACAGCATCACGCGGGTCGTGTTGAAACGGGCAGTTCGAAAATTCATGGAGGACTACTAGTTATTAGTGTGGGTCGCGGTATCATAATGCTTCGCGGCGAATAATTCCAAGAGCCGCCGCAAACTCTCACGATTACGTCGTGAATTTAAAGGAAAGACATGCAACTAAAAGACAAGGTCGCCATCATCACTGGCGCGGCAAGCGGCATCGGCAAAGAGATCGCATTTGAATTTGCTCGCGAGGGCGCTAAAGTTTGTGTCGCGGATTTATCAATCGACGCAGCATCGGCGACTGCCAAAGAAATTCAGCAGCAAGGCGGTAAGGCCATGGGTATTGCCATGAACGTTGCCGAAGAAGCGCCGGTTGATGCCGGCGTTGCGCAAGTCGTTTCGAAGTGGGGCGGTGTAGATATTCTGATTAGCAACGCGGGCATTCAAATCATCAGTCCGATCGTCGATTTTAAGTACGACGATTGGAAACGTGTGATGGCCATTCACGTCGATGGTTCGTTTCTCACGACGCGCGCCTGCATGCGCGCGATGATCGCTGGAAAAAAAGGCGGTACGATTATTTTGATGGGTTCAGTGCATTCGCATTTGGCATCGCCCTTTAAAGCCGCTTACGTAACCGCGAAACACGGCTTGATGGGTTTAGCAAAAGCCATCGCAAAGGAGGGCGCGAAGGATGGTATTCGTTCCAATGTGATTTGCCCGGGTTTCGTGCGCACGCCGCTAGTCGATAAGCAAATTCCCGAGCAAGCGAAAACCTTCGGCATCAGCGAAGAAGATGTGGTGAAAAAAGTATTTTTGAAAGATACCGTCGACGGCGAATTCACGACTACGGAAGATATTGCCCGCACTGCGGTATTTCTCGCAGCATTTCCGAACAATGCGTTAACGGGGCAATCGATTACCGTTAGTCACGGCTGGCATATGCAATAGCGGCATTGCCACGAGGCGCGCGGATACTTGATCACAGCCTATGTTGTTCTGCGAGCAAGTATCCGTGCGCCTCTTCAGGCATGGCCTCACATTTTCTTCCAATCCTTCGCTTGTTCGAAGGCATAAGCGCCGCGATAAATCGTCGCTTCGTCAAAGTGTTTGCCGATCAACATCATGCCGACCGGCAAGCCTTTGCTCATGCCGCACGGAATCGACATCGCTGGATGGCCGGTCGCGTCGAACGGCGCCGTGTTCGGGATCATCTCGAACGCGCGGGCGACGATTTCCTCAATCGGCGCACCGGGTTTGGGTAGCGGCGTGGCTTTCATCGGCAACGTTGGCATTAACAGCAAGTCGTAGTGGCCCAACGCTGCGTCGTAGGCGGCGCGCAATTTGCGCGATAGATTTTGCGCCTTGCCGTAAAAGTGGCCGCGATAGTGTTGGATAAAATACTCGCCGAGAATCATGGTAAGTTTGAGCGTGTGCGATAACTCGTCGGCACGTTCTTTCCAGCGCGCATGATGATCGATCATGCTGGTGGCATACATACCGCGCCAATTATAGCCATGGCCGTTATCTTTCATCATTTGCTGCGTGCCGCCTTCGGCGGCGATCGGCAACCAAATCGCGAGGCCCATCGCGTGCATCGGGATTGACACCTCCTCCACTTTTGCGCCGAGTTTTGCCAGGAGTTTTGATGCATCGCGCACTTTTTCGTCGACGTCTTTTTCCGAGCTGGCGAGACCGAATCCTTCCTTGACTACGCCGATTTTCAAACCTTTTATGCCTTCCAACATTTTCTTGGAGTACTCGACAGATTTTGCGTTCGCATACTGACGTGGATCCAGCCCATCGGGTCCAGCCAGCACTTCCAGCATCACGGCGTTATCGGTCACATTGGCCGTCATTGGGCCGGTGTGATCGATGGTGAGTTCGATCGGCATTAAGCCGGTGTAAGGCACCAGACCGTGAGTTCCCTTCATGCCGTAGATACCACAATACGCAGCCGGGATGCGTATCGATCCACCTTGATCACCGCCGATCGCGAGATCCACTTCGCCCGCGGCAACCAGCGCGCCGCTGCCGGATGAAGAGCCGCCGGCGGAATAGCCGCGTTTGTGCGGATTGTGTACCGGGCCAGTTGCGCTGGTGTGCGAGCCGCCGGAGAAGCAAAAGTATTCGCAGACTGATTTACCAAGGATTGTTGCGCCGGCATCGAGCAGGCGTGTGACGATAGTGGCGTCGATTTCCGGGACATAACCTTCGAACGTCGAGGCGCCATTCATCATCGGCACGCCGGCGACGCAAACATTATCTTTAATCGCGACGGTCTTGCCGGCGAGTTTGCCTTTTGCCGCGCCTTTGATGGTCGATTTGTAATACCAAGCGCCGTATTTATTTTCGTCGCCTTCGGGACGATAACCCGGTGTGCGCGGATATTTTACGGGCGGTAAATAGTCGGCCGCCGCATCGACAGCGTCATATGCGTCGAAGTTACCTTGCAGTAGCGTGTTATAAGTTTTTAGTTCCTCGGGCGACAGATCGATGCCTAAACTTTGCGCAACGTCGTCGAGTTGAGTCAGGGTAGGGCGCTTTACGGCCATTTGCTATTTCTCCTTGGCGATATGAATTGAATGCGGCACGCCCCCCGGATGAATTACCTTAGCTGATGGGTCGATCCCGCGATTGACATGGAAAATTTTCGTGCAGCAAGTTGGTCGAAAGACGTTACACCTTTTGCGACCATTATTTTTTCCGCAGCGGTGAGCCACTGCTGATAATAGGTTGTGGGCGTGTCACCCGCCGCTTCAACAGCGGTCGCCTCGGCGACTTCTTTGGAAAAACACTCGACCCATTCAGCCCAGGTAAAATGACCGGCATTGGTCAGTCGCACGACGATCGCAAAGGCACGCGCTTCCCACGGCTCGTTGAACTTAACATCGTCGTTGGCCGTGATTGGCAGCGACTTGCAAATCAATGGCGATTCAGTCGGCGCCATTACTGCTCATGCTTTGTCCATGTAGTCATCGAACACATCAACGCGCAATGTGTCGCGATCCGATGCCTGCGGACCCCACACTTCGCGCGCGGTAAAGCGTACGCTGTAGCAATGCTGTGGTTTTTCCGGTAAACCGTGAGCGTGCGTATCGGGAAACGCAAACACGCCGTAGTCGGTTTCGACCGTGCCTCGTTTTCCGCGCAAATAACCGGGTAATCGGATGTGCGTGGTTGGATTGAGGTTGCGAACACAAATGCGATCGCCAACCTTAAAGAGCGGAGCGACCTTCGCGTCGACGCGCGCAGACGCACCTTGGGCGAGCAAGCCCGGGACGATTTCTGCAGTCAGTAACATCTTAGTTGCCCCCTTTTTCTAGTTTGGCGATGCGCGCGTCGAGTTCCTCGCGCGTGACGATGCCGCGCTTAGTCAGGACGGTTTCAAACGCCGTCAGCCAGTGTTCGTAGTAGGACGATTCGAGATAGTGCGCCGGCGGCATTTGCTCGATGGCGTGACGAAACTCATCGATGGTGTAGCCGGCGAAAACGTATGTAGAACCAAACAAGGCAAACGCGCGGCGTTCCCATTCATGGTGGAACACGGGTTCATTTTTTTCCGGATTGATGGGGCCCGAGTCCATGCATCCCACCCAGATCGTGTACTCCATTCATAGCGAACTCCTCGAAGAGATTAGGGGGATTTAGCTTTAGTAACGCCGATCATCGAATCGCGTGTGACCAAATCGGCTAGCTGTGCTTCCGTCATTTTTTCGGTACCGGGTGGGCGTTCCGGGAGAACCAAATACCGCAACTCCGCCGTGCTGTCCCAGGTGCGTACTTCGACGCTGTCGGGAACGTTGGTGCCGAATTCTTTCAACACGCCGCGCGGATCGGCAACGATACGCGCGCGGTACGGCGCGGCTTTATACCAAACCGGCGGCAAGCCCAAGGTCGGCCACGGATAACAGGAACACAGGGTGCAGACCAATACGTTATGCACGCTCGGCGTGTTCTCGACCACAACCATGTCTTCGCCTTGCAGGCCGGAGTAACCCAATTCGCTGATCGCGGCGGTAGCGTCCGTCATCAAGCGTTTTTTGTATTCCGGATCGACCCAGGCTTTGGCGACAACTTTTGCGCCGTTGCGCGGACCAATTTTATTTTCGTAGGTGTCGACTAGGGCATCAAGGGCTTTGGGATCGATCAAGCCTTTTTCTGCGAGGATGGATTCCAGCGCTTTGACGCGTAGCGCGGGATCGGATTCTTTTCTTTCCGAATGCGAGGTTGCCATAAATGTTCCCTTCTAGGTTGCGTTTAGGTCGTGACCTGGAACAAAGTGATCGAGGGCTTTTTTTAAGATATCGACGTTCGCGCCGCGTATCACTTCTTAACTGTACTGCAATTCGATTCGTTTGAACACTATCTTAATAACAAAATCTTAATACCAAAATGGACGGCATAACGCATTTCGCAAACTAACCTCATTGAAGTTGAGTCGGGCAAGGTGTAGGCTTGCAATCAAACCGCTCGCCGCGTGGATCGCAAGCGTGATACAACTGTACCAAACTGTGGAAATGCCGACTCAAAGCTAAGGAGTAATTAATCGCGAAGTTGTTTTCATCTTCAGGAGATTATCATCATGACAATACAATCCATCGAGAGTACGATCGTCACGTCATCCGGTCTTGTAGGGGGCGAACAGCTCGGCGAAAGCGCTGTCGCCAGTAGTAAATGGCCAGCGTTATTTTCCGCTGTTTTGGGCGCGGTCATATTATTCGGCGTCGGCTTTTCCGATCTCACCGTCGCGCATAACGCCGCCCACGATACGCGCCACGCTATGGTATTTCCATGCCATTAGGTGCCCAGCGGTCATTTCGGCATATCGTGTTGTCGGCGGTAATTGCCGGATTGATCACTGGCGCATTGTTGACCTTCGTTCAGATGTTCACCACGGTGCCGTTAATTGCGCAAGCTGAGATCTATGAGCAAGGCAATACGCCGCCCGTTGCTACCGGCGCGGCGTTGCCGCACGATCACGGCGCGTCCACTTGGGAACCGAAGGATGGATTCGAGCGAACCTTCTTTACCGGCGTGACGACGATCCTGACTGCCATCGGCTATGCGCTGTTGTTGGGCGCGGTCTTTTCGCAGCTACGCCGGGTCGGATGGGAAACTGGATTGGGTTTGGGAATTGCCGGGTTCCTGATATTTCAGCTCGCGCCGGCCATCGGGTTACCGCCCGGGCCGCCGGGATCGCCCTATGCCGATTTGGGTGCGCGCCAAATCTGGTGGGGCAGCACAGCACTAGCGACCGCGTCGGCCTTGGGCGCCTGGTGGTATGCCCGGTCTCACTCGAAAGCGATTTGGATTCCGGTGGGCGTGGTACTGATACTGCTGCCGCACTTGATTGGCGCGCCGCAGCCGGCACCGGGACAAACCATCATTCTTCCGCCCGAGCTCACGCAGCGTTTCGCAATCATGGCGCTGTTCACGGCAGGGGTATTTTGGCTGGTGCTGGGAAGCGTGCAAGGATTTATTTTCAACAAACTGGGACAGCGTCGCGTGTTTGGTTGAGCGATCGGCATCGCCCTGCGATAGTTGCGATTGCATTCAATAGCGCTAAGAATGGCCTGAGAGCCAATACTGGCGCGGCTTCCGAGGCATTGACGTCGCTATTGAATGCGCGCACACGTGGGAGGCGCGTCTTATCACCCTGCGGGTTTGCTGTGCTTGTCGCGAAAATCTACTTCGCGCACCACGGCGGCTGATTTTCCCTTGTAACCCAATATTTCATTGGCATTGATAATCGCCGTCGCGATTTCTTCGGTGGTCACGCGCTTACTCATGGCCTGATCGCGAATTATTTCGTAGGCCTGATCTTCGGAAATACTACGGGTCTCCATCAGGATGGCCTTAGCTTTCGTAAGTTTGCGAATGCCGCCGAGACGCTGCTCTAGGCGCACAATTTGCTTTGCTTGTTCCTGCTCCTTGGCGGCGAGTTGCCGAGCAATGACTAACGAAGTGAGCAAGCCGAAAGATTTAACCGGCGAAGCAAGTACGCCATGCGCGTCGACTTTAATGACAGCTTCCAGCACTGTTGGATTTTCGTAGTTGACGACAGCAATGAGCGCTGGGCTATGCGGCGCCTTGAGCCAAGGGAAATCATGGCCGATGACTTCGGGTCGCACGGCAAGAAATACTAAATCCACATCGTCGGGTAATCGCTCGAGCGGCGGCCAAAAAGCTTTCACTTGGCATCCGATGCGTTGCAATTGACGAATAATTTCTTCGCCGTCTTGATCGCTTGGATGAAACACCACGACGCGTAGCGACCGCAAGTCGCGTAGGAGTTTCGATGTTCCGGAGTGAGGGCGCATAAAATGCTTTGACCGTTACGAATGCGTTAATGTTACACGCGCCGACCAATCGTCGAGGGAATGTTCGACAAGGTAGGGATCCGGCTTAACCGGCTGTTTCGCTTCGTGCAGGATATCAAATTGCCCGTCAGCGCGCACGCGACCGATACGCGGCGTGAGGTATGCATGGTGATTGTCGGCGTCGATCTTGACAATGCCCTGGGGTGCTAAAAATTCCATGCCGCGCAAGGTACTCACTAACTGCTGAATATTGTCGCTGCCCACGACCGATAACGCTGAGGCCAACAAATAGGTTTGAAAATAAGCCGCTTCCCAGCACATGTCGGTCACGGTATTTTCACCAAAACGTTGTTTTACTTTTGCGACGCAGCGGCGGTTGACGTCGTTATCGATCGATTGAAAGTAAGTCGACGCGGTGATGTGCCCCGTGGCAATTCCGGATTCCATCTCCTGGAGTTCCGTTTCCGACGTGGTGAGGCTCGCAATCGGCATGCGCGCCGGATCGAGTCCCACATCGGCGTAAGCGCGATAAAACGCGGCCGTGCTTTGGCCGACGACGGTTGAGAAAATGAAATCTGGGCGCTTAGCTTTGATGTCGTTCACGACGTCTATGAAGCTGCTCGGATCGGAACTAAGATTGACGTAGCGTTCGCCAAGTTTTTCGCCGCCGCGCTCGAGCAAAAGATCGCTCATGATGCGATTGGATTCGTAGGGATAAATATAATCCGAGCCGACCATATAAACCCTAGAACCGTATTCGCGCATCATGTGTTCGGCCAACTGCACACTGTTTTGATTGGGCGCGGCACCGGTGTAGATGATGTTGCGGGAATACTCGAAGCCTTCGTAAAGTGTCGGATAAAACAATAACCCGTTCAAGCGTTCGACCACGGGCAACACGGCTTTGCGCTCGCTGGACATATAGCAGCCCAGAATAACGCGAACACCATCTTCGACCAATAGCTTTTCGGCGAGGGTTTTGTACGTGCTCGGCGTGGAACCGGGGTCGTAATAGACGGGCAATACTTCGCGCCCGTCAATGCCGCCATCGTCGTTGATTTCTTCAATCGCAAGCAACGTGCCGCGCAACTGCGACGACTCAATACCAGACGTGACGCCAGTTTTGGAAAATAGAATACCCACTCGCAGCGGAGTGTTCTGTTGGTTCATGCGTGTCCTAATTATTGAATACGCCGCGCGTATTCCACTTGAGGCAGACGAAAACGCACTTGGGGAATGTCGATTATAACCGCGGCTTTATTATTTTGGATATAGCGTGCGTGGTCGCTGGGTCCAATGGTTGTCGACATACAAATTGCGCTGTCGCGGTGCGAACAGAAAGTACTTGACGCAAGCGTTTCACTCGCGGTAAGTTATTGGGAGACGAATCGTCTATGAGTATTTGTTTTTCCTGATCGCCAAAGATGTCGATTGAGGGAAAAGGCACAGAAGCCCGCCAGCACAGTCATGTGCTTGGTGGGCTTTTTTTTGCTTGATCCGGATGACATTACTCGCGCTTTGGGGAAATAGCCGTTTCGTTGGGGAATTAGTTTTTGTTCGTCGTCGGAGGCTGGGTCGCCGGTATGTGGATCGTTGCTTCGTTTTTACAAAAATTGAGGAGCTAAAGTCATGAGTTTGGGCAACAGGCGTAATTTTATTAAAGCGGGAACGGCGTTAGGGACAGCGGCGGCAGTCGGTCCTTGGTTCATAAAGGACCTCTATGCGGCCGATACGGTTAAAGTAGGGCAACTGCACTCCCTCACCGGAACCATTGCTCTTGCTGAGGCGGCGATTGTCGATGCAGAGAAAATGGCGATTGACGAAATCAATGCCGCGGGTGGTGTTCTGGGACGCCAGATTGCGCCAATTGTTGAGGACGGCGCCAGCGATTGGCCGACGTTTGCGGAAAAAGCAAAGAAATTATTGATACGCGATAAAGTTGCGGCCGTGTTTGGTTGCTACACTTCCGCTTCGCGTAAATCGGTGTTGCCAGTATTTGAACAAAACAATGGCTTGCTTTACTACCCGACATACTACGAGGGCCAAGAGCAATCGAAGAATGTGATTTATACCGCGCAAGAAGCGACGCAATCGGTAATCGCAGCGATCGAATGGCTAGCGAAGAACAAAGGAAAGACATTCTTCTTGGTGGGATCGGACTACATCTACCCGCGCACTTGTAACAAGATCGCCAAGCCTACCATTGCACGCGTAGGCGGCAAAACGTTGGGCGAAGAGTACGCCCCTTTAGGCCACACCGAGTTTTCGTCAATCATTAACAAAATTAAGGCCGCAAAACCGGATTGCATTTATAGCACCGTAGTCGGCGGCAGTAACGTCGCCTTCTTTAAGCAGCTTGTTGCCGCGGGCCTTTCGGGCGACAAACAAACCTTGCTTTCAACCGTCGTCTCGGAGAATGAAATCGATGGCATCGGCAAAGAAAACGCCGCCGGTTACTATGCCTGTATGGGCTACTTCCAAAGCCAGAAGAATCCGGCTAACGAAAAATTTGTAAAAGCGATCAAGGCTAAGTATGGTCAGGATCGCGTTGTCGGTGATCCGATGGAATGTGGTTATACCGGAGTTTACTTCTGGAAACTGGCTTGCGAGAAGGCAAAGAGCTTCGATGTCGAGAAAGTCGTAGCTGCTTCTTCGGAACTTGCGCTGGACGCGCCGGAGGGCAAGATCAAACTTCATAAATCGAATCATCATACCTGGAAGCACGCACGTATTGGGCGCGCGCGTCCCGATGGACAATTCGACATTGTGCATGAGTCGGCATTGATCGAGCCGAACCCGTTCCCGAAGCTGTAAACGCTTAGCTTTTTTCGTTGGATTATCGCCCCCAGCAGACTATTCGCTGGGGATTTCTTGATGATATTTTGCAATTTTTATATGACGGAACAACAATCAAAATGACATTCGATATTGCCGTCATGCAAATTTTTAACGGCATCAGCTTATTCACGATTCTCGTGTTGATGGCGCTGGGGCTGGCTATCGTGTTCGGTCTGATGGGTGTCATCAACATGGCGCACGGCGAGTTAATGGCGCTTGGCGCTTACGTGACCTACATGGTTGCACATTTTTTTGAGAAATTCCTTCCCGGCTTGATGGGGACTTACATATTTTTTGCGATTTTTCTCGCATTTATAGTCACCTTCATTTTCGGTTGGATACTTGAACGTGGATTCATTCGGTTTTTATACAACCGTCCGCTCGATACCTTGCTTGCTACTTGGGGCTTGAGTCTGGTGTTGCAACAGTCTTATCGTTCTATTTTTGGCGCGCAAGAAGTTAGCGTCCCAATGACAAAATGGCTAACAGGTGCCTGGGACATGACGGAAAACATTCAGATTCCGTTGAATCGCTTATTTATCGTCGGCCTCACAATTTTGGTTTCGTTCGCCGTCTATTATTTTTTGTTTAGAACGCGCTGGGGATTGCGCATTCGAGCGGTTACGCAAAACCGCACGATGAGCGGTGCGGCAGGCATCAATACCAACCGCGTCGATGCGCTTACCTTTGCCGTTGGCTCAGGCCTGGCGGGGATTGCCGGTGCGGTATTCACGATGATCGGATCGACCAATCCGCTTACCGGACAGTTATATATCGTCGATTCGTTCATTGTCGTCGTGTTTGGTGGAGTCGCGAGCCTTTTGGGTACATTCGTTTCAGGCTTTGCCATCGCGCAAGCTCAGACGACTTTAGAATATTTATTAAGTGGCTCAATGGCGAAGGTGGCAATTTTATTGATGGTTATCGTCATGTTATATTTTCGGCCGAATGGCCTGTTTGCGTCGCGGGTGAGGCAATAGCAATATGCGCGGTTGGTTAGGCAAAGGCGAACTACTCGGATATGTGAGTCTCGTAATACTCCTGCTGGCGGTTTTTCCATTGACGTTGGATATGTTTCGCTTGACCCTGATCAGCAAGTATTTATGTTTTGCGTTGGTCGGGGTTGGCGTGGTGTTGTCATGGGGTTACGGAGGCATTTTAAGCTTGGGTCAAGGCATCTTCTTTGGTGCTGGCGGCTATTTGATGGCGATGTATCTCAAGTTAGAAGCGTCCGGCACCGAGTTGCCAGATTTTATGGTTTGGAGCAGCACTGAAACGTTGCCTTGGTGGTGGGATCTGTATCACAGTTTTCCGATCACCTTGATTTCGATTTTAACAATTCCGGCACTGTTCGCGTTTGCCTTTTCCTATTTGGTATTTAAGAAACGCGTCGGTGGCGTTTATTTCGCGATCTTGACGCAAGCACTTGCCCTTACCCTTACAGTTCTATTGGTCGGGCAGCAGGGTTATACCGGTGGCGCCAATGGGATTACCGATTTCAAATCATTCCTCGGTTGGAACATCATTACCGATAACGCAAAGGTCGTGCTTTATTTTGCGCAGGTTGCGTTGTTGTTCGTTGTGATGGGACTCGCAACATTTATCATTCGTAGCCGCCTCGGAAAAATTTTAATTGCCATTCGTGATCGCGAAGACCGTGTTCGATTTTCAGGCTATGACACGGCCATGTTTAAAGCTTTTGCGTTTACGGTTGGAGCAATATTCGCGTCCCTCGGTGGTGCGATGTATTCCTTGCAAGTCGGTCTAATCACACCGACGCTCGTAGGCGCGGTGGCGTCGATAGAAATGATTATCTATGTCGCGGTTGGCGGAAGGCTTTCGGTGGTCGGTGCTGTCTATGGCGCATTGTTGGTGGGATATTCTAAATCCGTTTTCTCGGAAAATTTTCCGACACTTTGGTTGTTCTTTTTCGGCGGCCTATTCCTTCTCGTTGTAATGTTTATGCCGAACGGTCTGGCGGGTTATGTCGACAAACTGTTGAATAAGCGTTACGCAAAATCTGAAACCAAGATCGGCGCGCTACCGCAGAGAACTAAGGCATGAACGAAGCAATTCTTAATGTGTCGGGCTTAACGGTGTCTTTCGACGGATTCAAGGCCGTAGATGGCTTGGACTTTTCAATTGAAAAAGATGAGCTGCGAGTTGTCATCGGCCCGAATGGCGCTGGCAAGACGACTTTACTTGACATGATTTGCGGAAAGACTAAACCCAGTTCCGGGCGTATTGAATTTAATCAGAAGGATTTGTCGAAACTAAATGAATATGAAATTACGCGTGCCGGTGTCGGTCGAAAATTTCAAACGCCATCGGTATTTGAAGACCTGACGGTTTTCGAGAATCTGGAGATTTCATATCCGAAGAAACGCGGCGTATTTGGTTCGTTGTTTTTTCGCCGTACTGCAGAGATTCTTAATCGAATAAAAAGCGTTGCCGAGGACATTTACCTCAGTGATTCGCTGGAGACTAAAGCCGGCGCCCTGAGTCACGGTCAAAAGCAGTGGCTGGAAATAGGAATGTTGCTCATGCAGAATCCAGAGTTGCTATTGTTGGACGAGCCGGTTGCAGGCATGAGTGCGCGAGAGCGGGATTTGACCGCCGACTTGCTAAACCGGATTTCCAAGGGTCGCTCAATAATTCTAATCGAGCACGACATGGAGTTTGTGCGCAAGATCGCTCACCGCGTCACCGTGTTGCATCAAGGTAAAGTTCTCAGTGAAGGTAGCATGGATCAAGTGCAAAACGATCCGAAAGTCATCGAGACTTATCTTGGTCTTTAGGCAATGTTAAAAGTAACTCACCTCAACGTAAATTATGGCGAAAGCCATGTCATTCGCGACATCAGTTTTGATGTGAACGAGGGCGAAACCGTTGCGATTATGGGCCGCAACGGAATGGGTAAAACAACTCTATTTAAGTCTTTAATCGGAATAATTCCTGCCAAAAGCGGCAGCATCCATATGAATGGTGCGGAACTTTCCAGCGCTAAGAGCTTTGAGCGCGTTGCCAAAGGAATGGCCTATGTGCCTCAAGGCAGGATGGTGTTTCCTTATTTGACGGTCGAAGAAAATATCCGGACCGGTATGGAAGCGGCGCCTAATGCCGATATCCCCGAATATATTTATGGCACATTTCCGGTACTCAAGGAAATGAAAGGCCGTATGGGAGGAAATCTTTCCGGAGGCCAGCAGCAGCAATTGGTCATTGCGCGAGCCTTGGTGGCCAATCCAAAAGTGTTATTGCTGGACGAGCCGACCGAAGGTTTGCAACCGTCCATCATTAAGGACATCGCGAAAGCCTTGAATAAACTGAAGCAAGAGCGAGGGTTTTCGATCATCGTTTCCGAGCAGGTCTTGAGTTTTACGATGGAAATCGCTGATCGATTTCTCATCATCGAAAAAGGAGAGTTCGTCTACCAAGGGCCGAAGGAATCGGTCGATACCAAGAAAATTCATTCGTACTTAACTGTCTAAATTTGTTGACGCGGGGCAACCTGCATTTTTTGAGGAGAACCAAAGATGTTACACGGAGATATTTCTAGCAGTGATGACTGCGTCGGCGTCGCTGTTGTCAATTACAAGATGCCTCGTATGCACACCAAAAAAGAGGTATTGGAGAATTGCCGCAAGATCGCCGATATGGTTGTTGGCATGAAGACGGGTTTGCCGGGCATGGACTTGGTTATTTTTCCGGAATACTCCACCCACGGCATCATGTATGACAGTAAAGAAATGTATGACACCGCCGCGTCGATACCCGGCGAGGAAACGGAAATATTTGCGGCGGCTTGCCGCAAAGCTAATGTCTGGGGCGTGTTTTCTCTCACCGGCGAACGACACGAAGAGCATCCAAATAAGGCACCTTACAACACACTTATCCTGATGAATAACCAAGGCGAGATCGTGCAAAAGTATCGCAAGATCATGCCGTGGGTGCCGATTGAGGGCTGGTATCCCGGCAATTGCACCTATGTGTCCGATGGTCCAAAAGGTCTGAAGATCAGCCTGATTATTTGCGATGACGGCAACTATCCGGAAATTTGGCGCGATTGCGCTATGCGCGGCGCGGAGCTGATTATTCGCTGCCAAGGCTATATGTATCCGGCAAAAGAGCAGCAGATCATTATGGCCAAAGCCATGGCCTGGGCAAACAATACCTACGTTGCAGTGGCCAATGCCGCTGGCTTTGACGGCGTGTATTCCTACTTTGGTCATTCCGCCATTATTGGCTTCGATGGTCGTACCTTGGGTGAGTGCGGTGAGGAAGACATGGGCGTGCAGTACGCCGCGTTGTCGAAGTTCCTGATCCGCGATGCGCGCAAAAACATGCAGTCGGAGAACCACTTGTTCAAGCTGCTGCATCGTGGTTATACCGGCAAGATCAATTCACACGAAGGCGACAAAGGTGTCGCCGCCTGCCCGTACGACTTCTACAAAAAGTGGATCACCGATCCGGAAGGTGCGCGTGAGCAAGTGGAGGCCTTTACTCGTAAGACTGTCGGTACTTCGGAAGCACCCATTCCGGGTATCCCGAACGATAAGGAAGTTGCGCATCGCTAGATGTTCAGTCCGCCATCCTGCGCTTTTCAACGGCGGGGTGGTGGGATAGTTTTTTCTGTCAGGCCCCTAACCACAACATGCTAAAAACTGCCTTGCCATCGACTGAGATCATTAAACAATACGTAATTCAGCAAGAGCCCTACTATCGCGCCGTAGGCGACGAAATCGAGCTATTCGAAGCGGCTTACGCCGCGCGAATGCCGATGATGCTGAAGGGTCCGACCGGCTGCGGTAAAACACGCTTTATGGAACACATGGCGTGGAAATTAGGCAAACCGCTCATCACGCTCGCGTGTAATGAAGACATGACCTCGTCGGATCTAGTGGGACGTTTTCTGCTCGACGCTTCGGGCACGCAGTGGCACGATGGCCCGCTTACGTTAGCCGTACGAAGCGGTGCAATATGTTATTTGGACGAAGTCGTAGAAGCGCGCCAGGACACGACCGTTGTTATTCATCCACTCACCGACACGCGCCGCATGTTGCCGCTCGACAAGAAGAATGAAACCGTCGCGGCACATCGGGATTTTCAGCTCGTCATTTCGTACAATCCCGGTTACCAGAGTGTGTTGAAAGATCTCAAGCAATCGACTAAGCAGCGTTTTGGTGCATTGGATTTCGGCTATCCTAGCCACGATATCGAAACGGAGATCGTAACCCATGAATCCGGTGTTGATGCCGATAATGCCAGCAAATTAGTCAGCATCGCCGAGCGTGCTCGTAACCTTAAAGGCCACGGTTTAGACGAAGGCACCTCAACGCGCATGTTGATCTACGCCGGTCAATTGATCGCGCAAAAAATTGATCCGGTTGCCGCCTGTCGTGTGGCTTTGGTGCGGCCGATCACCGATGATCCCGATATGCGCGATGCGTTGGATGCGATTGTGCGAACCTATTTTTAGCGACAAATCGGTTTTGGGTAAGTGTCCGTTGAGTTTATGTTCACTGTTGTATTAGCCATTCGTCGACATTTGCCGGCCGACTTAGATCCTTCGCTCGTCGCGCTAGTCCAGTCCGCTGCAGTTGCAGCCCACGTAAAGTTAGGTGATTCAGGAGTCAACGCCTACATCCTGGGCCTGATGAAACTCAAAACCAATGGCGTAGGCTGGGCACCATTGGTGGCCTATTTGCGGCAGATGCCGCTAGTGGTTGAAGTTCTTGACACGAGCATCATTGAACCTCTGATTGATACGGCGATTCGCGTAAGTGAGCGCGCCGGTACGGCTCCACTCGATCAGTTTTTCTCAACTAGTACCCTCGCCGCGCAAAAGCTTGGCGACGTTCCAGCGTTCCTGGAATATCTGCGCCTTGTCAGCGAAATGTCGGCCACGTCACCCATCGTGTTACCGATGTTGTTTGATCGACTTTCGACCTTGCTGGATGGCTTGACGATCGCCGGGCTGCAGCGCTGGGTACAAGTGGGTTTGCGCACCCATTCCCGCGATGCAGACGCGCAGAAGAAATATTTTTCCCTCGACAGCAAAGATGCCATCGCCATGCTCAAGCTCGGCGGCGAGGGCACGTTATTCAGTAGCGTGAATCGGCGACTGCAACTTTATCTGCGCGCGCTGTGGGGTCACGAGTGGATCATGCATCCGAAGGCCAAGAAGGATTTGGCGATTCACAATCACCGGCCGTTTATCGACGGAGAAACTATTTATTTGCCCGATGCGTATGGCGGCAAGAAGATTGGCCCTGGTGCCGAGCTTTATCGTGCGGCTGTCGCCCATGCCGCCGCGCATTTGACCTTCACTCGCGCACGCTTCAAAGTTGGCAATTACAAGCCGATTAAAATTGTAGTGGTGTCGATGTTGGAAGATGCGCGTGTCGAAGCGCTGGCGATACGAGAATTTCCCGGCCTGCGCAATTTGTGGAAAGCATGGCATACCGCCACCCCGGCACTCGGCGGTACTTTTGTTGAACTCGTCGCGCGTTTATCTCGGACGCTGCTCGATCCCGACTACATTGACGATCATCCCTGGGTCGCCCGTGGCCGTCGAATGTGGGCTGAGAGTCAGGCGCGCTTGGACGACCAAAATCTCAGCGTTGAACTTGCGAATCCACTTGCGAACGATATCGGCCAAACACGCCTTCAGTTCAACTACAAAACTTACGTCGTACAACCGCCGTACCGCGACGACCATTCGTTTATGTGGCACTACGGCGACGACGTGCCGCAAATGTTGAACGAGGACGACGACATCGTTCTCAAAGAAATCAAAACCAATCCGGAAGAAGCCGATCGCGCCGATCATCCGGATTTGCGTGAAGCCCAAGTTGAAGATCCCGATCCCGACAAAAAAGAAGAAGACTCGCAGCACGCAATCGCGTTGGAGTTAGTCACGCGTTCGGTCGACTATGGCGAATGGGATTACACCATCGGCCTGGAGCGCCCGTCCTGGTGTACGTTATTCGAGAAACAGCCGGTTCTCGGCGATCCAGGTTTGATCGACACCATGTTGCATCGCCATGAGGCGTTGCAACAACGCGTCAAAACGCTGATTCGCACCGCGCAAATTCAGCAAGGACTACGGCTGCGAAAACAGCACGAAGGCGACCGCATGGACCTCGACGCTGCGATTCGTGCGGTCATCGATATTCGCAGTGAGCATGAACCCGATCCGCGCATTAACATGCGCACGGTGCGTCGTGGCCGCGACCTGTCGGTGTTAGTGCTTTTAGATATTTCCAAATCCACCGGTGACGTAATCCGAGGCGAGAACTCCACGGTTCTCGATCTCGCACGTGAATCCCTGGTGCTGTTGGCCGATGCCATGAGTGAACTCGACGACGAATTTGCCATCCACGGCTTTACCTCAAACGGCCGGCGTGACGTCAGCTATTTTCGTTACAAAGATTTTGGCGTGCCCTACGGACCGCAAGCGAAAGCAGCGTTGGCGGGCATCACGCCGCTACTATCCACGCGCATGGGCCCGGCGATACGCCATGCGGGCGAGTTCTTGCGCGCACAGGCTTCCGGGCGCAAACTATTGTTGGTGATAACCGACGGTGAGCCGTCCGATATCGATATTCACGATTCGCGATATTTGATGATGGATGCGAAAAAAGCTTGCGAAGGATTAATGCGTCACGGCATCCAGCCGTTCTGCATGAGCTTGGACCCGCGTGCCGACAAATACGTTGCCACGGTATTCGGCCGTCGCAATTATCTCGTGATGGATAAAATCGCTCGATTGCCGGAAAAACTTCCTCTGATTTACCTACGCATGACTCAGCACTAGGAGGATACATGGAGATTTTGAAGATACACCGCGAAGCCTTTCAAATTGAAGCAGACAAAGGGAGGTTCTTGATCATCGTGTGGTTGTCGCGCGGTGCCGATAGCAGGCCGATATTAGATTATGCGGCGCTAGTTAACGCGCAATTTCCAGACATCTATTTCGCGCAAATCGTGATCGAAGACGAAACGGAACTCGCCGCAACCTTCGGCATACGCGAATCGCCGGTGCTCATGATTATGCGTGAGCAAATCATTCTCTATCTCGAGCCGGCATTACCGGAGCCAGAAATCTTCGAAGGCCTGCTGCGCCGTGCCGCAAGTTTAGATATGGCAAAGGTTCACGCTGAGATTCAGCAGCGGAAGGAAGCAGAGATGGCGATGTTTTCGCGCCGGGTTTGTCCGACGGCAAAGCGCACCGCCTAGAAATTGCTTAGCGTCACCGCGCCGGCGGCCGCATCACGCCTGCGTGACCTAGCGCCATTGCCTCCTGGCGGGCATGCTTTGAAAGCCTAGTATCCACGGCCGTCTCCAGGCACCTGCCTGACGAGTCTTCCCTTGAAAAATTCACCATGCGGATGGTGTAAGGGTTTGCGGTTAAAATTGCTGATGCGAAACACACAGGAAGTTCACGATTTTGGCGTGATTTCTCACGTCTTGGTTTACCGAGATGCGACGATCCGGTTCGACAAAAATGAGTACGGTTACTGTTATCCGACCAGTCTCAACAATTTGTACAAGCCGCGCGCGCATTTGAATTTTGCAGGGACGACTAAACAATAAAAAAGGTTTTTCAAATATTTTATGGCAAGGCAATATCAACTTTTGGTTTTTGATTGGGACGGCACGGTGATCGACTCGGCCGGTCTAATTGTTAGTTCGATTCAGCGTGCCTGTGCGGATCTGAATTTGCCTATACCATCGGCGCGTGATTCCAGTTACGTCATCGGTTTGGGCATGAAGGATTCGATGCAGCATTTGTTGCCGAAATTGGCTGAACGCGATTATCCGCCGTTCATGGATCGCTATCGCCATCATTTTTTGGGGCGTGATCACGAGGCGCCGTTGTTCGATGGCATACAGAATTTGCTCGAGGAATTAGAGCAAGCCGGCCATTGGCTTGCCGTGGCGACCGGGAAAAGCCGCGTTGGTTTGGATCGCTCACTTGAGCAAACCGGCATCGGAAAACGTTTTCATACGACGCGTTGTGCCGACGAAAGTTTTTCGAAACCGAATCCGGCCATGTTATTTGAAGTGATGGATTCGCTTGGAATCGCCAAGGAAAATACGTTGATGATAGGCGATACGTCTCACGATTTACTCATGGCAAAAAATGCTGGCGTGGCTGCCGTTGCGGTGAGCTATGGCGCTCACGATGTCGACGAGTTACTCGCGCTCAATCCCCTTGCGTGTGTCGACTCAGTCGCGTCGCTACGATCATGGCTGATGCAGAACGCTTAATTTGCCAAACTAATGCTCTCGAAGACGGCGGCCGAGGTGTTCGTTTCGATCTGCAATGGGGAACCAAGAAAATCGCGGCGTTTGCCATCCGCAGCAATGGAAAAATTTATGCCTACCTCAATAATTGCCCGCATCAAGGCACGGAACTGGACTGGCAAGAAGGCGAATTTTTTGACGAAAGCAAGTTATACTTGATGTGCGCTACCCATGGCGCTGCATTCTTTCCCGATACCGGTTACTGCTGCGGCGGGCCTTGCCGAGGCCGCAGTTTAGTCAAGGTTGCGGTGGAAGAGCGTGACGAACATATCTATTGGCTGGAGCCGACATAATTCCATGACTGACACGACCGAACCGAACTGGGAACGCAAGACCATCGAAAAATTAGCTTACTCCGCGCTGGAAGAGCAAAAGCGCACGCGGCGTTGGGGCATTTTCTTCAAGATTTTGACATTCCTCTATTTATTATTTGTGTTACTCGCCGCGCTGGGATGGTTGCGTCACGGCATGGGCGGCAGTGCGATGAAGCATACCGCGGTGATCGATATTCGCGGCGTGATCGCCGACGGTAACGAAGCCTCGGCAGAACGCATTATGGCCGGATTGCGTTCGGCGTTCGAAGATGGCAAGACTCAGGGTGTGGTGATGCGCATCAACAGCCCTGGCGGCAGCCCGGTGCAGGCCGGCCAGATTAATGACGAGATTAAGCGCCTGCGCGCGAAGTATCCGAAGATTCCGCTGTACGCCGTGATCGATGATGTCTGCGCTTCGGGTGGGTATTACATAGCCGTTGCCGCCGACAAAATTTTTGTCGATAAGGCAAGCTTGATCGGTTCCATCGGCGTGCTGATGGATGGTTTTGGTTTCACCGGCACCATGGAAAAATTAGGCGTCGAGCGTCGCTTGATTACGGCTGGTGCGAACAAGGGCATGCTCGATCCATTTTCGCCGCTCGATCCGAAACACGCGGAATATGCGAAAGTGATGATTAAGCAGATTCATGATCAGTTCATTAAAGTTGTTCGCGACGGGCGCGGAAATCGCCTGAAGGAAACACCCGATATGTTTACCGGCTTGATCTGGAGCGGCGAGGAGGGAATCAAACTTGGACTTGCCGACAGCCTCGGAAGCCTGGATTACGTCGCGCGCGAAGTGATTAAAGCCGAAGACGTGGTCGACTATTCAACGCACGAAAGCTTGCCGGAACGACTGGCGAAACGGTTCGGGATTGGGGCCGCGACTGCCGTGCTCAATAGCGGAGGGACCTTGCCACAACTAAAGTAAACGTTCGCCCACCGTCGCGCCATTCCAAAATTATTGTGCTATCATTTGATGGCGCAATTCTTAAGTGGGCGTTTTCATGGAAACTTTTACGATTCGAGACTTACGCGAGCGTACCGGCGAGCTGGTGCGCGGCGCGGAGTCGGGCGAACTGTCCATTGTTACCAAGCACGGGCAACCGGTGTTCCTGGCCGTGCCAATGGATGAGCAAATGCTGCGCGGCGGGCTTGCACTCGATCTGGCTCTCAAACTGTATCGTGAAAATGTGGTCAGCCTCGGCAAAGCGGCACGCTTAGCTGGCGTGGATACCGAAGCCTTCATGGAAGCGCTCGGCCAGCTGGGAATCGCCGTGATCGACTATGACGCAATCGAACTTGCCGAAGAACTCGACACGTTGAGCTGATGGCAACGGTCGTGACCGATGCCGGGCCGCTGATCATTTGGACGCGCCTGGGCCGTCTCGATTTATTGCATGCCGTGTGCGGCGATATTTGGGTGGCCAAGTTAGTCGAGCGCGAGGCAACGAACGATCCACGCCGGCCTGGAGCCGCAGCCATTCTTGCGGCCTTCACGACGGGTATGTTACTGCGCGCCCCACCGAAAATAGAAGAAGTCGATGTGTCGCCGTTCCCCACGCTGGGCGCGGGTGAATCGGCTGCCATCCGACTCGCGACCCAATTGCGGTGCCCCGTTATGATGGATGAGAAACGCGGCCGTTCCGTTGCAAAAGCACAAGGTCTTGCGGTGATCGGAACACTCGGCATTTTGCTAACCGCAAAACGGCAAAGCCGCATCGATCGAATCAAACCCATTCTCGAAAAAATCGCGCAGATGAATTATTTTGTTTCCCCTGCCTTGTACGCGGCGGCATTGAAGGCAAGTGGTGAGCGATAGGTTGAGTCGAAAAGCCGATGGCCTGAGGCCTAATATCCATGAGCCTCTCCAGGCATGCCTTGCTTGGCGGCAAGCGAATGAACCCCAAGGCGGCATCGCGGTAGTGGAGTAAACATTCGTCGGAACGCGTTTCACTTTTCCAATCTACGAAACCTTCATTTCTGCCTTGCCACGAGGCAGGTGGAATAAAATTCGCGGTAGAAAAGATAAAATGTAGGGCGCAATGCAATTACGTCGATGAATTTAAGTTATTCGGCGCAATCATGATTTCCCCATAGGGCCGGACAATCAATCGGCAACAAACGTCCATTCCGAATATTTATCACCGCCGCGAAACGAAAATAGTTTCGCGAACAGCGTCGGCGGTTCGTTCGACAAGCTACGCACGCCGATCACTTGATTGTTTTTGTTACGCACCACGCCCCATTCTTGCTTCTGCGTGATCGGATCAACCGGCAATGTCGCGAGGTAACTCGTATCCGACAGCATGCGCGGATCGCGGCTTAAGTCCGCGAGTTCCAGAGGAAATTCCGTCGCCGTGCCAGGCGAGCCATCTCGATAGGCTTTGAGCGCCGCGACAATCTCTTCAGCCGCTGCGATCAAGCGCCGCTCTTTGCTCCAATGGGTTTGAAAGCCGCTCGTCGCGAGCAGCAGCGCGATCGCCAATGCAACGATGAGCAGAACAATATGGCCGCGTTTGATTGGGCCACGATCCGCGTCGAGGGCGTTGGTAATTTTTGGCATAGTCGTCAAAGCGTTTAGATTTTTCTTCGGACAAATACACGTATCAGTCATCGGCCTGTGAGGCGGTCGCCCGAGGGCAGCCCCTATCTGTGCGGCGTTTCAGCCTTGCCTCGCCAGAAGGCAAACAGGATAAGCCTCGCAGCAGCACAGATAAAAATGTAGGGTGCAATATTATTGCACCGATCAAATTAAATCATTCGGCGCAATATTGATTGCGCCCAACGGGGCCTCCAAATCTCAACTCCGTCATTCCCGCGCAGGCGGGAATCCATACGGCCTCAAATAAATCAACCGCCAAATGGATTTCCGCCTTCGCGGGAATGACACGACGCAGTGTTGCATTTGTTAGCGATGATTCACAAGGCATCGGCCTGTGAGCCAGTACCCATGTGGCTTTCCAGCCATGTATTGCCGGAAGGCAGGCAGGATAAGCCTCGTGGCAGCACAGATAAAATGTAGGGCGGGTGCAACCCGCCGAACGACTTACAAACGTTTGTAATCCGGCGACGCGATCCGCGCCTGGTTGCGACATCGCAAACGTATGACAATCGTGCGTCGGAAGGCGTTTCACTTTTCCGTACCTACGGGCTGTCATTCCCGCGAAGGCGGGGAATCTATGGGGCCTTGGAAAAATCAAACGCCAAATGGATTCCCGCCTACGCGGGAATGACACGATGCAGTGTTGCATTTGTCAAATATGATTCGCAAGGCATCGGCCTGCGAACCAATACCCATGCCGCTTTCCAGCCATGCCTTGCCGGAAGGCAATTAGAATAAGCGTCGTGGCGGCACAGCTAAAAAGGTAGGGCGGGTGCAACCCGCCCAAAATGCCGCTTGAGATATGTTGTCTTGCAAGACTTGACCCCGACGTTTTGCTATCGTGACCCCGACATTCGACGTTCTTGCTTAAGCGTTTATTTCCGCGATTGGTATTTCAGCCGCCTTGCTCAGAAGAATTGCGAGAAGATTCATCTTTCTCCGATACTCTATTGAATCTTCAATTTTCGCGCGCTCAAAATCATCTTTCGGAGCAGCCATTGCAAATCGTCGATCTATGGAACGGTCCAAAGTGATCGTAGTTACACTTACTTCTGCACCAGATAAAAAGCTTGTTACTATCCCCGCGATGTATGCATCTTCATCGTATAAATCGATATCGCAATCATTTATCCCCTTAATTTCACCAAGTCCGCTTGGTACTTTTTCCGCACAGTACGCACGAAAAAAAACGATTAGATTATTTCTGTGATTACTATCGTGGTCCATAGGTCACTATTTTTCCGTCCTTAGTGTAGATGCCGTACTCTTTTGACGTACGAATCTTAATACCCGTCCCACCCGATTTTAACGGATGAGGTGTTCCGCGACCGACATTAGCACGAAAAAATGTAATCGCATCTTTCGTATACACAGAAACTCCTTGGCCAATACCGTGTTTACCATAGTGATAAGCCGCAGAATCAATCGAAGATCCGAATGTTCCAGACTCCCAAGCAGCGGCAACCCGGGCGCCCGCAAAATATGCTCCCGCACCAACACCTGCTACATATAACGCTCCCGCCGCTGCCGTAGTCGTGACAAGCCCCAACATTACCTGCGCGGGTTGTGAATTAAATGACAACGGATTCCCCATTGCGTCCACATTGGAAAACGCATCGTCATGCATTGCTTGATTAAACAAATACCCAAATGCCGCGGTAACGGCGCCGTTTTCGAATTTTCCACCGCCGAGCTCGGCGCCGATACCACCGGCAACCATTGCAACCATGAAATCTCCAAAGCCGCTTCCGGTATTTATCCCACCCGCAGCGGCGCCAAATCCCGCTGACAAAGCCCCCTGCCCACAACTTCCTCCACCCGCTGACGCAGACGCACAACCCACGGCTGCATGGCCAGCCACATTAAACGCGAACGCCGCACCCTCGCCATAGGCCGTCCCGACGGCTTCAGTTGCCGAGCCGACCCCATAGAACGCCGCCGCCGTCCCAACCGAGATCAACCACGAGTTCTTAATTTCCCGCTGTCCGCCGCCCGCCAGACAAACGTCATAACCCGAGAGATAACTGCTAACGGCCCAACCGGCGAAAGGAATATACGCCGCAGCAACATGCGATAACGACCGCGCCCAGCTATTGCGCATCATGAACCGATCCTGCGCCCCACCATCCGGCCGCTTGCTGAACGCATAATAGGATTTGCGAATATCGGTCGGATTCTTGAAGCTATCGTGCGCGGCGCCGATGAAATCCCTAGCCCAGCCATACCCACTCGGATCAGTCCCGCTCAACGGATTGTTGAAGCCATAGCTATACCGGTTATAACTCTGACTAAACCCCGGCGAACTGGATGTACGGATCGGCACTCATGAAGCGTCCCAACGTCGGCTCATACACGCGGCCGTTCATATGGATCATGTTCACTTCCGGCAGCATTTCGTGCTCGGTGAAGCCGCGCCTAGTTAAGCTGTTGATCGTGGTCGTGGCGTCGCTGCCGTTGCTGTTTCTGCGCTTGCCGAAGGCATCGAAGCTATTTTGTTCGAGGATCGCGCCGATGTTGTTGGTGATAGTGGTGATCGAGCCTAGGTGATCTTTGTGGAAATAGACGTCGGTCTTGGCGGCCGTGTTGCTCTTGATGCTGCGCATCATGAGCAGGCCGCTGGGCGCGTGAATGTAGTGCTTCCACTCGGTGATGGTGCCTTTGGTTTCGATTTCGAAGAACAGACGCGTTGCCGGCATTCACAAAATACGTTTTGCTATCAACAGTGCCGCCGGTCATGCGGGTTTCTTTGACTCTTGCGTGGTCGGCATCGTAGACAAAGTCGATGGTGGACTACCTTTGGCGATACGGCTGGGCATGTTAAAACCATTCCAGGTGATTTGGCGCTGGATCGTCGTGCCGGTTTTTTCGGTCATTAAATTGCCGGCGGCATCATAGCTGCCTTATGTCGCATTCATTCGATTGATCGGCCCGAAGAAGTGGGAGCTGGTCGATATTGTTCACACTTCACGCAAGCTTCCAAAAAATTCGTAACAAGTTTCCTGATTGTTGAACTGGCCGTTTCTTTAAACTCATTTTATATTCTCGTGAAAATGGCGATCCGTTTTGGCGATTCTGGCAGGAATCAACCGAACGTTGAATACGTATTGCTAGGCCTGCAGCAAAAACACCGTCGGGCGTTTATCCAAATCGGGTACTTGGTTTTGCCATTCTCCGATGGTGCGCGTGGCGATCATTTCGTTTGCGCCGGTTACGTCCGCCGCGAGGCACAACAACGTTTGGCTGTTGCAGGTGGCGATCAGCGCATTGATCATCGCGGTGTTTCGATAAGGCGTTTCGATGAATAGTTGCGTTTCGCTATTACGCTTTGAGTTTTGCTCCAGTGCGGCGATTGCTTTTGCGCGTTGGATTCGTTCCACCGGCAAATAGCCGTGAAAGCGAAAGCGTTGACCGTTGAGCCCGCTTGCCATCAGTGCCAGCAAGATTGATGATGGCCCCACCAATGGCGCGACGCGGATGCCCAAACGGTGCGCCTCGCGGATCAGATTCGCGCCCGGATCGGCGACGCCGGGGCAGCCGGCGTCCGACATCAGGCCGATATTTTTTCCTGCCAATAACGGCGTGAGGTAGGCAGTCAGCGCTTTGCGGCCGTCGACATCTTTCAATTCGATGATCGTCAATTGCCGTAACTCGATCGGATGTTCATACCATTTCAACCATTGCCGCGCGGTTTTTGCGTTTTCGACGACGAAAATTGTAATCCCAGCAACGAGTAGTTTCATGCTCTGCGATACGAGCGCAACGGGAAGGTTGTCGGAAAGCGGAACGGGGATGAGGTAAAGCGTGCCGTTATTCATTCGATGCCCGAATTGAGTGCTCGAATGGATCGAGCGCACCGTGGCGGTGCAGCAAAAAGCACTTATTTGACGCGGCTACTATTTTAGTGCATGCCTTGGAGAGCCGCATGGTTATTGGCTCTACCGGCCATTTCGGTTGGACTGTAAGAGTTGGCATGGCGCGTGCAATAGAAAATTATGATCGAAGTTAGATCATTTTAAATCCATTTATAACTTTTCTAGGAGATTTGGAATGAAGCGTCGTAATTTTCTTACCATGACTATTCTCGCGGCTTCGCTGGCATTCGCCGGCGCGGCGCGTGCGGCCGATACCATTAAGGTCGGCGTGTTGCATTCGTTGTCCGGCACCATGGCCATCAGCGAAACCGTTTTGAAAGATGTAGCCTTGATGGCGTTTGAGGAAATCAACGCAGCCGGTGGCGTGCTGGGTAAGAAGATCGAGCCGGTCGTGGTCGATCCCGCATCGAACTGGCCGCTGTTCGCAGAGAAAGCGCGGCAATTGTTGACACAGGATAAAGTCGCCGCGGTGTTTGGTTGCTGGACCTCGGTGTCACGTAAATCCGTGTTGCCGGTATTCGAAGAGCTGAATGGATTATTGTATTACCCGGTGCAATACGAAGGCGAAGAGCTTTCTAAGAACGTGTTCTACACGGGGGCTGCGCCGAATCAGCAAGCGATTCCGGCCGTCGAATACTTGATGAGCAAAGATGGTGGCGGCGCTAAGCGTTGGTTCTTACTCGGTACCGACTACGTTTATCCGCGTACCACGAATAAAATTCTTCGCGCGTTCTTGAAGTCCAAAGGTGTCGATGAAAAAGATATCGAAGAAATCTATACCCCCTTCGGTCATAGCGACTATCAAACCATCGTCGGCAATATTAAGAAGTTCGCGGCCGGCGGCAAGACGGCGGTGGTGTCGACCATCAATGGCGATTCCAACGTGCCGTTTTATAAGGAGTTGGGAAACCAAGGTTTGAAGGCAACGGATGTCCCGGTCGTCGCTTTCTCCGTAGGTGAAGAAGAATTGCGTGGTGTCGATACCAAACCATTGGTCGGTCATCTCGCGGCGTGGAATTACTTCATGTCGATGAAGAACCCAGCGAATGATGAGTTCAAGAAAAAATGGGCCGCCTACGCGAAAGCAAAAGGCCTATCGAGTGCAAGCAAGCCACTGACCAACGATCCGATGGAAGCAACTTACATCGGTATCCATATGTGGAAGCAAGCTGTTGAGAAAGCCAAGACTACCGATGTGGATAAGGTCATTGTCGCCATGGCCGGTCAGACCTTTAAGGCACCATCGGGTTTTGTCGCCAAGATGGACGAGAAAAATCATCACCTACATAAGCCAGTGTTAATCGGCGAAATAAAGGCTGATGGCCAGTTTAGTGTGGTATGGAAAACCGCGGGTCCGGTTCGTGCCAACCCATGGAGTCCATTCATCGCGGGTAACGAAAAAAAGAAAGACGAACCCGTAATGGCAGGTAAGTAAGTTGTAGTCAGGGGCCGGCGCAAAGTCGGCCCGCTGTTTAACTAGATAAAAATAAATCAGAGATGTCTGTGAAAATTCTTCGATGGTGGCTCGGCTTGTTGTTGTCTCTCCCGTTGAGCGTCTTTGCACTCGATGCCGAGTTGTTAAAGGGACTTGCGGCTGAAGAAAATGACGACAAGATTGCCACGATCAACAAGGTTACTGAATTGGGGGACATCGCCGCAATCCCTACACTGCAAGCGTTGTTTGATGGCACGTTGTATGTATCCCACGGTAACTTGGTTATTCTTGCCGACGAAAAAGCAGTAGATGCTGTAAGCGCGAAGCCGATTGTTCCTACACCTGAAGATGTAACCTCCATTGACATCAATAATCGAGTGCGGCGCGAATTGAGCAGCGCCCTTGCGGCACTCAAGCTGGCGGCGCCGGATCGTTCGACCCGTCTCGCCTCAGCCAAACAACTACAGAATGATGCCGACGAAGGCGCATTGCCATTGATTGAGCGCGCCTTAGCGAAAGAACAAGACGCGGAAGTGAAAGAACTGTTGCTGCTGACTAAAGCGCAGATCAACCTAAAGAATACCGATCCGACGGTGAGGTTGGTCGCGGTGAAAGACTTGGCCGGAACCAGCAATCCCAACGTTAGAACACTCCTTGCTGCCATGATTGACAAGAAATCCGACGGTAGCTTCAACGAACCAGACGGCGTTGTACGTTTAGCGGCGATCGATGCGCTGAAAGATATCCAGGGCCGATTGTCGCGTTTGGAGTTATTGAGTCATGCGTTCAACGGGCTGAGTCTGGGCAGCGTATTGCTGCTGGCCGCCCTGGGCTTGGCGATCACCTTCGGCTTGATGGGTATTATCAATATGGCTCACGGCGAGTTACTGATGATCGGCGCCTATGCGACGTTTATGGTGCAATCGGTATTTCGTCAATACTTTCCTGAGGCACTCGATTGGTATCTCGCCGCTGCGGTGCCTTTCGCATTTATCTTGACCGCGCTAGTCGGCATGGCGCTCGAGCGCGGCGTCATTCGCTTTTTGTATGGACGTCCTTTGGAAACCTTGCTCTGTACCTGGGGAATTAGCCTTATTTTGATTCAACTGGTCCGCGCGACTTTCGGTGCGCAAAACGTTGAGGTATCCAATCCGAGTTGGATGTCCGGCGGTATTAGTTTTTCCAGCGGATTGACGCTTCCCTATAACCGCATCGTGATCATTTTCTTCGCAGTGGTCGTAGTCGGGCTAGTCTGGTTTCTGCTCAACAAAACGCGACTGGGTCTTTTCGTCCGCGCAGTGACGCAGAATCGCACCATGGCCGATTGTGTCGGTGTGCCGACCGGCCGTATAGACATGTGGACCTTTGGCCTCGGCTCCGGCATCGCCGGGTTAGGCGGCGTCGCGCTGTCCCAGATTGGCAACGTCGGGCCCGAGTTGGGTCAAAGTTACATCGTGGATTCTTTCATGGTGGTCGTGCTGGGCGGAGTAGGGCAGTTGGCGGGGACTATCATCGCGGCAATCGGCCTAGGCGAAGTGAATAAATATCTTGAGCCGTATGCCGGTGCGGTGATGGCGAAGATTCTGGTCTTGGTATTTATTATCCTGTTTATCCAAAAACGGCCACAGGGACTATTTGCACTTAAAGGTAGAAGTGCTGAGGCCATGGCATGAAGCGAAT
This sequence comes from uncultured Pseudomonadota bacterium, assembly GCA_963840785.1. Classification (GTDB taxonomy): domain Bacteria; phylum Pseudomonadota; class Gammaproteobacteria; order Burkholderiales; family JALYOK01; genus JALYOK01. The sequence continues at coordinate 258,708 of CAWJAF010000003.1, read as the reverse complement.
TCCGATGCTCTACACGTCAAAAGGCTGGGCAGCCCTGGGTGTATCCGCGCTCATCGTCCTCGTTGTGTTGCCAACCCTTAATCTTGCCACCGGCCCTGATCATCCGCTGCACGTATCGGGCTATATCATCAATCTACTCGGCAAAATCATGTGCTACATGATGGTCGCGCTGGCGATGGATTTGATTTGGGGTTTCACGGGAATTTTGAGCCTCGGGCACGGCGTATTTTTTGCGCTTGGCGGCTATGGCATGGGTATGTACCTGATGCGCATGATTGGACGCGAAGGGCAGTACCAGAGCGACTTGCCGGACTTCATGGTGTTTCTGGATTGGAAAACCTATCCATGGTACTGGTCGTTCACAGAGCATTTTTGGTATGCGATGTTGCTAGTGGTATTGGTGCCGGGGATATTGGCTTTTGTGTTTGGTTATTTCGCGTTTCGTTCACGTATTAAGGGCGTTTACTTTTCCATCATTACGCAGGCGCTGACATTCGCGTTCATGTTGCTGTTCTTTCGCAACAATACCGGTTTCGGGGGAAACAACGGCTTTACAGATTTCAAATGGATATTGGGATTTCGTATTACCGATCCGAGCACGAAGGCGTCGTTGTTCGTTATTACCGGGATAACGCTGATCATTGCGCTGCTCGTATGCCGTTTCATCGTCAAATCTAAGTTAGGCCGCGTGCTGACCGCCATTCGCGATGCGGAGAGCCGAGTGATGTTCTCCGGCTACGATCCCTTGCCATACAAACTTTTCGTTTGGACGTTTTCCGCGGTGCTGTGTGGCATTGCCGGCGCGTTGTATGTGCCGCAAGTTGGCATCATCAATCCCAGCGAAATGTCGCCGGCGAATTCCATCGAGATTGCGATTTGGACGGCGGTCGGTGGCCGCGGAACGTTGGTCGGCGCTTTGATTGGTGCTGCGCTAGTGAATCTGGCAAAGAGTTGGTTCACCGTCGCGCTTCCGGAATATTGGCTATATGTGTTGGGATTCCTGTTCATTGCCGTTACTTTATTTATGCCGAATGGCGTGGTGGGATTGTTGAGGCGAAGAGAAAAATCCGCGTCGTCAGAGATGCACAAGAACGACGCGCCAAAAACTGAAACACGTCGCCCAAAGTTAGCGCGGGAGTCGACGGTATGAGCACACCGGGTTCAATTTCAGATGGAACCGGCGCCGGTGGCGCCTATGGTCGAGTCTCCCATGTTGGTGAGGTTGACGTCAGTCACGGGCCGATACTTTATTTGGACGGTGTTACGGTTAGCTTCGATGGCTTCAAGGCGCTCAATAATTTGTCGCTCACCATTGAAGCGGGCGAACTGCGTTGCATTATCGGCCCAAATGGGGCGGGCAAGACGACGATGATGGACGTCATCACCGGCAAGACGCGGCCCGATAGTGGCACTGTGTTCTTCGGCCAAACGATGGATATAACCCGTATGCGCGAGCCGGAAATCGCTCACGCTGGCATAGGGCGAAAATTTCAGCGGCCGACGGTGTTCGAACGTCACACAGTCTTCGAGAATCTCGAATTAGCTATGAAGACCGACAAGCGTGTACGGCGCTCATTGTTCGCCGAACTGACGCCAGAGCAGAACGCGCGCATCGACGCCATGTTGCGCTTAATCAAATTGGAATCGCAGCGCAATCATTTGGCGGGTTCACTATCCCATGGCCAAAAGCAATGGCTGGAGATTGGCATGTTGTTGATGCAAGAACCCAAGCTGATCATGCTCGACGAGCCCGTTGCCGGTATGACTGACGAGGAAACCGAACGCACGGCTGAGCTCATCCAAGAGCTCGCCGGTACCCATTCGATCGTTGTAGTGGAGCACGATATGGATTTTGTTGCATCGATCGCGAATAAAGTCACCGTGTTGCACGAAGGCAGCGTGCTTGCTGAGGGCAGCATGGATCAAGTGCAGCGCGACGAGCGCGTGATCGAAGTCTATCTGGGACGATAATGTTAGCGGTCGAAAAACTCAATCAATATTACGGCAGCAGCCATACGCTGCGCAATGTCGATCTCAAGCTTCAAGTCGGCAAATGTACCGCGTTACTGGGTCGTAATGGCGTCGGCAAGACGACGTTGCTTAAATGTATGATGGGCGTGCTGCCGATTGCGTCCGGCAAGGTAACGCTAAACGGCGAAGAAATCAGCGCGTGGCGGCCGCATCGGCGCGCGGCGCAAGGCATCGCATTTGTGCCGCAGGGGCGGGAAATTTTTGCGCGCCTTACCGTGGAAGAAAATCTGTTCATGGGAATGGCGGTAAAACCGGCGAGCAAAGCTAAATTCATTCCCGATTACATCTATACGCTTTTCCCGGTGCTCAATGAAATGCGCCAGCGTCGCGGTGGGGATCTTTCCGGTGGTCAGCAACAACAACTCGCGATCGCGCGAGCGCTGGTCGGTGAGCCGAAAGTGTTGATTTTGGACGAGCCGACCGAAGGTATTCAACCTTCTATCATCAAAGATATCGAACGGGTCATTCGCCTGCTGACGGAGCGTGGCGATATGGCAATCCTTCTCGTGGAACAGTATTATGACTTCGCGGAGCGTCTCGCCGATTATTTTGCGGTGATGACGCGCGGAGAAATCGTGCTCAGTGGAGAGGGAAAAGACATGAAAGAACTCAAGGTTCGTTCCTACGTAGCCGTGTGATTGTTGCGGAGGAATTCGCGCGGCAAACTTCAAACGCCGAGCTAACGCTTCATTACGACGTGGTCGATGGGCGAAGCGTTCTAACGGGCGGGAACATTACGGTCCGTTGGTGGTGCAAAAACCGTTCTATCCGGAAGGCGAAGCAGTTTGCCACAGCATCGTCGTTCATCCGCCCGGCGGTATCGTTGCCGGCGATCATCTCGCCATTGACGTCACTGTTGAATCCGGCAGCCATGCATTGATCACTACGCCGGGTGCGACCAAATGGTACCGTAGTGAGGGTGCGCTGGCCGAGCAACATATCACGCTGAAGGTGGCATCCGGCGCGCGGCTTGAGTGGTTGCCGCAGGAGGCGATTGTGTTTAACTCGGCGCGCGCACGACAGACCATTTCCGTAGAACTTATAGACGATGCCAGTTACATCGGCTGGGATATACTTGCATTGGGTCGAACGGCGTCGCATGAACAATTTGCCCAAGGGCATTACGAACAATCTTGGCGCATTACGAAAAACGCCGTGCCATTGTGGTTAGAACGAGGGCGAATCGACGGCGGTTCCGCGATGCTCGAATCGCCCGTTGGACTTGCCGGCTATCCTGTAATCGCCACATTAATTGCCGTAGGCAATGCCCCAAACGCCGCGCTGGTATTGGCTTGCAGGGCGATTGCCGTCAGCGCTGGTGCGCGCGTTGCGATTACGGCACTGCCACAAGCACTGACGGCGCGCTATCTCGGCCACCGCGTCGAGGACGCGAAGCATTATCTGCAATCCGTTTGGCGCGAACTGCGGCCACACTATTTTGGGCGCGCAGTTCAGATGCCACGGATTTGGTCTACCTGAGAGGAGAACATGGAGTTAACGCCACGCGAAAAAGACAAATTGTTGCTTTTCACCGCTTCGCTATTGGCCGAGCGACGCAAAGCCAAAGGCTTGAAGCTTAACTATCCGGAGTCGGTTGCGTACATCAGTGCCGCGATCATGGAAGGCGCGCGCGAAGGCCGCAGCGTCGCTGAGTTAATGAGCTTTGGCACTACGCTCCTCAATCGTTCTGACGTAATGGAAGGCGTGCCGGAAATGATTCCAGACATTCAAGTCGAGGCGACTTTTCCCGACGGCACCAAGCTCGTCACCGTTCACAATCCGATAGGTTAAAAATGATTCCCGGCGAAATGAAAATCAAAGCGGGTGAGATTGAGATCAACCAAGGCCGCGAAATGATCAGCATCACGGTAGCGAATACCGGCGACCGGCCGATCCAAGTCGGCTCACACTTTCACTTCGGCGAAACCAACGAAGCGCTCGCCTTCGATCGCGGCAGGGCAACCGGATTTCGATTGAATATTCCCGCCGGCACGGCGGTTCGTTTCGAGCCCGGTCAAGAGCGCACCGTTGAATTGGTAGCGCTGGCTGGAGATCGCACCGTGTATGGTTTCAACGGCAAGATCATGGGTAAACTCAATCGCGAAGGCAAATCAAAATGACGCGCCGAATGGACAGAAACGCCTACGCAGAAATGTTCGGGCCGACCGTCGGCGATCAAGTGCGGTTAGCCGATACGGATCTGTGGATCGAAGTCGAAAAAGATTTCACGATCTACGGCGAAGAGGTCAAATTCGGCGGCGGGAAAGTGATCCGGGACGGCATGGGGCAAAGCCAACGCGCTCACAAAGACGTCGTTGATACGGTCATCACCAATGCGCTAATTCTCGACCATTGGGGCATCGTCAAAGCCGATATCGGTTTGAAAGAAGGACGCATTGCGGCCATCGGCAAAGCCGGTAATCCGGATATTCAACCCGGCGTTAACATCGTCATTGGCGGCGCGACGGAAGTGATCGCAGGGGAGGGCATGATCGTTACCGCGGGCGGCATCGATACCCACATTCATTTCATTTCGCCGCAGCAAGTCGACGAAGCGTTGATGTCCGGTGTGACGACCATGATCGGTGGCGGCACTGGGCCGGCGGCGGGAACCAACGCAACGACGTGTACGCCAGGACCGTGGCATTTACACAGCATGCTACTCGCGGCTGATGGCTTGCCGATGAACCTAGGTTTTCTCGGCAAAGGCAACGTCAGTTTGTCCAAGCCACTCGAAGAGCAAATCGAAGCGGGCGCGATTGGCCTTAAGCTGCATGAAGATTGGGGCACGACGCCCGCCGCGATCGATAACTGTTTGTCTGTTGCCGACCGAATGGACGTGCAAGTCGCGATCCATACCGATACATTGAACGAAGCCGGTTTCGTTGAAACGACCGTTGCCGCATTTAAAGGCCGCACCATTCATAGTTTTCACACGGAAGGTGCGGGCGGTGGCCATGCGCCGGACATCATTAAAGTCTGCGGCGAAGCGAATGTGTTGCCGTCTTCGACTAATCCGACGCGGCCTTATACCGTGAACACGTTGGACGAACATCTCGATATGTTGATGGTGTGTCATCACCTCGATCCAAAAATTGTTGAAGATGTCGCGTTTGCCGAATCGCGTATTCGCCGTGAGACCATCGCAGCGGAAGATATTCTCCATGACCTCGGCGCTATCAGCATGATGTCGTCCGATTCTCAGGCGATGGGCCGGGTCGGCGAAGTCATTATGCGTACCTGGCAGACCGCACACAAAATGAAGGCACAGCGCGGCGCGCTCAAAGGCGACCGCAAAGACAACGACAATCAACGCGCAAAACGGTACATCGCAAAGTACACGATTAATCCAGCGATCACGCACGGCGTTTCCCACGCTGTGGGTTCTATTGAGGTCGGCAAGCTCGCCGATCTGGTGCTGTGGAAGCCGGCGTTCTTCGGCGTTAAACCTTCATTGATTGTGAAAGGCGGGATGATTATCGCTGCGGCGATGGGCGATCCGAATGCCTCGATCCCGACGCCGCAGCCGGTGCATTACCGGCCAATGTTCGGCGCCTTCGGTGGCGCATTGCAGGCGACATCCTTTACCTTCGTTTCACAAGCCGCTTACGCGAATGGTTTACGCGATCGTTTGGGACTAGCTAAGCAAGTGATCGCCGTCAAAGGCACGCGCAAGTTGAAAAAATCCGACATGATCCACAATGATTATTTGCCCAAGATCGACGTCGATCCGGAGACTTATCGCGTCGTTGCGGACGGCGAGCATCTGGTTTGCGAGCCGGCTAAGGTGCTACCCATGGCGCAGCGTTATTTTCTGTTTTGATGGTTGCGGAAACTGAAAGCATCGCACTGATTCGTCAGCGCGTTGCACCGCAAAATCGTTACGACGATCGTCTGGTGCTGCCGTTTGATCGTCGCCAGAAAAGCCGCTTGCGTACGCGCTTGGAGTCGGGCACCGAAGTCGGGTTGTTTCTCAAACGCGGAACCGTGCTGCGAGATGGCGATTTTCTGCAAACGGAAGAGGGATTACTGGTGCGCGTCGTCGCCGCGCCAGAACAAATTTATTTGGTACGCTGCGATTCGCCATTGGAGTTGATGCGCGCTGCATATCATCTCGGCAACCGCCATGTGCCGCTGGAAATCGGTGAGGGCTGGCTGAAACTCAAACGTGATGCCGTGTTGCGCGACATGCTGATTGGGTTAGGTGCAATCGTGAGTGAGGCAGAACAGCCGTTTGATCCGGAAGCGGGCGCCTATGGCGGCGGCCATAGCCATGGCGATGAAAGCCATCGCCCGATTATTCATCATCACAAATCATGAGTTTGCCGCTGGTTCGATTGTTGCAACTAGCGAGCCCGGCATTGCCAGTCGGTGCGTACAGTTATTCGCAAGGATTGGAAAGCGCTTGCGAAGAGAAAATTGTTCGCGATAAAGACAGCGCGCGGAAATGGATCAACGACGTGTTGCGATTCAACATCGCCACGATGGAGGCGCCGATCGCAGTACGCTTGTATGGCGCTTGGCAGTCTAAAGACATTGACTCTGCGAAGAATTGGAATCAAGATTTCCTTGCGTCACGCGAGACGATGGAACTACGCGCGGAAACCGAGCAGATGGGTTATTCGCTCGCTAAGCTTTTGCTCGATGGGAAATTCTGCGATGCTCTGGAGATCGTATCGTTAAGCGAATTGCAGCCGAAAAGTTTTCCAGCTGCGTTTAGTTTCGCTGCCGTTAGTTTTTCGGTTCCCATCGATGAAGCACTTACGGCCTATCTATGGTCGTGGTTGGAAAATCAAGTGATTGCGGCTGTGAAGCTAGTGCCGTTGGGCCAAGTCGCGGGGCAATCTTTATTGTTCGATCTTGGGCAAGATATTCCGTCACTGGTCGTGCGAGCGTTGAGCTTGTCCGACGATGAGCTTTACAATCTCGCGCCGGGCCTTGCAATTCTTTCCGGGAAACATGAAACCCAATATAGCCGATTATTTCGATCATAGGAAACATGGAAGATAAACAACCATTACGAGTGGGAATCGGCGGCCCAGTAGGCTCCGGGAAAACGGCGCTGGTCGAAGCACTATGCAAACGCATGCGCGACACTTACAACATTGCCGTGGTTACTAACGATATCTACACCAAAGAAGATATGGAGATACTCGTACGCGCGGGAGCGCTCGCACCGGAGCGCATTGTTGGCGTTGAGACGGGTGGTTGCCCACACACGGCGATTCGCGAAGATGCATCGATTAACCTTGAAGCTGTCGCACGCCTCACGCAAACCTTTCCCGGACTTGATGCGATCTTTGTCGAAAGCGGCGGCGATAATTTGGCCGCTACTTTCAGTCCGGAGTTATCGGACCTGACGCTTTATGTCATCGATGTTGCCGGTGGCGAGAAGATTCCACGTAAAGGCGGGCCGGGCATCACCAAATCGGATTTGCTGATCATCAATAAAATCGATCTCGCGCCGATGGTTGGCGCATCGCTGGAAATCATGGAGCGCGATGCAAAACGTATGCGTGGTGAGCGACCGTTCGTGTTCACCAATCTAAAAAAGGGCACAGGCCTAGACACGGTGGTCGATTTTATCGAACGTGAAGGATTGCTGAAAGTTCACTGATGTTGATCCGCCGCGAACAAAGCCTATTGCTAATCGTCGATATCCAGCAAAAACTCGCGCCCGCCATTTTGCAGGCCGACGACGTCGTCGCCAATACGATTAAGCTAGTCCACGCCGCCAAGCGATTGAATGTGCCGATTCTGGCGTCCGAGCAATATCCGAATGGGCTCGGGCGTACGATTTCCGCGCTACGCGAACTATTGCCGACCGATTCCCTGTTCGATAAAACCCATTTCTCTTGTTTCGCCGAAGTCGGCGTTGCTGATCGATTGCGGCAACAACAACGCAAGCAAATTATCATCTGCGGCATGGAGGCGCACGTATGCGTTTTGCAAACAGCGATGGATATCAAGGCTGCTGGATTTGAAGCGATGGTTGTTGCAGATGCGGTGTCTTCACGCCGCGCTGAAAGTCGCGATTTAGGTATCGCGCGCATGCGCGACGCCGCAATTGCGATCGTCAACACCGAGATGGTTTTATTCGAATGGTTAGGTCAAGCCGGCACGTCGGAATTCAAAACGCTATTGCCACTGATCAAATAGGGCAAGCCCGCCGGCCGCATTGCCACGCGGCAGTGGCCCAAGGCCTAGTATCCACGCGCTTCTTGGCGCTACTATTGATGCAATACGAGATCAACAAGCTGATCGGAATATCTTGCCGACGGTTTTTCATGGCCGATCAATAAGCGGAAGTAGAGCGGGCCATAGAGGCAATCCAGAACCGATTCCAAATCCATATCTGGTTTGAATTCGCCATTGGCGATGCCTCGTTGCAACACGGCTTTTCCTTCGCCGCGACGCACGGCAACAAAGCGCGTGCGAAACGCTTCGGCGAGTTCGCTATCTGATTGCACCACGCCAATCAACGTCGCGATCGTGCGGCCACGCGGGCCGTTTAACACTCTGACAACGGCGCGCATCTGACGGCGAATGTCCTCGCGCGCGGAGACTGTATTGGGGAAGGCGATTTCTTTTGCGGTTGCGGCGAGGAATGCATCCATAACGACGCTCGCCTTGTTCGACCAGCGCCGGTAAATCGTCGCCTTGCCGACGCCGGCGCGCGCGGCAATGCCCTCGATCGACATATTGGCGAAACCGACTTCCGCGAGCAAATCATTGGCGCAATCGAGTATGGCTTGATGGGTGATCGCACATCGCGGACGTCCGGGCGCACGCCCCAGCATTTCCTCCGTCAATTCATTGACGGGGTTGTCATTGGTCACAATTTGCCATCCCTAGAAAACATTTACATACGAAACGGATCGTATTATAATTGAGTTTAATTAGCAAGACACCTCCCCGCTCCAATTTTGATATGTCGCCATGTGGATCGTAAAACTCGCACTTCGCCGCCCCTACACATTCGTCGTGATGGCGTTGCTCATTCTGATTCTTGGCGGCCTGTCGTATAAACAGACACCAACGGATATTTTTCCTGCGATTAAAATTCCAGTTGTTGCGTTAGTCTGGCAGTACCAAGGCATTCCGCCGCAGCAATTCGAAAAGTACATCACTACGTTTAGCGAGTTCACGATCTCATCCGGCATCAATGATGTGAAGTCAATCGAATCGCAGACGGTCAACGGCGCGTGCATTATCAAGGTATTTTTCCAACCGACGGTGGATATCGGATCGGCGCTGTCGCAAATTACTGCGTTGTCGCAAATTATTTTGCGACGGATGCCGCAAGGGACGACGCCACCATTTGTGTTCCGTTACGACGCATCGAGTGTGCCGGTATTGCAGATTGCGCTGGCGAGCAACAAGCTCTCCGAGCAGCAACTTTACGACACGGGGCTGTACAAAGTCCGTACTGCGATTGCGCCGGTGCGAGGCTCGCGCATGCCTTTGCCCTATGGCGGTAAGCCCCGGCAAATTCAAATCGACGCCGACCCGGCCTTAATGGCGGCGCGCAGTGTCACGATGACCGATATCAATGCTGCATTGACAGCACAGAATGCCAATTTGCCGACGGGCATGGTGAAAATCGGCGAGCGTGACTATATCGTTGGCATCAATAGCAACCCGACCAGCATCGATGAACTGAACGATATTCCGATTAAACAACAGTCGAATGGCACCTGGATCACGTTACGGGATGTGGCCAATGTGCGCGACGGCTTCGGTGTGCAGACCAATATTGTGCGCGACGAAGGCCGACGTTCTGCACTGCTAACTATTCTTAAGGCAGGCTCCGCATCGACGCTGGACATTGTTGAGGGCGTCAAGAAGGCGTTGGTCGGCGTGCGTGCTGCGTCGCCGGAAATGGAATTCAAGGAACTGTTCGATCAATCGGTCTTCGTTAAAGCCGCGATCAACAGCGTCTTGCTGGAAGGTTTAATCGCCGCATGTTTGACGGCGATTATGATTTTGCTATTCCTGGGCAGTTGGCGCAGCACGATTATCGTCGCGGTCTCCATACCTCTGTCGATTTTGACGTCGCTGTGCATCATGTATCTTACGGGCGAAACGCTCAACATCATGACGCTCGGCGGATTGGCCTTAGCTGTCGGTATTTTGGTGGACGACGCAACGGTCGCGGTCGAAAATATCCATCGCTACATTGAGATGGGTCATCCACTTGAAGATGCCATCATCGAAGGTTCGCAGCAGATTGCCGTGCCAGCGTTCGTTTCGACCTTGGCGATTTGTATTGTATTCGTGTCAGTGATTTTCTTGACGGGCCCGGCGAAATTCTTGTTCACTCCGATGGCGTTGGTTGTGGCTTACGCAATGTTGGCATCGTACGTGTTGTCGCGAACCTTAGTGCCGGTCATGGTCAAATACCTGCTCGAAAAAGAGGCTGCAGAGCATGGTCAGCCGGCACGCCGGTCGCTAAACCCATTTGCATTGGCCCATCGCGGATTCGAGCGCGGCTTCGAAGGTTTTCGCAAAGGTTATGTCGGCCTGTTGAATTGGGGTCTATTCCACCGCATAGCAATATTTTTAATATTCGGTGCATTAGGTGTCGTGAGTTTGTTGGTCTTGCCCTTCGTCGGCCGAGACTTTTTCCCGTTGGTCGACGCCGGACAAATTCGCATGCACGTGACAGTGCCGGCGGGCACGCGCTTGGAAGAGGTCGAGTTGATTTTCGGCAAAGTAGAAAATGTCATTCGCGAAATTATTCCAGAGGAAGACCGCAAACAAATTCTCGACAACATTGGATTGCCACAGCCAATCAACATGGCGTTCACCGATACGCCGACTATCAGCTCGGCCGACGGCGAGATTCTCATTTCTCTTACGCACGAACGAAAATTCAGTACGCAAGAATATATTCGCCGGCTGCGTTTGGAGTTGCCGAAGCGTTTTCCTATCGTTGATTTTTTCTTCCAGCCGGCCGACATCGTCAATCAAATTCTGAACTTCGGTTTACCGGCGCCGATCGACGTACAGATTATCGGCGGAAGTCCGCAAACCGCAAAGATCGCCAAAGAAATCAAAGAAAAAGTTCAAGCGATTCCGGGAGCCGTCGATGTGCACGTGCATCAAATTACCAATGGCCCCGCCTTACAGATTAATGTGGATCGCCAACGTGCCGCCGAATTGGGTATGACTCAACGTGAAGTTGCAAACAACGTGCTGACGACACTTTCCTCCAGCGCCGTTGTGAATTTTAATTTGTGGCCCGATCCGAAGAGCGGATTGCAATATCCGGTCGCAGTACAAACGCCGCAGTATTTATTGAGTTCGATCGATGATGTGATGAATACCAATTTGCCTGGCAAAGGGCAATCGGGTTCACAAATGCTGTCGAATGTCGCGACCATCGAACGCAAAGAAACGCCGCTTGTGATTAATCACACCAACGTGCAGCCGACTTTCGATGTGTTCGCCAACGTCCAAGGAACAGATCTTGGTTCTGTTGCGACGCAGATCGACAAACTCGTTGCCGAATACTGTCCGCCGCCTCCAAGCGCGGGTTGGTTCAGCGGCTGGTTCGGTAAAGGCGCAGCACCGGCGCCGCAAAAGGAAGAGAAAGGCGAAGTTAAAAAGGACGTCAACCCGATTTGCGCCAATTTGCCGCCTGGCATTCGTCTAGAGGTCCGTGGTCAAATAGAAAGTATGAAGACGGCGTTCACCAATCTTGGCTACGGAATTTTGTTCGCCGCTATGTTGGTGTATTTCATTATGGTGGTGAATTTCCAATCATGGACCGATCCATTCATTATCATCACCGCCCTGCCGGGCGCATTGTGCGGCATCATTTGGATTTTATTTTTGACCGGTACTACGTTCAGCGTGCCGTCGCTGATGGGAACCATTATGAGCGTGGGTGTTGCGACGGCAAACAGTATTTTGATCGTGTCCTTCGCTAAAGAACAATTGACCTCCGGGAAGACCGCGATGCAAGCGGCACTGGCCGCAGGCTTCACGCGTCTGCGACCCGTGTTGATGACCGCGGCAGCAATGATTATCGGCATGGTGCCTATGGCACTGGGATTGGGCGAGGGCGGTGAACAGAACGCGCCGTTAGGCCGCGCCGTGATCGGCGGATTGATTTTTGCGACGATTTCCACTTTGATATTCGTCCCCGTCGTGTTTAGTTTGATTCACGGTGGCCGCGAGCGCCCCGTTCAACCGCTGGGCGCTGCGATGGCCCAGCCAGCGTAATAGAAAAAGGTGTCATTCATGCAAGAGAATCTTCACAAGGCTCAATCTGCGCAGGTCATGCCCGAGCCGACTCCACCGAGCGGTACGCGTAAGCGCATCGGTACCGTTTCAGCATTTGCTCTTGTAATTTTACTTGGCGCATTTTTTATGCTGGGCGTATGGCCACGCTTGCATGCGGGCAAGGCGATCGCCGATGTTCAAAAGGATTTGCGGCCCAATGTGGTTGTCGTCCCGGCCCAGCGCGCCAAAGCGAATATGGAACTGACCTTGCCGGGTACCTTGTTGCCGATTCAGGAAGCGCTGATTTTTGCACGCACCAACGGTTATGTGAAGCAATGGAAAGTCGATATCGGTGAGCAGGTTAAGCAAGGTCAAATGCTCGCGGAAATCGAAACACCGGAAATCGATCGCGAGTTGAAGCAGGCGCTGGCCAATCAACAGCAAGTGAAAGCCAATATGGAATTGGCACGCTCAACCGCGGAGCGTTGGAAAGCCGTGCTAAAAGAGAATGCGGTCTCGCCACAAGAAGTCGATGAAAAAGTCAGCGCACTCAAGGCGCGCCAAGCGGACTACGCTGCATCACAAGCGAGTGTCGAGCGGCTGATTCAGATGAAATCTTTTCAGCGGGTCACGGCGCCGTTTGCGGGTACGATTACCGGGCGCAATGTCGAGATCGGCCAACTTATCAGCGCCGGAAATCCCGACCCGAATCGCTGGATGTTTAAAGTGGCGAAAATGGATACGCTGAAACTTTATATCAACGTGCCACAAAGCCACATGCGCATGATCAAAACCGATATGCCGGTTAACGTTTTGTTGAAGGAATTTCCGAAACCGTTCGTCGGCAAAGTTTTGCGCACCGCCGGTGCACTCGATCCGCAATCGAAAACCCTGTTGACGGAAATCAATGTGCCGAATGAAAAATTTGAGTTGGCGGCGGGTATGTTTGTACAAGCGAAATTCGCACTGAATCAAACGGAGCCGAATATTCTGCTGCCCGCGAATACGTTGATGGTACGTCAGGATGGGCCGCAAGTCGCGGCTGTGGCTAACAACACGGTGCAACTGCGCAAGGTTAAGCTCGGTCGCGATCTGGGTACGCAGATCGAAATTCTCGCCGGCGTCGAAGAGAAAGACATGATCGTCACCAATCCAACGGATGCAATGCGCGATGGCGTTAGCGTCAATATGAAGGTCGCCGAACCGGAAAAGCCCGCGACGGTGCCCGCGACAAAGCCGGAAGAAAAGCCCGCCGCGCCAAAGCCCACTGCGCAATCGCCTGCGACCGTCGCCGAAACCAAGGTGAAATAAGCCAATGGCCGGAATCGCGCAGCGTTTTTTATTGTTGATGGTCGCAACGTTGTTGACGGCATGTGCCGTTGGGCCCAATTACCAATCGCCGCTCAGTTTTTCGGCTAAAGACTGGAAAGAAGCCAGCGCTGAAAACAAAGGCGCCATCAAACTCCAGCAGAAGTGGTGGGAGATTTTCGGCGACGCTCGGCTAAATGAGTTAGAGGAAGAAGCCCTCAAAGGCAACTTCCAATTGCAAGCGGCCGCCGCGCGCGTACGCCAAGCCCGAGCGATTGCCCGCGTTAGCGAGGCGGATTTACTGCCGACGGTCAATTTCGATCCTGATGCCCAACGCAATCGGCAATCCGCAAATCGACCCGCGCAGCCTGGCTCTACCGTGCGTGACTACACTGCGAATCGTTTTCGCGTGCCGATTGATATGGCTTACGAAATCGATTTTTGGGGCAAGATGCGGCGCGCGTCGGAATCGGCCGTTGCCCGCGCGCAAGCGGCGCAATACGGTTATCAAACCATCGCGCTGACGATGGCGGGCGATATCGCGCAAAACTATTTTGCGCTGCGTTCTCTTGATGCCGAGCGCGACATTTTGCGTAACACCATCGCGCTGCGAAAAAAAGGATTGGAGCTGGCGCGTTCGCGCTATCGCGGTGGGATCGCCAGCGAACTCGATGTTACTCGCGGTGACGCCGAAGTCGCCGCTACCGAAGCTGAATTTATCGGCATCGGCAAACGTCGCGCTGAATTGGAGAATGCCATTGCGGTGCTAGTCGGAAAAATTCCGAGCGAATTTAAGTTAGGAGAATCGCTGACTAACGCTGCCATACCGAAAATTCCGGTCGGCCTAACCAGCGAATTGCTGCAGCGCCGTCCCGATGTTTCCGAGGCTGAACGTCTGCTTGCCGCACGCAATGCAGAGATTGGTGTCGCCAAGGCCGCATTCTTTCCGGCCATTCGCTTAACCGGCCAAGCCGGTTTTGAGAGTGCAGATTTGAGCGACATCGTTCGTGGCGCCAGCCGAATTTGGACGGCGGGCATCGGCGTCGTGCTACCGATATTTGAAGGCGGCCGCAACAAAGCTAATCTCGAGCGCACCAAAGCTGTGTTCGACGAGAACATGGCGCAGTATCAAGGCCGAGTGCTGGTCGCGTTCCAAGAGGTCGAATCGTCGCTAGCGGGTTTGCGCATTCTGGCCGAGCAAAGTGACGCCCAATCACGCGCTGTCGTGAACGCACAAAAGAGCTCGCAAATTTCGACAAGCCGTTACAAAGCGGGCCTCGTAACCTATTTGGAAGTCGTCGATACAGAACGTACGACGTTAGCGAATCAACGCTTAATGGCGCAACTCGCGGGGCAACGCATGGTGGGCAGCGTCGCGCTCATTAAGGCCCTTGGCGGTGGGTGGCAAGGGAACGTCAACAAGGTTGCATCGAAAGCGATTTCTACTTTGCCCAAATGAATTTAGTCTGATTTAGTGCAAGAGTAAGTTGCTTAGAAGTTTTTTAGTTAGTCGAATCTTTTCGCACGCCATTTAGCGGAAACACGGTGGTTTCGCTTGACGGGCCCCAATAGCCATTGAACGAACGATAGTCGGTGGCAAAAAGCATGCGCGCGATGCCAGTACCTTGGGAATCCTTCCATTTGCACACTACCGTGTATGTGCTTTCCAGATGACAATCGGACAGTTCGCCCGAGTCCATGCCTTCTTCGGCTTCGACGACATACGTTCCTCGCAATTTCTTTCCGTTCTCGAAAAAAAATGTTGTCAAGAGCGGATCGAGGTTATCGCCATTGAAAACCTGGCCTTCGAAAGTCGCGATGATCGCCTGCGGCGGCATATCATTTTGGGCGAGCGCTAGGCTTGTCGTCATGCCGAGAATAACAACGTTAAGTGCGCGAATAATCGATGTTGGAATCAAGAATTTCTCCGGAAACGTGAATTGGAATCGACTCGGTGAGATGGTAGCAGAGTCGGAGACAGGCGCGCCTTGAAATTTTGCCTGCCTGGAGATGCCTATGGATATTGGCTTACAGCCTATGCATTGCGGAGAGTGAATAACCATGCGGCTTCTGGCTAAGTGGTAAATACGTAAAATAAAAAGGGCGCTTTTAGCGCCCTTTTTATTGTCGTTGTCCCCGCGAAGGCGAGGGAATCTAGCGTCGGTAACTAATGCGCGGCGCGCAGCTTCGGCGAATCGTGAAATTGCTCTTCTTCCGTCGATCCGGTTAATGCGGTAACGGACGATTGCCCGCCTTGAATCACTGTGGTGACGTCATCGAAATAACCGGTGCCGACTTCGCGTTGATGCTTGACGGCGGTGAAGCCTTTGTCGGCTGCGGCGAATTCTTTTTGCTGCAATTCGACGAAGGCGGTCATGTTGTTGCGCGCGTAGCCGTAGGCAAGTTCGAACATGCCGTAGTTCAGCGCATGGAAACCGGCTAGCGTGATGAACTGGAACTTGTAACCCATTGCGCCGAGTTCGCGTTGGAATTTGGCGATGGTCGCGTCGTCCAAATTGCGCTTCCAGTTGAAGCTTGGCGAGCAGTTGTAGGAGAGCAATTTACCGGGGAATTTGGCATGGATCGCGTCGGCGAATTTCTTAGCGAATTCGAGATCAGGCGTGCCGGTTTCGCACCAAATCAAATCGGCATAGGGCGCATACGCCAGGCCACGCGAGATGGCCTGTTCGATGCCGTTTTTGGCGCGATAAAAGCCTTCCGCGGTACGCTCGCCGGTGATGAAAGGCTTGTCGTTGGCGTCGACATCAGAGGTGATGAGATTCGCTGCCTCGGCATCGGTACGGGCGAACAGCAATGTTGGCACGCCCATCACGTCAGCGGCTAAGCGCGCCGCGACGAGTTTTTGCACGGCGTCTTGCGTGGTGACGAGAACCTTGCCGCCCATGTGGCCGCATTTTTTCGCGCTGGCCAATTGATCTTCGAAGTGAACGCCTGCGGCGCCCGCTTCGATCATGGCTTTCATCAATTCAAAGGCATTCAACACACCGCCGAAGCCGGCTTCGGCATCAGCGACGATTGGTGCGAAATAATCGAGATCGCCTTTGCCTTCCATGTGTTGAATTTGGTCAGCGCGCTGAAATACATTGTTGATCCGGCGCACGACATGGGGCACGGAGTTGGCAGGGTAGAGCGACTGATCTGGATACATTTCACCGGCGATATTGGCATCGGCGGCGACTTGCCAGCCGGATAGATAAATTGCCTTCAGGCCGGCTTTGACCTGTTGCATGGCTTGGTTGCCGGTCAGCGCGCCGAGGGCGTTGATGAACGGCTCGTTATTGACCAAGGTCCAGAGTTTTTCTGCGCCGCGGCGTGCCAGGGTGTGTTCGATATGCAGGCTACCACGCAGACGCACGACGTCTTCTGCTGAGTAACCGCGCTTGATATTTTTCCAACGGGGATCGTTGGCCCATTCTTGCTTCAGTTTTGCTGCTTCGGTTTCGCGACTCATCGTATTCTCCAATAAAATTGATTTGATAATGCGGTGCTCAGCCTCAAGGCAACCACGCCGCGATTTGTTTCATTCCGTTGATCTGCTGGGTTATTGGATTTGAGTAACAATAACCTTGCAGATCGGTTAAGCGAGTGGCCGGAGATCATGTCCGGCAACCGGAAAGAGCGCCGAGGATGACGGACAACTCGTTTTTGTTTTGCGGCCCCGCACCGATGCGGCGAAGGGCACGCTATTGCTGATCAGTATAGCTAGTTCGTACTGCAGTGCAACATTTTGCTCGGTGAAATCTTGTCACGACTTAAGTGAGCGCCTCAGCACTAACAACGATGCCGTCGGCATCGGCATAAAGCCATTCACCCGGCGTAAATTTCACGCCACCGAACGCGACCGGAATGTCACTTTCGCCTATGCCTTTGCGAAGGCTACGTAGCGGATGGGTGTTGAGTCGCGCGAATGCCGACATCCATGGTTTTCATCGCGACGCTGTCGCGCACGCAGCCATAAACGATCACGCCGCTCCAATTGTTTTGCTGGGCGAATAACGCCAATTGATCGCCGACCAACGCGCAACGCATACTGCCGCCGCCATCGACCACCAGCACGTTACCATTGCCCGGCGTGGACAAGGTTTGTGCGCACCAAGGCGTTGTCTTCAAACACTTTCAGTGTGCGAATCTGACCAAAAAAGCTGGCGCGGGCGCCAAAGCATAGGAACATTGGCGCTACAATACTGAGTTTGTCGCTATGGGCGTCGCATAAATCGGCTGTCGAAAAATGGTCATCAAGGGCTCGCTTTGGTTGATCACTGACAGTGTAGCTGAGTTTAAAGTATTATATAAGACATAAGACATATCATTCAACTTAACCCCTCAAAAAGGAGTGGCAAATGACCCAACAGGTCAAAATTCCCAGCGTCGGCCAGAAAATTACAGTGAACGCCGATTTCACGCTTAACGTGCCCGATCAGCCGATCATTCCTTATCTGGAAGGTGATGGCATCGGCGTCGATATCACGCCGGTGATGAAAAACGTCGTCGATTCCGCGGTCGCGAAATGTTACGGCGGTAAGCGCAAGATTTCCTGGATGGAAGTTTACGCTGGGGAAAAATCGGTGAAGGTATATGGCGAAAACGTCTGGCTTCCGCAGGAAACGCTGGACATCGTGCGCGAATACGTGGTTTCGATTAAAGGTCCGCTGACGACGCCGGTCGGCGGTGGCATTCGCTCGATCAACGTCGCACTACGCCAAGAGTTGGATTTGTATGTCTGTTTGCGGCCGGTGCGTTGGTTCACCGGTGTGCCCAGCCCGGTGAAAGAGCCGCACAAGACCAATATGGTGATTTTCCGCGAGAATTCGGAGGATATTTACGCCGGCATCGAGTGGCAAGCGGAGAGCGAGGGCGCCAAGAAGGTAATCGAGTTTTTGCAAAATGAAATGAAGGTCAAAAAGATTCGCTTCCCCGCGACCAGCGGCATCGGCATCAAGCCTGTCTCGCGCGAAGGCACGGAGCGCTTGGTTCGCCGCGCTATTCAATATGCCGTGACGAATAAGCGCAAATCCGTGACCTTAGTCCACAAAGGTAACATCATGAAATTCACGGAAGGTGGATTCCGCGATTGGGGCTATGCGCTGGCGAAGAAGGAATTCGGCGCGGAATTGATTGACGGCGGCCCATGGATGAAGCTACCAAACGGTATCGTCATCAAAGATGTGATCGCTGATGCGTTTTTGCAACAGATCCTGTTGCGTCCTGACGAATATGACGTTATCGCGACACTGAACCTAAACGGTGATTACATCTCGGACGCGTTGGCCGCGCAAGTTGGGGGTATTGGCATTGCGCCTGGTGCTAACCTTTCCGATACCGTCGCGATGTTCGAAGCGACGCACGGAACGGCGCCTAAATACGCAGGCAAGGACTACGTCAATCCGGGTTCTTTAATACTTTCCGCAGAGATGATGCTGCGTCATTTGGGTTGGGTCGAAGCCGCGGACGCAATCATTCGTTCGATGGAAAAAACCATCGAATCGAAAGTCGTAACCTATGACTTTGCCCGTCTGATGCAAGGCGCGACGCAAGTGCCTTGCTCGAAATTCGGCGAGGCACTCATTTCGAATATGTAGTTAACTGCCGCCCCTGTTTTAGCTACTTTGGTGTAAGCGCTAAAACAGGGGTTGTGTTAATTTAACGGATCAAAATCTATGAGTTCCTACGCCGCTTGTATGTTTGAGGCTTGTTTACCCTTTTGGCCTTGAGTAACTTCAAAACTAACCTTTTGGCCTTCTTTGAGTGTTTTGAATCCGCCCATTTGGATTGCGGAAAAATGCGCGAACAAATCTTCGCTTCCGTCTTCAGGTGTGATAAATCCAAAACCTTTCGAATCGTTAAACCACTTCACGGTACCAGTCGGCATATGTCTCCCTTATCGAACATAAATCAGCCCAACGCCGATTTTCTTTGTATTTCTACGCTTAGTGATGGCGATAAGTCAAGTGAAAATCTATTTTTTTACGCTAAATGCTTCTAGGGCTTGAAAAATTCCACCACCTTGCCAAAATGAAGCATACGACAGCGTTACGCTCACGGTAAATCTCTCGATGGCAGTCAAGCGGCAGGACGGTACGATCCTCGAGGCGGCAAAGGCGAAGGTTAAGCCGCCGCCATTGTACAAGGTCGTGCTGTGTAACGATGATTTTACGCCAATGGAATTTGTGATTTTGGTGCTGCAGAAATTTTTTTTACTTACGCGTGAACAGGCAACGCGTATTATGCTCAAAGTGCATACGGAAGGTCGTGGGGTATGTGGAGTTTATCCGCTTGATCTGGCGACGACCAAAGTGGAACAAGTTATGGCATTTGCCAAGCAACATCAACATCCGCTGCAATGCGTGATGGAGGAAACATGATAGCGCAGGAGTTAGAAGTCAGTTTACATATGGCCTTCGTTGAGGCCCGCCAGAAACGTCACGAGTTTGTGACCGTTGAGCATCTGCTATTAGCGCTATTGGATAATCCTTCTGCAACGGAAGTGCTACGCGCTTGCGGCGTCAAACTCGATGATCTGCGTAAAGCGCTCGCCGAGTTCGTGCAGCAGCATACGCCCACGGTCGCGGGCCACGAGGAAGTCGACACACAGCCGACCTTGGGATTCCAACGCGTCATCCAGCGGGCGATCCTGCACGTTCAATCTTCCGGTAAGAAAGAAGTGACCGGTGCCAACGTATTGGTCGCCATTTACGGCGAAAAAGATTCCCATGCGGTTTACTTTCTCCATCAGCAAGATGTGAGCCGACTTGATGTGGTGAATTTCATTTCTCACGGCATTCGAAAAGTGCCGCAGGGCGCGCCGGCTAAAGAAGAAGGCGAGCAAGAGGGCGAACAAGAGCAGGGCAGTGGCGGCGCGCTCGAGAGCTTTGCGCAGCACCTCAACGCACAAGCACTGGCGGGCAAGATTGACCCGCTTGTAGGCCGCGACAACGAGTTGGAGCGCGTGATTCAGATTCTCTGTCGTCGTCGCAAAAACAATCCGCTGTTGGTCGGTGAAGCCGGTGTCGGCAAAACAGCGATCGCCGAAGGGCTTGCGCGTCGCATCGTCGAAGGCAAGGTTCCGGATATTCTGGCGAAATGCCAGGTTTACTCGCTGGACATGGGCGCGTTGCTCGCCGGCACCAAGTATCGTGGCGATTTTGAGCAGCGCCTGAAATCCGTGTTGAAGCAGCTCGCGGACAATCCGAATTCGATTTTATTTATCGACGAAATTCACACCGTAATCGGCGCCGGTGCGGCATCGGGCGGCACTTTAGATGCCTCGAATTTGCTCAAGCCGGCGCTATCCAACGGCCAAATGAAATGTATCGGTGCGACGACTTACACGGAATACCGTGGCGTATTTGAGAAAGATCATGCGTTGTCGCGTCGCTTCCAGAAAGTCGATGTGAACGAGCCGAGTATTCAAGAAACCGTCGAAATTTTACGCGGGCTCAAGTCGCGTTTCGAACAGCACCACGGCATCAAATACACGCCGAACGCGCTAACGACTGCGGCCGAACTATCGGCACGCTATATCAATGATCGTCATTTGCCGGACAAAGCGATTGACGTCATTGACGAAGCCGGTGCCGCACAGAAAATTTTGCCGAAAGCCAAGCAACGCAAAGTGGTCGGAAAACACGAAATCGAGGAAATCGTCGCGAAAATCGCGCGTATTCCCGCAAAGTCTGTATCCAATGACGACCGCACGACACTGATGAGTTTGGATCGCGATCTCAAAGCGGTCGTGTTCGGCCAAGACAAAGCCATTGAAGTCCTTTCATCGGCAATCAAGATGGCACGTAGCGGCCTTGGCAACCCGCAAAAACCCATCGGTTCATTCTTGTTTTCGGGTCCAACCGGCGTGGGCAAAACCGAAGTCGCACGGCAACTTGCCTACACGATGGGCATCGAATTGATTCGTTTCGACATGTCCGAATACATGGAACGCCACGCCGTATCGCGGTTGATCGGAGCGCCGCCAGGTTATGTCGGTTTCGATCAAGGTGGCTTGCTGACGGAGCAAATCTCGAAGCATCCGTATGCCGTGTTATTGCTCGACGAAATCGAAAAAGCGCATCCGGACATTTTCAATATTTTGTTGCAAGTGATGGACCACGGCACGCTGACCGACAATAACGGACGTAAAGCGGATTTCCGCAATGTCATTATCATTATGACAACCAATGCCGGCGCAGAATCGCTAACGCGCACGTCGATCGGTTTTACGCAAGACAAGAAAGCCGGCGATGAGATGATCGACATCAAGCGTATGTTCACGCCGGAATTTCGCAATCGCATCGACGCGATTATTTCGTTTCGCAGCATTGAACGAAGAAGTCATTTTGCGTGTGGTGGATAAATTCTTGATGCAACTGGAAGATCAATTACACGAAAAGAAAGTTGAGATTGTATTTACCGATGCACTGAAGGCTTACCTTGGCAAAAAAGGTTTCGATCCCCTGATGGGCGCGCGCCCGATGTCGCGATTAATTCAAGACACCATTCGCCGTGCGCTTGCCGACGAGCTACTGTTCGGGCGTCTCGCCAATGGTGGCAAAGTAACCGTGGATGTTGGCGTTGACGACGAAGTCACCCTAACCTTTGCGGAAGAGCCCGCCGCGGTCGTATAGTTTTCGGGCCGGCGCGTCGCCGGCCCATCGATTCACAATCCTGGAGGAGACAGGCTTGAAAATTCCCGCATTTGGATTGTTATTTCTATTGGCGCTATCGGTATGCGCCGTCCACGCCCAAGATAACCGCGGCCGCGATCTTGCGACGACTTGTTCCGGTTGTCATGGAACCAGTGGCCGCAGCGCTAGCGGCATGCCCAATATCGCCGGGCTTGATCAAGCTTACATTGTCAAGCAGATGAATGATTTTAAGTCCGGTGCGCGTGCCGCAACGGTGATGCATCAAATCGCCAAGGGCTATAGCGACGAGCAAATCGCCGCGCTCGCCGCGTATTTTTCCGCGCAAAAAAACTAATTTAAGAGGAGAGTCGCAATGGCTTATTCGCGACGAGAATTTATTCTCAGTGCCAGTGCTGCAATATTGGCCGGCTGTAGTTCCGCGCCGGTTGCAAAAAAGAGTGCCGGTCGAGTCGTAGTCATCGGCGCCGGTTATGCCGGTGCGACGGCGGCGAAATACATTCGTCTATGGGCACCCGATATCGAAGTGACCATGATCGAGCCCAACGAACTATTTATTTCTTGCCCGATATCCAACCTCGTGTTGAACGGCAGTAAAACCTTAGCCGACATCAGCGCAAGTTACGGCGCGCTTCGCAGTAAATACGGCATTAATTTTGTTCGTGATAACGCAGTATCGATCGATGTCGCAAAGCAACAAGTGCGGCTCGCTAACAGCAAAGATTCGATCGCCTATGATCGATTGATTGTCGCGCCGGGCGTGCAGTTTATGTACGACGGCATTCCTGGTTTGAAAGAAGCGGCCGCTCAAGAGTCGGTGTTGCACGCATGGAAAGCCGGTCCACAGACCGTCGCCTTACGCAAGCAACTCGAAGCGATGCGCGATGGCGGAGTATTTGCGATTCACATTCCGAAAGCACCCTATCGTTGCCCGCCCGGCCCCTATGAGCGCGCATGCCTGGTGGCGAATTATTTCAAAAAGGCCAAGCCAAAATCGAAAGTCCTAATCCTCGACAGCAATGAAGATGTGGTGTCGAAGAAAGCACTGTTCACAAAAATTTGGAAAGAACTTTACCCTAACACGATCGAGTATCGCCCCAACAGTGAGTTGGTGGATGTCGATGCCGCAAGTGGCACCGTCAAGCTCACATTCGACGACGTCAAAGCCGATGTGCTGAACGTTTTGCCGCCGATGAAGGCAGGCAAGATCGCCGAAAGTGCCGGACTCATCACGGCGAATAATCGTTGGTGCGAAGTCGATTTTCTCACCTACGAATCGAAGGTGGCGAAGAACGTTCATATTCTCGGCGATGCCATTCTCGCCGCGCCGGCCATGCCAAAATCTGGGCACATGGCTAACAGCCACGGAAAAAATTGCGCTGCGGCTGTCGTCGCGCTGATCAAAAATCAACCCGTAAACGCCACGCCGATGTTGACTAACACTTGCTATAGCTTCGTCACGGACAAAGACGTCATTCACATCGCGTCGGTGCATCGTTACGACGAAGCGAAAAAAACCATGGTCACGGTTGAAGGCAGTGGTGGTTTATCTACGGGCGCGAGCGAGCAAGAAGGTCTGTACGCGTTGGCTTGGGCGAAGAATATTTGGGCTGACGTGCTCGCATAAGGACATGCCTGAAGAGGCGCATCCAGAGCTGATCTTCAGGCGTGGCATGCGGAACGGCAAGCGTGGTGCGGCTTCCCGGTCAGGCACTTGAGGAGTTGAAATGAATGTAAAAAATCCCATACGTTTTGCCGTCGTATTGGCCGTGCTTGCCGCATGCCAAAACCAACCACGCGTGTTACCGCTGACGCCAGCGCTCGATCAAGTCGCGTCCACTGAAATTAAAAACCCGCCATCGCCAACGCCGCGCGCGCCAACCGAAATCAAATCCGAGCCCACGCCGCCGAACGAACCACCGACGACTCAGCCACCGGAACAAGCCGCAACGCCTAGCGAACCTCCGGCGCTCGAATCCGCCAAAGAAAAACCGCAACAAGATTTATTTACCGACATCGCCAAAGTGCTGCAACACCCGCGCTGCCTCAATTGCCACGTTACCGGCGATACGCCGAAGCAGGGCGACGATCGCCACGATCACATACCTTCGGTGAAGCGCGGGCCCGATGGCCGCGGCTCAGGTCTAACCTGCAACGTCTGCCATCAAAGCAGCAACGGCCCCGTCGCGCCCGGCGCGCCGGATTGGCACCTCGCGCCAGTCGCGATGGCTTGGGAAGGTTTGTCGGTCGGCGATTTGTGCCGTGCCGTTATCGATTCCACAAAGAACGGCAATCGCGATCTAAAGTCTATCGCCGCGCATATGACCACCGATCCCATCGTGCAATGGGGTTGGGCGCCGGGTGGGACGCGCAAACCCGTGCCGATGTCGAAGGAAGATTTCGCGAAAGCGGTTAACGCTTGGGTGGAATCCGGCGGCGCTTGCCCAAGTTAATCTAGCGTGCGTTTACGCACCGTTCCGTTCTGGGGCCGTGCATGAATGCCCGCTACACATAATATCCCCGCGCCTCCTGGCACGATGGGATTTCACGATCCATAACCGCTACAATCGCCGCCATGTCATTCCGTAACGATCTTTCTTTGTCTGCCGTGGTCGCGGGTTTTGTAACCGTGCTCGTCGGCTTCACTAGTTCCGCAGCGATCGTATTTCAGGCCGCTCGAGCAACGGGCGCCAATCAAGCGGAAATCAGTTCATGGATGTGGGCGCTGGGGTTGGGCATGGGTGTGACGTGCATTGGGCTCTCGCTTTACTATCGCAAACCGGTGGTGACGGCGTGGTCGACGCCGGGTGCGGCAATGTTGATCACGAGCGCGAGCGGTGTGAGTTTGGCGGAATCGATTGGCGCATTTTTGATTTCCGGATTGTTAATCACGATCGCCGGATTCAGCGGTTGGTTCGAACGTTCGCTGCAACGCATTCCGATTTCAATCGCCTCGGCGTTGTTGGCGGGCGTGTTGTTTCGCTTTGGGCTCGAGGTGTTTGTGTCGATGCAAGCGCAATTCATTCTCGTGTTTTCGATGTTTTTGGTGTACTTAATTTTTCGTCGCGCGCAACCGCGCTACGCCATCGTCGCCGCGCTTGCCGTGGGAATTGTCATTGCGGCGTTGCGTGGATTGTTGCATGTGAACGAATTGCATCTTGAATTGGCGAAGCCGATTTTCACCATGCCCGTGTTTTCCGTCAGCGCGCTCGTCGGCGTTGCGTTGCCGCTATTTATTGTCACTATGGCTTCGCAGAACGTGCCGGGGGTTGCCGCGTTGCGCGCTTCGGGTTATACGAGCGTGCCGATTTCGCCGGTGATCGGGTGGATCGGCATCACAACGACGGTCCTAGCGCCGTTCGGCGCATTTGCGCTAAACCTAGCGGCCATCACGGCGGCAATTTGCACCGGCCGCGAAGCCCATGAAGATCCGAATAAACGCTATGTCGCGGCGATCGCGGCCGGTGTGTTCTATGTGTTAGTTGGATTATTCGGCGCGACCGTTGCTGCGCTGTTCGCAGCGTTTCCAAAAGAATTGGTATTGGCAATCGGCGGGCTCGCTTTATTCGGCACCATTGGCAACGGCCTCGCGGTAGCACTCGGCAACGATAAAGAGCGCGAGCCCGCATTCGTGACGTTTCTCGTTACGGCGTCAGGCATCACCTTACTCAGTATCGGCTCGGCGTTTTGGGGTTTGCTCGCGGGCATTCTGACGTGGTTGATATTACGATTTCGTCATTCGTGATGGCATTGCCAGGAGGCGCGTGAATAGTGCCTCCTGGCGCGGCATGCCTGGAGAGGCGCGCCATGATTGCCTCTTGGCGCAATCAAAAATCTTGCGGTACGAATTGCGGCGAGGGAATGGTTTGTGCGAACGATGACCGTGCGGACATTTTCTCGAACAGGCGTTGCAGATTTCCATGGCCCGCACGCCAATGGAATTCCGGGAAGCGCAAATCCAAATAGCCCAACGTACACGCCGTTGAAATTTCTGCAAGAGAAAAACCGGCGGTGGTGAAAAACTCTTTTTCGCCGAGTCGTTGCGAGAGTTCCTCGATTCCGGCGTCGACTTTTTTGCGCTGGCGTGACATCCACGTTGCGCTCTGTAACTCGGGCCGGCGATAGCGTTCGAGCAAAATCAACACCACCGCATCGCACACGCCATCGGCAATTGCTTCGATTTGCTTAACGGCGACGCGCAGCAGTGGATCCGTGGGAAGGATTTGCGGTGACTGCGCAAAGGTGTCGACATATTCGGCGATGACGGATGAATCGTGCACGATGTCGCCGTTATCTAAAATCAACGCCGGAACTTTGCCAAGCGGATTGACCTTGCCGATGCCGGTTTCGGGAATCCATGGATTTTCGATCACCGTTTCGAACAGAATGTTTTTTTCTAACAATGCCACGCGCGCTTTGCGTGCGTAGGGGCTGGGCGTCGCGATAATGAGTTTCATTTTATTTGCCTTCCGTAGCGAGTTTGCGCGCAATGACCATGCGCTGAATCTGATTGGTGCCCTCGTAAATCTGCGTGACTTTCGCGTCGCGAAAAAATCGTTCGACGGGATAATTTTTGCTATATCCGTTGCCACCTAAAATTTGCACCGCGTCAGTGCTGACTTGCATTGCAGTGTCGGCAGCGAAACATTTGGCCGAGGCCGTCGCGATCGCGTCGCCCCCAAGCGATTCCCCAAGCAACGCATTCGCTTCGTACACCAAATGGCGCGCGGCGCGAATTTTCATTTCCATGTCGGCGAGCATGAAGCCGATGGCTTGGTGATCGATCAGCGCTTTGTCCATGCTCCTGCGCTCGCGCGCATAGGCGAGTGCCGCATCGCGCGCGGCGCGGGCAATGCCGAGCGCCTGCGCGGCAACGGCGGGGCGCGTGTGACTTAGCGTCATCATGGCGATGCGAAAGCCATCGCCTGGCCTGCCGAGAACATGTTCACGCACAACGCGAACATTGTTCAACCGAAAATTGTAGGTCGGCGAACCGCGCAATCCGAGCGTCGGTTCGGCATTATGAATATCGAAGCCGCTGCTGTCGGTCGGCACGATGAATGCCGTGAGGCCGTGGCGTTTGTCGTTCGGATCGAGCGTCGCGAATACAACACAGAAACCCGGCCGCTGCACATTGCAAATCCAAGACTTCTCGCCGTTGAGAATGTAATGCTCGCCGTCGGCGCGCGCGGCGCAGGCAAGGGCTGCAACGTCGGATCCGGCGGCAGGTTCGGTTAATCCGTAGGAGGCAAATAGCGAGCCGTCGGCAACGCCGCTTAGCCAGCGCTGCTTTTGCGCGTCGTTGCCAAACAACTGCAACGGCGTGCAACCCAATTCATTAACCATAGGAATCATGGAAACGGCACCACTGGCGTAAGCGATTTCTTCAATCAATAACGCGCGCCGCAAAAATCGTTGCGGCAATGGCTCCGGCAAGGCAATTTGGCGCATATAGCCATGTTCGACGAGCAGACGATGCAAATTGCGCGGATAGGTGGCGTCGGCGTCGATCGCGGCGGCGCGTGGGGCAATATGCGCCTGTGAGAAAGCTCGAATTGCGGCTTGGAACTCCGTGAGTTCGGGTGGTAACTTAAACATGGTGGGTGAAATGATTCCTGGTGCGCTAGTTTACCTTGCAAGCATGGTTTGATCCGCGCCCTAAACTCCTGTTATAATTATCGTTTTCCTTGCTTCACCGTACTCGCATTACGGGAAGCTTTAAATCACCCATAAGGAGAGTTAATGCGACATTATGAAATCGTTTTCATCGTTCACCCTGACCAAAGCGAGCAAGTGCCCGCCATGGTCGAGCGTTACAAAGGCATGGTCAGCAACAACGGCGGTAGCGTTCACCGCCTGGAAGATTGGGGCCGCCGCCAGTTAACGTATCCGATTCAAAAAATTCACAAAGCCCATTACGTGTTGATGAACATCGAATGCGATCAAAAGTCGCTCGATGAAATCGAAGACGCGTTTAAGTTCAATGACGCGGTGTTGCGCCATTTGACCGTGAAAATGGAACGTCCCGTGACCGAACCTTCGGCGATGATGAAGGAAGAAAAATCCAAGTCATTGTCGACGACGCAAGCGATGGAAGCGGTTAGACGATGTCGCCGCGCCGGAACGGCCGCAGCCTAACGACGTCATTTGAACCGCAATCAAATCGTGTTATCCGGTGTGATGCGCAACTTGCAAGCGATTCGTTACAGCCCAGCCGGCGTGCCGGTATTGATGTTCGAATTGCAACATCAGTCGCGCCAGAGCGAGGCCAATACAGCGCTGAATGTTGTCGTGAATATGCGAATACAAGCCGCAGGCGAATTGGCGCAAGAAGTCGCTCGATTTACCGATGGCACGCGAGATTGTGGTCAAAGGATTCTTAGCGCGGACGAGTCAGCGATCTGACATTCCCGTGCTTCATGTGAACAGTTATAAATTATTGAAAGAGGTTAATCATGGCACTACCCACTAGAGGTCGTTTCGGCAAGAAAAAGACCGACCTAAAAAATAAGCGTAATCCGGAGCGGTCGTTATTTCGCCGCAAAAAATTCTGCCGCTTCACGGCCGATAAAATAGCCGAAGTCGATTACAAAGACATCGAAATCCTAAAGGATTTCATCAACGAAAACGGCAAGATTATTCCGGCGCGTATCACCGGTACGAAGATGTATTTTCAGCGTCAATTATCGGTTGCGATTAAGCGTGCGCGTTTCCTCGCGTTGCTGCCGTACACCGATTTGCACTAAGGAGCCAACATGCAAATTATTCTCCTCGAAAAAGTCGTGAACCTCGGCCAGCTTGGCGACGTGGTCAAAGTCAAAAATGGTTACGCGCGCAATTTTCTCGTCCCGAACGGCAAGGCAAAACGCGCCACGCCAGAAAATTTGGCTGAGTTTGAAAAACGTCGTGCGGACTTGGAAAAACAACAGGCCGATATTTTGGCGCAAGCGAATGCTCGGGCGGAAAAGCTCAACGGCATGATGGTTCAGATCACGCAAAAAGCAGGTGTCGACGGCAAGTTGTTTGGTTCTGTCACGAATGCCGATATTGCCGATGCACTTAAAGCCCAAGGCTTTGAAGTTTCAAAAGCGGAAATTCGCATGCCCGACGGTCCGCTTAAACAAGTGGGTGATCATGAATTGACGCTAGCGATGCATAGCGATGTGACCGCAACGATTAAGGTTTCGGTATTGGGCGAAGCGTAAGCATAAAAAAGTAAATAGCAACAATACAAAAAAGGGCTGGTAACAGCCCTTTTTTGCTTTAGACTATGACTTCGAATGGTTGTAAGGAGGCTCTCCGATGGACTTCAATTGGTCGCTCATCATTGTTCTGGTGCTACTTATTGCGCTGATATACATGGCCACGTTCTTCGTGCGCGCGTTGCGCGATCGCAAGCCATCGCAGCAAATCACCATTCACAGCAATATCGAAGACATGCGCTCCATTGGCGAGTTAGCGGTCTACAAAGTTTTTACCAAAGAGATCGTCACCGAGACCGATCATTCCTGGGGTCAGTTCGGCGAGAAATATTTAGGCTGGGTGCTGACGCAAAAGAAAATGGCGATGGTGTTCGAATTCGAGATCGAATTTCGCTTTAATTTGCGCAACAACGCGTTCCAAATCGAGCCGCGTGGGCAGGGCGCTTACAACATGAAAATGCCGCCATGCCAGCACGAAGTCTTCATCCGCAATATCAACGTTTACGACGAGCAAAAAGCACGCGTATTGCCATGGCTATTGCCGGATTTGCTAAATGGTTTCTTTGCAGGCAGTTTCAGCGAGCAAGACAAGAACCAATTGATCGCCGCCGCGCGCAGTCACGCTGAAGAGCGCGCGAAAGAGCAGATCAAGAAATTAGAAGGCGATTTGCATGCTTCGGCGGAATCGACATTGCGATCAATCGCCCGTGCGTTTGGCGCCGAGAACGTTACGTTCGAGTTTAAGACCGATCCAGTGCCGGCGATGGTGATCGAGATGCCGAATCGGTTGGCGGCGTAAAATTCGTCAACTACGCGAAGGCGGGGATCCCGCGTCGTTCAAGGAAAGACATTAGATTCTCGCCTTCGCGGGAATGACGATAATGTCATGTTGCCCTGCATTCCCGGAAACCCACATTAATCGTGCAGTTTAAGTCGATTTTCGCTCAGAATTTGTTTTCGAACCGCATCGCCATCGTCACCGGCGGTGGTTCCGGCATCGGCCGCTGCACAGCGCATGAATTATCGGCGCTTGGCGCAAACGTTGCGCTAGTCGGCCGCAAGCAAGAAAAACTCAGCGCAGTTCAACAAGAGATCGCCGACGTCGGCGGAAAATGCATCGACCCACATTTGCGACATCCGCGAAGAAGATCAAGTTCGCGCAACCGTTGAGAGTATTCTCAACACGCACGGTCGCATCGACTACCTCGTCAACAATGCCGGTGGCCAATTCTCCGCGCCGCTAGAAAAAATCAGCGCCAAAGGTTGGGACACGGTTGTCCGCAATAATTTGACCGGCGGTTTTTTGTTCGCGCGCGAATGCTATACGCAGTGGATGAAAGCATGATTCGCAGCGAAGGCGATCACGCCATCGTCAACATCATCGCGGATATGTGGCACGGCATGCCGGGCATGGCGCACTCGGGCGCGGCGCGGGCGGGGATGCTGAATTTTACCGAGACGGCGGCACTGGAGTGGGCGCCGGTTCGCAGCAACGCCGTTGCGCCGGGATGGATCGCCTCAAGCGGCATGGATAATTACCCGCCGGAAATGGGCGCGCTCATCAAACAGCTCAAGCATTTAACGCCGGCGCATCGTCTCGGCACGGAATCGGAAGTATCCGCGGCGATTGTATTTTTGCTTTCGCCGGCAGCCGCATTTATTTCTGGTGCGTGTTTGCGAATCGATGGTGCCGCGCCGAACGCCAAACGCGTATGGCCGGAGGTCGGCTCTGGTATTGCCTCTCCGGCCTTCAATGGTTTTCATTTGGCAACAACGCCGAAAGTTTTGAAAGATTAATATGCAACTCACACAAGAACACGAAGAACTACGCCGCAACTTAAGCAAGTTCATCGACAACGAAATTAATCCCCACGTCGACGAATGGGAAGATGCCGAGATTTTTCCCGCTCATGAGCTGTTCAAGAAAATGGGCGCGTTGGGATTTCTTGGTCTGACCAAGCCGGAAGAATTATGGCGGCATGGGTTTGGATTATTCCTACGCGGCCGTGATGGCGGAAACCCTGGGACGTATTCGTTGCGGCGCGATTCCGATGGCGATCGGTGTGCATACGGACATGGCGACACCGGCGTTATCGCGCTATGGCAGCGATGAAGTGAAGCGCCAATTTCTCGCACCGTCGATCAGCGGTGAGTTCGTTTCCTGTTTAGGCGTATCGGAAACCGGTGCGGGGTCAGACGTCGCCTCGATAAAAACCTGGGCGAAAAAAGAGGGCGACGATTACGTCATCAACGGCGGGAAGATGTGGACGACCAACGGCACGCAAGCCGATTGGATGTGCTTGCTTGCGAATACCTCCGAAGGATCGCCGCACAAAAGCAAAACATTGATCTGCGTCCCGATGAAAACGAAGGGAATAAACGTCGCGAAAAAATTGCGCAAGATCGGCATGATGGCATCCGACACGGCGCAGATTTTTTTTGATGACGTGCGCGTGCCGCAACGCTATCGCATCGGCGAAGAGGGCATGGGCTTCACCTATCAGATGCAGCAATTCCAAGAAGAACGCTTGTGGGCGGGAGCAAACGCAATCGAAGCACTGCTGCGAACATTGAACGATACCGTCGAATACATTCGCGAACGAAAAATTTTCGGCCAGACCGTGCTCGATTTTCAAGTGGTGCATTTTCGCCTGGCCGAGCTCAAGACCGAAGTCGAAGCTTTGCGCGCACTGACCTATCGCGCCGTTGATCTTTACGTCAGTGGCAAAGACGTGACTGAGCTTGCATCGATGGCAAAACTAAAAGCGGGGCGCTTGCTACGCGAAGTGCCCGATGCCTGTTTGCAATATTGGGGCGGCATGGGCTACACCTGGGACAATCCCGTGTCGCGCGCCTATCGTGACGGCCGGCTCGCGTCGATCGGCGGTGGTGCAGATGAAGTGATGCTTGGGATTATTTGCAAAGCCATGGGGATACTGCCGCGTAAATAGCGGTGGCCTGGAAGGCAATACCGGTGAGGCTGCTAGCGATGCCATCGCTGTGAAGCAAGCTGGGTGCGGTTGTTGGGCATGCCGCAGTATGCGCGAGCCATAGTTTTCTAATTTACGCCGATCGCTCACCCCAACCCTCTCCCAGGGGGAGAGGGGAATAAGTCCCTTCTCCCTCGGGAGAACGGTGGGGATGAGGGTCAGAGCGGATTCTAGCAATTTGCCTCTCGAGTCGCCACGCGTCAACCCAGATATACTGTCAATTAATATCCAACCAACCAAATCATCATGCCCATTCCCGCACTATTTAAAAACAAACTTACTGCACCCGTCATTGGCGCGCCGATGTTCCTCGTCTCATTTCCGCCGCTCGTCAGCGCGCTATGCAAAGCGGGCATCGTAGGCACATTTCCCCATGTGAACGCGCGGCCCTCTGAGCAATTCGATCAATGGCTCACAGAAATAAAACAAGATCTCGCCGACTATCAAACGAAAAATCCCAAAGCAGTCGTTGCGCCGTTGGGCGTGAATTTAATCGTGCATCGAACCAATCCGCGCTTCGAGCCGGATCTTGAAATTGTCGTCAAACACAAAATTCCGCTGGTCATCACCAGCCTCGGCCATCCCGGCAAAGTGATCGACGAAGTACATAGCTACGGCGGCTTGGTGTTCTGCGATGTGATCAGCGCAGACCATGCGCGTAAGTCGATGAACGCGGGCGTCGACGGCATCATCTGCATCGGTGGCGGCGCGGGCGGGCACGCCTCGATTCAAAGTTCGTTTTCATTAGTGCGTGAGATTCGCGAGTTTTGGGATGGATGTTTAGTGCTCGGCGGCGGCATTAATGATGGCCAGCAAGTGCGCGCAGCGGAAATGCTCGGTGCAGACTTTGCCTACATGGGCACGCGTTTCATTGCCTCGAGAGAATCGAACGCGCAAGCGGAATACAAACAAATGATCGTCGATTGCGGTGTCAAAGATTTAGTGTATTCCGATCGTTTTTCCGGCATTCATGCAAATTTCTTATTGCCTTCGATCACGCGTTTTGGCATTGATCCCGCAACGCTGCCGCCGAAGAAGCCCGATGTGAGCGGCTTGGCGGACAGCGATCTCAAAGCCTGGAAAGATATTTGGAGCGCCGGTCACGGTGTTGCGACTATTCATGATGTGCCGACCATCGCCGAATTAGCGCAGCGCATCGCGCAGGAATATCGAGCAGCTTGTAGCGTGCCCATCAGCGAAGCAGTCGCATAGGCGAATCTTGTGGCGGCAAAATCGCTATTGGTTCTCGCCGGATTGTTCGCTGCGTTAGCTGTATTGTTGGGCGCATTCGGCGCCCACGGACTCAAAGCAAAATTAACACCGGAAATGCTGGCGGTTTATCAAACTGGGGTGCAATATCATATGTGGCATGCGCTCGGGCTTGCGGTTATTGGCTTTGCCGCATTGCACTGGCCACAAGCTAATGCGCTGCGCTGGGCCGGTTGGTTGATGATCGCTGGGATTGTTTTATTTTCCGGTAGTTTGTATGCATTGGCATTGACGAACATCAAAATACTCGGCGCGATTACACCGTTTGGCGGATTGGCATTTATCGTCGCATGGTTGGTTTTTGCCGTTTCCGTTTGGAAGTCGGGTTAGGATCGATAACGATAATTTCTGTCATTCCCGCTTTCGCGGGAGTGACAAATCTCACGTGTAGGAGGGAATCATGCGACTCGTTCAATTTCTAGATCAAGCAGGCAAACAAAAGGTTGGCGTAGTTCCACCAACGGGCTCATCATTAAACGTCGTGGCCGAAGTTCATAGTGTCTACCGTCTAGCCCTTGATGCCGCGCGGCAATCGCAATCTTTGGAACAGCATATTGCGCCGCTTCTGAGCAAGGAAACCGCCGACTACGATGCCATCGTCACCGAGAAAAGATTACTGCCGCCGCTGACTCACCCTGATCCTCATCGCTGTTTGGTTACAGGAACGGGTTTGTCCCATCTCGGTAGCGCCGCTGCGCGCGATTCCATGCACACGAAAATGCAAAAATCGGAAAGCGAACTTACCGACTCGATGAAAATGTTTAAGTGGGGAATCGAAGGCGGCAAACCGAAACCTGGCGAGATCGGCGCGGCACCGGAATGGTTCTACAAAGGCGATGGCCACTGGGTTGTGCCCCCGGAAAAGGATTTTGAATTGCCGGCCTACGCGAACGATGGCGGCGAAGAAGTGGAAGTCGTTGGCCTCTATGTAATCGGCGATCAGGGTCAGGTCTTGCGCGTTGGTTTCGCGCTTGGTAACGAGTATTCCGATCATGTGATGGAGCGAAAAAATTATCTTTATCTCGCCCATTCGAAACTTCGCCAATGTTCTTACGGCCCCGAATTGTTGACCGGTGAGTTGCCCGGCAATGTCACCGGTTCGGCGAAACTCATGCGTGCAGGAAAAGCGGTGTGGTCCGGCGATTGGTTATCGGGCGAAGACAACATGGCGCACTCGATTTGGAATCTAGAACACCATCATTTCAAGTACGCCGGCTTTCGCCGTGCGGGGGACGTTCATGTTCATTTTTTTGGCGCGGCAACAGGGAGTTTTACTGCCAACGTTGCGACTAGGCCAGGCGACCGATTTGAAATCACATCGACGCAATTTGGCCGGCCGCTGCGAAATTCTTTGGTTGCCTCGGAAACGGTTCAGCGCCCCATCACTATTCAAGTGCTTTAGATAAGGCGATTGAAAAACAAATGAAAAAATTGATGCGGGCAGGTTTGTTATGGGTACTCTTTGCGGCACCATCGTTCGCGATGACCGAAGCCGACAAATTCGTCGGTGTGTGGCGATTGCTTTCAATCGAGTATCGCACTGACGACGGTGCAATTGTCGAGTCGCCATACGGCTCGGAGCCGGACGGCACGATCATGTACGATTCGCTCGGCAATATGGCGGCGCAAATCGGAAAGAAAGATCGAACGCGCTTTAGCTCTGCCGATCGAATGGCCGGTAGCGCAGACGAAAAAAAAGCGGCGTTCGAAAGTTACGTTGCTTACTTTGGCCGCTATCGCGTAGACGAGCGCGAACGCACCGTCACACACGATGTGCAGCAAGCGTTGTTTCCGAATTGGATCGGCAGCAAACAAGTTCGCTATTACACCTTCGCCGATCGTAAGTTAACGTTACGTACGCCGCCATTTCAATATCTTGGCAAGAGCGTCATCGCCGTTTTGTTATGGGACAAAATTCGCTAAAGAGATTGTTGACATACCGTCGTGCGCGACGCGACGACCTCGCAGCGATTTTCGACATTTACAATGAAACGATCGGGTCGCGCAATGTAACCGCCGACATCACGCCGGTGTCGGTCGAAAGTCGTATTGCGTGGTTGGCGGGATGTTTGCACCGATGCGAACGCGAGCCGGCTATGGCGAATTTTCCGGAATGTGTTTGTTATACACGTAACGACGCGCATGTTATTGATGGCGTATTGGCGCGCCTTCCATGCCACGTCAGGACCTCAAAAGTCCGAGCGGAAATCGAACGATAGAAAGAGGTCGCGCCGGGTTTGTCCGCCCGCGAAGCGCTCTAGATAGAACTGCGTTGGGGCACTGTGCCACGCGCCGCATTCTGCTTGCTTCCCAGCGTTGCATGCTTGGAGAGGGAGTATCCATGCGCCTTTCCAGGCATGTGATTAAACTATCATCCGCGTCCTGTTTCAAAAACCAGCGGCGATTCAGGCGTTGACTGCGCGCTGCGCATCGGTCGGGTAGTCATTCAAATTGCATGTCCACTAAATCCGATTTAGCTCAGATCGATCATTGACTCAGACAAAAACCGGGCGTAGACT
The DNA here is from genome assembly GCA_963840785.1 of uncultured Pseudomonadota bacterium. Lineage (GTDB taxonomy): Bacteria > Pseudomonadota > Gammaproteobacteria > Burkholderiales > JALYOK01 > JALYOK01. The sequence goes on along the minus strand of CAWJAF010000003.1, from coordinate 222,502 downwards.
TCAGTAAATCACGTACAATTACTTAGACAAAGTCAAATTCTTGAGTATGTGATTTTGAAATTGAGAGTATAACGAGTAACTGCATTTCAAAAATTTGATGTACTGAAGATTCAAGAGAAACGAATAGTTTGGGTCTGGGAATCTGATCGCGCCAGGATAGAAATAAACGCGACAGTATAGAGAGGGCTACCCAGCTTAAGTTTATGGAAATTCCTCGTGTGTCGTGGTTATTTTTCGATGCTTACGGGGGAAACTAAATTTAACGCTGTCGCCACGACAAGTCTATTTTTGTCGCGGTCTGTGGGCTGGAGTGAAATCCTGAGACAGGTCTTCAAATGCTTTAATTGCTGTTGGTCCTCGCACTCAAAGGACTTCGAATTTATTTTTCAAGACAAATTCCTTAAGTGGTGTCTGTGTTCGTTTCATCTCCCGGTTTCGTTAGCAATCGTTCCCGCCTCTCGTAGCGCCGTTTGCGCAGATCTTTCGGCAAGAAAGCATAAAAATGCTTTGCGCTGATGAAAAACTGGAGCTGATCACAAGCGTTGCTGACCTAGGCATCGCCGATTGGGATATTGCCTCGGACGATTATGTTTTTAATGCGCGATATTGTGAGCTGCTGGGTTACCTGCCCGGCGCGTTGAAACAGAATCACGCTGTGTGGCTGGCGACCTTACATCCTGAGAATCGTGAAATCGTCCAAGGTAACCTGCGCAATCATCTCGAAAATCAAACGCCGTTCGATGTCGAGTGCAGAGTCAAAACAAAAAATGGCGACTATCGATGGTTTCGATTCCGTGGTCAGGCAACTTTCAATGGGCAAAAAATTGCCTCGCATATGATCACGTCCATGTGCGATGTTTCGGCGCGCAAGGAAGTGGAGTTGGAAATCACCCGTACCCGAATTCAACTCAAAAACCTAACGTTGCGGGCGCTTGAGCGGCAAGAGACGGAGCGCAAAAGTATTGCGCGAGAATTGCACGATGAGATTGGTCAGGTGCTGACCGTGATTAAATTAAATCTCCAAAGGGTCGCGCGGTCGTCGGAAGGTGCGCCCGTCGCGACCCAACTTAACGATAGTATTAAATTGCTAGGGGAATTAGCGGGCCAAGTTCGTAATCTTTCGCGCTTGTTGCGACCCCCGCAGCTCGATGCGTTAGGGTTGCAGTCGGCGCTCACGGCCTATGTGGAAAATCGCGCGGCGGCCACGGGAATGTCAATTCATCTTAGTTGTGATCCATCTTTAGTACGCCTGCAACCGGACCTAGAGACAAACTGCTTTCGCATCGTCCAGGAATGCCTCACCAATGTGTTTCGTCATGCGCAGGCACAGCATGTCTCAATCGAACTTCGACGCTATGACGATACAGTGTTGGTCGGAATCAAGGATGATGGGATCGGATTTGATATGATCGCCGTGCGCAAGCGCACGCGGCTTGGTGAATGCTTGGGATTGTTCGGCATCGAAGAGCGCGCACACTTGCTTGGCGGAGAGGTAACGATATGCAGCCGCATGAACGAAGGAACTAATATCCAAGTTACTTTTCCAATCCTATTGGCGAAACCAAGAAGCAGAACGAATCCAAGATGACGCCATGAACATAACTCGAATTTTGCTTGCCGACGATCACGCATTAATACGCGCGGGTATTCGATCGCTATTGCATGAAAGTGAAGATCTGAAGGTGGTCGCCGAAGCGTGCGATGGACGGGAAGCGATTGCATTGGTGAAGAAATACACGCCCGATGTGGCGATTTTGGACGTCACTATGCCAGAACTTAACGGGCTCGAAGCGACCGAGCAAATCAAGCGGGAATTTCCTAACGTATGGGTGCTTATGCTTTCTGCTTACGACGAACTAGACTTCGTTGTTCAGGCGCTAAAGTTTGGCGCTTCGGGCTATCTGTTGAAAGATGCCGCCACCGAGGAGCTCGCGCTTGCTGTCAAGGTAGCAAAGCGCGGCCAGATATATCTGACTCCGGCTGTTTCTAGACCGATCATCGAGCGATATATTGAATCCGCGCGACCGAAACTCGGGCCCATTTCGGCGCTCACGCCGCGTTTGCGGGAAATTTTGAAGCTCATCGCCGAGGGCAAGCGTACCAAAGAAATCGCGTTCGATCTCGGCGTTAGCGTGAAGACCATCGAAGCACATCGCGCGATACTGATGGATCGCTTGGAAATTCATGACGTTGCCGGATTGGTTCGATATGCGATACGCGTCGGATTAGTTTCAATCGACGTCTAGTTCGCGCTGTTATTGGTTAGGGCGAAATCAGGCCAAGTGCCATGGCGCGGGCGACGGCATGGCGACGATTGATGGCGCCCAGCTTCTGCGCCGCGTTCGATAGATGAAACACAATGGTGCGCTCGGATAACACCAGGATTTGCGCGATTTCCCATGATGTTTTGCCATCGGCAGACCACTGCAGGCACTGAATTTCGCGTCTGCTCAGTGGCTTGTTTTCGAACTCTGTTACCACAACAAGGTCTTCAAGTTTTTGAAACGCTTGATGTATGTAACAAGCGAGCAATTGTGCGCCGCCGAGGGTCGCGACTCGGTCGAATTTGTTGCCAATTGACGAATCCGACGAAATGAAATTGACGTGCGCAATTCTGACGTTTTGTCCGTGCATAGGAAAAACGATTCCGCTTGTGACGCCGAACGCAAGGCCTTCTTCATACATTGCGGCCGCATTCGCGTCTTCGTAATTCCTATCATTCCATAGCATCGGTACGTAGTGCATCGCCGAGTAGCTGACCAACGGGTCAACCCTTTCGTACCCTTGCGCTTCGTAGCGTGCTCGCCAATCGGGCAACGAACCTCGCATTAAGAATTGCGGTAATGGACCGCTCGCGCGGCTCATCTGCGCGCCGTACAAGAAGGCGTCAAAACCCAAGCGTCGAACTTGCCCAACGGCAGTCACGGTCAATTCGCTGACGGAATTGGCGCGCAATACTTCTTTAAGCAAGTACAGATTTTCTACCAACTCTCCCCCAATTTAGCGTCGTTAGTTTTTTTTATCACCCGTAACTTCTTACAGGTGCGGGACTGCCCCGCCTCAGTATCCTATCTAAATTATGCGCTGAAGTTTGGCGCGGCCATTTCTCCGACGGTGTTCATCATTGCCCGACGAGGAATGTTTACTTTTCGAATAACAAAAGGTCCTGCGGTAGTGAAGTTCGGGGTGAGTCGTGCTGAGTTCTGTCCCAAACGACAAAGCAGCTTTTCGGCTACCGGCGAATCCGCAAGATTATAAATAAACTTGTTCGGCGCTGGCATTGGTATAGCACACTGCTGCGCGCGAGTCACTCTGGCGCTTACCAGGCGCAATGCCCAATCCCTTATCCGAATCAGAAGCGGAAATACGCCTTCGACACTGTTCGCCGACAACGCTACGCGTACCGCAGTCGATGCACAGAAAAATTTATAAGTTCACTTTTGTTCACTCTGACCTAGGAAACCAGAGTTTTTTTAACCCCTCGTAAAAAGGAAATATAACCATGCATGTTGATAAATCATACGTTACCTCGAAGCAAGTTACGCACACTGGCGGAGCGCCGGCGTTCTTGTCAGACAGAATTGATCGTTTCTATAGGGAAAGAGTACAGGAATCTTGGGGTGGCACCCATATACTTCGCGGTCGAACGCCAGAACCCCATGCGATTGTTCTGCAAAGTAATGACTATTTATCGCTCACCGCCCATCCTGAAATAGTTGAAGCGCAGGCCAGTACATTGATTCGGGAAGGCAATGGGACGGTAATGTCTGCCTTGTTCTTGTTGAATCGCGACAGCCCTAACCGCAAATTGGAAAAACGATTCGCGCGTTTCCTTCAAGCCGAAGACGCGATCATTTGTCAATCCGGATTTGCGGCGAACACGGGATTGCTGCAATCCATTGCGGACGAGTCCACGCCCGTGTACCTCGATATGTTTGCGCATATGTCACTCTGGGAAGGTGCCCGTAGCGCGGGGGCAACTGCAATCGCCTTTCATCATAACGACGCAGATAATTTAGAACGTCAAATTCGTCGCCACGGGCCGGGCGTAATCGCAGTAGATTCTGTTTACAGCACGAACGGCAGCATCTGTCCGCTGGAAGAAATCATCGCTTTAGCCAATGCGCGCGATTGCGTCATTGTTGTGGACGAATCGCACTCCCTTGGCACCCACGGCGAACGAGGTTGTGGCATGGTTGCGGAACTAGGTTTGGAGGATCAAGTACATTTTCGCACGGCGAGCCTCGCTAAAGCGTTTGCAGGACGTGGTGGCTTGATTACCTGTTCAGCGCGATTTGTCGAGTACTTCACGTTCGAATCGCGGCCAGCCATTTTTAGCTCGACGCTATTGCCACATGAAATCGCTGGGTTTGATGCGACTCTCACAGTGATTGAGCGCGATGCATGGCGCCGACGTAAGTTGCATAACAATGCGACCTATCTTCGCGAAAATTTATCCGATATGGGTTACAACGTGGATGACGGTGAATCTCAAATCATCGCTTTAGAATCCGGGCTTGAGTCACAGACTATAATTTTGCGCAATGCTTTAGAGGCACGCGATATTTTTGGTTCGGTGTTTTGCGCGCCGGCAACGCCAAAAAATCGCTCAATAATTCGGTTTAGCGTGCAGTCCGGTTTTAGCCAACAAGACCTCGATAAGATATTAGCAGTCTGCCATGATATTCGCGAAGAAGTTGGCCTTGAAAAATGGGCATCAACCCGCAGAAAGAATCAGCGCGCGGTACGGGCAATACCCACGGTTCGTAGGCACCGAGCGTATGGCCCAGAGGTGGGCATCACGGCGAATGTAGTCTGCTTGGAAATGGGCCAACGGTGCGGGTTGCCGTTGGCCAAACGCCATGAGGTACTTTACGCCATTCCGGCGGAATCGAGTTGGGTCAGATAGTCCTGATGAGACAGGATCGGGTTCTCCAGAAACGGCGGCGGATTGTCGACAATAGTATAAAAATACCGACATTGACCGTCGACCACCTCAACAGGATGCAACAACGATTGCCAATTCGTCAGAATTGAATCGTAATGACCCTGGGTTTTCCAAAAATACGGGATGAATTTGCGGCTGCTCAACGCATCTAGCAAGTCTTGCGGCGCGCCCTGATCCAAGGAAATTTCATAATGTGCCTGCATATCGTCTTCGATACAAACGACTAATAGGCTAGTCGCGCCGGCTGCATTCACCATCAAGACACCTTCGGGATCGCAGCAAAGATAGTGCTCAACAATGCCACGCTCGATCTTAATTTTCTGAAAAACTTTCGCAAACTCGGGGTCGCGCAAAAATCCATAGATCCCCGCAGCGAGCATGTTAACCAGCGGCGCGCCTATCTCAGTGAAATATTGATCTTGGAGTTCAACGATCATACGGTTAAGCGTTTCCAGTGCGGCATTGTCATTTTTTGTGATGAATCGCTCGATTAATCCTTCGTTAAACGCGCGGATGGCAAGTTTTTCGTCGGCTTTCCCCGTCAAGAGAATTTTCTTGATACCCGATCGCTGGACCTTGCGGCAAAATTCCAAGCCACTCATTTCCGGCATAACGTAGTCAACCACAATGACCGAATTCCGTCCAAATCGGTTGTGGTTATAAACTTCTTGATGGACCTTATTAATGTCAATGTCGATGACGCAGTTGTTTGTTGAAAATTCCTCGCGATACGGGTAGCGTGAAAAGCATTCCTGCGAAAACGAAATGCCTTGATTCTGAGCATTAATGACTTCAAGCGCCTTCGCCGGGGCATCATAGAGTGCGAACGCGGAATCCGGATCAAGCTGCAAGCTCAGATTCTCCAAAAATGGCCGACTATCGTCGACGAAAATTGTCGTAGTCGGAAAGTAGAGCGGGTGTATTTGGTACGGTGTCATGGAATCGCTTTTTTCGGAAGTATGATAACAAATTCTGTAAATTCGCCAAGAATCGATCGACAACTAACGCTTCCCCCGAAGTTGTCGATGACACTTTTACAAAATGCCAGGCCAACGCCCGTCCCGGCTTCGCCCTCGCTTGAGTCGGACCAAGAATAAAATCGGTTGAAAATTTGCGGCATTACCAGCGCCGAGATACCCGAACCGGTATCTTTAAAATGAACCTCATTATAATGCGCGCCGCGCACCAACCAAATCTCGATGTCGCCTTTCCGCGCACGAGCAATAGCATGTAGCGAATTCTTTAGAAAGTTAAAGTATATGTGAATCATCAAGGTATCGGATCCTAGAAATTCAAAATCGGTAGATCTGTCCCATGTTATTCGTTTGCGTTCCTCCTCGGCGGAGAACGGATAGCGGTCCAGTGCGGTTTCAACGCATTTGGCCATCGAGCACCACACCCGCGCTACCTGACTTGATTTGGTCAATGTCGCGTTCATTAGCAATATATCTATGGTGGTGTTGGAACTCTCTACCTCTGCTTGAATTCTACTTAGTACCGCCATCATCGAATTAAAGTGCGCAACGCGAATCGTTTCCACTTTGAGATTATTTTCCTTTGCCAGTTGGTAAGCTTGGATAAGTGTTGGCATATAGCGCTGCAATCCCGCTACACCACTCTTGATGCCGAGCAATGGCGTTCTTAACTCATGGGCGATGTTACTTGCTGCGGCCAACATGGTCCCCAATTTCTCCTGCGCAATGATTTCCCTTGTTCGAGTAAAAATGGCACCGGCAAGAACGGCAAATATAAAAATCGGCAAATGCGTCGCGTAAGAAAACGGAATTGCTAGGTTACCTCCGGTTGCCCAGTTAGCAAACCAGGCGAGCGCAGAGCCAACGCAATACATGATGATTAGGTTCAACCAATCAAGCACAAGCGTCATGAGAAATAATGCCACGAGCGTCGACATTAGCCAGACCTGTGAACCGTTATTCTTGAACAGCATAAAATTGAAAAAAAATGGCATTCCGAATAACAATGCGCCGTACCAATAAGCAGGCAAATAGCGACGAAAATTTGCAGGCCAATACGATTCTAGGGTCAATAGCAAGAATACGGCGCTACCGAACAATCGCAATGGAAGATTTTCGTAGGGCTGCGGGAAAAGATACGCCCATATCCAGTAATAAAGCGGAAAGCCGACTGCACCAAGTGCGCCGATGGCGACAAATTTCGGAGTCGAGTACTGCACACTTTGCTCAACTGAACGAGTCAGTTTGGAGAAAAGCTTTTTCATTAAGCTGGCGAGCCAACGGCCTCGCCAAACCCCACGGGGATCGGTGCGATCTTTTACTGCGTCATTCATGCTTATGGATACAAATTTTGGCCTCCGCATCAAATCATGTATTTCGACGTATCAACGCAAGCCCGATGATACCCATGTATAAATGCAATTGCACTGGGTAGTTTTGCGATCTTAAAACGAGTACCAGTACCTAGGTGGTTTAGGATTTCCCCTACGTAATATTCGATTCTCTTGACTGCTTGTCGGCACGATTCCCACGATTCTCTGATTCGTAGCTGAGCGCCGCTGACAAGCTCTGCGCGGGTCGCGTCATCATTAACATCGTAATTTTGGTTATAAAGAAGCGAGCATTCCAACCTGCCGCGGTGTTTAGGTGCGGGCCCATCGCTGAGCGCTTCAGGTTTTCCCTATAGGAGTTTTCGTTTTTCCTAGTTGTAGGAATCTGCTATTCCGGCGATTCTCTAGATCTCGGAAGAAATAGGAAAATGTTTTTAAGTAACATCAATGTTTTAGAGCGGTTTTGCAATGCCTTTTTCGAATTAATGGCAAATCCCAATTTCTAAGAAATCACAAATTTAAGGTCGAGTCGACGATGAAGTTCAAATGGACAATCCGCAGAAAACTAGCGCTGTTAATCTTGGTGGGCGGAACGTTCATGCTTGCGGTTGCTGCCACTGGCTATTGGTTCATTCTCAGCTCAGAGCATAACAACGAGGAACAAATGGCGCGCATGGAGCTGTTGCGAGTTCACCTCGAGGCGGATATGGCCCATGACGCCATTCGCGCCGACGTCCTCGACTCCCTATTGCTGGGCGTGGACAAGAACGATATCGGTGGAATTGCAAGTAAGGATTTCATCACGAGAGAAAAATACATTAAAGACGGATTTAAGGAACACGCAAAGTCGATTCAGGACGGCGTTGCACAACTGGCCAAGCCAGGGCATGACCTCAGTGATTCTGTAAAACGTACGCAACAGGATCTGGAGACTTATATTACCTACGCGGCATCAATGATTGATGATGGGCTCGCCGATTCTAAATACGCTCGGGTGCGTTTGGCTGGTTTTCTTGATTTGTTTAGCGAACTTGAAGCATCAATGGCAGCCGTGAGTACCGAGATAGAACAACGCGCCAATGAGGCAAAGCAAAAAGCAGCCATTAACGCGAAAAATAACAAAACAATCCTTGTCTTGATCACGCTCGCGGCGCTTGTCGTCGGCTTCTTGATTGCATTTGCGGTGGGGCAGAGTATTACCGGTCGCTTGTCGCAAGCTGTAACTGTGGCGCAGGCGGTCGCGGCGGGCGACTTAACGCAGCGTATTGACGATAAAAGCGGCGATGAAATAGGTCAACTCATGCACAGTTTCGCGGACATGAATAGTTCACTGAATGAAAAAATTTCGCACCTCGCGGGCGAAATACACTACAGCAGCACTGCTATTCTGGATGCGTCAAATCAGCTTGTTTCCTGCAGCGCGAGTTTGTCACAGCGAACCGAAATGCAAGCCTCCACGGTTGAGGAAACTGCCGCGAGCATCGAGGAAATCTCTGCTGCGGTAAGACAGAACGCAGACCACGCTGCAGAAGCAAAGCGACGCAGCGAATCGGCGTCGCACATCGCCGGTAAAGGACGCGAAACGACAGCAAAGCTGGTTGATACGATGGAAAAAATTCACGGCCGATCCGTGCGAATTGGGGACATCGTTACCTTAATTGATGGCATTGCATTTCAAACTAACATCTTGGCGCTAAATGCAGCCGTTGAAGCTGCGCGTGCGGGAGAACAGGGCCGAGGTTTCGCCGTCGTCGCTACAGAAATTCGCAATCTTGCACAACGTTCCGCCGCGTCGGCGAAGGAAGTAAAAGGACTGATTGAGGGAACCGTTATGGAGATTGGGGCCGGCAGCCATGTCGCGGATGAAGCGGGCAAAACGGCCGAGGCGTCGGTCGAGAATTCTCGTGCCGTTACGACTCTTATGTCGGAAATAGCAATTGCATCGCGTGAGCAAAGCGAGGCGGTCGAGCAGATGGCGTTGGCCATTACCCAAATTGAACGTGCAAGCGAAAAAAACGCGGATCTTGTCCAAGACGCGGGAACAATGGCGCATATTTTGGCGCAACACGCGAGTCATCTAATGGAATTGTTAAAGGATTTCAAACTCGATCACGCCAGTCCCAAGGATTTAAGTCAACATTCCCATGCCATTGCGGTTACCTCATCGTCACGTGCGCTACCCGATCGAACCGCCATAAAAGTCTAACTTCGCTAAAGCAAATTACAGCGCGTGTGCGGCCCCTGCCTTTGTGATCCGAACTCGGGATTTACGCTCGGTACCGTTACCCATTTCCTCAATTGAGTGCCAAGCTATCGCTACAGAAACGCTAATAGATCGTTTCAATTCCCAGGTAGCCGCCTATTGGGATAGCTTGCTAGATTTTTTGATGTTGCACAACGAATCGAAACGTTGAGACACACCCTGATCGGCGCGGTGTCGCTTCATTAACGCGGCCTGGCCGTTATCGAGAATTGCTTGAGGTGTTGAAATTGCGCACGCTGAGGGACATTGACTTTATCGGCCACACCGCAGGCAATGGCATCATGTTTGGTGCGCTGAGTTGGATGCTTGTCGGGACGCCACTTGGCGTTATTGCCGCAAACCCCGGTGTCACGGAACGCATTCGTCTCTCGACTGAAAAACAGGGAAAAGTTCGACAGTTTTTGGCGGCACTTAAGGTGCAGAATTGCGAAACGGTTTTATGAGGAAGGCGATTCAGATAGCCTCCAATTCGGCTCAAACGACAACTTGTTGCACGTTATCTTTGCTGCATTATCGTTGACGAACTCATGGGCAGGATCCAGCCAAGCCTTGGAGTCAGCCAACAATCAGGCGGCGCGCCGAAGGTTCTGGGCTAGCGCACCTATAAAATGTTTTGATTAACGTTTCGATGTCGTTGGGGGCAACGGGTCGGCTCAAAAAATAGCCTTGAAATTGATTGCATCCAATCGTCCTCATGAATCGCTCTTGCTCGGCCGTTTCGACGCCTTCTGCAACCGTGACAAGATTTAGGCTATGCGCCATTGCCACTATCGCGCGGACGACTGCGGCTTTTTCCACGTTTTGCGGTAGATCGGTAATGAACGATTTGTCGATTTTCAGGCGATCGATCGGAAAGCGTGTCAAATGGCTGAGGGATGAATAACCGACGCCAAAATCGTCCATCGAGAGACTGACTCCGAGCGATTTCAGGTTTTTCATAGTCTCGAATGGATTTTTCTTCGTTATGCATCACCACACCTTCGGTGATTTCCAGTTCCAAGCAACTCGGCGGAACGCCAGTATTGGCGAGGATTGTGGCGATATGTTCGACTAAATCGTTACGGCGAAATTGCGCCGGCGATAAGTTCACAGCGATACTTTCCAATGCCACTCCCGCGGTTTGCCAGCGCTTGAACTGCAGGCATGCTTCCTCGATGACCAGCGCGCCTAGTTCCATGATCATGCCGGTTTCTTCGGCTAACCCAATGAATTCGACCGGAGGAATTATCCCGCGTTGTGGATGTTGCCAGCGTACCAAGGCTTCGACTGAAACGATTTGATTGGTAGTTAGGTCGAGTTTTGGTTGGTATTGCAACATAAATTCGCGACGTACGATCGCTTGCCGAAGATCGTTTTCCAACGCCAGCTTGGCCATTGCTGAGGCATTCATTTCGGTCGAATAGTATTGATAACCGCCGCGTCCAGATGCTTTTGCGTGAAACATCGCCGTATCGGCATTCTTAATTATGCTGTCGACGTCGTTACCATCTTCCGGAAAGACTGCAATGCCGACACTCGCGCTGGAGACGACTTCGCGGCCGTTGATTAGTATCGGCTTTTTGATCGTATTGAGAATTCGCTGCGCAACTTTTGCGACGTCGTGGTTATTTTTGAAATCCGTCAGCAAAACGGTGAACTCGTCGCCGCCGAGGCGAGCAATGAGATCTTCGTCGCTTTCGCCAATGCTTGCAACCATATCACCGCGACGTACGAGCGCCTTCAGGCGCGCAGCGATTTCCGCAAGAAAGGCGTCACCTATCGAATGACCTAAAGTATCGTTGATGCGTTTAAATCGATCCAAGTCCAAAAACAAAACGGCAACCTGCGTACCGTTATGTTCCGCAAGTGCCAAGGCGCTCGTTAGACGTTCTTGAAACATGCGACGATTCGGCAACCCAGTGAGGCTGTCGTAAAACGCCAGTTGCCGAATATGTTCTTCGGTTTGTTTTTCGATGGTGATATCGCGGATGGTTCCAATAATTTTCTGCACCCGTTTTCCGCATTACAGCGAAAATTTCCGCCTGCTGCTGTACGATTCGAATTTCGCCGTTGGGCCGTTTCACTCGGTATTCAAGTGAGAAGGATATTCGGTCTTTTATGAGTTGCCGTAGGCCTCGGTTTAGCCGCTCAATATCGTCCGCGGGAATGGAGTTGGCGAATATCGTCGAAGTGATTGCGGTTCCCGGCTCGCTGCCGAAGATTCGATAGGCTTCGTCTGAACCGTGGATGTTATCGCGATCTATATCCCATTCCCAATGCCCTAGATGGGCGATGCGCTGTGCGTGCTCCAGACGGGCCTGGCTGGTGCGCAGAGCGCTGAACGCCGCGCTTGCACGCAACACATAGTTCACGCGCTGCACCAAAATATGCCAATTGATGGGCTTAATAATGAAATCCGTCGCCCCAGCCTCGTAGGCGTTGCCGATCGATTTCACGTCGTCTAACGCGGTGAGCATAATGACCGGAATATTTTTTGTATCTTCCGATTGACGTAATTCGCGGCAGACGAAAAAACCATCGACTTCCGGCATCGTTACATCGAGCAAAATGAGGTCGGGTTTTTGTTCTTTGATGTATTCGAGCGCCTTCATTCCTCCCGATGCTTCGGCGACATTGAAGCCGGACGCTTCAAGCGCTTGCGTCGCAAGGAGTCGCATCATCGCGTCGTCGTCAACGACCAAAATGTTGTGCGTCAGGCTCATTGCGTGATTGGCTCCAATTCAGCGAGCAAATTGGCTTTGAGTATGTCAAAAGTTTTTTCAACACGATCTAGCGTTTTGTCGGCGTCGATCAACAAACGGTCACGGCCCATTACTTCCAACGCCATGCACTGCTCGGCAAACTGCAGCGCGCCCAGATTGCCGCTTGAGCCCTTTAGAGTATGAGCCGCGACTTTTAACGTTTCGAAATCTTGCGACGCGATCGCCTGTCGAATTTGTTCAATTTGTTGCGGCGCTGTGTCCAGGTAGAGGTTAACGAGCTTCTTGAAAAATCCTGGCTTGGCACTTACCGCGTCAAGTTCGCGCAGACTATCGAGAATTTTGCTGTCGAGAAATTGCCGCTTAATTTTTTGTTGCGAAACCTGCTCGAAATTTTCCGTGTTGTGTGATTGAGCTGTAGTGCTCGCCCACCGTCGCACCATGCTGCTAAGGCCATCGCGGGTGAATGGTTTTGCGAGATGATCATCCATCCCGGCGGCGAGGCACTTTTCGCGATCGCCCGCCATCGCATTTGCGGTAAGCGCGATGATCGGGATCCGGTGTGCACGATCGCGCAGCCTCAATTTCGCGGATGGCACGGGTCGCGGCATAACCATCCATCACCGGCATGTAACAGTCCATGAATATCAAATCGAACGCTTCATGTTGCCATTTTTCAATCGCTTTGCTGCCGTTGTCGACCACCGTAAAGCGACAGCCGAGATTCTCGAGCATATGGCTTGCCACATCTTGATTGATTGGATTATCTTCGACCAACAATGCTTTTATTCCCGACATTTTAAATGTCGTCCTATGGTCGCGGTGGAACATCCGCGATCGCGGGCTCATTGACGCTTGTGACGTATCATCACGTTCAACAGGCAATCGTATAATCGCGACTGATTCACCGGTTTGGTCAGCCAAGCGCGGATATATGTTTTGGTCAGGGTATGCTCCGGCATATCGACACCGGCGGAACTGAGCATGATCAGCGGCAAATCCAAAGACTCGATTCGGCTAATTCGTTCCGCCAATTCAACGCCATCCATATTTGGCATGTGCATGTCCAACACCGCGAAATCATATTTAGCGTTGGATTGCTTGTCGTTAAGTATTGCGAGCGCTTCCTCGCCGCTGGCCGACGCAATCGACAGCAACGTTCCAGCCGGTCATTTGATAGTGCAAAATTTCACGGTTCGTCGCGTTATCGTCGACCACCAAAGCGCGTAAGCCTTCGAGGGTTTTGTTCGCGCCGGGCGAAATATCCGATGCTTTGCCGATATCGATGGTCAAATCGAAACTGAAAGTTGCCCCTTCGCCCAGGCTGCTACGCAGTTCCATTTTGCCGCGCATTTTTTCGACCAATTGCTTTGCGATGGCCAAGCCCAGGCCGGTGCCGCCATATTTTCGAGTGGTTGAGCCATCGGCTTGCGCGAAGGAATCAAAAATCTTCTCGTGCATGCTGGATCGATGCCGATGCCGGTATCGGATATTTCAAAGTTCAACACTTGTTGCGTTGCGGTTTTGGTGGCGAGCGATACGCGCACGCAAATTTCACCGCGCTCGGTAAATTTAATGGCGTTACCGACGAGGTTAGTCAAAATTTGCCGAATCCGAGTCGGATCGCCGATACACGGCGCGCTAATGTCGCGCTCGATGCGGCAGGCGAGCTCCAAACCTTTCACGTGCGCGCGTGCCGCGAGGATGCTCAATACTTCATTGATGACGTCGTTCAGATTAAAATCAATTCGCTCTAATTCCAAGCGACCCGCTTCGATTTTTGAAAAATCCAACACGTCATTGATGACGGATAAAAGCGATACCGCCGACCGGTTCAGCGTTTCGGCAAAATGAAGTTGTTTTGTATCAAGCCGCGTATCCATCAGTAGTTCCGACATGCCAAGCACGCCGTTCAGCGGCGTACGAATTTCGTGGCTCATATTCGCCAAGAACTGGGATTTTGCTATGCTTGCCGCTTCCGCTGTTACCTGCGCTTGGGCGCGTGCGTTGACTTCTGTGCGCAGCATTTGGTTGGCGGATACGGTATCCTGGTTGGCTATTTCAAGCTTATCGATCAGGTCTTGATTTTCAAAGCGCAGCCTCAAGCTCGATTCGATCGTTTGAGTGCTGCGACGATTCAGTGTCAACATGACGACGATATAAAGGATCGCGGCCAGGCCGATGATGACGTGGGCTGCATCCCCTTTAAGCAGCATCTTGATCGTAAATGGGGAGATAAACGGAATAAGAAATAAAGGATAGGCCGACGACAACGACATATTTGCGCCGATTGCGCCTGCCGAAATGCCGGCGACAAAGAACGCCATCGCCAATTCCTTGGCACCATGGCCGTCGGGAAGTAATGCCGCGGCAAAAATTCCCCACGACGCACCAGCGACGAAGCCGTAAATATAAAAGCCTTTTACCCAGCGGTTCACGGCTTCGAAGGAAATGTTCGCTTGGTCAAAGTGAAAACGCGGGAGCAATCGCAAGCCGTAGACCAAAACGATCAACGCGTACCAACTCAGCAACATCGCGGTAGACGCGCTGCCGTATAACAACAAGACACCCAAAAATCCCAGCGCGATCCCGCCGAGGGCCGCGGGCTTGATTTGCGTGTAAGCGTATTGAGCTTGCTCGGTGAGGACTCGCGCATCAAGCGAGTTTTCTTCAATCACGGCCGGTTTGGCAATTCTGAGCATGTTTCCTATTATTTTCCGTTAGCAACCCAAAAATTTATTTGCATCTAAATACCTGCCGCAATGCGGCACCAACTGCCCATTTTGGTCCATGGCAAATCGAACGACCTGCCGATCCAGGGCAGCGCGGTGAAAAAAATGAATTAGTTATTCGGAGGTAAGGCTCGAGCAAGTTCTATGCCATAAGCCTTGGCGAGAGGTGATCCGCGCACTTCGGGTTCCCAGCGCAGCGGAGTATCATGATCAACCTTTAATCGGTGTTTTCAAATAGGTGAAATCCCTGAGCGCAAATGACCAAAGTTGGCGACCCAACGTCGACATGGCTGAATTCCATCCCGCCATTGCCGCTTGGTTTGGCGAAACATTTGCCGAGCCAACGCCGGCGCAACGGGCTGCCTGGCCGGCAATCCAAGCAGGGCGCCACGTATTGGTCGCCGCGCCTACCGGTTCCGGTAAGACCCTGGCGGCTTTTCTTGCGGCAATCGATAGTTTGATTCGTCAAGGCGTGAACGCGCCGCTACGCGACGAAACACAACTGGTCTACGTCTCGCCGCTCAAAGCGCTTTCCAACGACATTCAGAAAAACCTGGAGGCACCGCTCGCGGGAATCCGCGAGCATCTAAAGCGTTTGAACTATCCCGATGTCGATATTCGCACTTGGGTGCGCAGCGGCGACACGCCGCAAGCCGAGCGGGAAAAAATGAAACGTCGGCCGCCACATATTTTGGTGACGACGCCGGAGTCGCTTTATATTTTGGTGACGAGCGTGTCGGGACGAAAAATGCTTTCGACCACGCGCGCGGTGATCGTCGACGAGATTCATGCCCTGGCGCCGAATAAGCGCGGCGCGCATTTGACCTTGACCTTGGAACGCCTCGAGGCGCTTACCGGTCGTCGGCTTACACGTATCGGTCTTTCTGCGACGCAAAAGCCCATTGAGCTGGTCGCAAAATTTTTAGTCGGCGATGCGGCACGACCCGGCAATGATTTATTCGATCAAACCAATGACAGCGCGTGCACCATCGTCAATGCGGGTCATGTGCGCCAGCGAGACCTCGCCATCGAATTACCGCAATCGCCGCTTTCGGCCGTGATGTCGAACGACATTTGGCAGGAAGTCTACGGCCGACTGACCGAATTAATTTTGTTGCACAAGACCACATTAATTTTCGTCAATACCCGACGCATGGCCGAGCGCGTCGCTCGATTCTTGTCCGAGCGTTTGGGCAAAGAAGCCATTACGGCGCACCACGGTAGCATGGCGAAAGAGCAGCGCTTAGCCGCCGAACAACGCTTGAAATCCGGTGAGTTGCAAGCCTTGGTCGCAACGTCATCGCTGGAATTAGGTATCGATATTGGTGACGTGAATCTCGTCTGTCAACTCGGCTCACCGCACGCGATCGCTGCGTTTTTGCAACGCGTTGGGCGTTCCGGCCACGCCGTCGGCGCATTGCCAAAAGGCCGACTGTTTCCGACTTCGCGCGACGATTTGGTTGAATGTACTGCGTTGCTCGATTCAGTTCAACGCGGCGAACTCGATCAACTCGTGATCCGCGATAAACCGCTCGATGTACTAGCCCAACAAATCGCCGCCGAAGTCGCGCTTCAGAATTGGCGCGAAGATGATTTGTTCGCCTTGATCCGCCGCGCCTATCCGTTCCGCAACGTTACGCGCGAGGAATTTTTAGAAATCGTGCGTATGCTCGCCGACGGTTACACCACGCGCCGCGGGCGCGGCAACGCTTACATTCATCGCGACGCCGTTAACAACGTGTTGCATGGCCGGCGCGGCGCGGCGCTGACGGCGGTGACCTCCGGCGGCACCATTCCCGACACCGCCGACTACAACGTCGTGCTTGAGCCGGAAGCGATTCATGTCGGTACCGTCAACGAAGATTTTGCCATTGAAAGTATGGCGGGCGACGTGTTTCAACTAGGCAATCAGTCCTATCAAATCATGCGCGTCGAGCGCGGCACGGTTCGGGTGGAAGATGCGAATGGCGCGCCACCGAGCATTCCGTTTTGGCTCGGCGAAGGCCCGGCGCGCAGCGACGCATTAACGCAAAGCGTGTCGCGCTTACGTTCGGAACTTGCGACGGAATTTAAAGAGCATCGCCAGGAGCAAGCACTGGTGCGGCTCTCCGGCATGATTGGCAGTGAGGCGGCGAAGCAATTGATCGATTATTTATTCGCAGCCCATCAAGCCCTCGGCTGTTTGCCTACGCAAGACACGATCGTATTCGAACGCTTCTTCGACGAATCCGGCGGCATGCAACTGGTGATTCATTCGCCCTATGGTAGCCGTATCAATCGCGCCTGGGGTTTGAGTTTGCGCAAACGTTTTTGCCGCCAATTCAATTTTGAATTGCAAGCGGCGGCAACGGAAGATGCCATTGTCTTGTCGCTCTCGACCAGCCACAGTTTTCCGCTGGAGGAAGTGAAGCGCTATTTACATTCCAACAGTGTGCGCGATGTATTAATTCAAGCCATGCTCGCCGCGCCGATGTTCGCCTCGCGCTGGCGCTGGAACGCGACCATCGCCTTGGCGCTGCCGCGATTTCGCGGCGGCAAGAAAACACCACCGCAATTGCAACGCATGGCAGCGGAAGATCTGATCGCGGCTGTGTTCCCCGATCAAATTGCCTGTGCCGAAAACCTCGTTGGCGAGCGTGAGATTCCGGACCATCCGTTGGTGAAGCAAACTATTGATGATTGTTTGCATGAAGCGATGGACATCGATGGTTTTGAATCGCTCTTGCGCAAAATCGAAGCGGGCGCGATCACAATCATCGCCAAAGATACAACCGAGCCGTCGCCGCTCGCGCAAGAAATTCTCAACGCCAAGCCCTACGCTTTTCTCGATGATGCGCCGTTGGAAGAGCGCCGGACCCAAGCGGTATCGTCGCGTCGTTGGATCGATCCGGAACAGGCGTCGGACTTGGGTCAACTTGATGCTGAAGCGATTGCGCGTCTTAAGTCAGAAATTTGGCCCGATCCGGTCAACGCCGATGAACTGCATGACGCGTTGATGAATTTAGGCTTTCTCACTGACGCCGAAGTGAGCGCGAATCCGCAGTGGCAGCATTGGCTCAAGCAACTTGCTGCCGATCGTCGCGTTGGGACAATCGGGTCGCTTGATGAAGATCCGCACCAATACTGGCTCGCAGCCGAACGCTTGCCCGAGATGCGCGCGCTAATTGCCTCTGCGAGTATCGAACCCAATGTCGTGACGCCAGAAGAATTCCGAAAAGAATGGACGCGTGAAACCGCGCTAATCGAAATTCTGCGCGGTCGCCTCGCGGCGCTTGGGCCCGTTACCTCAGCAATGTTGGCAAAGCCGTTGAATTTATCGACGAACGAAATCGACATCGCTTTGCTGGCGTTGGAAGGTGAGGGCTTGATTCTGCGTGGCCGTTTCACACCGCATGCCGTTGAGGAAGAATGGTGCGAGCGACGCTTATTGGCGCGAATTCATCGCTACACCCTAAAACGTTTGCGCCAAGAAATTGAGCCAGTCGCCACCAAAGATTTTTTACGTTTTCTATTGCGGTGGCAGCGCGTCACCGCCGATACACAAATCGAAGGCGCCGATGCGGTCAGCGCGGTGATTTCGCAATTGGAAGGCTTTGAAGCCGCAGCGGGTGCATGGGAAACGGATTTGCTGTCGGCGCGTGTCAAACATTACGATCCGGCGTGGTTGGATGAATTAAGTTTAAGCGGGCGCGTCGCGTGGATGCGCTTAGGCGATTCCGAAATCCGAGGGGCCGATTCGAGCGCCGGTGCGTGCGACGCCGGTCGCCATTCTCGGTCGGCGCAATGTGCCGCATTGGTCACTGTGGCACGGCGCAGTCGAACAAAATCCGTTGTCGTCCGACGCAGAACGCGTGGCCGAATGTTTGTGCGAACACGGCGCGTCATTCTTCGATGAGATCGTTTCATTAACCGGTTTGTTACGAACGCAAGCTGAAGCGGCGTTAGGCGAGTTGGTTGCGTCCGGCCGTGTTAACGCTGACAGCTTCGGTGGTTTGCGCGCGCTGATCATGCCCACGCAAAAAAGGAAACCATTCGGTTCAACGGGACGAAAACGCCGTAGCGCAATTTTTGGTATCGAGGACGCGGGACGCTGGTCGCTGCTGCGCCGTAGCGTTTCCACGCTGAACACTGAAGTTCAGTTAGCGGCGATCGAACACGTGACGCGTACCTTGCTCAGGCGTTATGGCGTCGTATTTTGGCGCTTGCTCGCACGCGAGGCGAGTAGCTTGCCACCTTGGCGCGATCTGTTGCGGTGTTTGCGCAGATTGGAAGCGCGCGGAGAAATTCGCGGCGGGCGATTTGTCGCCGGCATGAGCGGTGAACAGTTTGCGTTGCCCGAAGCGATCGAAAGTATGCGCGACGTTCGTCGCAATACGGATAAGATTGACTGGGCGGCTGTGAGCGGTGCCGATCCGCTGAACCTGGTCGGCATCATCACGCCGGGCGACAAGCTTGCCTCCATTAGCAACAATCGTTTGCTTTACCGGCAAGGCGTGCCCGTTGCGATTATGGCGCAGGGTGAAATTCGGTTTTTAGAAGCGTTAGATCAGAAAGAAATGCAGCACGCGCGGGATGTGCTGTTGCGGCGGTCCGTTTACTTGGAGGCGCCAGAGTCGGATGCGCCGCCGATTTCATCAGAAATGTCATCCTGAGCGCAGCGAAGGATCTGCTTTTGCTCCGCGCCGGAAAGCAGATTCTTCGCTGCGCTCAGGATGACATGGTTGGTATCTCTTAGCTTTTCTTACTCGGCTCACCTGCGGTATCGTAATAGACATAACTACTACGCTCCACTTCCGCTTCGCGCTGATGCTTCAACTCTTTCAGATCCAAAGTTTTGTCCCACCACATCGCCCGCGCTATTTTTTGATCCTCTTTGATCTCCGGTTTTTTCTGCAGCAAGTCGCGGATGAATTTTGTTGTGTCGGATTCGTATTTGTCGATTTTCATATTAATTTTAAAGCAAGTTTCGTTGTGCCAATTGTAGCGTAAGAAAAATTGCCAACACTGATTTAATTTTGATCGGGCTGCGAGCCAATATCCATGAGGTTCTTCAAGCATGTCATGCCACGAGCAAGTATAGATGCGGCGCGTGGCAATGCGGTTTAAAATTCTTTTTTCGAATCCATTGATCATAAATATTCGATGACTCAGATCACCCACCACTACGCGTACCTATCGCAAATTCGCATGCACTACGTCACCGCGGGCGAGGGCGAGCCTTTGGTGTTGCTGCACGGCTGGCCGCAAACTTGGTATGAATGGCGCGACGTGATTCCGGCATTGGCAAAAAAATTTCGCATCATCGCGCCGGACCTGCGCGGCTTAGGCGATACATCACGTCCGCAGAACGGTTACGATTCCGCGACGATCGCGAATGATGTTTGGGAATTAGTCAACGGCAAACTCGGCTACGACAAATTTTTTCTGGCGGGTCATGATTGGGGCGGCCCGGTCGCGTTTTCTCTCGCCGCTCATCATCGCGATGCAGTGCGCAAACTTGCGATTATCGACGTCTCCATTCCCGGTGATGGCACCGCCAACATCAGCCAAGGCGGCAAGCGCTGGCACCACGGTTTTCATCAAACCCTCGACATGCCGGAAAAATTAATCGAAGGTCGCGAGCACATTTATCTCGGCTGGTTTTACGAAAACTACGGCGCAAGTCGCGACGCGATTTCGGCGGATGCTCGTGCCGAGTATCTGCGCACCTATCGCCAGCCCGATTCGTTACGTCCAGGATTCGAGTATTACCGCAATATTCCGAAGGACATCGCGCAAAACGAAGCGCTGCTCAAGCGATATGGAAAATTGGCGATGCCGGTGTTGGCCCTCGGTGGCGCGGGCGGATGGGGGCGGCGTATGGAAGTGGTGGAATCGTGTCAGCGCGTCGCGCTTGATGTGCGTGGTGGGATTGTTGAGGGCGCGGGGCATTGGATTCCTGAGGAGCAGCCAGAGGAATTGGTAAGATTGTTGTCTAAATTCCTCATGTAAGATGACTAACTCGGCCACTATGAGCCGAGTTGCTTTTGCAAATTACTAGTTTGAAACTTCTGACGCATTTACAAACGCAGCACTTGAATGGCTCTTGGAAATAGAACAATGCACAAAGCGCTTAGTTTGATTTTAATTTTTACGTCTTTATTGGTTTGCAACGCGATCTCCTACTTTGTATTCATGCGAAATCTTTCAGCACATATTTATCCAGCGGATGGTGACACTATCGCCATCCCGATTTTCGAAGACCTGGTTCTCTCGGTTATAGTTTTGTTTGCGTGTGCAATAGCAATCTATTTCACCAAGAAAAATTTGCTTGCTAGATTGATTCGAAACGTATTGTGGTTAATCGCCTTGCTCATTCCAGCGAATGAATCGTTGTATTGGATAACGCCTAATCATTACGAAATCGCAGTGTTTAATTTTCTCGTTTTATTGTGTGTTGGCATCGTTGCGTTCCTACAGATAAGGAAAATTCACACAAATAGCTTTCCTGAGAATGGATTCTTTCATTCGGGCGAATAATGGCAAGAACCCTCCATTTAAGGGGGCAGATGGGATGGGTTGACGCGTATTTTCAGGTCTGTACCCCTCTCAGCTTTTCACTCGATGGAAAAGGGGTGTTAGCGAACCACAATCACGAAGCGTCGAATCGCCACGCAAAATATACAAACCCACTTGACCTTCGACGGAGCGCAACAATCCGGTCAGCTCTTTAATCGATCGCGTTTTCTTCCGATTCACGCCCAAAATAATATCGCCAGGCCGCAAACCGTGTTGCCACGCCGGGCTGCGCGGTTCGATGCCGACGACGATGACGCCTTCAACTCGCCCATACATCGGCATGCCGCGCACGATGTTGGAGACGGCAGCGCCGGCTAATTGCGGCACACTTTCGCCGCTGGTGCCTAACACTTCGTAGGGGCGTTCGACTTTTACTTTGGCGGTTTTCGTTGCGCCGTCGCGCAGAAATTTGAACTCGACTTGTTCGCCGACCGGCACTAGGCCAATGCGATTGCGCACGTCGGCAGAGCTGCGGATTGCTTTGCCGTTGACGGCGGTTATGATGTCGCGCGCTTTGATGCCGGCTTTTTCGGCAGGGGAATCGGCGTCGATATTAGTGACGACTGCACAGGGCAAGTTGATCGCAATGTTCAGCGCTTTGGCGAGATCGGGTGTGACGTCTTGTGTTTCCATACCGATGCGTCCGCGCCGCACTTCGCCGTTTTTGACTAGTTGATCCATGACTTGTTTCGCCATGTTGGTCGGCACGGCGAAGCCGATGCCGACGTTGCCACCGGACGGGCCGATGATGGCGGTGTTGATGCCGATGAAATTGCCGTTCAAGATCAATTAACGCGCCGCCGGAATTGCCGGGATTGATCGAGGCATCGGTCTGAATAAAATCTTCGAAGCCTTCGATGTTCAAGCCCGTGCGGCCCAGCGCGCTGACGATGCCGGAGGTGACCGTTTGGCCGAGGCCGAAGGGATTGCCGATGGCGACGACGAAATCGCCGACGTTTAAATTATCCGAATCGCCGATGGGAACGGCGGTTAAATCCTTCGCATCGATTTTGAGTAGCGCGATGTCGGTGCCCGGGTCGGTGCCGACCAATTTCGCTTCGAGTTGACGACGATCCTTCAGTGTCACCAAAATTTTCTGAGCGTTTCGAATGACGTGATTGTTCGTCAACACATAGCCTCTTGCTGCATCGACGATCACGCCGGAACCGGCACTGACTTGCGGCTCGCGTTTTTCCGGGACATCGAAAAAGCGCCGAAAAAACGGATCGCGAAAAAGCGGGTTGTCTTCGATCGCCGATTTCGTCAACACCGCAATGTTCACGACAGCCGGCGTGACTACTTTAATCAGCGGCGCGAGTGATGGCAGCGCAGCATTGCCGACAGCCACAGGCAGCGCGGCGCTCGCGACACCGTGGCTGACAGCCACTATCCATGCGGCTTTCCAGGCATTCATTTTGAATCTAGAAAGACAAGAAATTACTTGCTTCCCAATCCACTTGAAATTCGTTAGCATTGTCGCAATCTACTCCCATCAGTAAACCGAATAGCTGTAACGTTGCGATCCGGTGTCATTTTTTCAATTCCCGAGGATTCAGTATGAACGAACATATTCACAAAGTAACCGACGACAGTTTTCAAGCCGATGTGCTCAATTCCGACACGCCTGTGTTGGTGGATTATTGGGCCGAATGGTGTGGCCCATGCAAAAGCATCGCGCCGATTCTGGATGAAGTGGCGAAGGAATATGCCGGCAAGATTAAAGTGATGAAACTGAACATCGATGAGAACCAGGATACGCCGCGCAAATTCGGTGTGCGTGGCATTCCGACGCTGATGTTATTCAAAAACGGTAGCGTGGAAGCGCAAAAGGTTGGCGCGTTGTCAAAATCGCAACTTTCTGCTTTTATTGACAGCAGCATATAAACTCAGTATTGTCCTAATTCAAAGCAAGTCTGCTGTGATCGGGTAGGCGGCAAGTCCGCTCGATTTGTAGTTCTCTTTCCCCACATTCCCTTTTGAGCCCATAAGCGGTCAATTCGCATGCACCTATCAGATTTAAAAACCCATCACGTCACCGAACTGGTCAACATGGCCGTCGAGAATCAAATCGACGGCGCAAATCGCCTCCGTAAACAAGAGCTTATCTTCGCGCTCCTGAAAAATCAGGCGAAACGCGGCGAAAGCATTTTCGGCGAGGGTACGCTGGAGGTGCTGCAGGACGGCTTCGGATTTTTGCGCTCACCCGATACCTCCTATCTTGCCAGCCCGGACGATATTTACGTCAGCCCATCCCAGATTCGCCGCTTCAATCTCCACACCGGCGATTCGATCGAAGGTGAGATTCGTATCCCGAAAGACGGCGAGCGTTATTTTGCCTTAGTCAAAGTCGACACGGTTAACGGCGAAGCACCGGAAGTCTCGAAAGGCAAAATCCTTTTCGAGAACTTAACACCGCTGCACCCAACCGAGCCACTGCGACTTGAGCGGGAAATTAAATCGGAAGAGAACATCACCGGGCGCATCATCGACATCATCGCGCCGATCGGCAAGGGCCAGCGCGGTTTGCTTGTTTCGCCGCCCAAGGCCGGCAAAACGGTGCTGATGCAGCACGTTGCCCATGCCATTGCCGCCAATCATCCCGAAGTGCATCTGATGGTGTTGCTAATCGACGAGCGCCCTGAGGAAGTAACGGAGATGACCCGCAGCGTAAAAGGCGAAGTCGTCGCGTCCACATTCGACGAACCGGCGACGCGCCACGTGCAAGTGGCCGAGATGGTAATTGAAAAAGCCAAGCGCTTAGTGGAGCACAAGAAAGACGTCGTGATTCTGCTCGATTCCATCACACGTTTGGCGCGAGCCTACAACACCGTAGTTCCGGCATCGGGCAAGGTATTGACCGGTGGTGTCGACGCCAACGCGTTGCAGCGGCCGAAACGCTTCTTCGGTGCCGCGCGTAATGTGGAGGAGGGCGGTTCGCTCACCATCATCGCCACGGCGCTGATCGAAACCGGCTCGCGCATGGATGACGTGATCTACGAAGAATTTAAGGGCACCGGCAATATGGAAATCCATATGGATCGGCGCATGGCGGAAAAGCGGATTTACCCCGCGATCAACGTCAATCGTTCCGGCACGCGCCGCGAAGAATTACTGATCGAAAAAGAAATCCTGCAAAAAATTTGGGTGTTGCGCAAATTGCTCTATCCGATGGACGACTTGGAAGCGACGGAGTTCTTGCTCGATAAAGTCAAAGCGACTAAGAGCAACAACGATTTCTTCGACTCCATGCGTCGCGGCTAATTTTTCCTGACCCTCAATCCTAAATCCCAATTCCTGTGTCTGAAAAAGTTATCAAATCCGACGAAGAATGGGCGGCGATGTTGACGCCTATTCAATACAAAGTCACGCGTAAACACGGCACCGAACCCGCATTCTCCGGCGAATACAACGATAGTAAAGAGGCTGGCACCTACAACTGTATTTGCTGCGGCAATCCCGTATTCAGCGCCGAAACCAAATTTGATTCGGGCACCGGTTGGCCGAGCTACTGGCAACCGTTATCGCCCGATAGCGTCTCGGAAAAAGAAGACAATAGTTTTTTCATGCGGCGTACTGAGGTCTTGTGCAGCCGCTGTGATGCGCATTTGGGCCACGTGTTCGAAGATGGTCCTGCGCCGACTGGGCTGCGCTATTGCATGAATTCCGCGGCACTTAAGCTCCAAAGAAATAAATAATTTATCTCGTGTCATTCCCGCGAATGTGGGAATGACAGGTAGGATTCCTCCCCTTCAAGGGGAGGATAAAGGCGGCGTAGCTCTAGGCTAGCCACTGGCCTTGGGCCATGGGAATGGGTTTTTCTTCCTCCAAACCAGCATATAATTTCGTTTTATTCATTTTATTCGAGCCGCAAAGGCGCGAACCAAGGTAGCCATGCAAATGAACGACCCACTCGCCAAATACAACACCGACGACCTGCGCATCAAAGAAATCAAAGAGCTTTCACCGCCGGGCCACGTGTTGCGCGAATTTCCGATGTCGCCCGCTGCGGCGGAAACGACTTACGAAGCGCGTCAAGCGATTCATCGAATTTTGCATGGCGCCGATGACCGCCTGTTAGTCGTAGTTGGTCCTTGTTCGATTCATGACGTAACCGCCGCACAAGAATATTCGGTAAAACTTCTTGCGCAAAAACGTGCGCTGGAAAAAGATTTATTGATCGTCATGCGCGTCTATTTTGAAAAGCCGCGCACTACGGTTGGCTGGAAAGGTCTCATTAATGACCCCGATCTCGACGGCAGTTTTCAAATCAATAAGGGTTTGCGAATCGCGCGACGTTTGTTGCTGGAACTCAATGAACAAGGCATGCCAGCCGCGACGGAATATCTCGATATTATTACGCCGCAATACGTTGCCGATCTAATTAGCTGGGGCGCGATTGGCGCGCGTACGACCGAGAGCCAGGTGCATCGTGAATTGGCGTCGGGATTATCTTGTCCGGTCGGGTTCAAAAACGGTACGGACGGCAACTTAAAAATCGCCGTCGATGCTATTCGCGCGTCGCAAGGCGCCCATCATTTTCTGTCCGTTACGAAAGCGGGGCATTCAGCGATTGTGTCGACAACCGGCAACGAAGATACGCATATAATTTTGCGTGGTGGTAAACAGCCGAATTACGACGCCGCGAGCGTCGCTGCTGCCGCGCAGGAACTCGGCAAAGCGGGTCTGGCAGCGCGCGTGATGATCGATATGAGTCATGCCAATAGTTCGAAAGAATACGCGCGGCAGATGATCGTCGCCGATGATATTGCGACGCAAATCAGCGCTGGCGATGATCGCATTTTTGGCGTCATGGTTGAAAGCCATTTGAATCCGGGTCGCCAAGATTTAGTGCCCGGCAAAGAACTCGCCTACGGCCAAAGTATCACCGATGCGTGCATTGGTTGGGACGACAGCGCGGCGATGTTACAGAAATTGGCCGCCGCGGTTCGCGCACGCCGTCTCGCGCTGGCTAGCACGACTGCATAAAATTTTTTCAGCACCTTGCCTGGGGCCTTTGCTGCGCTTGCGTCCTGGCGGGGCATGGCCTGAAAGCCGCGCCAATACTGATTCCTGGCGATGACGGATATTCAGTCGCTCTCAAAAATCCCGCACAACGAATCATTTCCCTCGCGCCGCATTTGACCGAGCTGGTCTACGCGGCGGGCGCTGGCGACAAGCTCGTCGCTGTCAGCGCTTATAGCGATTTTCCCGAAGCCGCAAAGTTATTACCCCAGGTCGGTGACGCGTCGAATCTCGATCTTGAGCGCATCGTCACACTCAAACCCGATTTGGTACTCGCATGGAAAAGCAACGTTAGCCCGTTTGCAGTCGAGCGATTGCGCAACCTATCGATTCCCGTTTACGTGAGCGAAACGCGGCGGCTCGCCGGGATTCCAGCGCTGCTCCGGAATATTGGTTTACTCACAGGGAACTCAAATTCTTCGGAAGCAGCGGCAACGAAGTTCGAGAATGAAGTCCAGGAATTAACTCGAGCGACTCAAGGAAAAACCATCGTTCCGACCTTCATCGAAATTTGGCACGATCCGCTTCTTAGTGTCAATGGCGATCACATCATGAGTGAGATCGTAGCGTTATGCGGTGGACGAAATATTCTTGCGAAGCTGCCTATCCTGACGCCCAGCATCGGCCTGGAAGCCTTACTGGAAGCCAATCCTGGCGCGATCATTGGCGGCGGGTCGGCAGTGAGTGAAGCGGAGTTTCGGCGCGTGTGGCAGCGCCACCGCAGCATAAACGCCGTGCAACGGCAGATGATTTTTTATGTAAATCCCGATTGGATTCAACGTGCGACGGCGCGGATTTTATTCGGTGCGAAAGTGATTTGCGATGGATTGGAAAAGGCGCGGCACAGCACAATTCAGTGAATGAAAATTCACCACACTGTTGGGTTTTGATAGCATGTCAGTTACTTTTGACCACGCGGATCGTCGCTCGGATTGACGTACTTAATCCCACTCTCCGGCCCTTCGCCACTTTCTTGAATGATCACTTCTTCGTCTTTTGTCGCGCTGAAATGACCGGTGTTCGCCGGGGTGAAATAAAACGTTCCCGCCGGAAACGCTTGCAGCTTCGATTCGTCGAACGTATCGCCGATCGCTGAATAATAAGTGCCCTTTAAAACCGTTACGGTACGCACGTCAGGATGTTTGTGCGGTGGTAACTTGTAGCCCGGCGGAAATTTTGCTCGGAAAATGAACGGCCCCGGTTTGTTGGGTGCGCCGTAGATCATCATCATTTGCATCGTCGGCGGAACGGTCGGATTGACGATCCATTTTTCGTCACCGAGCGGCACGCTCGGCATTAACACTTGCTCTTGCGCAAAGCACGCTGCGCTGAACAGGGCCAAATTAATCACGCTAAACCATTTTTTCATCGATACCACTACACGTCCTCCAGTTAAATCTTGGCCCGCCTATCGTAGCTCGAGCCAAGACGAAGCGCCTATTTCTCGCTAATGGTTTTCAAATTTCCTAAGCAGGCTTTATACAAACCGGTGATGAAGCCGGTGGCGCCAGCATCGTTCTCGCCTTCCGGCGGATTATCGGCGCTATTGCGGCGTTTGAAACTGCCTTGCCAAGCAACCGTCGTGCCGCCGCTCGCATTCGGTTTAGCGCCCATCGACGAAAAATAACTCATCACTGGGAGCGCTGCAGGCTCATCGATGTCGTACGAAAACGTCATTGCAGTCGGATCGATTGCCAAGAGATTTTCTGTGAAAGTCGGGCCATCTTTAACGGTCAACGAACGTTTGGCACCGATCATGCCGTCTTTGCCTTTAACGATATCGCTTTTGGCGAAGGGCGGGCACCAATTGATGAGCCCGTCGAATTTGCTTATCGTTGCCCATACGGCGGCCGGCGGGGCTTTGATCTCAACGATTTCAACGACGGTCAACATCGGTTGAGCTGCGAAGCTGGCGAAGGGCAACAACAAAACGCCAAGACTGGCGCAGGCAACTTTTTTCATCTTTTCTCCTCAAAGCGGTTGTTAGGGAAATCCCATAATTAGTCGGTGTATTACAATCACAGCAGGTGTTACGCTAGGTGACGCCAGCAATATATCAAATTGGTACGTAAAACACACGTCTAGAACAAACTGAGTTACGGAGTGCTGATGAAATCGATTGTCGTTGCAGTATTGACTATGGTTATTGCCGGCTGCGCGGCGCTCGCGCCAGGGACGGCGCCGATCGCTTCGTCAGTGCCCTACGGCACGGCAAAGTTCAGTTCTTACGCCGACATCGATGACCTGAAGCAGCTCAAAGCGGTGTACGACTTTTATTTTCCCGATCCAAAAAGTATTCCGTTAGTGCTGTCGAGCATTGCCTCACTGATGGCGCAGACTGCTGAATTTGGCCCTCACGAGTTCGAGCCGCTAAAAATCGTTGTGGTGTCTCACGGACCGGAATTGGTGGTGTTTGCGAAGCGCAACTACGCGAAATACAAAGAAACCGTTGATCGCGCCGCGAGTTTAGCGCAGCAGGGCGTGAAGTTTGAAATTTGCCGCGGCGCCGCGGCTTCGCTGAATTTTGTTCCGGAGGATTTTTATGGCTTTACCACGGTCGTGCCGTCCGGGCCCTATGCGCTAACCTATTGGCAGATGAAAGGCTACGGTCTGATTCCCGGCGGCTTAACCGATCCGCAGCGTTACACCAATGAGTTCAACAAAAATGATATTCCGCTGCGACAAAATGTGGAACCGCCGGCGCAGGGCACGCCACTCAAAAGTAGCACGGGCGTTACGTTCTACGGCGACTCCGCCAACGCAAACGAATAATCGTTAGCGCGGCGATGAGGAGAAGTAAGCCCGACAGTTTGCCTATCTGAACATCTGCAGCAAATGCTGAGAAAACTCCTGCAAATGTATAAATGTACGGCGAAACTTCATACCAAATTGTTTCAAAATCCATTTTATTTCCTATTGTTTTTGTTGTCCTATGTCTTTGTTATAGCATAAGAATTTGGTGCGGCAATGGTCTTGAAAAATACGCTCTAATGCAAAATTTGTGATTTACCTTTAAAGAGACTTTCAAAATGCATTCGGCCAGGACCAGTCATCCGTTAATGATTTACCAATGACTGGTCATGCCGGCATTTCTGTCATCTACTTCCGCCAGCCACTATGCGAACGCATCCAGTAGGAGAGTTTAGGCCGTCCCCAATTGTGCTGAGCATTTTGGGCTGTTACGGTGTCAATACTTTGGGCGGCTTAGCGACAACGTTATCGCACGCGGTTGTGGCTTTGAATTGCGCCGGGCCGCGCCGGAAATTCACCGGCGGCGCAAAGACGTTCAATCCCAAATGTGTCAGTGCGTAGACGTGGCCCGACGGCCCGATCACCGGTGGGTAGAGCCCATCGCCGGTCCACTCGTGGGTCGCGACGCGTTGCATCGTCTTAACGTCGAAGCTGACGAATTCCTTGGTCGTGGAAACGTACAGATGCGTGCATGATGCAGCCGCGCCCGCGATGGTTTCTCCATTGAGCTGTACTGTCGTCGAATCGGTCGCGCCGATCAGCACTGACATCATTCCAGAGGTATTTATCACAACCAATCGTCCGTCGGCCATGCGCGTCGGTGTCGCGCGAATCGGGCCAAAACCGGGGAACGCGCCCGCCCCCTGCTCAAACCTGACTTGGCCGTCGTCCGTGCCGACCAACGCAACATCGTTTTTCAATGCCATCGGCGCCGTGCTTTTGCGGTCTTTTCTGTTGTCGGAGCGAAAGATTTGCTCAAATCCCGTGAATGGGTCAAATTTAAAGGCGACCGTACTTCGCACGCCGTCGGCCAGCCACACCAAAGGTGAACCGTCAGTAGTCGCCCTGATGGCTACGCCGGGCATGGGGAAGGGAATTTTGCTGAACGGCTCGACTGTTGCAGAAAAGGTGCAAGGACCAAGAAAGGGAAAGGATGAATGAAAGCAGTCTCCGAGCGCCTTGAAGAAATTACTGACCACACCGCTACCATGAATAGTCGCATCTAATCGTGTGACAATTTCGTCGTCGAGTATGCTGCCGTTTCCCGCATCGAAGGCCGTTAAGCTGATGTCAAAGCTCGCGTATGTCGGCACCATCACCACCTCTTTGCCGCTAAAATTCCAGATGCTGGGCGGCGCGCTGGTCAAGCTGCCGATGCCAAGGGACATTGGGAACGGGGCTCGGTAGAGTTCGGCTCCGCCGGGCATGAATTTGTGGAGATACCAAAGGTCGACGATTCTATCGGAATCGTAGACCTGGTCGCGCACCCTCACTTGGTTGCCGGATATCACATATATTGATCCGTCGGCGCCGATGGCCGGAGAGGCGAAGATGCTCTGACGCAAATTCTGCTTCCAGAAAAACGCGCCGTCGGGACGAAGCGCAATCAGCTCGCCGCGTAAGTTGCCAACGTAAACCGTGCCATCCTGCGCGGTAACCGGATTAGCACCCGGCGCAACCGGGCCGACATCGACAAAGCCGACTTGATTGGTAATGTCCGCCGGGGCGGTATCGACGCGAGCAAAGCCGGTGTTGTCGGCATTGCCATGGAAGCTGGTCCAGGCTGCTTGGCAAAGGCCGCCGGTCGCGGCCAGCGCGATTGAAAAGATGATCGATAGTTTCCTCATGGCGTAGCTCCTTCACGGGTGTTTACGTTGTGGCCGCCGAGTTGCGGCGTTAGCTTCGTCGAGCGAAGCCCTATCACCCTCCGAAATGAGACGGGATGCGGAAGGCGTAAGGCGAAATGTAGGCGTTCGCGCAGAGGCTTGCTATTGGCCAGAAGCTATAGCCAAAAAGTACTAGTAGTTAATCGCAGCCGTTGAAGGGAGCGGTTGGCGATGGTAAGACCGCAGCACGACCTGCGCGCTCGCGCCTATATGCAATTGACTACTCGCAGTTTGTTAGAAAAGTTACTGATGCAGTGCACATCGGCACGATCGGTTGAGCGCGCATCGCCGTAGCTCGACTCGTCGGCGTCCTTTGGCTGGCTGAGTGGTCAGCCGCGTAGTAAGCGCGGGATTGCAAATTTTGCGTAACGCTTTAGCCTTTGAAGACGTCGTTCAAGTTGTTATGCCTGCCCGATTAGGCGCCGGGTGCGCGCCGCGCACGCGACTCGACGGTGGGCACCCGGCGGATCATCCGGGCCGCTCCCCGGAGCAACGTTCCGAAAAGCTCGCGGGGTAAATGCGAAGACTAGGTCCGCGTGGCGGTTCGCCCCTACCGAAATGTGGTTGCCGTTCTCCGCTTACTGAACCCCCACCCAATCAGGCCCGAACTAAGTAAGATCAGTGATGCCGGGATGGGGACAGGATTCGGCTGAAGATCTACTGCTTCGAATTTGGTGCCCAAAGTGGCACCGGCGTTCACGGCCGGCAGGGTCAGCGTGATCACCTGCGTAATGGAGTATGGGAATGCGGTTGGCAGAGTACCACTTGTAAAGTCTGCCTCCAAAAAAATCTCAGGCGAATAGTCCAAAAAGCCGAGCGCAGTTGTCATCCCAAATGGAGTATTCGACGTGTCAAGAAAGCTACTAATTCTCGCATTGCCAACGAAGGTCCCGATATTACTCCTGACGAAGCCGCCCGATAGGAACGAGTCCAGTCCAGCGTCAAGTGTCCTGAGTCCCGTTTGAGTGAAGCTGATATTCAGCGTACCTGACGAACCATCGTTCAGAACGGCCAATGTAAATTCCGTATTCGGCGCGCTCTCACTTCCCATCAACAATACCTGCGACGCAGCCACACGGAAGAATTGGCCGGAATCGACCGCAAAGGTTCCAAAGTAGGAAATCACCCCCGAGCCATTGTCGGAAAGCACGGTTGCGGGCAGGCCGCCGTACTCGAACTTGAGCATGGCATCGGCTCGAGCTTCGCCGATTGGCGACACGTTGATTACCAGCCCACATGCAATCACGCCGAATTTTGTAATAGCTGCTTGAATAGCGTTTCTCATCTCCGTACCTCCATTAGTGATTAACTATCGCATATACCCGCGCAGCCCGAACAAGGTAATGCTATACCAAATCGACTAAGGGCGAGGTGGGCAAAGAAAACCATACGCAAAACTCGGTAGACATCCCGATTAAGACGCGGTGCTGTTGGGCCATGGATTCCCTTATTGCGCAGTTTGCGTCCGGGTTTAGCAACCACGCATAAAATGTGCGATTTTTAATAGTCGATTGGTTTCGCATTGATCTTCGAAGAGTCCGCGAGCTGGCGTATCTTTAGTGGAAGAAAATTCGACAACAGTCGGAGGGTGCGCACCGCGTACGCCGATTCACGAGTGCGCTGCGCAAGCGGCATCATTCATCCAGGTCTAGTTAGTGAAGTTCGGATGTTGGCGGTGCCATGTATTTCCACGGTTAATCGAAGTCAAATCTCGACAGAAATCTAGCCGTCAAGTTTATGCTTGTAAATGGACGCTGGGACGGAAAAATTGTACTTCCGCTGCGGGTCGTCGTGGCGCATTCGGCTGGTACGCCAATCGGGTCGATAGGCACCTTCAGATATCCTGATAGCGCTCGGACACGATCTGTAAATTTAGTTGACGACGCCTACACATCACGTCCCGATACCAACTGGAATGGAAGTCGACAATTTTTGATTGACACTGAATACGCCGCGAGGCGCGTCGCGCTCGGTTGTTGGCGAAGGTATGGATAGCTACTAGCCCTCGGCTACCCAGGGTTCATGCGGCTCCTGGCAGGGTGCGATCATTTCTCGACAGTCACGCCTTTCCAAAACGCGACGTGATCTTTGATTTGTTTCGCTGCATCTTTGGGCGTAGGGTAATACCAAGCTGCATCGGTATTGGTCTGCCCATCAACAATCACATCGTAGTAGCGTGCCACGCCCTTCCAAGAGCAAGTCGTTTGAGTCCGACTATCCCGAAAGTACTCACGGATCAAAGCGGTCGCAGGAAAATACACATTACCCTCGACCACTTCAAACGTAGCGCTTTCGGCGATAGTCGCGCTGTTCCAAATCGCCCGTGCCATCGCTAAAAAACCTTACGCGACGGCCTTCGGCGCGTAATCGTCTGCTACCATCGCAGCGAGCCGGCCTAAGCCATCGAATTGCAATGGCTCCAGCTTGCCGAGAATTTCAAATTCGTTCGGACGATTTTTTGCATCGGCATAAAGCGCCTCGGAGATCTGAATGTGGCTCAGGTGCAACGTGTCGGTAATACGCACAATTTTGAGATCGTCGAATTTCACTCGAACGACGCTCTTGATCGCCAACGCAATCGCATCGTGTTCCGTGTTCATGATGATCGGAATCGCTGCGCCGTCCAAGTAAGTCGACGTAATAACGTTGGCGTAGGTCAGAAAAATATCCATCTCTTTGTAGAGTTGCATGGTGATGACATCCGCGCTGCCCAAACCGGTCGCATTGCCGTGGGTCTCCGGCGTAAGGCCGAGCACGGCAATTTTTTTGACGTTGGGCTTCATGTCCCATTCCGTGCCACGACAATTGCGGCCGGTAATGTTGGGATCCATGCCCGAACCGGAAATATTTTTTCCGATGCGCTCGATGATCAATACGTCGACATCGTCGAACTTGATGCGCGGCATGAATTCTTTCGCTTTCGCTTGCAACGCGATTTCGCGCTCGAATAACGTTTCGCCGGGAACGGCTTCGATAATCGTTGTTTCGTCATGAGGATTTTCGACCATGGCGATGCTAAACAAAAATTTGCTCTTTGCCATGATCATCTTCGCCGCTTCCGGCAGCAGCGTGCCGAATACGTCCATGCCCTGGGTGTGCAGGCTCGTCGCGCCCATGATCTTGCCCATGCCGATGGTCATCATTTTGACGATGCCCGATTCAATCGCCGCGCGGAAGTTGGTGTGCGGTTTCACGCGGCAAACCAACACGATGCCGTCAGCTTCGCTGGCAAGTTTATCTTGATAAATCGGAATGCCACTTGGGTGCTTGCCAACTTCGATTACATCCATCGACGAGCGAATTTCGCAGCCGCAATATTCTTCGGTAATGCCGTAACCTTCCAGCACACCGCGCTGTAATTCCGCCGTGCCGCCGCCGTGGCTGCCCATCGCGGGGAAAATGAAAGGCTTGGCGCCTAGCGCTTTGAGATTGTCGACCGTCGCTTTTGCCGCTTCGGCGATATTGTTAATGCCCCGCGAACCACAACCCACGGCGACGCTCATTCCAGGCTTAATCTTGGCGCGAATTTCCGGGCGCTTGAATTCTTCGTTGATGGTCGCGGTAACGCTCGCGAGTTTTTCGGTTTTGAATTTCTGCCGGACTTCGACCATGCGCGGCAAAGGGAAATCTAATCCGCCGGAGATATTGGTTTCGATTTTGTTGCCGATCATGGTGGTCTCCTAAGTTTGTTTGGTGCAAAGGCTAGGTCGTTCCTGATAGCCAATTTAGCTGTCATTCCCGCGCAGGCGGGAATCCAATTTTGCCGCCCGATGGAATCCGGCTTTCGCGGGAATGACAAACTACGTATATCATGCGTGTCGTCACCCCATATTCTATCAAAATGAATCTATACCAAAGTAAAAATCGTAACGCTAACCTGAAGTACTTTGCCCGGTTCTACTTAGCATTCTTTTTCGGCGGTTTCGCGCTGACGATTGATGCCGCTGTCGTCGACATAAAAGTCGAATCGCGCACGAAGGTATTGCAAGGCAAAGAATTCGGAGCCATCGGTGCCTATGAAAAACTCGAAGGCATCGTGACATTTGCGCTCGACCCCAGTATTGCGGCGAACGCGAAAATCGTCGATCTCGACAAAGCGCCGCATAACATGGAGGGCTTGGTCTACGCCCAGGCAAACTTCATGGTGCTACAGCCGGTCGACGCCAGTAAGGCGGCAGGCATCGGTGTGTTAGAAGTCAGCAATCGCGGCGGCAAAGCGCTGTTGCCGTATTTCAACGCCGCGAATCAAACTAACGATCCTACAAAAGATAAAGATTTCGGCGATGGTTTGCTAATGCGTCGTGGTTACACGTTAATGTGGGTGGGCTGGCAATGGGATGTGCCGCCCGCGTCGAAAGTGTTGCAGTTGATGGTACCAATCGCGAAAGACAAAGGCGAATCCATTAAAGGCTGGTTGCGATCGGATCGCTTGATGGATCAGGACGACTCATTCATTTCAGTTTCCCATCGCAATCACTATCCCTACGTCGCGATCGATCAAGACGATCCCGGCAATATCTTGACCGAGCGCGAATCGCGCGACGGACTGCGCAATGTTGTGCCGCGGGAAAAGTGGTCGTTTCTGAACGGTTCGAGTAGCGTCGACGGCGCCGATTTCATCACTAAGGAAGGCGGCTTTGCCGCAGGAAAAATATACGAAATCGTTTATCGCTCACAGGATCCACGCGTGGTCGGCATGGGCTTCGCCGCCGTGCGCGACTTTATGAGTTACGCAAAATACGAATCGTCGAGCCCATTCAAAGTTAAGCAAGGTATCGCGTTCGGCGTATCTCAAACCGGGCGTTTTTTGCGCCATTTTCTGTACGAGGGATTCAACAAAAACGAACGCGACCGCCAGGTCTTCGATGGCATGTTCATTCACGCCGGGGGGGCAGGGCGGGGCAGTTTCAATCATCGCTTCGCGCAACCTTCGCGCGATGGGCATCGCTTTTCTGCGTTTGATTATCCGACGGATTTGTTTCCGTTTACTAGCGCCGCGCAGACCGATACCGAGCTTGGCATCACAGCAAGCACGTTGCCGAAAACTCATCTTCCGAAGATTTTCTATACGAATAGCGGCTACGAATATTGGGGTCGCGCGGCGTCGTTGATTCATACGACCATCGACGGCAAGAAAGATATCGAGCCGCTGGAAAACGAGCGTATTTATCATCTTGCGAGCGGGCAACATTTCGTCATTCCGTTTGCACCGCGAGATAAGCTACCGGGAACCGAGGTCTATCTCGGCAATTCGCTCGATTACTTGGTGAACTTGCGCGCGTTGTTGCCGCGCCTCGTGGATTGGGTTTCAAAAAGCGATGCTCCGCCGAAGAGCGCCTATCCTAGAGTTGCAGATGGCATGCTCGTAGAGCCATTATCCATGCGCTTTCCCGCGATGCCCAATGTTAAAGCGGCGAAGGCTGCAAATGTTCCTCAGCGAATGGATTTCGGGCCGCGTTGGCAACAAGGCATTATCGATCTTGAGCCGCCGAAGCTTGGCAAGCCCTACGGCGTGTTGATTCCGCAGGTCGACGAATTCGGCAACGAACTCGGCGGTATTCGCAATGTCGAGATTGCTGTGCCGCTTGGAACCTATACGCCGTGGGCCTTGCGTACCGGTTTGGCCGGCGCGCAAGATGAGCTACGCGATTTTTATGGCACCTGGTTGCCGTTATCAAAAGAGTCTAGTCCGCAGGACTCACGCCCTTCGATAAAATCTCGATATGAAAACAAGGACGATTACTTGGAGCAAGCCAAGCGCGCGACTAAGTCGTTAACCGAGGCGGGTTATTTGTTGGAAGAGGATATTCCACGCGCACTCGACCGCGCAAACCAGACCTGGGATCGCGTCACGCGCTAAACAATTACCGCTAGAATCGATCGAGAAGTCCGATAGTACCGCCTCGACCTCGGGGTTTTTGATACAATTTCTTTTTAACGAATTCGTGCGTAATTTCCCATGACCTACGTTGTCACCGAAACTTGCATTAAATGTAAATACACCGACTGCGTCGATGTTTGCCCCGTGGATTGCTTCCGCGAAGGGCCCAATTTTTTGGTGATTGAGCCGGACGAATGTATCGACTGCACGTTGTGCGTAGCCGAATGCCCAGTTGAAGCAATTTATGCCGAAGACGACGTCCCGGAAAATCAACGTCATTACATTCAACTGAATGCCGAACTCTCTCAAGTTTGGAAAACGATTATCGAGCGTAAAGATGCGCCGGCCGACGCCGATGAGTGGGCGAAGGTGAAAGAAAAATCCCATCTGTTGGAAAAGTAAGCGCCAGCGCGTTTACCAACCATGTCTAACGAGCCCGGCCTGACGGAAAGCGTCGCGCCGGGCTCGACGCTTTTGGCAATCGCGGCGCAAGCGATTGTCGCGAAAGAGCAGCCGCCCGATTTATCCGGCGTGGTCGTGTTGGTGCCCAATCTCTACGTCGTACAACTTTTGCAACGCGCGTTGCAGCTTGCCGCGAACGGTCGTTCTCTGTTATTGCCGACCATAACGACATTGGCACTGTGGGCCGAGTCAGTGACGTTAGCAACGTTACCTATTCCCGATAGTCGTCGCTTGGCTTGGTTGCATGGCGCTTTACGGCGTGGGAATTGGTTTCCCGATCTGGATTTGTGGCAAGTCGCCGCAGAAATTCTCGCATTGATCGACGATTGCTCGCGCCACGGCGTTTCGTTACCGGAAAATGCCGACGATTTTCAACGGGTGGTGCAGCAGGCTCTGCGTGCAAGGGCGAATCACGCTATCCAATTTGAGGCGAAACTGGTACACGAACTGTGGCGCGCGCTGCAAAGTGGTAGCCGCGAAATCGATCGCCACGGCATCTATGGTTTGCGCTTGGCGCAAATCGCCAAACTAGCCAATGCGCATTTGTATGTCGTCGATCCAGTCGACGCGACGCCCGCCGAGACGCAATTCTTCGCGCGCTACGCCGAGCGCCAAGCGGTTTGTGTGATTCGCGCCGACGCAACACTAAGCGCGACGCAGTCGCCGCTCTTCGCCTTGCTCGACCAGGCATGGTGCGATCCGGCTGTTGCGAATTCTTTGCGCGACCGCGCGCAAAACTTTCGCGAAAGATCTCCGGTCAGTCCCGCGCAATCGTTACGCCTTTTCGGCGCACGAAGTTTAGAACATGAAGCCCATGCGGTTGAGCGCACGGTGCGACATTGGCTAACTCAAGGCAAAACAAATATCGCCATCATCGCGCAAGATCGGCTGACGGCACGTCGCGCCCGTGCGCGGTTGGAGCGTACGCAAATTTTGATTGCCGATGAGAGCGGTTGGACGCTATCGACTACCACCGCGAGTAGCATCGTCATGCGCTGGCTTGATGTGATCGGCGGCGACTTTTATTTTCGCGATCTGTTCAATTTGCTCAGCTCACCGTTTCTGTTCGGCGATGTGGACGAAAGCGAACGCCGTGATGCGGCGGCGGAACTAGAACGCGCGCTCGTCGCTGCGAACTTCATCAGCGGATTGAGCAAGCTGAGCGCGGTTCTCGCAAAGGTGAATCTCTCGCCAATCGCGACGCGATTGGCCGATACGCTCATCGCCTGCGCGCGGCGCTTCGGCCGTAAACCGCGGCCGCTATCGATTTGGCTGCGCGCATTGCTCGAAAGCTTTGCGCAACTTGGCTCGACATCTTCATTGCAACAGGACACCGCGGGTGCCGATCTGTTGCGTTTATTGCAATCGCTTGCGGCTGAATTGGAAGGTGAAGGCGAGACGTATTCGCTAGGCGAATGGCGCCGCTGGCTCGATCGCCAATTGGAAGACGCGAGCTTTCGCGATACAGCCATCGACAGCAGTGTCGTGTTGACGCACCTAGGCCTGACGGATGGGCGACATTTCGACGGGGTGATTTTGTTGGGCGCCGACGCCGATCATTTGCCGTCGCCCGCGACGAATCAGTTGTTCAACGACGCAGTACTAAACCAATTGGGTTTGCCGAGCCGCGCGCAGCGTATCGAACTCGAACAGCGTCGGCTGAAGCATGTGCTCGCCCATTCCGATGCGGCGTTGGTTACTTGGCAAGCGGAAAAAAGTGGTGAGCCCAATCCACCGTCGCCCTATTGGGTGCGGCTCATGGCGTTTCACCGCGTTGCCTACGGCAGCGACTTGCGTGACATGTCGCTCGCATTGTTATCGCGACACGCCGATCGCGAAGAGTTCGCCGCCGTGCGCGCTATGCCGCAGCCTAGCGCGCCAAGCTTGCTGCCGCGAACGCTTTCGGCCTACCAATACGCCAGCCTAATCGCGTGTCCGTATCAATTTTTCGTTCGGCATTTATTGGGATTGCAGCCGGAAGAAGAAGTGCTGGAAGCCATGGAAAAGAAAGATTATGGCGAAGTGATACATCGGATTTTGGCGGCGTTTCATCGTCGCTATCCGGTTGTGTCGGAAGCGGAAGAAGGTGCGCTGCTCATGGCGCTAAGAGAAGTCAGCGAGGCGGTTTTTCGCGCTGCGCCCGAGGGCGACTATTTCGCCCGAGCCTGGCATTTGCGCTGGCAAAAATTGATGCTGCCCTACCTGAATTGGCAGCGTGAGCGCGAAAACCTTGGTTGGCGCTGGCAGGCAAGCGAAGTGGCGCGTGAGCAAATACTTGAATTAACATCGGGGCGAGAGATCACATTGCGCGGACGTTTCGATCGCATCGACTTACGACTCGACGAAACACAAACAGAAAAAACGGCGGTACTCGACTACAAAACCGGCAGTAACAAGCAACTGAAAGATCGCGCTACCGATCCCAGCGAAGATGGTCAATTGCCATTCTACGGCATGATCGCGGAACGCGTACCCGATGAGCTTGCGTACATTGGTTTGGATAATGATCCTGTCACCGACTATGCCATGGTTGGCGATGTTGTTGCGATCGTTGCCGATCATCGCAATCGTTTGCGCCAAACCTTGGATGGCATTGAAGCGGGCAAAGGCTTGCCGGCGCAGGGGGTGGATAGGGTCTGCGCGTACTGTGAAGTCGGCGGCGTGTGTCGAAAACGCTATTGGGAAAACGGCGATGCCAACTGAGGACGGCAGTTTGCTCGACGCACTCGATCCCAATGCCAGCGTGGTGGTGGAAGCTTGCGCAGGCTCCGGCAAGACTTGGTTACTCGTGTCGCGCATCATTCGTTTGTTGATGGCGGGTGTGGCACCGGGCGAAATTCTTGCCATCACTTTCACGCGCAAAGGCGCGCGGGAAATGCAGGAGCGCCTCAACGTGTGGCTGCAAGATTTGGCGATCAATTCCGACGATGCGGAAGTCAAAAAGTTTTTGCGCGAACGCGGCATGGCCGACGACACGCAAACGCTTTCACGCGCGCGAGGTTTATTCGAAACGGTTTTGACTGCACAACCCGGGATCAAGATCAACACCTTTCACGGCTGGTTTGCCGATCTTGTCCAGCGCGCCCCGCTTCAAAGCGGCATGGCCAAGGGCTACACGTTGACGGAATCAGTTCACGCACTGGAGCAGGAGGCGTGGCAACGATTCGCGCAGTCACTCGCGGGCACAAACCAGAGTCTGCAACAAAGCGCGTTAGACGATTTATTTCGCGAAATCGGTTTGCACAACACGCGCATGTTGCTTGCGAGTTTCCTCGCGAAACGGGCGGAATGGTGGCGTTATAGCGCGGGACAGAACGAACCAGTGCCCTTTGCGATTGAGCAACTACAAAAACAAACTAACGTTGATTTAGAGATTGATTGCATTGCGCGATTGTTTAGCGATGTGCCATTCGATACCGCACTGACTGACGTAGCGTCAGCACTATCTTCCGGTGGAAAAACTCAGCAAAAAACCCTGAGTGAACTTGAACGGGCTGGTGCGATTCCAGATGCGTCAAAACGCTTTGCGGCGATGTGGCCATTGATCTTCACGAAACAAGATAGTGTTCGCGATCTGTTGCAAAAATATTGTCTGAAGATCGGCGACGCTGCGAGCGAAGCGCTGGCAATTGTGAGTGAAAAAATGCGCGCGGCTAGCGACATGACCAGCGAGCAACGCGTGGTCGAAATCAATCGCTCCGCATTTATCGCCGGGGAAGCGTTGCTGGAACACTATCAGCAATTGAAAGCCGAACGCGGTCTGCTCGATTTCACCGATATTGAATACGCAGCGTACACTTTGTTGCGTCATTCCGAGCACGCCGAGTACATGCAATACAAACTCGATGCGCGTTATCGCCACATTTTGCTAGACGAATTTCAGGATACCAATCCGTTGCAGTGGATGACTTTGCAGGCGTGGCTGCAAGCCTCATCCGACTCGGGCTTGCGGCCAACGGTATTTCTGGTCGGTGATCCGAAGCAATCAATATTTTATTTTCGTCGCGCCGATGCGCGTTTGTTTCGTCACGCCACGGAATTTTTACAACGGGAGTACAGTGCGCGCGTATTGCAACAAAACACGTCGCGGCGAAGCGCATCGGGTGTGCTGGATGGCGTCAACGCAGTATTTGCGGAGGCAAAACAGCTCAGCGGTTTTTTGCCTCACCTTGCCTACCAAAGCGAATTGCCAGGCGAAGTTTTCGTTTTGCCGTTACCACCTAAAGACGAAGACACGGGAAAGTCAGCGCCACGTCCCGAGCTACGCGATTTGTTATCGACACCCCAAGCGAGCGAGGCGGAATCTCGTCGCGCGTTGGAAGCGGAGGAACT
This sequence comes from uncultured Pseudomonadota bacterium, assembly GCA_963840785.1. Classification (GTDB taxonomy): domain Bacteria; phylum Pseudomonadota; class Gammaproteobacteria; order Burkholderiales; family JALYOK01; genus JALYOK01. The sequence continues at coordinate 180,663 of CAWJAF010000003.1, read as the reverse complement.
GGCGCGCGGATTACGTACCATTGTCGGCAATTGGTTAATAAAAGACGGCGACAAGCAACGACCAATCGAGTATCGCGATGTCATGATATTGACGCGCGGACGCACGCAACTACGCGTATACGAAGCCGCGTTGCGCGACGTGGGAATTCCCTATGCAAGTGCGCGCAAAGGCGGTTTGCTCGAAAGTCTTGAAGTGCAAGACTTGATGGCGCTGCTGCAGTTTTTATTGCGACCGAGTGACAATTTGAGTTTGGTTCAAGCGTTGCGCGCGCCGCTGTTTGCTTGCAGTGACAATGATTTAATTGTGCTGGCAAAGCGCGAGGGCGCAGATTGGTGGCAGCGGCTTGTTCGCTACGGCGATGGATTATCGCCGACCCTCGCGCGTGCTTATGATTGCATCGCGCGATGGTTAGAGTGGGCGCTGCATCTGCCGGTCCACGATTTGCTCGATCGAATTTTTCACGAAGCCGATGTCGAGCAGCGTTATCGCGACGCCGTGCCGGTTGCGATGAAAAATGCGGTTCAAGCGAATTTGATCGCGTTCATGGAACTCAGCCTCACCCTCGACAGCGGACGTTACCCGAGCTTGTCGCGCTTTCTCGCCGACCTAAGAACGTTGCAACGCGCGCCGGCTATTGAATCACCTGATGAAGGTGTGCTGGTCGAGGCGGGCAACGCCGTGCGCATCCTCACTGTTCACGGCGCGAAAGGACTGGAGGCTCCGCTCGTTTGGTTGATCGACGCGACGGCGCGACCAAAAGCGCGCGATGGATACGATGTGTTGGTGACGTGGCCGACCGGTGCGGAGCAACCGACGCATTTTAGTTTTGTGACCAAAAAGGCTGAACAAGGTAAAGCTAGAGAAAAATTTCTCGTGGAAGAGCAATCCATTCTCGACCAAGAAGAAGCCAATTTGCTTTATGTCGCCATGACTCGTGCGAAACAATACCTAATTGTCAGCGGCAATCAAGTTGGCAATGGCATTGGCAGTTGGTACGAAGCCCTGTCGAAGGCGCTTCCCGTGCGAGAAATAACGCAACGCGTTTCGGCACCAAACTTGGCAATCCAAGCGCCACCAATTGCCGACGAATCGAAATTAATTGCAGACGAGTCAACATCGACGATTTCACACGGCACGCGCAAAAGTTTCGTAATCGACAAAAATCGAGATTACGGAATCAAACTCCATCGTTTACTCGAACAGGCTCGCGAGGGGGAAATTCCGAAAGCCATTTCCGAGCGATTTTTAGCGAATGAAGAAATCACGACGCGCGACAGTTTGATGCGCCAAGCGCAATCAATCTTAAGCGCGCCACATCTGCAACAGTTTTTTGATACGAAAAAATTCCAAGGTGCGCGCAATGAAGTTAATTTAGTCGATGAAAATGGCGAACTGCTGCGCCTGGATCGACTGGTCGAATTCGAAGATGAAGTATGGGTGCTCGACTACAAAAGCGCGGCCAGCCAAACGGTCAATTCATCCGAGTTGCTCACTGACTACCGCGCACAACTCGCGCGCTATCGACGAGCACTTGTCGCGATGTATCCAGGCAAAACATTACGTTCAGGATTGATTTTTAGTGATGCTGTTTTGCAAGAAATTTTGTGATTATTTCTCAGCGCACATTGTGCTGGAAGCGAGTGGCCCGAGTGCAGCTCCTATCCATTCTGTGTTTGTTAGGATTGATGTCGAGCCCCGGCTGAAAATTCTGGTTGGCAGAGCGCGAATGGCCAGTAGTGTAAATTCAAATGGCGAAACTCGCTGCCCGGAAGACGAACTTGATTTAGTTACAAAAGCGTTAGGGCTTTTTCGGAGTAAGGCGCTCAGGAAACTTTACGGACGGTCCTTGTACTGCCGAGCGAGTTTGAGCGTCTGAGCCAACTAAAATGCCCCGCCGCAGCGGGGTAGTGATCCGAATCCTAATGCGCTTGTGGCACGCGGCGCGGATTCAGCGATCCAGGATTGACGGGCTTTGCGGAGGCTTCACACGGCAGGAATTCCAATTGGGCCAATATTCAGAACCACGAGAATGTCAGGCTCAGACAGAGGCCGGGTCTTTACAACCCGCCGGACTAAGCGTAACGGGTTCCAACAGGGCTAAGGACGGAATAGGGTTAGTGAAACAATGTTACCGGGGCAAAAAAATAGTCAAGTCAGAATAGGTATCGACGTTCTACCGGAATGTTCGTCCACATGGGTTGGAATTCGTGATCATATGTTGACAGTTACTTATACGAATTTCAATAGGTTCGTACAAACGCACTGAACACATCCCACAGTCGCGCCGTTTCCGCGGCAAGAATGATTGCCCAAACCAGAATGCTGACGCCTACTGCAGCGGCGGCGACATCTTTGATGAGCTTGATTTTTTCGTTGTGTCCGAATTCGACGAAATCGCATAGCGCTTCGATGGCGCTGTTTAAAATTTCTGCGGTGAGTACCATGCCGGTTGCGAGCAAGATCAGCAATACGTCGACCCACTGACGCAGCACGAACGCGACAGAAAGAACGATAACAGACAATACGACTTTGTACGCAACGCTGAAATCAGACAGCACCGCATAGCGCAAGCCCGCGACAATGACTCGAAGCTTTCTTACCGGGTTGTAACCGGGTTCGCCGATGCCAAGAAATTTATTGCGCATCGCAGCCTTGTCTCATTGAGGCGCGTGGCAACATCCAAAAGGCAAGCCCAGCGACCCAAAACGCGCTGACTAGAATGCCGACCAGCACGTCGGACGGGTAGTGAACGTGGAGATAAACCCGAGATACGCCGACGAAAATAACTGACAACGTTGCGAATGGCAACAACCACCTCAAAAATCGGCGATCAAACCGGCTTGCAATCAGCAGCCCGGCAAACATTGCACTCGCGATCTGCGCCGTATGTGCGCTCGGATATGATTGATCCCACGGCATGGCGATCAGCGCTCCCATATCGGTTGGTCGCGGTCTTGCAACGATAAGCTTGCTGACATGCATAATCACTATAGATCCCAACAATGACGCACCGAGAAAATAACTTTCGTGGACAAGCCGGCGAGCCATTAAGGTCAACATAGCCGCCATAACCAACGGAACCAGCACCCAAACGGAACCCAACCAAGTAATGGCGCGAAATAAATGGTCGGCCATTTCAGTACGATGCCGGGCCAGCCACGCCATCACCATGGCATCGGTTTCTGTCGACGCGCAGTCGGGCGCGTAACAAACCAGCCATGCACCGAATGCCAAAACCGCGACACCGGCAAGCCAGCATAGCGTGGCCAGAATTCGTGATTCAAAGGCTCTCATGGCCTAATCACCCAGCCGTCGACTAAAAATAACGTACGAGATCAATGCCAATCCTGTTTTCGAATTGCGTCTGTCTGGCTAAGTTCGTGAGCGCGTGTTCCATGGACATATCGAGCTCCCACTCATTTCGCGTGCCCATCGCGAATCCGAGTGTCCCGCGTACCGTGGCAGCGAGTTTCTCGCGCTCAAAATTCCAGCTTAGCCTGGTCGCCACAGTGCAGGACCAACTGTCCGGAAGCAAAACGGTCGCACTGGGTTCAAACGCGAGACGATTGACGGCCACGGTGCCGCGCTCTCGTTCGATGGAACGCGCATAGGCGAGTTGTCCGCTGACGACGAACGTCTCGCTGCTCGCGTACGAAAAAGCGTATTGCGGCTGCAACAAAGTGGCGTTATCACTTAGTCGTCTGTCTTGCGCCGTTTGCCATTGCACATTCAGGCCTAAATTTTGGCGTAATTTTCGTGTGCGATAAAAAGTCCAGTTGATTCGGGTGGCGATATCGGAGAGGCCGAAAACAGTATTGCCGTCGGCCTGATCCAGTCGCTCATACGGTAGTTCAATCTGCCACGAGTAACGAAGATCGGGGCCGAATGGATGCAGCAAACGCAGCCGCACGCGGTTAAGTGTTTCACCGTCTCGCAGATCGCGCCAATCGTACGAGATGAAAATGCGGCGTTTTCCGTAGACCGGATTCTCGCCGCTTACATTAACGCGAGGATCGTCGAGCGTATCGGCGCTTGGTGAAGACTGTGTCTGGGCATAGGCGGAAAGCATGCCTCCCCAAAATGCCACCGCTGGCAAGGCGCAAATCGGCCAAACCAGCCTGAGGGCTTTCCGCAACGTACTTATGTTGGCAAGCTGGCATGCTTTGGCTTTATCGTAAGACTCGCGATGATTGATGTCGCAAGTATCGCCGCGACGGTGCCAAGCATCCAGGGAATAGGAATCTTGTAGAAATCCATAATCAACATTTTCACGCCGACGAAAGTGACAATGGTCGCTAAGCCATAGCCGAGCAAGTGGAATCGATCGGCCATGTCGGCCATTAAAAAATACATGGCGCGTAAGCCAAGTATGGCAAAGGTATTGGCAGTGAATACGATGAAAGGATCCTTCGTGACGGCGAAGATCGCGGGAATACTATCGACGGCGAAAATCAAATCGCTGATCTCTACCAATACCAACACCAGCAATAGCGGGGTCGCGTAGCGCAAGCCGTTCTTCACGATGGTGAACTGTTCGCCATGGAGGGATTCCGTGATGCGCATGTGGCCGCGCAGCCAGCGTAACAAAGGATTTTTAGATAAGTCGGATTTTTTATTGGTGAAGAAAAACATCTTGATACCAGTTAAAACCAAGAACGCGCCGAACAAGTAAAAGATCCACGAGAATTGTTGGATCAAAATCGCGCCGAGATAAATCAAGCCTGCGCGCATGACGATCGCTCCGACCACGCCCCAAAGCAATACGCGTTTTTGATACTCGAGTGGCACGGAAAAATACGCGAAGATCGTGATCCAGACGAATACGTTCTCGATCGCCAAACCTTTTTCGATTAAATAGCCGGTGAAATACTCAAGTGTCTTTTGCCCGGCGACCTCGGGGCCGTGCAATGCACTTAAATGCCACCATAGCCAAGCACCAAATGCGATGGCCGCGAGAAACCAAACCACCGACCAGCTCGCTGCTTCTTTAACGGAGACGCGGTGACTGCCTTGGGCTTTCAACACCCAAAAATCGACGAGAAGCAAGACGATAACCAGGATTGCGAACCCGAGGTAGAGCGCCGGCGTGCCAGTATGGGCGATCTCCGTCATCTACTCCTCATGTAAAGTGGCTCAGATTGAAGCCCGAGCGCAAAGAATTTATTGTTGGTATCCCCATCTTTCTATAGACAGGCCTCATCTACTTTGGTTCAGAAGTTTCCGACTGCGTTGAATCAGCCAAGCTGCGAGAATGATCGTGATTGAAATGAATGCCCAAACTCCGATAACGACAAAAACGCCAAGATTGCGAACCAAATTGAGCACCCACAACAGCCACCCGGTAACCTCCGGATGAATCGATAAGCGGTCCGCGTTTTGTTCCATCCATTCGGCGGACACGTCTATCAACGCATAACCGCCGACGCTCAACAACGTCCAAATCGCGACCACGATCACCGCGAGCGCCCAAACGAGCTTATTCAATGCCAATCCTATCGACGTGGTTGGAATTCGCGCGGCTAGTTGCTAAGCGAAGTGAGATCAACTAAGCGATTGCGCCATTTAACAACGCCATTCAAGCGTCTTCTCCACTTCCATAGGCTGAACCCTCAGCATTACGCTAACAGTTGGCGTGAGCTGAAACCAGCACGAGACACCATAAGTTGACAAACCATACGAAATGTTTTCAGCGAATTCTTTTGCCTGGCAACCACGGGGGCCGCGCGCTTGAGTTTCGCCAAAATCGGCATCTGCAATTCCGGTTTGCGTAGTATCCAAACTTCGTGGCTGGGATGGCGCACCGACTGCGCGACTTTTCCACCTAAGCGTTTGAATAATGATTTTGCCAACGTCTCTTTCATCTCGACTCTCCTCTAAAGGGCATTGCAACGAAAACAAACAAGGTTACTGGTCAAACACTACCGGCACGCAACGCGCTGATTCTATCTTCCAGTGGCGGGTGCGAGGTAAGCCATTGCATGATTCCACGTCCTCCGCCGGCGATACCGAATGCACGCATTTCGTCGGGCAATTGCGGTTCTTGCTGTTGCGCTTTCAAACGCTCTAGCGCAGCAATCATTTTCTGGCGGCCAGCCAGGCTCGCGCCACCAGCGTCTGCGCGGTACTCGCGCTGACGGCTGAACCACATGACGATGACCGTCGCGAGTATGCCAAGCACAATCTCGGCAATGATGGTCGTCACCCAAAATGCAGGGCCGTGTCCATGCTCGGACTTAAAGATCACCTTGTCGACCAGATTGCCGATGACGCGAGACAGGAACAGCACAAATGTGTTGACCACGCCTTGGATCAGCGCGAGCGTCACCATATCACCGTTCGCGATGTGACTGACTTCGTGCGCCAACACAGCTTCCGCTTCGTCAGGGGTCATTTTGTGTAGCAATCCGGTGCTTACGGCAACCAATGAGCTGCGTCGGGACATACCCGTTGCGAAAGCGTTTACCTCCGGTGCATCGTAAATCGCAACCTCCGGCATCGGTATGTCGGCCGCTTGCGCCTGGCGCTGCACGCTTTGCACCAGCCAGCGCTCGGTTTGCGTACTGGGATCGGTAATGACACGCGCCCCGGTCATGCGTTTGGCACTCCATTTAGAAATCGCCAACGAAACAAACGCACCGCCAAATCCCATTACCGATGCGAACACTAGCAGGCTCTGATAGTTCAGCCCCTGTGCGGTCATATAACTATCGATTCCCAACAGTCTGAGTGTCACGCTCAGGACAAGCAAGACGCCGATGTTGGTGGCGAAAAAGAGCAGTATTCGCATCATGTTTTAAATACCGAGTTGCCTATTTTTTCAATGAAAGACATTGATCGCTCCGTGGGTTATTGACCGTAGCCGATCGAGTAGCCGGGTTCATCGTTAAACGTGCACAGGGTCTCGAGTTTGATGAAATCAATGTCCGCCGCCGCTAGGTTGCGCAGCAGCCCGTTAATCTGATCGAGGTTGGTGTTCTCTTGACCGCCTGCCACTAAGAAGCGACAGCGCCAATGATCCGTACAAAAACTTTCGGCCAAGCCGTTGGGCCAAACTTTTACCCCACGATTCGAAATCATAGCCAGTGCGAAACCATTGGTGTCCAATGCTTGCAGGGTGTCCGCCAGCACATCGGGCGAACTGCCGCGCCATTCAACAAACACGTCCGCACCGACGATTTCTTTGTTCAAAGATGGCTGAACAAAAGTGGAGATCGGCTTCTCGGGAACGGGGACGCACGGGCTGTTGGTGGATAACGATCGCGGCGCCAGCAGCAGGCGATCGATCACGGCGAGCGCGAATTCCTTCGTTCCCACTCGCGCCGTGCTGCGTCCCTTGGTGTAACAGTCGGCGGTGTGGATGCCGTCTTCCAAGGTTCTAAGCCACGCGTTCTGAATACGTTGGGCGATGTCGTGTTGGCCGATATGTTGCAGCATCATCAACGAAGCGAGCAACAGCCCCGAGGGGTTTGCCGTTCCCATTCCAGCAATGCCTGGCGCGCTGCCATGCACTGCCTCGAACATCGCACCATAATGTCCGATATTTGCGGAACCCACCAATCCGATCGAGCCGGCGACTTGGGCGGCGACGTCGGAAACGATGTCGCCATAAAGATTCGGCGCAACGATCACGTCGAAGTACTCCGGATCGGTGGCGAGTTTCGCGATGCCGTGATCTACGATCAGATGTTCGCTCGCGATTTCTGGGTAAGCCAAGGCAACCTCGTCGAACACGCGATGAAACAAACCGTCGGTGAGTTTCATGATGTTGTCTTTGGTCATACAAGTCACTTTTCCGCGACCATTGGCCTGCGCAAACTGGAAAGCGTAACGGATCACCCGCTCGCTGCCCGAACGCGAAATCAACTTCAAACATTGAACGACATCGTCGGTCTGTCGGTGCTCAATCCCGGCGTAGAGGTCCTCTTCGTTTTCTCGGACTATGACAACGTTCATGCCGGGGCTGTGCGTCGGAATATGCGGCGCGTAGGCCACACAGGGCCTCACGTTTGCGTACAGCCCAAGCGCCTTACGCACCGTGACATTGACGCTTTTAAGTCCACCACCTTGAGGCGTCGTGATTGGAGCTTTCAAAAATACCTTAGTCTCGCGTAGCGATTGCCAGCCATCTGGGCCAATGCCGGACACAAATCCGCGGTGATAAACCTTTTCACCGACTTCGATCGCGTGCAGTTTCAACGTCGCGCCGGCTGCCAATAGAATGCGCAATGTCGCTTCCATAATCTCCGGCCCGATGCCATCACCGTAGGCGATCGTGATCGGTGTGCCGCCGATATGCTTAGCGCGGCTCGGCGATGACAGCGTGCAATCTGCGATCAACGCGGGTTGTTCTTTCGGCGCTTTATTTAGCGCATAACAACTAGGGTTTTTCTCAATCACATTGGCAGCGAGGCGACCTGTCGGTTGAATCGCGTGCGGTCGACACATCAGCCTCGCGGCGATCGTTGCAACTAAATTAGGCATCCCATGCCTCCCTTGCTGTTGCTGTGTAGTTGTTAACATGAGCTGAAGTCTATATGCCATGTTTCATTAATAGAAATAGAGTGTTTTATTGGATATCATAGAGAAACGACTATTCATGATTAGGAAAAGCTTGCTATGCGAGTGACCTGGAATCAACTGCGCTTGTTTGAGGCCGTGGCCCGGAACAGCAGCTTCACGCGCGCAGCCGAAGAACTGCATGTGGTTCAGCCAACGGTGTCGGCGCAAATCAAACAGCTCGCCGACACCGTTGGTTTGCCGGTGTTCGAGCAGGTCGGCAAGAAAATTTATCTCACCGACTCGGGCAAGGAGCTCTATAAGACCGTACGCGAATTGTTTGAATCGTGGGACCGGTTCGAAATGACGATTGCGGATCTAAAGGGTTCGAAAGCGGGCAAACTGCGTGTGGCAATCGTCACGACCGCCAAGTATTTTGTGCCGCGTTTACTCGGGCCGTTTTGTCAGCACTACCCGGGCATCGACGTATCGCTGGAAATCGTCAATCGAGATCTCATCTTAGATCGGCTAGTCGACAATCGAGATGATCTTTATATTATGGGCGTACCGCCGGAACATATCGCAATCGAGAAACATCCGTTCTTGCAAAATCCGTTGGTCGTCATCGCGCCGAAGGGGCATGAACTAGCAGGACGCAAGCGTGTTCCGTTAACGCGGCTGGCCAACGAACGCTTCATTCTCCGCGAGCATGGTTCGGGTACGCGTATTGTCGCCGAAGAATTCTTTGCAAAACGCAAAGTAAGTTTAACGGTCAAAATGGAGCTAAACAACAACGAAGCGATCAAATGGGCGGTCGCAGGCGGCATGGGACTGTCGGTCGTGTCGCAACATGCGTTGATGCTGGAACCGATGCAAGACAAGATCGCCATACTGGATGTGGAAGGCTTCCCCATCATGCGATCCTGGCATATCGTCTATCCCGCCGGAAAGCGGCTATCCGTGGTTGCTGCCACTTTTTTCGAGTACTTGAAGGCGGAAGCGGAGATGATCCAAGACGAACTCTTCACGCCCAAACGAGCCAGTTAACTCAGTGCACCGCGAGTCGTCGCAAGGAAGCTGGCAGCTAAAATTGAGGTACTCCGCGTTGAATCGCGAACGCGCATACCGCTTGTATTCAAAACACTCTGCCACCTTGGCAAACAGTGACTGAAACGGCTAAAACATTATCATAGTTAAAAATATATGATATCAGTAAAAACAAATTACTTTACGCTATATATACACATCTCTAGACTTCGTTCTGAAGTTCGCGGTGAGAGTGCCGGCACGTTACGAGGTCGGCAACTTGATTGCCCTTAGCGTCAAGTCAAACGCCGTGGCTTTAGGAGTTAATCGAAACTAACTGGAGACGTTGAAATGAAGATTTGGAAACAGTATTTTTGCGGATTGTTAATCGTTGCCCTAACGTCATTTGGCATTTCGGCCGCGAACGCCGAGACTGCCAAGCGTTCCTTAAGCGAGGTACTGTCCGAGGATGTGCGACTTTCGACGCTGTGGAAATCCATTCAGACCGCAGGCCTGGAGGATGCGTTTAAGGGCGACGACGCGATCACGCTGTTCGCGCCGGATAACGCAGCCTTCGAACAATTAGGAAGAGGTACCTTTGATGATCTCGTGAAGGATAAGGACAAGCTAGCAAAAGTCCTGAAATACCACGTCATCCCGGGAGAGAAGATCGTCTTATCAGATAAGACCAAAGGCAAGCAAACCGTGAAAACCCTTGAAGGACAGAATGTCGAACTGACCAAACCGAAGAAGAAGCGCTTCTTCGCGAACCAAGCTCAAGTCACCGAGAAAGACGAAATCCTGGTCGGGAACAGCGTGGTGCATATCATCGATCGAGTGTTGCTACCGCCGACCGGACTTTAAGTGAATTTATTGAAATAGGAGATAGAGATGAATGGCAAGTGGAAGCAAATATTAGTGATAACCGCACTGGCAAGTCCGGTCGCGGTGATGGCAGGTAATGATGCGACAACGGCCAATCTGCACCTCGCAGCCAACGAGCAATCGAATCATCAAACCAACAAGAAGGCTATCGCAATGGAAGCCAAGGAACACAAACTATCTGACGATGTGCGCGATTGGAGCGCAATCGATATGGATAAGGACCACTTGATTTCGCCTGAAGAAATGCAGAAGTACTTGGACGGCGTGTGGAGTTCGAAAGGTAAAGGCTGACGCATGCGCGAAATTCTTCCGCATCGCATTCACGTAAAGGAGTGATTTTCATGTCAAAAGTCTTAATCGGAATTGCGGTTGTGATAACCGGCCTAGCCCTGAGCATATCGATCGGTGCCAACGCCGCTACAGCACAGACTCAGGGCGCTGGCGAGCAACAAGCCCAGACGCCTGACCAGGGTTTGCAGCGACCCAACATCAATCTTGAAATGCTTGACGGAAAGGGACCCGCAAACATTGGGTTTCCACTGATGTTGCCGCAACCAACGAGAATCTTCGAGCCAAATAGGTACGGCCTAGGCTAGGAATTCCTAACCGACCTTGTAACGCAGCGGTGTCCACTCGCTGCGTTTTTTTTCGTCTGCATACCATGATCCAGCAAACCATCGTTCGTGGAATCGGCAAACTATTGCATGCATTTATATCTATATTTTTCATAAAAACTCGACATGTTTATATATGAACTATGATCGCGTCAAACGCTCAAATGTTACGTAACAAGCGACTTTAATGCGATTGGCGCATGGGACAACGTGAAAATTAAAGGAGACTAGATATGTCGAAAATTCATTTTAAATGTGTCGCAGCGCTCAGCATCTTAAATGTGTCGCAGCGCTCAGCATCGCGACGCTTGCCCTAGGCTCGGTGACGGCGTTTGCCGGTACGAAATCGGTCGAAGGCTCGGAAGTGCGAGATTGGCAGGCCGTTGACTTGAATAGTGACGATGCAATTTCTCCCGAGGAAATGGACAAATTCTTGCGAGATACTTGGGCGAAGAACGCTAGTAAGTAGTGGTGAAGTTAAATGCGTACGGCTTATCGTAAACGCATTTGTTTGAAACTAATGAGTTGTCAATTTATTTCTATCAATGGAAAGGAAAATGCAATGAAAACTACACATTCGAAACTGTTCGCGGGCCTGTTAACCTCTGCCTCCCTGGCGCTTCCAGTAAGTGTTATTGCTGGCAACGGTGAGATCGCCAATGCACAAAAACAGAATCAAGCGGCCGCCTCACAGCCAAGTTCGACAGCAGCTGCAGCGAACTCGGCAACGCAAGCAACAGATCTGTTGCAAGCGGCTAAATCCGCCGGCTCGTTCAACACTTGGCTGACGGCGATCGACAAGGCTGGGTTGAGCAACATGTTAAAGAGTGGCGAGTACACCGTGTTCGCGCCGACCGATGAGGCGTTCGCGAAATTGCCCGCCGATACACTTGAGTTGCTACTAAAGGACACAGCCCAGCTACAGCAATTGCTTAAACATCACATCGTCGCCGGCAAGTTGAAAGTAGGCGACGTACCGCTTGGAAAAATGCGCGCGCTTTCCGGTGAAAATTTGGAGTTCGAAGCGAACCGCCGGCATAGCCTTGCCATTGATGGTGCGGCAGTCGTTGTTCCGAATATTCTGGCGAACAACGGCGTGATGCACGGTATCGAAAAAGTAATTGTCGCCAACTAAGGATCTCACAAGCCCCGTGCGCCCGGTCCGCTAAGGGATCGGGCGTTTTATCTTTTACCGCAGATGATATTTCCTTAAACTCTTTTCTGAACATACTTATTACCCTACTTCGCGGTCGGCGGGCGCGAGAGATTTAGCATTGCTTTATCATTGAAAAAAACCCGCGCCACCGAGCCAAACTGGACTACCAGAAAGCGGACGACTATCAACTTACGATTGGGGTCGACCACCTAATTTCAAAAATTTTTGACGATTCCGAGCATGGATCGCTAAAATTCTTGAGCACCGCGCCACCACCCAATATTCACCTGCTTCGCAGCGTGCATGCCTTCAAACACCGCGCGGAATAAGGCTCCTGGCGTGACTTTATTTTGCACTGAGCGCGACTAAATAGTAGCGAACGAACTTACCGACCGCGATGAACAGCGCGCATTGCCACGGATTCAGCTTTAGCCATCCGGCAGCGACGCAAAACGGATCGCCGATCCATGGCAGCCACGCAAGTAACAGCGTCGGGCCGCCGAAACGTTTGACTCGTTGCATGACGTTGGCGGAAATTGCGTTTGCGCGCTGCGGCAACAATCGCCCGAGCCAATACGAACTTATGCCGCCGAGTGTGTTGCCCGTTGTAGCGGCGATGAGGGCTGTCGCGAATGCTTGTGGCTCGGCTTTAAGGTAGGCAAATAACGCGAACTCCGACGGCACCGGCAAAATGGAACCGGCGGCGAAGCTGACGAAGAATAGGCCGAGTAGGGAGGTTTCGATTTTGCGTTTGTTTTTTTAAAAAAGCGAAAGCTGACGATTGACGCCGCGGGGGACTTTGAATTGCGTCGCGTCCAGGGGAGGGCGTTCGGCGCTTAAGCCTAGTCGTTTCGCCGCGATGTGAAAGCGTTTACTAATCAGCTCGGCGAAGTTGCCGGTGCCGACCATGCGTGTGTTGAAATCGGCGACATACTCTTTGCCGTCGCGCATTTGCCGGATGAGGCTCATGACGTGATTGGCGCGCTGCGGAAAATGTTGTTGCAGCCATTCGGCGAATAGGGTTTTAACTTCTAATGGAAGGCGCAGCAAAATATACGCCGCCGATTCTGCGCCATTTTCTTTTGCGGCTTCGAGGACGGTTTCGATGTCTTTGTCCGTCAATGCGGGAATCACCGGGGCGACCATGACGCCGGTCGGAATTCCTGCGTCACTCAACACGCGCACGGCTTGCATGCGCCGCGCCGGCGCGCTGGTGCGCGGTTCGAGGTGACGCGAGATGTCGTGATCGAGTGTGCCGATGGAAAGAAACACGCGTGCCAAATTGCGCTTCGCCATGCCGCTCAAAATATCGATATCGCGCTCGACCGTAGCGGATTTTGTGACGATGGCGACCGGGTGATTGAATTCGTCCAGCACTTCTAAAATCTCGCGCGTGATGCCGAGTTTGCGTTCGGCGGGTTGGTAAGGATCGGTGTTCGCGCCCAACGAAAGCAGGGCCGCGCGGTAATTCGGTTTACTCAATTCAGTACGCAATAAATTTGCTGCATCCGCTTTGTAGAAAATTTTCGTTTCGAAATCGAGGCCGGGCGACAGGCCGAGATAGGCGTGGGTCGGGCGCGCATAACAATAAATGCAGCCATGCTCACAACCTTTGTAGGGGTTGATCGTGCGATCAAAGGGAATGTCGGGCGATTCGTTATAGCTGATGATGGTCCGTGCCGGATCTTCCAGAACTTCGGTTTTGAACGGCGGCGGCTCTTCGTTTTCCACCGCGAAATCGCGATAGTCGCCATCGGCCTCGCGTGTCCACCCGTCGAAGCGCGCCTTCGGTTGGCTAAGGGCACCGCGCCCCTTGATCGGTTTTTCTTTCGCGTCGTTCACGATTTTTGATTGGCAAATGATTGCATAGATTGTACGCCAGACGGCGCGTAAAATTGCAGCATGATCACTGCACAAATCACCGATCTTCACGTTACGCTGCCCGGCAGACCGCTGCCGCGGCGCGTTGACACGGGAAGCTTTTTGCAGAAGGCCGTGGCGAAAATTCAGTCGCTCGATCCCGCGCCCGATGTCTTGTTGATCACAGGCGATTTGGTCGAAAGCGGAACGTCTGAGGAATACGTTTATCTGCGCAGTTTGCTTGTGCCCTTGACGCTGCCCATCTATGTGATTCCCGGCAATCACGACGAGCGTGAGGCGATGCGGCAAGCTTTCAGCGATCACGTTTATTTGCCGCGCGACGGTTTTTTGCAGTACGTCGTCGATGAATATCCGGTGCGCTTGATCGGTTTGGATACCGTCATCCCGCGCAAAACCGATGGCGAGCTATGTACGGCGCGACTCACTTGGCTTGAGCGCGCACTGCAACAAGTGCCCGAGAAACCGACGCTGATTTTTATGCACCATCCGCCATTCGTAACCAGCATCAAGCACATGGATCAGTGGGGATTTCGCAACCCCGATGATTTGTCCAACATTGTCCAAAAACATCCGCAAGTCGAGCGGATTATCTGCGGTCATGTGCATCGCCCCATTCAGTCGCGCTTCGCCGGCACGTTGGCCGTTACCTGTCCGAGCACCGCGCATCAAATCGATTTCGATTTGAAACCTGAAGCGCCCGTGGCGTTCATCATGGAGCCTCCTGGATTGATGCTGCATATTTGGAATGGTAAAACGATGGCGACCCATACGCTCTACACAGAAACGTATGCGGGGCCCTATGTCTATGGTGAGTAGGGCTGAGAGGCAGATAGATATTGGTTCTCAGCCAATGCTCTGCCAGGAGGCACGCGGGAAGCGGCTCTTGGCAGAGTCGCTTTAGGCGGTAGGTTGCGGGTGAGGAACGAACCCCAACACGGACAATTGACCATTCAAATTACGACCAGAAATTATGTTGAGCAGGCGTGCGCGCTGCGCACGCGGGTAGTCATTTACACGGCCATGAAGCGAGAAAATCCGCGTGAACGTTGCGCACCCGCTTTAAAGCCTGAAGAAGCCCATGGCAAAATGCCAGTTACTGGATACGGGGTGGCCTAAGGCCATTGGCTTCTGGCAATGCACTTCGAAATGTTGGCAGGCAACCCGAAGTTACACTTTCAAATGCTATTCATTTGTGGGAAACTATGCCGCGGGAGGGGTTGCGTACGTATGAGACTCGTGTTGTTATAACTATTCATTACTACCGTCCCAAGCCCAAAAAAAGGCTGACTTGAACAAAAGGGAGTTAATAACATGCTTAAGTCGAGGGTCGTATTCGCGTTTACAATTTTCGTCGCTGTATTCACCAATTCAAGCTTTGCCGTTGAAGACGGCCACGGCAAGGATTGGCGTCAATTAATCGGGACACAGTCTTTTACCGTACGTCCAACTTGGGAACAAATTTCCGCGGTATGTCCGACCGACGGCATCACGCCGTGTAACGGAAAAATCGGCACTATTGATATGAAGGATTGGGTCTGGGCGACGGCCCCCCAAGTTACCGATCTTTTTAGTTACTATGCGCCGGCGATTTCTAGCAGTGCTTCGCAAGGCGTTTCCGGCTATGAATATTATTCGGCCGCAGCGCAATTCCAAAGTGTATTTTCCTATACCGAAGAACATCGCGGCTGCCCAACCTATCAGCCCTGTTGGTGGTTTCGAACGGTGACGGGAATGACGGCAACGACAGAGGGCTACACGACGCCCGCCGTGCCGTTCTACGGTAGCGTCACCCTCGATTTAGAATGGGGTATCGGTAGCTTTGCCGTGTACAAGTCCGCCGCAACGAATATCAACGGCGGCATCTGGATGTGGCGCGCAACGGGCTTAGGCACCGACGGCGTTCACGCCTACGACGATGCGGGCCAACCGGCGACGCCAACCAGCACCACCGCCGTAGCAAATGTTTTGGCGAACGATTGGGTTGGCGGTGCGCGTGCAACTACCGCAAATGTAACGTTGGCGCAAATTTCATCCAGCGTTGCCGGCGTGTCATTGGATATTGCGGATGGATCAGTCGATGTTGTGCCCGGACTTGCGATCGGTGCTTATACGTTGGAGTACCGCATCTGCAACAAAACCAATCTTGCGCAATGTGACAACGCCATCGTGACGGTGACGACTCGCTCGTTCGCCATTGTTGCCGTGAATGATCAGGGCGCTACGTCCATGGGTACCGGCGGTACCGCCATCGCCAATGTTTTGGCTAACGATACGTTGGGCGGCGCGCCGGCCACACTTGCCTTGGTTAGCTTAGCGCAAGTATCAACGAGTCATGCTGGCGTCACGCTTGATTTGAATGACGGTTCCGTCGATGTCGCGCCAGGCACACCGAGTGGCGTTCATTTGCTCACCTATAAAATCTGCGAGCGTGCCAACGCGACAAATTGCGCGCAGGCAACCGCGACCATCAAACCTTACTCGATCGATGCCGTTAACGATTCCGCTCGCGGCTCGTCGAAAACCGGTGGCGTGGTTATAGCAAGCGTGCTCGCAAACGATTTATTTAACGGAGTAAGAGCCACGACCGCAAGCGTCAAGATTTCCCTTTCGGCGCCACTGCCAAAAGGTTTTAGCGTTAATTTTTCAACCGGGGCTTTAAGCGTCGCGCCAAAAACCAGCTCGGGTACCTATAGCTTCGCCTATCAAATCTGCGAAATCGCGAGCCCACAGAATTGCGATCAAGCGACGGTTACCGTGGATTTAAGTGGCAAGAGTGGCAGTTAACGCCAGGTAGCGTTTCACTGGGTTGATAAGAATGCGCAGCATGAAACTGCTGCGCATTTTTTTTGACCTTCGTTGACACGGTAGCAAAATGCTAAGCATGTTGTAATCTGCGCAGAATGAATGAGTATCCGCGAAAGCGGGAACTCAATAAGCTGGGGATAGTTTCGTTGGAAGAACATATCCATCCCCATGGCCTTAGGTCACCTCGTGCGCTTCGCCTATCAACGCTCAACGATTTCGCCTTACTCCGGTTCACGCTCTATTTCGTTGTTCATGTAACTTATCGTTTTCCGGTAAACGGTATAGCATGATCGAGTGATCGTTTCGTTTAAGTGCCCCGATACGCAAGCCTTATTTACGACGAGTAAGTCGCGGCGCTTTGCGAACATCAAGATTGTGGTGGAACGTAAGTTGACGCAATGGCACGCCGCGGTGTCTTTAGAATCGCTTAAAGTACCGCCCGGCAATCATCTTGAAGCGCGGGTCGGCATTCGTCGAGGCCAACACAGTATTCACGTAAGCGACCAATGGCGCGTTCGTTTCGTTTGGACGGACGAAGGTGTGAAAGACGTTGAAATCGTCGACTACCACTGAATGATATTTTGCTGAAATGGAGTACAGGATGTTGAAAAATGGAATGCGACCGGTTCATCCCGGCGAGGTATTGCGTGAGGATTATCTCAAGCCACTGGGCCTGAGCGTCAACGCACTAGCCAAGCGCCTGAAGGTACCCACCTCGCGTATGAACGACATTGTCCTGGAGCGTCGCGGCGTGAGCGCCGACACGGCCCTCCGGCTCACGCGTTGTTTTGGCGGCGACGCCCAGACCTGGCTCAACCTGCAAGCGATTTATGATCTACGAACGGTGGAGATTGCCAGCGCTAATACCATCAAAGCCGAAGTCGAACCGCTTCGCATGGGTGAATTTGCGCCCGGTTAATGTTGCTATTCAAGTTGCGTTAGGTTCCTGGCTTGACACGAAATTCAGAAAAAATAGGCGTCAATAAGCGAAGCATATTGCGCCGGACGTGTCTCACCACGCAGATACGTTGCGTTGAATGACCTGCAGAAAATTTGGATAGAGCTTGGCCAGGTTGAGGCGTTGACGTGCCTCTCTCTCGTAGACCACCAGTTTGCCATGATCGAATGAAGTACCGAAGTAGATGCCTTCTCCGGCGAACGACCGGTAGATACCGATAGTGAGATTCGAAGGGTGGCTGTACTTGCTGTGGAACTTCTGTACACGTTCCAGGGCTGTTAGTGCGGCTACGTTTAGCCCCAGTTGCTTAGCGTTTCGCCGCACGTCGCGTATAGAGTCGCTCGTAGAGTATTCGTCGGCTTTGAACCGCTCGAGGTACGTCATGCCCTTACCCGAACACAGTAAAGTAAGCGCGATGGTTTCAACAACTTGTCTAAAGATATTGCCTGCTGCGATGGTGTTTCCTGACAGCAAGAGCTTCAATGAATTGACGTGCAATGCGATGGCAGTGTGGGCGAGCGCCAGCACTTGCATTCTCCGTTCGTCATCAGGATCCGCAGCAGAAAGTTCGGTCCATATAACAACCGCCTGTCCCATGGTGGCTGCGAACTCGCTGGCGATATTGTCGAAGTGTTTGAGGTACTCAAGTCGAACGTAGCGACTGTCGCGCGCGATTTCCGCGCGCGCTTTTTCAATGGTATCCATTGTGAATTCTAACGAATGAAGGTGAGCAAACGTGCGCATGGCGCAGGCGGACTGATTTGCTGCGTGGGTGAACGATAACCCGCGTTCGCGTTGCGCACCACAATTAATTCTGATGCATCTATGCCAGAAGGGAATACCGGCGCGGCTTCTGGCTTAAGCATTGCTGAGAGTCAATTCGGGAGCGGCTTCTGGCGCACTAACTTTTGCTCAGTCGTGCAAACGTATCCTGCCGATGAAACATTTTCATCTGCTCATACACCGCCGGATATTCCTCAACAATAATCCTCGGCATTTCAAAAAACACTTCGCTTAATACCGCAAAAAACTCGCCGGGGATTTCACTCGCGTTAGGATCGATTGCCGTGACGTCACTAGCATCGACGCGCTTGCAAAAATCGGAATTGGCTGCGGCGAAACTTTTTTGCCAGGCGCGCGAATAATCATTTCCCTTCCTCGCCTGCATCCCCGTTCTCACCAGGATGATAGGGATGGGCGGACGCATCCACCGCATGGCGCAATTCGACGGCCTTTGCGCGTCGCTTTTGTGTGCCCTTACGCAGCAATAAATAGAACACAGGCGTCAAAAAGATGCCGAACAATGTCACACCGACCATGCCGGAAAACACGGCGATTCCCATGGCGCGACGCATTTCGCTGCCGGCACCGCTGCTGATAATCAGCGGGACAACACCAGCACAAAACGCGATGGAGGTCATCAAGATTGGGCGCAACCGTAGGCGGCAAGATTCGATTACCGCGTCGATGGCGCTGCGACCACGCTCTTCTAATTCCTTGGCGAATTCGACAATCAAAATCGCGTTTTTACACGCGAGGCCAACCAGCACTACCAATGCAACTTGCGTGAAAATATTCAAATCACCGGGCTGCATGAACGGCGGGAAACTCGAAATCCACACACCGAATAGCGCCGACAGAATACACATCGGCACGATCATGATGATCGCCAGCGGCAAGCTCCAACTTTCGTACTGAGCCGCTAAAACGAGAATAACTAAGATCAACGACAGCGCGAGCACGGCCATCAGCGTCGGCACTTTTGCGCCTAGTCCAGGGATGGAAACATCGCGCGTTAAGCGATCTTGGTAGGAAAGCTCGGTCCATTCGTAACTCATGCCGCGCGGTAAGGTCGCGAGTAGTCGCTCGATTTCACCTTCCGCTTGGCCGCTGGAAAATCCCGGATTCGGCGCACCGTTGATGTCGGCTGATGGATAGCCGTTGTAGCGCGTCACGCGGGTCGGGCCGAAGGTCGGCTCGACTTTCATCAGCGCGCCGAGCGGCACCATTTCGCCTTTGCCGTTGCGCGTTTGTAGTTGCGTGATGGAGTGAGCATCTGCGCGAAACGGTGCGTCCGCTTGCACGATCACCTGATAGGTTTTGCCGAAGCGCGTGAAGTCGTTGACGTACAGCGAGCCAAGATTGATCTGCAACGAATCGTAAATATCGTTCAGCGCCACACCCATTTGCTTGGCGCGGGTGCGATCGACATTTGCCATCAGTTGCGGCACGTTGATATCGTAGGTGGAGTAGGGCGTGCCGATGCTGGTTTTCGGATTGCCATAGACCTGCCCGAGCGTGCCCCACACCGCACCGAACAAGGCTTGCTCGCCTTGGCCGCTGCGGTCTTGCACTTGCAGCTTGAAGCCGCCGGCGTTGCCTAAACCATCCACTGCGGGCGGCGGCACGACGAACATGCGTGCGCCTTGGATTTGCTGAATCGCGCCGTTCACTTGCCCGAGAATGGCGTTCTTGCTTAAGTTCGGCGTGGTACGTTTTTCGAAGTCGTCCAAACCGAAAAACACGATGCCTTCGTTCGGCGCGGCAGAAAATCCGGCGATTGATAAACCCGGAAACGCGACCGAGTTTTCAATGCCTGGCACCTTCAATGCGATGTCGCTCATTTGGCGAATCACCGCGTCGGTGCGATCCAGCGACGCGCCCGCAGGCAACTGCGCGATGCCGATTAAATATTGTTTATCCGGCGCCGGCACGAAGCCGACCGGAATGCGCGTGAATAAAAGCGCCGTGCCCGCGAGCAACAATACATACACCAACATTGCGATGGATTTGCGACCGAGAATGCCGGTCACGCCGCGTCCGTAGGCGTTACTGCTGCGTCGGAAAAAGCGATTGAAGCCGCGGAAGAACCAACCGAATGCAGTGTCCATGATCCGCGTTAAGCCGTCTTTCGGCGCATCGTGCGGCCGCAGCAAAATGGCCGACAAGGCAGGCGACAATGTCAGCGAGTTAAACGCCGAAATAATCGTCGAGATCGCAATCGTCACGGCGAATTGTTTGTAGAACTGGCCGGACAATCCGGGTACAAACGCCAACGGCACGAACACCGCGCATAGCGTCAGAGCAATAGCAATGATTGGCCCGCTCACTTCTTGCATCGCTTTAACGGTCGCGGCGTGAGGGGTGAGGCCGTTTTCGATATTGCGCTCGACGTTTTCGACGACGACGATCGCATCATCGACAACAATCCCAATCGCGAGCACGAGGCCGAAAAGTGTCAGCGTATTAATTGAAAAGCCGAGCAACTGCAATACAGCAAACGTCCCGATAATCGATACCGGCACGGCCAAGAGAGGAATGATTGACGCGCGCCAAGTTTGCAAAAAGATGATCACAACCAGCACCACTAACAACACCGCTTCGATCAAGGTTGTGACGACTTTCTCGATTGAGGTTTTCACGAAGCGCGTCGGGTCGTAGACGATGCTATACGCCACGCCGGCCGGGAAATCTTTTTTGAGGCGCTCCATCACTTCGCGCACGTTGTTCGACAGCGCCAGCGCGTTACTGCCGGGTGCTTGGAAAACCACGACCGCTGCGGCTTCCTTGTTATTTAGTAAGCTGCGCAGCGCGTAAGTGTTAGCGCTCATCTCGACTCGCCCGATATCTTTGACGCGCACTAATGCGCCGCTGGCCGGATCGGCGCGGACAATAATGTCGCGGAATTCTTCTTCGGTGCTCAAGCGGCCTTGGGTATTGAGCGGCAACTGAAATTCCGTACCTTTCGGCGCCGGTGGCGCGCCGACCACGCCGGCTGCGACCTGCGTATTTTGTTCGCGGATTGCCGCGATGACATCCGCGCCGGTCATGTTGCGCGCCGCGAGTTCGTGCGGATTGAGCCAAATGCGCATGGCGTAATCGCCCGCGCCAAACAGCAACACCGAGCCCATGCCGGGGAGACGCAACAATTGATCGCGCACTTGCAACTGGCCGTAGTTACGCAGATACAACGCATCGCGGCTGTTGTCCGGGCTGAGCAAGTGCACCACCATGGTCAGATTCGGTGATTGCTTTTCCGTGGTCACGCCGATTTGCCGCACGATATCCGGCAGGCGCGGCAAGGCGCGATTGATGCGGTTTTGCACTGCGGTTTCCGCCGCTTCTGGATCGGTGCCGATTTTGAATGTGACGGTTAAGGTCATCACACCGTCGGCCGTGCCCTGACTTTCGAAATAGAGCAGGTTATCGATGCCGTTGATTTGTTCTTCCAGCGGCGTTGCGACCGTTTCGGAAATCACGCGAGGATTGGCGCCGGGAAACTGCGCACGCACGACAATTTGCGGTGGGGAAACTTCCGGATACTCGGACACGGGCAACATGAAAATCGACATGGCGCCGATGAGGAAAATGAAAATCGACAACACCGCCGCGAAGCGCGGCCGGTCGATGAAAAAGCGCGAGATGTCCATGGCGATCCCTAGCTTTTCTCAGCGGGTTTGGTTTCTTCTTGTTTCGGTGGAGCGGCCGGTGCCGCGACGGTCGGCATGCCTTTTTCATCAACTTTCATCACTTGCGGCGTCACCGGCGCGCCGGGGAAGGCGCGCTGCAAACCATCGATAATGATGTTTTCACCGGCTTTCACGCCGGTGACCACGCGCATGCCATCGATCAGTGCCGCCGGTTTCACTTCGCGCGGCTCCACCATATTGTTGGCGCCGACGACCATCACGATTTTGCGCGTCTGGTCCGTCGTGATTGCGCGATCCGGCACCACGGTTGCTTCATACGATCCGCTGCCGATCAATTTAATGCGCGCCGACAGGCCCGGCGTGAATTGGCCATTTGCGTTGTCGAACACCGCGCGTGCGCGCATGCTGCCGGTCGCCGGATTCAAACGATTGTCGACAAAGTCCATGCTGCCTTGATGGGGATAACCGGCTTCGTCGGACAAGCCCATCAACACCGGATTCGCGTTGTCGCGCGACGAAGGCCGCGCGCCGTCTTTCGCGGCGCGAACGTATTTGAGGTAGGTCGCTTCGCTGGCATCGAAGTAGGCGTAAACACGATCCATCGAGACGATGGTCGTCAATATTTGATCGCCTACTTTGACGTAGTTACCCGGTGTGATGAGCGCTTGGGAAATACGGCCATCAATGGGCGAAGTGATCCGCGTAAAACTTAAATTGAGTTTTGCAACGTTGAGCTCCGCTTGCGCGGCTTGAATTGAAGTCTCGGCATTGCGCGCGGCAGCGCGTAACTTGTCGGTGTCCTGTTGCGAGATCGCTTGTAACTTCAGCAGTCTTTCTGCGCGGGCCAATTCGCTCTTGGAAAGTCCCCATTGCGTACGCGTTGCCGCAATTTGCGCTTCCACTCGCGCCGCTTCCATGGCGAATGGTCGCGGATCGATGGTGAACAACACGTCGCCCTTTTTAACGTTTTGGCCTTCGCTGAAATGGACTTTGTCGAGCGTGCCGGCGACACGAGCCCGGATCTCGACCGTTTCAACCGCTTCTAATCGCGCGGAGAATTCGTCAAACTCCTGCACCGTGCGCTTGGTTACCGGCGCGACGGAAACTGGTGGCGGGCCGCCCATACCTGGCGCGGGGCCACCTGCTGGCGCGCCTTTGCCGCAGCCGACCAGCAATGTTCCGGTTCCAAAAGCCGCAAGAAAAAATACGCGAGATAGGCCGTGAATCATACAATCCTCAGAGAGTAATGGTTGAGCGTTGTGCAGATGGGTCGAATCGACGAATCGAAAATCGACATGGCAACTCCGATCCGCCGTAAAGATTTGTTCGGATATCGAATAAATCGCTCGCTTTGCTTGCGGATTAGAAATTGCGCATCGCAACAAATAGATAATACACTGTGGTTTTGGTTCCCGTCATCGACAGATCGGAATTTTTTAGTGGTTGCGCCAGCAGCCGCGCGGCGATTGCCTCTTGGATAATCATGCCTGGAGAGGCGCATCAATAATGGTTCTGCGGCATGCTTTCTTTTCACCAATACTCCGCTAAAGGCGCTAGCTAAAAGAAGATATAATTGAGCGAAACCTCATAACAATTTAACCGTGCATTTTCCGCTCCCTGTCTCGAATCCGAGTCGTTTTTTCATCTTCATTGCATTAGGTTTCGTGCGATGAGCGCCGGGCAATACGCTGCGCGCGGCCCGCTTTGGGCCGATCCAAAACGCGATCGTGAAAATACCATTTCGTTGCCGCTGGCATTTTTGATCGCCGCGCTATTGGAAATCGCCATTTTTGCTGCAGTATTTCTGGTCGATTGGAGCAACGATTTCGGCATCCAAGAACCGCCGCCGATGACGGTAGAATTAGTTAAGCCGGAACCGCCGAAGGAAATTCCGAAACCGGAGCCGATCAAGCCGCCTCCGCCGGAAGAGAAAAAGCCCGAGCCGCCGAAGCCCATTCCCAAGCCGGAACCGAAGCCGATTCCGAAAGTGGAGCCGCCGAAAATCGAGCCTAAGCCCGAGCCGATTCCTGAGCCGAAAATCGTGATTCCGGAACCTAAGCCCGAGCCCAAGGTTGAGCCGCCGCCACCGGAGCCTGAGCCGGAGCCCAAGGTGGAGCCACCGCCGCCCACGCCGGAGCCTGTCAAAGAAGAACCGAAGGTCGAGCCGAAAGTGGAGCCGAAGGAACAAACTGCGCCGCCGAAGCAAGTGCGCAACGCCAAGCCGATTCGTAAAGTCGCCGCAGCGTATCCGCGTACTGCGCTAAAAGACGGCACGATGGGCAAGGTAAAAGCGCGATTAACGATTGGCCCTGGCGGTGAGGTGATCGATGTCGAAATTCTCGAATCCAGCCCGCCCGGCGTGTTCGATGACGCGGTGACGAAAGCCGTGAAACAATATAAATTTGACGGCGACGGCACGCAGTATTTTGTCGATCAGGAAGTCGTGTTTAAGCTGGAGAATTGATTTGAGTCGAATGATTTACGTCGTTGTTGCGGCGCTTGCCTTACTCGGCTGCGCAACCAAGGCCGAACGGGAAATTTCACAGGAGCGCAAGAATTTTTTCTGGCCGGAGCCGAAAGATTGGCGAAACTTTGCGTTCGAGTTTCCGCTGTATCTTAGTAGCCAGGTCAAGCACGAGGGCCACGAAGAGCTACGTTTACCACCCGGATTTTTTAAACCCGATTCACCGCAGTTATGGGGTTATGCTTTCGGCTGGTGGCTTAAAGATAGTCGCCCGGTCAACATTGAAACCCTGACGGAAGATTTGCCGATTTACTATCGCGGCCTGTGTGCGACCGATGGACCAAAAACGCTTAAACTTGACCCCGCGCGTTATCGCGCTCGGGTAATATTGGATCCCGCGACGCAAGCAAATCCACTACTCAAGTACGCAAATTACCAAGCGTTTTTGGCCGAAGTCGACAGCTACGAATGTTTGAGCGAAAAAGCTAGCGACGCGCCACTGGTGTTGCGCTTTCATATCAAGACATTTCGTTGTGAGGAACAAAATCGCAACGTCGCGCTGTTTGCCATTTCACCAAAGGAAAATTCGGACCCGATATGGTCGACGCTGGATGATTTAGTATTCCAATTCCGATGCGGGAAATAATGGGGAGCATAGATGAAAAGCAAAGCCGTATTAACACTCGATGATTTAAAAAAAATTGCCGCCGGCTCAGAAGCTGAGGCGAAGAAAAACAATTGGAATGTCTCCATCGCCATTTGCGATGATGGCGGTCATCTATTGTTTTATCAGCGCATGGATGGCGCCGCGCCGATCAGCTCACATATCGCGCCGCAAAAAGCGCGCACGGCCGCGATCGGCCGGCGCAATACCAAGGTGTACGAAGACATGGTGAATGGCGGCCGTTACAGCGCGCTCTCCATGCCGGAAGCGACACATTTGGAAGGCGGCGTGCCGATCATCGTTGAGGGTGACGTGATTGGTGCGGTCGGCGTCTCCGGCGTGAAATCGAGTGAAGACGCGCAGATCGCTGAGGCCGGAATCAAAGCCCTGCTTGGCTAAGCAATGAGCAAGATCACCAAGGTTGAAGTTCATGCGTTTCAGTTCGACGCGCATAACCTTGGTTTTCTGCGCGGTGAAGGCGTCGGCGCGTTCGGCTATAAAAAAGATTCGAAAGTCCGCGTCACCAAATACGCGACGGTGATCATGACGGACAACGGCTTGCGCGGCGAATATGTGGCGCAGTGGGTGGCGTCCGCTTCGTCCCTCGGCCAAACGCTAATGCTCGCGCCGTATTTAATCGGCCGCGAAGCAGAAGCACCGCGAACTCATATTACGACGATTTAAAACGCCAAGCGCGCCAGTTCGATCACATGGGCCACGGCCCGATCGACATCGCGCTTGTGGGATTTGGCCGGAAAAAAATTGGGCGTCTCCGTTTCGGAATTGCTTGGCGGCTATCGCAAACGCTTGCCGGCCTACGCCAGCACTTATCACGGCGACCGCAATGGCGGCTTGCATTCGAAAGAAGCGTTCGCCGAATTCGCGGAGCAATGTTACGGCGCTCGGCTATCGCGCATTCAAAATTCACGGCTGGAACGAAGGCGACAAGCGCGAAGAAGCGGCAAATGTTTTGCACGTGCGCAAAATGATCGGCGACAAGATGGAATTGATGCTCGATCCGGCGTGCGAATTGCGTACTTTTGCCGATGCGCTCTACGTTGGCCGCGCGTGCGACGAAGCGAATTATTTTTGGTACGAAGATCCGTTCCGCGATTCCGGCACGTCGGCGTTTGCGCACAAGAAGTCTGCGCGAATTTTTGAAGACGCCAATTCTGCAAACTGAGCATGTGCGCGGCGTCGAGCCGAAAGCGGATTTTTTGATTGCGGGCGGCACAGATTTTCTGCGCGTCGATCCTGAATACGACATGGGCATTACCGGCTGCATGAAAATCGCGCACCTCGCCGAAGCGTTCGGCATGGATGCGGAAATTCACGTTTGCGGCCCGGCGCATCGAGCGTGCATGAGTGCGATGCGCAACAGCAATTATTACGAAGTCGGCTTAGTTGGGCCGGATTGTCCCAATGCGATTGCGCCGGTTTATGCCTGCGACTATTCCGATATGATCGATTGCGTTGGCGAGGACGGCTGCGTGCCGGTGCCGACTGGGCCGGGGCTCGGCGTGATTTACGATTGGGATTTCATCGCAAAAAATCGCATCGCGTTGCACGAATTTAGTTAGTACCTTTTTTCGTCCCCGCGAAGGCGGGGACCCAGTGTCGTTAAACGAAAGACGCTGGATTCCCGCCTTCGCGGGAATGACAAGGTAGTAACCTCAGTTTTAAACAACAAGACGAGGTAAAACCAATGCAAACAAAAAGCGCTGCACGCTTCACTTTATTTGTTATCGCACTCGTCATCGCCGGCTGTGCATCCAAGCCGTCTACCCGCGCACCGCGAGCGCCGGCGCCATCCGACGGAAAAACGGCGCCGGCGCAAATCGAATGCCAATGTTCAATACGACAAATTCACCGGCAGTTGCCGCGCGTGGGACGATTACATTGCGCGCAAAGGTGTGCAAGATTGCGGCGGACGCACCCATCCCGGTTGGATTGGCTCGACGCGTTGCAACGTCACGTCGAGCGGATACAGCTATACGCCCAAGCGCGAAGAGGGCATACTTGGCCGTACTTGTTTTAGTATTGAATTGCCGCCCAACCCGAATCAGTTTCAGCTTGCCTCGGCGTGTGTGCGCATCGTCGATTGGGTGCCGCCGAGCACGATTTCGCAATCCTGCGCCGATGGCCGCGCCAATTGGCTAGATCGAGTGTTGGCGCACGAACAGCAACATGCTTATCAATGCGAAATGGAAGTGTGGAAAGCCAATCAGCGCTGGGCGAAACGCAAGCACCGTTATTCCGGTTGCGGTTTCACGGAGAGTGGTGCGCTAAGAGAACTCACGGGGAAAATTGACGCGCTGCTCAAAGAC
Organism: uncultured Pseudomonadota bacterium; assembly: GCA_963840785.1. Taxonomy (GTDB): domain Bacteria; phylum Pseudomonadota; class Gammaproteobacteria; order Burkholderiales; family JALYOK01; genus JALYOK01. The sequence goes on along the minus strand of CAWJAF010000003.1, from coordinate 152,956 downwards.
GAAGTTAATCGCATCATGGAATCTATCGAAAACGAATCAGAGCGTTTTCATGCTTCGCCGCAAGGTCAGCCGATTGTGACGAATTGCAATGTTTGCAAGTAAAAAAAAGGATTAATTGTAGGGTAGATCAAGCGTGGCATAAAAACTACTGCGGCCACCAGTAGTTTTTATGCCACGCTTGATCCGCCCTACCAGTTCAATATTATCCGTTACGCTTTCTTCTTCTTAAAATCGTCAATCTTCTCTTTCAACAAACTCATTTCCGTACAGCCCGTCATACAAATAGCACGCAGTTTGTTCAAATGCTCTTCGGCCTTAGCCAAATCGTTTTTCATCAAATAAGCTTCGCCGATATATTCGTGCGCCGCTTTGTGGCCCGGCGATAAAACTAGCGCTTGGTTGTAGTGCTTAAATGCGCTGTCGTAGTCGCCGAGATTGCGATAGGAATAACCCAAATAATTGTGAACATCGGGATTATTTTTATCGACATCGAGCGCTTTTTTTAGCGCAGCCAACGCAGTTTTGTAATCTTTCGCCTCTAAGGCTTTTTGCCCTTCGATAAAGTTCGGCTCGGTTACGCTGGCGGCTTCCTCCACGCCCATGTTGGCGAAGGCAGGTGCGAGCGCGCAGGCGAGGGCGGTGGCGATTAAGTGGCGGGAAAAAGTGACGGTAAATGGTTTCATCGGTGATCTCCTTGAGCGAATGGCCGGTCGACAACACTCAACGGTTTGCAGTGCCGGCAGGTTTACGGAAAATATTATAAGGCTTTCTCGCATCGCGATTGCGCACAAAAACTCAAAATTGATCGGCCTAGGAGGCAATCGTAGAGCGCTTCTTCAGGCATGCATCGCTGAAAGGCAAGCGGGATAAGGCTCGTGGCGCGGCCATATGAAAAAACGTCTAGGTTGGTGGTGAGGAACGAACCCCAACAAATCGCGGGATGATGTGTTGGGGTTCGTTACTCACCACCAAGCTACGGGCTCGCGCCGAATCGCCCGGTCATTTCATTGAGCCGCGTTTCAATTTGCGCTGGCGTGTATTCCAATTGCTCTAACATCGCGCGGTAATTTTCCGTGCCCCGGGCAATATTGGGATGATCATGTCCAGTGAGTTGTTTGAAACGCAGCCAAATCTCCACCGCGCGGCGCATCAGCGGTTCGGCCTCGGCGAGGCGGTTGGTAACTTGCATGCAGTAACTGCGCGAGATTATTCAGCGCAGACGTGTAGGTTGGCAATGCCGAAGGAATGTTTTCAGCTAACATGATTGCGGAACGATAAGGCTGCTCCGCATCGTAGAAATCCAGGCTTTCCGCTAACGCGTCGCCGCTGCGAAGCAGTTCCTTCGCTTGATTAATTTTTTCATCGACGCTCAGATTGGCGTCGACCGATAAATGCTCGCGCTCGGCGCGAATTTCCTTAAAGCGCTGTTGCAGAGATTGTGCTTCGCCTTTCAAGCCCGCGCTGGTGAGGATCGTCATCGCTGGCCGCAGCAAGGATTGCTCCCGCTCGGGTGGCTATCAATATGCTGCTCAATGCCGCGTTCCAGGCGTTCAATGAGATTCTGCGTTTGCTCACGCGCCGGCACCGCCTGCTTCTTTTGCCTGCGCTGTTCGTTCGGCAACTTCAATCATCATCAGCAACAGAACATCAAATGGCTCAAAACTAATCGGATCAAGATGTTCTGGCGCGCGAAAGCGAATGGCTTGATACTTGCCGGTGAGTCTTTCTTCTAAGCGCGTCAACTCCGTTGATTTACCCACACCGGAATGCCCCATCAACAATGCCTTGTAAGACACATTGCCGTGGGCTCTTTTTAAACCCAGCGACATGCGCTCAAAAACCTGGCCATCACGAACTTCATTGATTTCATCGCGATAAAAAGCCTTACACTCCGCCGGTTAGATCAATGGGTGGGGAGATAAGAGTTTATAAATTTCGGCCAGAGTTTCAGCGCGGACTTGCATGACGGTCAAATTTTCCAATTACTACGAATTCTTTATTCCAATTGAGGATACTGCCATTGCGGCTTCCGAATCAACCTCTTTACTGAAATTCCGTTATGCCGCGAGTTTCAACGCGCCTTCGCGAGCGATGCCGGCTTGCGCCAGCGCTTGCTTGATACGCGCGATTTCGGCGTCGCTAATTTTTACCAGCGGCGGACGGACGACGGCTTTGTCGAGTCGGCCGAGAAGCACCAATGCTTCTTTCATGCGGTTATGCATATCGAGAAAAGGGGGTGCGTAGAAGGCTTGCGATAGCGGCACGATGCGATCGTTGATGGCTTGCGCGGTTTTTAGATCTTGCGATTTAACGGCGCGGAACAGCGCCACTTGCAGATCGGAGATGACGCTGCCGGCACCGGATAGCAAGCCGTTGCAGCCCATGGTGAGGGATGCCATCAACCAAGAAGAATGAGTAGTTAAAACATTAATCGGGTGCGGTAGATTTTGGAAAGTGCGGATGTGGCGCTCGTGCAGCATCGGCATCGTTCGACCAATCTTTGATCGCTTGAATGGTGGGCACTTGGTCAAACAATTGCAGCAGTGTATCGAACGGATAACCGAGGCCGGTTGCCATCGGATATTGAAACACGATGATCGGTAAATCGGTCGCATCAGCGATGCGTTTGAAATGGGCGAGCGCCATGTCCGGGCGCAATTGACCGCCCATCGACATGCTGTTCGGCGGGAAGACAAGCAACGCCGATGCACCTTCTTTGGCGGCCATCATGGCGATGCGCGCCGCTTCGATGCTGCCGTCGGCATACACACCGTTGATGATCGGGACGTCATTGCCAACTTCTGTGAGCGACGCCGCGAGAATTTGTTGTTGCTCGGCGAACGTGCAAGCGTGAACTTCCGATGCGTGGCCGTTGACCGTGACGCGCAAACGCCGTCGACCAACGCGCAATCGCGCAAATGCTTGCGCGTTTGGCGTTCGTTGATGCTCATGTCGTCGTTTAGCGCGAGTAGCGTCGCGGGGATGACGCCGGCGGGACGGAAGTTTTTGAAACGCGGCATGGTTGGCTCTAACGATTTTGTTTCAATGGCGCGATTATAGCGTTAGGTCGTGGGGTGGGCGCGTGTGCCGACGCTGCAGCGCTTTTCCGGCGGTAAACGACGAGATTGCTTCGTCGCGTTGCTCCTCGCAATGACGGTTAGAGCATTGCCAAGAGACCCATAGATACAGGCTTGTGGCAGGGCATGCCTGAAAAGCCAGTATCCATTGGCTTCTCCAGGCAGTCAATTTAGTAAAATCCGTGCCTCGCAAATTGCCTCTTTAATCCCTTGAGTTGGCCGTGATGATTAAGTTATAATCAACGGCTTAGCGAGAAAAGCGAACATAGTGGAATTAACTGGAGAAGTACGATGACTGCAACAACCGCGCAAAAAGCGCAGATTATCAAGGATTATCAACGGGCTGGTAATGATACCGGTTCGCCCGAAGTGCAAGTTGCACTGATGACCGGCCGCATCAATGAATTGACCGGCCATTTCAAAACCCACGTCAAGGATTTCCATTCCCGCCGTGGCCTCTTAATGTTGGTGAGCAAGCGCCGTAGTTTGTTGGATTATTTGAAGCGCCAAAACGCCGATAGCTACAAAGCCTTAATCGAACGTCTCGGCATCCGCAAGTAAGCGCGGCCAGCCATAGCAAATCAAGCGCGCAAGAGCCTGCCTAGCCAGGCTCTTGTGCATTTAAGACCACTCTTCGTGGCGCGCTATTTCGAGTTGCGAAAATCCCGTTCTAGCTACGCGCCGCGCAATAATTAAGGAAGATATTGTGAATTCCATCAAAAAATCATTTCCGTATGGCAAGCATACCGTCACATTAGAAACCGGCGAAATGGCGCGTCAAGCAGACGGCGCCGTGTTGGTGAGCATTGATGACACCGTTGTGTTGGTCACCTGTGTTGGTGCGACGAACGCTAAAGCAGGCCAAGATTTTTTCCCGCTCACTTGCGATTATCAAGAGCGCACCTACGCTGCGGGGAAAATCCCCGGCGGATTTTTCAAACGCGAAGGCCGTCCTTCGGAAAAAGAAACACTGACCTCGCGCTTGATGGATCGCCCGATGCGTCCGCTGTTCCCGGAAGGTTTTTATAACGAAGTGCAAATCATCGCGACAGTGTTGTCCGCGAACCCGGATATTGATCCGGATATCGCCGCCGTGATCGGCGCATCGGCTGCGGTATCGCTGTCGGGCATTCCGTTCGATGGCCCCATCGGTGCAGCGCGCGTGGGTTACATCGACGGCCAATACGTATTGAACCCGTCAGCCGAGGAATTGAAAACCTCCAAACTCAATTTGGTTGTCGCTGGTACCGATGTCGCCGTGTTGATGGTGGAGTCGGAAGCGAACGAATTGTCCGAAGAAATAATGTTGGGCGCCGTCGTGTTCGGTCACGATCAAATGCAAGCGGCGATCAACGCGATTAACGATCTGGTCGACGAAGGTGGTAAAGATGCGTGGGATTGGACTGCGCCCGAGAAAGATCAAGCGCTGGTTTCGCGTATTACCGCGATGGCCGAAGCTGATTTGCGCGAAGCTTATGCGATTCGCCAAAAGCAGGCGCGCACCATTCGCGTCGACGAAATTCGCAGCAAGGTGATGAGCGAATTAGTCACGGCCGAAACCAGCTTAAACGATGCGAACATGCTCAAGACTTTGTTCTCGGACATCGAATCGAAAATCGTGCGCAACAAAATTCTCGACGGCGAGCCGCGCATTGACGGTCGCAACACCCGCACCGTGCGCCCGATCACGATTCGCACCGGCGTGCTGCCGCGCACCCACGGTTCGGCGTTGTTTACGCGTGGCGAAACCCAGGCGCTGGTCACAGTGACCTTGGGCACGGCGCGCGACGAGCAAATCATCGATGCGCTCGCCGGCGAATACAAAGATCGCTTCATGCTGCATTACAACTTCCCGCCATTCTCCACCGGTGAAACCGGCCGCGTCGGCACGCCTAAGCGTCGCGAAATCGGCCACGGCCGCTTGGCAAAGCGTGGCTTGCTGGCGATGATTCCGTCGCAAGAAGAGTTCGGTTATTCGCTGCGCGTGGTGTCGGAAATTTTGGAATCGAATGGTTCCAGCTCGATGGCTTCCGTTTGCGGCGGATCGTTAGCGCTGATGGATGCCGGCGTGCCGATGAAAAATCACGTCGCGGGTATCGCGATGGGCTTGATTAAGGAAGGCAATCGCTTCGCCGTGCTGACTGACATTCTCGGCGATGAAGATCACCTTGGCGATATGGACTTCAAAGTGGCCGGCACCGACGCTGGCATCACTGCTTTGCAGATGGACATCAAGATTAACGGCATCACCAAAGACATTATGAAGGTCGCGCTGGATCAGGCGAAAGAAGGCCGCATGCATATTCTGGGCATCATGCAGCAAGCGTTGCCGCATTCGAAGCAAGAGTTGTCGAGCTTCGCGCCGCGCATTATCACCATCAAGATCAATCCTGAGAAGATTCGCGACGTGATCGGCAAAGGCGGCGCGGTGATTCGTGCGCTGACCGAAGAAACCGGCACGACCATCGATATCACCGATGACGGCACGGTCAACATCGCTTGTGTTTCAAGCGAAGCTGGCGAAGAAGCGAAACGCCGCATTCTTGCGATCACCGCGGAAGTTGAAGTCGGCCAAATCTACGAAGGCACGGTCACACGTCTGCTCGATTTCGGCGCGATAATCAGCATCCTGCCAGGCAAAGACGGCTTGCTGCACATCTCTCAAATCGCGAATGAGCGCGTCAATAAAGTCGAAGACTTTTTGAAGGAAGGCCAAAAGATCCGCGTGAAAGTGTTGGAGGCGGACGAGAAAGGCCGCGTGCGTTTGAGCGCCAAGGCGTTGCTGGAGCAACAGGCCGCGGAACCAGCGCCTGCCGAGTAATCTAATCCTGCGCATGAAAAAAAGGCAGCCACGAGCTGCCTTTTTCGTTTTTGATAACCCCGTTACAGATCCGAATCAGACGAAGTTTGCGACAGGCGGCTAACTAAATTCCGCAAGAAAATTTTATTGAACTGTAGTTGCGTGCTTTCGGACATCAAGTCCATCTGCGGTACGTGAAGCCGCACGATTTGCACGTCATCCATGGCGCTGACCGCTGTGGTTCGCTCTTGATTGGTAGGATTGAGGAACGAGATTTCGCCAAAACAGTCGCCAGCCTTTAATGCGTTGAGCATGCGGCCACTCTTGGTTACCTTGACCTTGCCTTTGACGACCACATAAAACGCCTGATCGATATCGCCTTCCTGCAGCACGCTTTCGTTTTTCTTGCGGCTCACCCAGTCGGCGTTACGCACGACTTCCTTCAACTGTTCTTCGCGGAAGAATTTGAAGAAGTTGAGATCCCGCAGCAAATTTACTTTTTCCGCCTGGCTCAACTCATTGACGATTTGTTCCCATTCCTTAAGGCTATCGGCTAGATCGCGTGAGAATTCATACCAATTCGGGTAGCGAATAGAAAGATCCTTATTCATCGCCTTCTGGACGATGGCAACGAGCCGATCGGGCAATTCCGGCCGATGGTCCGTTATCGGTATGGCAGGCTCGTTGAGGATCTTATTCAACATGGAAGGAAAATTTTGTGCGGTAAACGGTAGTTTTCCCGAGAGTAACTCGTAGAGCACGATGCCCATCGAGTATATGTCCGATTGCACCGACGGATTTTCCTCGTTGATTTGTTCGGGCGACATGTAGGCCGGCGAACCGAGAAAACCTTGAACCTGGGTCGTTTGCGTCGTCGAAATGTGCGCGGTGCCGAAATCGCTAATTTTGATGTCGTCTTGATCGCTTAAGAGGATATTTGCCGGCTTGATGTCGCGGTGAATGACGCCATTTTGGTAGGCATAGTCCAACGCTCGGCAGCACTTAAACACCAGCATCGCGACTTTTCGAATCGGAAGCAAGTTGTCGTCCGAACAATATTGCTTGAGGTTTCCGGCCGGAACATATTCCATAACCAGGTAGCTCATGTCCGAATCGGTCGAGGCATCGAAGACTTTGACGATATTGGGATGGACCAATTTACCGGCGAGGGACGCTTCGATCAGAAACAACTTGCGGCGCCGAGCCGCTTCCGGATCGCGGTCGTCTTGCGCTTTGTCGGGGACCTTTAGTGCAACCTTGCGCTGGTTAAATGGATCATCTGCAAGATAGACAGTCGCAGATGCACCGCGCCCAATTTCGCGAATAATGATGTACTTACCAACGCGCTCAAGTGATGCCGTTTCGTTCATAGTTTCCGGTCGTTAGATTTTGAGAAACAGGGATTAATTCAAAAGTTTAGAAATATCGCAAAAGCTACTGTAATTTATGTATTATGATACTCTCATATTAAAGTAAAGTATCAATATTTCCGGTCCAATACACTGAGAGACTTAGAAAAAGCTATTCATCAAATTGAACAAAAGCAATGTGATATGGTGTATACTTTCATTTAAATATATAAATATAATGTAACCATATAATTTATTGAATAATTATTAATTATTCATCACCCAAAGGTGCGCTGATTTATGCTGCGAATGAGCGTTTTAACCTCAATTCTTGTGCTTGTCGATCGAGCCCTGGCCGTTGCATGCTAACGGTTGATAGTGTCGAAAGACGAGCGAGCTTGGTATTGCCGGATCGTGCCGATGTTTCGTCAGCGCTTTCTCTGCACGAGGTATTGATCCGGACGCAATTGGGATCCGTTGATGCGGTTGAGCTTGATGCCAGTTCAGTTAACAAGGTCGATGTCGCGGTCTTGCAACTTATCCTTGCGTGGATTGCAATTCTTAACTCACAGCATATTCCCTGGCATTGGCGTTCGGTTTCCGAAACATTTAAACAGGTTGCAGGATTGGCCGGATTGTCGGGACAACTCCGATTGGCGATCGAGTGATCTATGAAAATGCCCAACATTAATCAACAACAGTTAGCGGTCTACGGAATCTTGGCCTTGCTGCCTTGGATTTGGGCGGTTTTTTTTGTGCCGCCATGGGTTAGCTTTGTGGCATTGCTATTGGCGGTTACCGCCGTCGCGGCAACTCACTATTTTTTTCCCGGTGGAAGGGCGGATGCGCAATCGCTGACAGAAGTGCCGGATGATAAAAACGCCATCCGCAGTGCATCGCGGCCATTGCGGAGACTCTTGGCGCGGTGGTCGGGAATTTCCCATACCAGCACCGCTGATCTCGGCGAAACACAAAGTTCGCTCCAGGAAGTGATCGACGAATCGGAAACGGCGGTCCTGAATATCAGCAAGAGCTTTCGCAACATTACTAGCCGTTCAACGCAACAGATCGAATACGCGATGGGGTTGCTGCAGACTACGCGCGGTCCGGGCGATGTTGGTAGCGGCGATAGTGCTGAAGGCGAAATGTCGTTGCCCGAGTACATTCGAGCTTACGAAGTTTTGCTCAACCTGACTATTGATCGGCTCGGAGATTTCTCTAAGGATTGCTTGCAGGTCTTGAATAGCGTTGAGCAAGGCGGGGACAGCCCGAGCGTCGCTGCGGCATGGCGCGATCGATTACGCAAAATGGCTGAGGAGAATCAACTCGACGCCGAGCAAAGCCGCTCCGACGCGGTGCATTTAAGCGGTGGGATGGTTTTGAAAAACCAGCAGGTTAACGATGTACTTAAACATATCAATAGCACGGCGCAAGAGATCCGGCGCGACGTCAATCAGCTTATCGTCGCGATGCAATTCCAGGACATTACCCAACAAAAACTTGAGCGCCTGCGCGGGCCTTTACTTACGGAGATTATCAAATCGCTCGGTAGCATTTCCGACGAAACGCGGGTGCTCAGTAAACAACTCAAGATGGGAATCTTACCGATGCCCTCGGCAAAAAATCCCGGTGCGGGCGGCGATGTGCGAGACGACGAGCCGGCCCACGCCGACGAAAACGATATGAAATCCCGGCCTGCGATGCTAGGTTCGAAGCCGAAACCGATCACGGGTGATGGTGATGGAAATTCAGTAGAACTTTTTTAGGACTATACATATGGCATTTATTCTAATCGTTGATGATTCAAACACCATGCGACAGATGGTGCAGTTCACGTTGACTGAGGCTGGACATGAAGTTGTCGAGGCACGTGACGCCGCTGAAGCAATGCAACATTTGCAGCTGAATAAGTTCGAGCTTGTGATTTCCGATGTCAACATGCCGGGCATGAATGGGATCGATCTCGTAAAGGAAATACGTGCGATGCCGGAGTACAAATTCACACCGGTGTTAGTGCTGACCACAGAATCCGAGCAGGAGATCAAGCAGCGCGGTCGCGCCGCTGGTGCAACCGGTTGGATCGTAAAGCCGTTCAATCCTGAAGTGCTATTGTCTGTCCTCGGCAAAGTATTAGGCTAACGTCCACATATGGCCATCGATCTCGCCCGCTTTAACGCTACGTTCCTTGCCGAAAGTCTTTCTGGGTTGGACTCTATGGAGGCCGACCTGCTTGAGCTTGAACGCGGGTCTCGGGATCCAGAGTTGTTGCAAGCGATTTTTCGGGCGGTTCATTCGATCAAAGGAGGAAGTGGTAGCCTCGGATTCGATGCAATTGCAGATTTTTCCCATCACCTTGAGACGCTGCTTGATGAAGTTCGCAGCGGCGAGATTGAACCCAATCGCGAGATCATCGATTTGTTATTGCGATCGGTGGATGCGCAGCGCAATTTGCTGGGCGAAGTCCAAAGCGGCATCGGTATTGATATGGTACCGGTGGAGCAGCTAAAAAACGAAATCATTCAATTGCATGCGAATGCCACGCCGTCCCCGACGTTAGAAGTGCGCGAGAACGTCGGTGAATTAATGACCTACGTGATCGAGTTCAAACCGCATCGTGGATTTTTCTTGTCGGGCAATGATCCGATCCGAATTCTGCGCGAGTTGGCGACCCTGGGTGAATTGCAAGCAATCTGTGATACCGGTTCGCTGCCGATGCTCGCGGATGTAGACGCTGAATCAAGTTATTTTAGTTGGAATTGCCGCTTGCGAACCATCCATTCCGCGGCCGCTGTGCGCGAAGTGTTTGCGTGGGTCACTGAGGATTGCGACTTGAATATCCAGGCATTGCCTGAACTACAGGGTTTGCCCGCGTTTCCAAAAGAGTCAAGGCCAGAACCCAGCAATTTGGATCGGCGCACTGATGATCGAGGCTTAGGACGTCGTGCGTCAGACAAGGTTACGATGGATCTTGCGACGAACGATATTGCATCGGCGCGTCCACAAACCCTGCAAGTGACGGCAGAAAAAGTCGACGGTTTGGTCAATTTGGTCGGTGAGTTGGTGATCACGCAAACCATGCTAAAACAGAACATCGATAGTTTTGATATGACGCGCTTAGGTCAGCTGCAGGCCACTGTGGAGTTACTAGAACGAAATACTCGCGAACTTCAGCAAGCCGTATTGGCGATACGAATGCTGCCGGTCAGTTTCGTTTTTGGCCGATTTCATCGAATGGTGCGCGACATAGGCATGTCTTTGAACAAGAAGATTGCACTAGAAATTTCCGGCGAGAATAGTGAGCTCGACAAGAGCGTGATCGAGAAATTATTCGATCCGTTAACACATTTAGTGCGCAACGCGTTAGATCACGGATTGGAAACACCCGAGGAGCGCCTGGCGGCCGGGAAATCGGAAATCGGAACGCTGAGTTTGCATGCACAACATCGCGGCGGGCATATTGAGATTCATGTGCAAGACGATGGGCGCGGCCTCGATTCTGAGAAAATCGCCGCGAAAGCGCGTACGTTGGGATTGATTGCAGTCGACGAAGAGTTGGACACGCAGCGAGCACAACAGATGATTTTCATGTCCGGTTTGTCGACAGCGGATCGTGTCAGCGATCTCTCCGGTCGTGGCGTTGGGTTGGACGTTGTCCGCGAAAATATCATTTCTCTTGGCGGTCGTGTGGAAGTGTCATCGATTCCCGGTAAAGGCTCGACGTTCCTGATTCGCCTGCCACTTACACTAGCAATCGTCGAAGGCATGTTCGTACAGGTTGGCCTCGATACGTTTGTGCTGCCGCTGACCTTCATTACTGAGTGCATGCAATCAAACGATAAGGCGGTGAAACGGATTGTCGGCCAAGGTATGGTTGTGGAGGTGCGCGGCGAATATTTGCCCGTTGTCGAGTTGCGCCGCATTTGCAATATCGATAATGGAATGGATGTTGGGCAAGGCGTATTTGTCTTGATGGAGGCGGATAACAAGCGAGTGGCGCTGCTGGTCGACAACCTCATTGGACAAGATCAGGTCGTCATAAAAAGCTTGGAAACGAATTTTCGCAAGGTCGATCACCTCGCCGGTGCCACTATTCTTGGCGATGGGCGGGTAGCCCTAATTCTCGACGCCAATTCGATTGTGCGCGGACAGATGCATTGAGCAATCTGACGAAACGAACTACTTGGAGTAATCAAATGTATGAGCTAAATCAGAAGGGCCAAAAAATTGTCGAGAAACGCGAGTTTCTTGCGTTCACTTTGGGTAAAGAAGAATATTGCATCGATATTTTAAAGGTGCAGGAAATACGCGGCTATGACACCGTGACGCCGATTCCGAACACGCCGGCCTTTATGAAAGGTGTCGTCAACTTGCGCGGATTAATCGTGCCGATTATCGACTTACGGATCAAATTGGATTTGGCCACGGTAGCCTACGATCAATTTACTGTCGTAATCATTCTCAGTATTCGTGGCCGGATTGTCGGCGTAGTTGTTGATAGTGTTTCCGATGTCGTTGCACTTGCCGCTGAGGAGATCAAAGATGCGCCACAACTTGGTGCGGCCATTAAGACTGACTATATCGATGGCCTCGTGACCATCGACGAACGCATGCTGATTATTATCGACATCGAAAAACTTGCGACGATGGAAGAGATCGTTCGCGTTGAACAAGCATTAGAGACGGCCTAAAGCAGAGATCGCGCAATGAACCGAGGTTTTTCAATCACACTAAAGCTAAGTTTGCTTGTGCTCGTTGCAATGGTTTTCGCTGTCATTATTGCGGTGGCAGGCATGCAAGCGATTGCAAATACAAACGATACGACGAAGAAATTCACTGATTACTTTTCTTTGCAGCGCGATGCGTCCAAGCTCGACATGATTCACGAAGCAATACGCTCCGACGTAGCGTTCGCGATTATGGGATTTAGTGGTGACCATTCTTTGGGCGGCACCGAAGGTGCAGCGGGATTTGATGCTCACGCGCAGGAGATGGAGAGGCTCATTAAAGGGCTAAATCGGCCGGGCATTTCTAACGAATTGCGCAAGCTTGTTGAGACGGCGGTTCAAACCGTCAATCGATATGTGAACGTAGCGCGCAGCATCGTCAAGACGTCCGACAAGGAGATCATTGAAGCGCGGGCGCGTGTGCCGGATTTCGAGAGTTTGTTCCAGGTACTAGAAAAAGATTTAGATCGGGTCATTGTCGACATTGGCGCGACGGCTAACGCCTTGCAGATGTCCACCGGCGAATCCAGCAAAATGGGTTCTCGGATGATCATGTTGACTATGATGTTCGCGCTTATTGCGCTTGGATTATTTTCGTGGCTGATTGGCCGTTCGATTTCAAAGCCGATTAACAATGCGGTGCGTGTGGCCCAAGCAGTCGCGGCGGGCGATCTGAGTTTGAAAATTTCGTCGAGCGGCAAAAACGAGGTAGGCCAACTGATGTCAGCGCTGGATCAGATGAATCAATCGCTGAATAACAAAATGTCGCAGATTATGGGTCAACTAAAGATCAGCGGGGAAGCCATAGGAACGGCGTCGCGACAATTGGTACAAGGAAACATAAATCTTTCGAGTCGAACGGAAGAACAGGCCTCGACCGTGGAAGAGACGGCGGCAAGTATCGAAGAGTTATCCAGCACAGTGAAAGAAAATGCACAAAATGCCCACGAGGCAAAAGAATTAGCCGAAGCCGCCTCGAATGTGGCTGCTAAAGGTGGTGAAGTGGTTTCGCGTGTGGTGGTAACCATGGACCAAATTCACCAGAGCTCAAGAAGGATTTCAGAAATTATCAGTGTCATTGACGGCATTTCCTTTCAGACCAACATTCTGGCGCTTAACGCGGCAGTCGAAGCTGCGCGCGCAGGTGAGCAGGGGCGAGGCTTTGCGGTGGTCGCAAGCGAAGTGAGAAATCTCGCGCAGCGTTCGGCGGCAGCGGCAAAAGAAATCAAAGGATTAATCGGCGATTCCGTCGGCAAAGTTGAGTTAGGTAGCAAGCTAGTCGCGGAAGCCGGTCAAACTATGACAGAAACAGTCGACAGCATTCGTCGCGTGACCGCGTTAATGTTCGATATTGCCAATGCATCGCAAGAACAAAGTGAGGGCATCGAGCAGATTGGTCAGGCGATCACCCAAATTGATGACGTTACTCAGCAGAACGCGGCGTTGGTCGAACAAGCTTCGGCCGCGTCCGAATCGCTGGAAAGACAATCCGATGATTTGGCGGAGTTATTGCGTGCTTTTAGGCTCGGTGGTGCGCAAGAGTGGAAGCCGATTCCTAACGCGAATCGGAACTCGCAGATCAATGCACGGCAAGCCGTATCGCGCCCAATATCGAATGGGCACAAAAAGTCTGCTGCCAAATCACCCGAACCAGCAAAAGTTGGCGATGCGGATGATTGGACTGAGTTCTAAGCGATTTCCCGGTTCATCCAATTGGTTTTGATCCCTAGTCGCGCGTTGGCATCGAATAAAATTTGAGTGGTCGTAATGAAATCAGCCGTGGCGCAAAAAGAGTTAGTTTTAGTCATTGATGACGATGTAAGCATCCGCGATCTCGCTCGCCATGTGCTTACCGCGCAAGGGTTTTTGATGATTTCGGCTGATAACGGTACACAAGGCCTGCAGCTCTTTCAACAGCGGAAACCCGACATCGTGATGCTCGATGTCATGATGCCCGAGCAAAATGGCTTTGACGTTTGCACAGCATTGCGACGCCTACCGGAGGGCAAGCATACACCGGTACTGATGATCACCAGCTTGGATGACGTCGAATCTATCGATCGTGCCTATCAAGCAGGTGCGACGGATTTTGTAACTAAGCCGTTTAATTGGCCATTACTTTGTCACCGCCTGCGCTATATGCTACGCGCCAGCCATGCAATGTCCGATCTGACAAAAAGCCGAGAAACATTGGCCGATGCCCAGCGCTTAGCGGGCTTGTCGAGTTGGGAGTGGGATCTAGAATCTAACATCGTGTATTGGTCAAAGGAAATCTACGCGCGGTTTGGTGTACCCGAAGATTCGGTCAATTCAAACTCGGATAGTTTTTGGAATTTGATTCATCCTGATGACCGCGAGGCAGTTAAAGAAGCATTCGTTGCCGCGATTAAAGCGGAAAAGCCCTATAACCAAGATTATCGAATTGTCTTGCCGAATGGCGCGACGCAGATTATTCACGTTCAAGGTAGAACGGAATATGACATTGACGGCCGTGCATTGCGCATGCACGGAACAATTCAAGATATCACCGAACGTAAGCGCACCGAAGAACAAATTCGACATCTGGCGTTCTACGACAGCCTAACTAGTTTGCCCAATCGCATGTTGTTCCGCGAGCAGCTAAATCAGGCGTTGCAGTCCGCACGTCGAGAAGAACGCTACGTTGCGATCTTGTTTCTGGATCTAGATAATTTCAAGCGGGTCAACGATACCCTCGGTCACACCATCGGCGATTTACTGTTGCAAGATGTCGGTGCTCGCCTTGCGCAATGTATTCGCGCAGAAGATAGTCTAGCGCGCAGCCCCAGCGCTCAACCCAACTTAACGGTCGCGCGCCTTGGTGGCGACGAATTTACCGTTTTGCTTGGTCGAATCGCGAATACTCAAGATGCTGCGAAAGTAGCGCAACGGATTCTTGATAGCCTATCCGAATCAACTTTTGTGGATGGCCATGAATTATTTGTATCGGCGAGCATAGGTATTGCGGTTTACCCTTTTGATGGCGAAGAGACCGAAACGCTCATCAAGAACGCCGATGCCGCCATGTATCACGCGAAGAGTGATGGCCGCAGTCGTTACCATTTCTATAACCCGTCAATGAACGCGAGCGCGTTGGAGAAACTGAATCTCGAACGTAGTTTACGCAAAGCACTCGATCGCGACGAGTTCGTCCTCTATTTCCAGCCGTTGGTGCACGGAACGACCGGTGAAATTATCGGTAATGAGGCATTGTTGCGATGGCGTCATCCCGATCGCGGTCTCATTGCGCCGGGTGAGTTCATTCCGCTGGCGGAAGAAACCGGCTTGATCGTTCCGATAGGCCAATGGGTGATTGAATCGGCGTGTAAACAAAATGTTCAATGGCAACGGGCGGGCTTGCCAAGCGTGCCGGTCATGGTGAATTTATCAACAATTCAGTTTCATGATCCCAAGTTGGTTTCCAAGGTAGAAGACGTGCTTCGTGAAACAGGTTTAGAGTCGAAATATCTTACGCTGGAATTGACCGAGAGCATGTTGATGCAAGACTCGGAACACAACATTACGACGCTACTCGAGTTGCGGCGTTTGGGCGTGGGGCTGGCGATTGATGACTTTGGAACCGGATTTTCCTCGCTGAACTACCTCAAGCGATTTCCAGTCGATCATTTAAAAATTGACCAATCTTTTGTTCGCGATATTACGCAGGATATAGGCAATTCCGCGATCGCGCTGGCGATTATCGCGTTGGCCCGAAGTTTAAATCTAGGTGTCGTGGCTGAAGGCGTTGAGACTACGGAAGAGCGTGATTTTTTGCGAAAGAATGGTTCGCCCGATATGCAGGGTTTTCTTTTTTGCGAACCGCAACCTGCGGAGTCAATTGCCCAGTTGTGGCAACAAAGGAATCAATGTCCTGCCCTGGATACTGAGAGTTAGATGGAAGTATCGACTGACTCAATCCGAAAATCCCGCAACGCAAGGGTATTGATGGGCGAAATGGCACTGGAAAGCAAACGTTAAATGCAAATCGCATTGCCCGGTACCGTGAACCGTGAGCGTGAGTTTGAGTTTGCTGAGCAGGATTTTCAGATGGTGCGCAAACTAATCTATGCGCGTGCAGGAATCAATCTGAAATCGGGTAAGCAGGAGATGGTCTATAGCCGCCTTGCGCGGCGATTGCGAACCCTCAAGCTCACATCGTTTCGCGAGTACCTGTCGCTTTTAGAAAACGAACGATCGTCGGAATGGGAAAACTTCGTTAATGCGATCACAACCAATCTCACACATTTTTTTCGTGAGGCGCATCATTTTCAAATTCTTTCGCGGCAATACAAAGAATCAGGGTCAAGCTCCATTTTTCGGGTTTGGAGTACTGCATCGTCGACGGGAGAAGAAGTTTATTCAATTGCGATCACGTTGGCCGAAGCACAAGCTGTTTTTGGAACTCATGCGAGTATTCTTGCCTCCGACCTCGACACCAATGTGCTCGCTCAAGCGCGCCAAGGCGTCTATAGCTTAGAACGTTTGGAAAGCGTAAGCCTCGAGCAACGCAAACGTTTTTTTTTGCGTGGCACGGGATCGAACGAGGGATTCGTTCGGGTACGAGACGAAATTCGTCGAGGAATTCAATTTGAAAATATCAATTTGATGAGCGAAAGTTGGGCGATCAAAGAACGCTTCGATGCAATTTTTTGTCGCAATGTCATGATCTATTTCGATAAAGCAACCCAATATGCCATCCTGCGAAAATTGAGCAAAATGCTGCAGCCGGATGGCCGACTTTACGTTGGACATTCGGAAAATCTGCTTCATGCAAAAGATCTGTTTCAATTGTGCGATAAAACAGTCTACCGGCTGAGTGATATTACTCACTAATATTTGTCGATGAAATCCGAAGACTTCACCAATATCACGCAGCCCAACGTATATCACGATCGCGCGTTTGACATGATGGCGGCGAAGATATTGCCGGGCGAGTTTTACGTGACGAAGCGTAGCATGATGATTGTGACGGTCCTCGGCTCTTGTGTCTCAACTTGCATGCGTGATCCGGACAATTTGATCGGCGGAATGAACCACTTCATGTTGCCGCAACACGGTGGTGATCCGAAAAGTCCGGTGAGCATGTCGGCACGATATGGCGCTTATGCAATGGAAGTGCTGATCAATCAACTCTTGAGTCTTGGTGCGAAGCGCGAGCGCTTAGAGGCGAAAGTATTTGGCGGCGGGCGCGTGCTCGCTGGAATGACCGATGTTGGTCAGCGTAACGCCGAGTTTGTTCGCGCCTACCTTCGCCATGAACGCATTAAAACGCTCGCCGAGGATCTCGGCAATACATTTCCGCGTAAAGGTATATTTTTTTCCGCAAAGCGGAAAAGTTATGGTGAAGCAACTGAAAACGCTGCACAACGACACCATCTACACCCGCGAAAAACATTACGCCGCGCAACTCGACGTGGTTTCGGTGACCGGCGCCGCGGATCTCTTCAAATAGCGAATCGAACGATGGCCATCCGCGTACTCATTGTTGACGATTCGCCTGCGATTCGTCACATCCTTCACGATCTGCTGAGTAGCTATGATGACTTAAAGGTCGTGGGTACCGCGTCGGATCCTTATATGGCGCGGGAGAAAATCAAGCAATTGCGCCCGGATGTATTAACGCTCGATATCGAAATGCCGCGCATGAGCGGGCTCACATTTCTTGAGCGATTAATGCGTTTGCGGCCAATGCCGGTCGTCATGGTCTCGAGTCTGACTGAGAAATACGCCGAGACCACATTGCGTGCGCTAGAGTTAGGCGCGGTCGATTATATTTCCAAGCCGAAGGCCGGCTCCGCGCAATCACTCAGCGAGTACGGTGAAGAGCTCGCGAACAAAATCCGCGCCGCGTCCGCAACGGACGTAAGCTACATTCAATCGCTGGACAAAACTTGGCTGTCCCGTGCAAAGGTGCCGCCGGCGGGTACGATACAGAATCCAAAGAATTTGGATAAACGAGTTATCGCGATTGGTGCGTCCACTGGCGGTACGGAAGCTATTCGCGAAGTCTTGACGCAGTTCCCGGAAAGTATGCCGCCGATTCTTATCGTGCAACACATGCCGGAATTTTTTACACCGATGTTTGCACGGCGTTTAGATCAAAGTTGTCGGTTGAAAGTAAAAGAAGCCCAGCATGACGAACCGGCGCTAATTGGCTATGGCTATGTTGCGCCGGGGCATTCTCATATGGAGTTAGCGAATGTTGCAGGTCAGTATCGAATCCGGTTGAGCCAGCGACCGTTGGTGAACCGGCATCGCCCTGCGGTAGATGTCTTATTTTGGTCTGTCGCTATGGTTGCAACAAATCAAGCGGTCGGAATTATTCTGACTGGAATGGGGCAGGATGGTGCGGCGGGGTTGCTAGCGTTACGGGATGCAGGCGCTCACACCATCGCGCAGGACGAAAAAAGTTGTGTGATTTTCGGCATGCCGCGAACCGCCATCGAGCTTGGCGGTGCCCGCGAAATATTACCCTTACGGACAATCGGTAATAAAGTATTGACGTTCCTTAACTCGACGGAATCGTCGGTCGCCTAATTGTGTCGAGCTCGGCCACCATAGATTCAGTGTGCGTCGTAGCAGGAATTTCTCGCAAGATCGTTTTTGCTAAACACGCGAGTGCTGTTTCATCGATTTGTTCCGCGCCAAATACCGGTGACTTGGTAAGGTTTGGATAGTGCGATAACGTTGAGCGTTGATAGGCCGGATCATAATGTTCGACAAGCAGTTGTTCTACTAGCGCCGGCCATTTAGATGCCGCTGCGAGTTTCAACCATTCTTCGATTTTGTTCGTGCCGTGCAGCGAATTTAGGCAACTTAGTTTTGCCTTGAGGTCTTCGAAGTTCTGCAAAAAATGGGCATAGTCGCAAAGCAGAAAATCGACCCGCGCGGACATGGGTATTTCGATACGTAGGCTCGGGCTTTTCCACATGTGCGCAATCAACGATTCCGGTACACGAAGATTGCCAATTTTTTTGCTTTCCGCCTCGACAAAAACCGGGCGTTCCGCCCGAAACCCGCGTAATAATCGCCAGACCGAACTCTCGAAAAACTTTTGCGTGGGTTGCTCGCAATCAGGGATGTTACCCAATACGGAGCCTCGGTGTGAGGCCAATTCTTCAAGATCAAGCACCTGGCCGCCGAGCAACGCTAAATGTTGCAGCACGCGGGTTTTTCCAGATCCTGTCGGGCCACAAACAATTCGAAAATTCAAGGTTGCCGGTAGTTGCTCCAACTCAGAAACGACATGGCGCCGATACGCTTTGTAGCCGCCGTCAAGGGTTTCCGATTGCCAGCCAATTTGGCGCAGCACGTGGGCGAGCGAGGCACTGCGGTTGCCGCCTCGCCAGCAATAGATCAACGGGCGCCATTCTTTTAGGCGACTACTAAGTTTGGTTTCAATGTGATATGCGATATTGCGCGCGATAAGTGAGGCACCGGTTTTCTTTGCCGCAAAGCTGGATTCTTGCTTGAATTGCGTACCGACACGGACACGTTCTTCGTCATAAAGCACCGGTAGGTTGATTGCTCCAGGAATATGGTCAAGCGCGAATTCCGACGGCGAACGCACGTCGATCAGTTCGTCAAACTGATCTATTTGTGTTACGTTAGCAGGTGGAAAAAATTTCAAGAAAGAGGCCTTAAATGAACGATCCGAAAATACATGAATTTATCCGTCTCACCGAATTGTCTCACGGCGGTGGGTGCGGCTGCAAAATTGCGCCCGGTGTGTTGTCCGCGATATTGGCGGAATCGCCGGCAACCAAAATGTTTCCCAATTTGTTGGTCGGCACCGAAAATTCCGACGATGCCGCCGTTTATAAATTGAATGACACTCAAGCGCTCGTTGCGACAACGGATTTTTTCATGCCGATCGTCGACGATCCGTTCGATTTCGGCCGCATCGCCGCGACAAATGCACTATCCGATATCTATGCGATGGGCGGCACGCCGATTATGGCGTTGGCCATTGTCGGCATGCCGATTAACAAATTGCCGGTCGAAACCATTCAGCGCATTATCGCCGGGGGCAATGCGGTATGTCAGGCAGCGGGCATTCCGATCGCCGGCGGCCACTCGATAGATTCGCCGGAGCCAATTTATGGTCTTGTCGGTCTGGGCTTAGTTCATCCCGATCAAGTCAAACGCAATGACCGCGCTAAAGATGGCGACGTCTTGATTCTCGGCAAGCCCATCGGTGTCGGCATTCTGAGCGCTGCGCTGAAGAAGGGCAGCTTGTCGGATGAAGGTTATCAAGCGATGATACAAGCGACCACGCAGCTAAACACGCCGGGCACTAAGCTTGCGACCATGAAGGGTGTGCACGCCCTAACAGATGTGACTGGGTTCGGAATGCTTGGTCACCTGCTTGAGATTTGTCGTGGTTCGGCGCTTACTGCCGAAGTCGACTACGCCAAATTACCGGTTTTGCCCCTAGCCAACGAATTGGCGCAACAGGGATTCATCACCGGCGCGTCCGATCGAAACTGGCTGGCTTACGCCGACCAAGTCGTACTCCCGCAAGGCATGGCCGATTGGCAACGCAAGCTTCTAGCGGATCCGCAAACGAGCGGCGGTTTGCTGGTGGCCTGTTCCCCGGCCGTTGCGGACGAAGTATTGGCAATTTTCCATGCATCCGGTTTTGCAGTGGCGTCTCGCATCGGGACAATGCGCGCAGGCGCGAGTCAAGTTATCGTAAAATAGCAATCAAGTCGTATCGCCAGGAGCCGCATGGATACCGGGTGGCCTCGGGCCATTGGCTTCTGGCGAGGTACTGCCGCCAACGGGCTTCCCTATTGGTTCTCCAGCCGACCTTGAGATTCCGGTCGAATTCACAAAAGTTTACACATCAAAAATTTGTTCTATTTGATAATTCGTCAATCGAATCGAGCAATGACGTGATGTTGCCGAAACAATTCAAAAAAATAATTCGACGCGCTACAAACTTTTGATTTTCCGCTGGAACTAAAATGATGGACTGCCCAAGTAACGATTCTGAAACAGCCGACGCGATCCGAATCGTGGAATCGCAGCGTAATCACGAATTGTCTCTGGTGATCGCCAGCATGTACGTCGCCAGCGCGCCGGTACTGGTGCAGGTGATGGCGGATGCCTTGGCCGACGGCGATTTGCGCGAACTATTTCGTGCGGCGGATGCGCTGCGTTCGAGTAGCGCTAACCTTGGCGCCAGGCGGGTTGCTGAGTTATGTCACGAAGTCAGTGAGCTGTCGTCGAAACAAGCCCTACCCGGCGCGGCTGAAAAGCTAGCGAAGATCGGCAATGCGGTCGCCATTATTTGTTCAGCATTGATAGAAAAAACCGGCCTTTTGGCGCCTCGCGAAATCGCTTAGTTGCGCAATAGCGGCGCCAAGCTGGGCCAAACATTGTCCAACAAAATTGGCTGAGCGGGTTGATTTGGATGAATGCCATCCGATTGGAATAAGTCGCGCCTTTCCTCCACCTTCTCCAGCAACGAATCAACTAACGAAATCCGGTTGCGGCGCGCTAAGTCGTCGAAGGCCGATTTGAACTTTTCCCGATAGTTTTTGCCATAATTAGTAGGAAGCCGAATGCCGACCAATAACACTTTAGCCTTCGCTCCAAGCCCCATCTTAATCATCGCATCCATATTGGCGCGAAATTCTGCAATCGGTAATCCGCGCAAACCGTCGTTGCCGCCGAGTTGCAAGATAAGATGTTGGGCGATGTTGCTTCAGCGCGGCGGCGAGCCTAACACGGCCGCCGGCGCTGGTTTCGCCACTAATGCTGGCATTCACCACGCGATAATTTAGGCTTCTGGCCTTTAACTTTTGTTGCAGCAAAGTACACCCAGCCGGTATCCTGCGCAAGGCCATAGCCGGCCGACAGGCTATCGCCGAGGACCAATAACGTTGTTTGCGGCGCGGCCGTCGCCGCTACGCATACACATCATCGAATAAAAAATGAATCGAACCAACGAAACTCCGATTTTAGTTGCTGAACGATTAGGCAAACGCGTGCAACACCGATGAAGGACCGTTGGACATCCTCCACGACGTGAGTTTTACTGTCAAGCCGGGCGAGGCGGTGGCGATCATTGGCGCGTCCGGTTCCGGCAAATCCACGCTGCTTGGTTTGCTGGCGGGGCTGGATACGCCGACTTGCGGCCGGGTAATTCTTGAAGGACAAGATTTGACGCCAATGAATGAAGACAGCCGCGCGATGTTGCGCGGCAAAAATCTGGGCTTCGTGTTTCAATCGTTTCAACTGTTACCGGCGCTCAATGCGCTGGAAAATGTCATGTTGCCGCTAGAATTGGCGGGTGAGGCAAACTGCGATCGCGCGCCGATACACTGCTCAGACGCGTCGGCCTCGGCGCACGTTTGGAACATTATCCACGCACTTTGTCTGGCGGCGAGCAACAACGCGTCGCCATCGCGCGTGCGTTTGTGAGTGAACCGAAATTGCTGTTCGCCGATGAACCCACCGGAAATCTTGACACCGTCACCGGCGCATCGATTATCGAACTGTTGTTTTGCTCAAATCTCGAACACGGCACGACGCTTGTTTTGGTCACCCACGATGCTGCGCTCGGCGAGCCGTTGCAATCGATGGTTAGAAATTTCTGCGGGCCGATTGATCAGCGATCGCGATGGGGTTTCCGTGACATGAATATTGTCCGTCTCGCGTTGTTGATGCTTTGGCGCGAATGGCGAGCCGGTGAATTTCGATCCTTGGCTGCAGCGCTGGCAATTGCAGTATCGGGTGTCACGACGGTAAGTTTTTTTTCCGACCGTGTCGCGCGCACGCTCGATCGCGAAGCCAACCAATTGCTCGGTGCGGATTTGGTCGTCATTGCCGATCACAAGATTCTCGATGATTTTCACCGGCAAGGAACCGTGTACGGCTTGCGCTATGCCGACAACATCCAGTTTCCCAGCATGCTTGTCGACGGCGATAAGACCCAGCTCGTCAATGTCAAAGCGGTGAGTGAGGGTTATCCACTGCGCGGCAAAATAAGAATCAACCGCTCTGTTGCGAACGGAGAAATTGAAACTTCTACTATTCCAAATCCGGCACGATGTGGGTCGCGCCGCGTCTGCTCGATCTGCTCGGCGTGAGCATTGGCGATGAAGTGGAGCTTGGAGCGATGCGGTTTCGTCGTCGACGCCACCATTGCGCAGGAATCGGACAACGCGCTGGATTTCATGAACGTTGCGCCGCGTGCATTGATTAATCAGCGCGACCTCGCCGCTACAGAGTTACTCGGTGTTGGGAGCCGCGTTTCCTATCGCTTGCTGTTAGCCGGCGAACCGAACGCCATCGCGAGTTATCGCCGCTGGGCGGAAACAACCCTCGCTGCCGGCGAGCGCGTCGAAGGTGTGCGCGATGCGCGGCCGGAAGTGCGCACCATGTTGGAGCGAGCCGGGCGGTTTCTTGGTCTCTGTTCGCTCATGGCGACGATCCTTGCCGCCGTCGCCGCCGCGTCTAGCGGCGCGGCGTTTTGCGGTACGCCAACTTGATCAAGCGGCGATCATGCGTTGCCTTGGCGCGACGCAATCGCGGTTACTTGGCCTGTATTTGGTGCAACAATTGTTGCTCGGCTTTGTTGCGAGTTTGGTTGGCATCGCAGTCGGTTGGCTGGCGCAATTTGGTTTGGCCAAGCTACTCGGATAACTTCGCCGACGTCACGCTCGATTTGCCGGGCTTTGTGCCCGCGATTGCAAGGCTTGGCGATCGGGCTCATTCTGGTGTTCGGATTTACGCTTCCGACAGTTGTGCGCTTGCGCGGTGTGCCGACATTGCGCGTGATCCGGCGCGAGTTCGGGGCCATTGAACCGGTGAGTGCCGTCGACCTATGTCGCGGGTTTGGCGGCATTCGCAGCGATTTTGTTTTGGCGCGCAGGTGATGCGCAACTCGCGAGCTATGTCTTGTTTGGTTTTCTCGGCGGAGTGGTTGTATTCACGGTAGTCGCGTTTGGATTGGTCGCCCTCGCAGCACGTTTGGGTCACACGGCACGTGGCCCATGGCGCTTTGGTCTAGCCAATCTCAAGCGTCATGCGCTCAATACGCGTCGTGCAAATCGTCGCGCTGGGTCTAGGCATTATGGCGTTATTGGTTTTAACGTTGGTGCAAGGCGATTTACTCGATGGCTGGCGCAACAAATTGCCGCCGGATGCGCCGAATCGTTTTATCGTCGGTATTCAGTCCAATCAAGAGGAGGAGGTGCAACCGCTTTGTTCAGGAGCATGGACTTGATGATTTTGTGCTTTATCCGATGGTGCGCGGACGCTTGGAATCGATTAACGGCAACGCGATTCGCAGTGCGAATTTCGCTGATGTGCGAACCAAGCGGTTGGTTGATCGCGAATTTAATCTTTCCTACGCAAAGATCCGCCGCCCGGATAATGTCATCGTCGCCGGGCGTTGGTGGAATAGCGCGCCGCCGAGTTGCCGGAATTTTCCGTAGAGGAATGGATCGCCAAGGAACTCAATATCAAGTCGGCGATATCTTGACCTTCAACGTCGCCGGCACGCCCGTTAGCGCGCGCGTGAGCAATATTCGCAAAGTCGATTGGGATTCCTTCAAAGTGAATTTCTATGTCATCGCCACACCCGGTTTGCTTGAAGCGATGCCGACGAGTTTCGTCACCAGTTTTTATCTTGCGACGAAGCAAGAAAAAATTCTGAACGATTTGGTGCGCACGTTTCCCAATCTTTCCGTCATCGATGTCGCGGCGATCATGACGCGTTTTCGCATGATGACCGAGCAAGTTTCCAAGGCGGTGCAGTTTGTATTTTTGTTCACGGTATTGGCCGGGCTGGTCGTATTGTATTCGGCGATCAGCACAACGCTCGACGAGCGCATTTTCGAAAATGCAATTATGCGCACCGTCGGCGCCAGCCGGCGTCACCTCGTCATCGCGCAATTGGCGGAATTCAGTGCGCTGGGTTTCGCGGCAGGCTTGCTCGGTGGGTTAGGCGCGTGCGGGCTGGGCTATGGCTTGAGTCGCTATGTATTGAAAGTGCCGTTCACCCTTAATCCGACCATCATCTTGCTCGGTATAGTCGCCGGAACGGTCGGCGTCAGCATCGCCGGCATGATCGGCATGCGCGGCATACTCGATCGGCCACCTTTAGAAGTCATCCGCGCGTTATCGTAACCGCCGAAATGCTCGCGCCAGGAGCCGCACCAGCTTGCCGTTCCAGGCATGCATGCCCGCATGGCGCACCATTCTTGCTTGTTAGGCCAACTAATTCAGCGACGGTAGCCAGAGCGCGATTTGCGGAAAGCTCAGGACCAAAAACAACACGGCCGCTTGCAGCAAGATGAACGGCCACAGCGACGCGAAGATTTGATTGAGCGTGATGCCCGGCGGCGCGACGCCTTTTAGATAAAACGCCGCCGGTCCGAACGGCGGTGATAGATAGGAAATCTGCATGTTCAAACAAAACAACACGCCGAACCAAACCGGATCGTAGCCGAGTTGTTTCACGATGGGAACGAATATCGGCATCGTCAGAAGACAGATGCCGACCCAATCCATAATGCAGCCGAGCACGACTAGGATCAACATCATAATCAAGATAATCGCGATGGGCGGGACGTCGAGCCCCGTCATCAGCGCGCTGACGAATGCGGGGCCGCCGGCCAGGTTATAAACGCCAATCATCGCCGTCGCGCCGAACGACAGCCACAACAACATGCCGCAGGCGCGCAAGGTTTGGTCTGCCGATTCGCGTACGATTTTCCATTTCAAATCGCCGCGAATTGCCGAGGCGATCAAAGTGCCGACGACGCCCATGCCCGCTGCTTCGGTGACGGAAGCGATGCCGGTGTAGATGGTGCCCAACACCGAAGCCATCACCAACATCGGCAACAATAAACCCTTTAGCATGCGCAATTTTTGCGCGAGCGGAACATCGCGTTCGTGCGCCGGTGCGGGCGGGCCGAGCTTGGGATCGAGTTGGCAGCGGATGAAAATATAAATCATGTATACCGTCGAGAGGATCAAGCCGGGAATTATGTTGGCGGTAAATAGATCGCCGATGGGAACGTTGACGGTGAGCCCGTAAATGACCAACACGATGGAGGGAGGAATCATCGTGCCGAGCGAGCCGCCGGCGCAAATGGTGCCGATGGCGAGTTTGGGATCGTAACCCAAGCGCAACATTTGCGGCAGCGCGATCAGGCCGAGTAACACGATCTCGCCGCCGATGATGCCGGTCATCGCGCCCATGATGGTCGCGGCGACCATGGTTTGAATCGCTAATCCGCCCGGCAATTTTCCGGCCCATACGCGCATGGCGTCGAATAAATCTTTAGCGACGCCGGAGCGTTCCATCAGAGAGGCCATCATGATGAACATCGGCACCGACACCAACACATACTCGTTCATGAAACTGTAGATGCGGCTGGCAATTAGTTGCAATCCGGCTTCGCCGAACAAGCCCAACGCAAAAACCACGGCGATCAGACCGGTGACAAACGCGAGCGGCAGGCCAAGCAGGAGCAGCACGATCATGGAACCGAACATGACCGCTGTTAGGGTTCCGATATCCATCAGTTATTTGAGGGTTTTGAAATCGGCGACAAGCTGCAACAGCGATTGCAGCGTCATGATTGCACAGACGATAGCGAACAGTGTTTTGACGAACACGGGAATTGGCCAATTTAACGCTGTGCCGGATTGCTCCATGTACGACATCGAATCCGTGGCCTGCTGAAAGGTCGCGATACTGAGTACGACGAAAAATATCAAGGTCAACAACGAAACGAGAACATTCGCGCGGCTGCGCCAGGAAGGGGAAAATCGCTCGGCGGCGACACTGATAACGATATGACTGCGATGTTGATGCACATAGGGCCCACCCATTAAAAATGCGGCCGCACACAGCATCACACTTAGTTCGTGGCTCCAGATGGTCGGCGCATTGAAGAAGTAACGGGACACGACTTCGTAGGTGATCATCGCTACGACGATCAGAAAAAAGCTACACGGCGATCGCACCGATTGCATTGACTAGGTGTTGTAGTTTTTGTTCGGACATCAATTCAGCATTAGATATTAATTCGGTCATTCCCGCGAAGGCGGAATCCATGTTGACTTTGAGAGGCCAAATGGATTCCCGCATTGCGCCGGAACGACAGAGGGACAATATCTTGAGGCTTTTAGTCAAGCAACCCCGCTTTTTTGAGAAACGCCACCTGCGAATCATTAATTTTTTTCGCCATCGCACTGCGCGCGGCGTATTGCTTCCAAACTTCGCTGCGCGACACTGCGAAATTTGCGTCGCTCTTCAGCACTCCAAGCAATCGGTTCAAAGCCCAGGGTCTTCGCTTGCCGCGCCACTTTTTCGTCCTCGGCGAGACTGCGCGCGACGAGTTTACGCGAGAACTCGTTTACCGCCGCCTCCAATAAAAGTTTTAGATCATCGGGCAAGGTATTCCATTTTTTCATATTCACCGCAATCTCCGCCATGCCCATTGAATGGAATCCGGGATAGGTGGGATATTTCGCCAGTTTGTGATAACCGAGTTCGTGATTCATCGACAGGGTGCTCCAATCGGACGCATCGACGACACCATGCTCGAGCGATGTATAGACTTCGCTGCCGGGAATGTTGACGGGCGCGGCGCCGAGCCGCTTAAAAATATCTTGGCCGATGCCGACCGGCGCGCGAATTTTCAGACCTTTAAAATCAGCGATGCTGCGTAGTGGCTTTTTGCTGACCAGAGATTCTTTGCCATACCAAGTGCCAGCGATGTAATGGATTTTGAAACGCTGATAGGCCTCGCGCGCGAGCTGCAAGCCGCCGCCTTGTTCCATCCATTGCGCCATTTGTTCGGGGGAATCGAACGCGCCTTGTGGATCGGTTAATAACGCGAGTGCCGGTTCCTTACCCGCAGCGTAACCTCCGCAACCATATTCGGCATCGAGCACGCCGCTGGTAACGGCGTCGAGTGCTTCGGCGGGCGCCACGACGGAACCAGCCGGCAGCGGCTCGATGATCAAGCGTCCCTGGGATTTTGTCTTGACGTCCGCCGCGAATTGCTCGAAGACTTTGAATGGCAGCGTGCCGGCTTGCCACAACGCCATCATTTTAATTTTGATTGGCGCGGGCTCGGCGGCAATTGCTGCGTTTCCCAACGTAATCATCACAACCAAGAACGCGAAAAATTTAGTTCGTTTCATGGTTGGCTAGCCTTTGATTTATTGTGGTGCTTTGTCGGTGCCGCGATAGAGAATGCGCATCGATTCTTCGTTGACTGCGGTGTGGAAGGCGCGCTCGTCTGCGCCGAAGTCGATCCTTGGCCGCGGTTCGGGATCGAAATGCTTATAGGTATCGATACCGCGCACTAACATCGCGCTGTCGCGATTTCCAGCAGTTTGATAGACATAGGTCGGCACATAACGAATGGCATAGCCAATACGGCGATCGTTGGAGGTATTCGGTGGCGAGCCGTGTACCAAACGCACATGATGCAACGACATTTCTCCGGCCTGTAAAATCACATTGACTGCGTCATTCGGATTCACATCAACCGCGACTTCTTGCCCGCGAGTCAGGAGATTATTGTCGGCAAAGGTATCCTTGTGCGGCAGTTGATCCTTCAAGTGTGTGCCGGGAATGACCTGCATACAGCCGTTACTTACGTTGCTGTCGGTGAAGCCAATCCAGGCCGTAACGACATCTGGCGCGGACAATCCCCAGTACGTAGAATCCTGATGCCACGAAACATAGGCTGGATCGTTGGCTTCTTTGGTGAAAAAGCTCGAACTCCAGACCAGCAAATTCGGTCCGAGAATGGATTGAACTCGATCTAAAATTGCGGGATGGCGAACTAACTCGTCGATCCAAGTGAACAGCAAATGGGGTTTGTTGCGTAATGCGCCGCTTAACGGGCCACCCTGCGCACGTTCAAATTCTTCGAGGTGATTACGATACGCTTGGGCTTCCTTGCTGCTCAAAATTCGCAATGGGAAGTGATAACCGCGCTGGGAAAACGATCCAACGTCTTGATGGCTTAGACCAACTTCATCTGCCGCTAATGGGATTGCGCTCATTTGTGTGCCTCTAACTACAAACGATGGTGATGAACTATTGTAGCGTAATAAATTCCTGGACGAAATTAAACCACAGCAACGGATGCCGCGATTTCTAAACTCAGGCAAAGTGAATAAAAATTTGATCGTGCCAGGAGCCGCTCCCCGCTTGATTGGTGGCAGGGCATGCCTGGAAATCCGCATGGATATTGTCTCGTGGCACGTTCATCATTTAAGTCTTTGCCGTTTGTCAGGATGTGAAGTCGCAGGTACACTTTCACTCGCTGTAACCAAATTCACGTCGGTCAAATGCGCGATGGCGTATTTGCGGCGTACGCAATTCAGATTAATACGGAGGTAGTGATGCAGAACTTTAAACGTGGAATCGCTGCGGCAATTGCGGCTTGCTTTACCTTGACGTCAACAATAAGCGCATTCGCGCAAACGCCGCTGGCAAAACTCGGCAAGCCGGAAGGCCAAGTCGACATCGTCGCCTGGCCCGGCTATATCGAGCGCGGCGAAACCGATAAGGCGTACGATTGGGTGACCGATTTCGAGAAAAAATCCGGATGCAAAGTGAACGTTAAAACCGCCGGCACGTCGGACGAAATGGTCGCACTGATGAACGAAGGCGGTTTTGATTTGGTGACGGCATCGGGCGACGCGAGTTTGCGCTTGATCGTCGGCAAGCGTGTCCAACCGATCAACCTGAAGCTGATTCCCAGCTTTAAAAATATCGACAAGCGTTTACAAAACGCACCTTGGCACACGGTGAATAACGTTCACTACGGCACGCCGTATCAGTGGGGTTGGAACGTATTGATGTACAACACGACGGTGTTTAAAGACAAAGCGCCGACCTCGTGGAAAGTCGTGTTCGAAGAAACTACGCTGCCCGACGGCAAGTCGAACAAAGGCCGCGTGCAAGCCTTCGATGGGCCGATTTATATCGCCGATGCGGCGTTGTATTTGATGAAAGCCAAACCTGAACTCGGCATCAAAGATCCATACGAGTTAAACGAAACGCAATACAAAGCAGCGCTCGATTTGCTGCGCGGCCAACGCAAGATTGTCGGCAAGTATTGGCATGATGCGTTCGTGCAAATCGATGACTTCACCAACGAAGGTGTGGTCGCATCATCGTCTTGGCAGTTCCAAGCCAATGTACTCGGCTCGAAAAAAGCGCCGATCGCGACCGTTGTTCCCGTTGAAGGGTCGACCGGCTGGGCCGACACGACAATGATGCATTCTGAAGCGCCGCATCCGACTTGTGCCTATCTGTGGATGGAGCATTCGCTCAACAAAAAATTGCAAGGCGATCTGTCCGCTTGGTTTGGTTCCGTGCCTGTCGTGCTCGAAGCGTGTAAAGGCAACGCGCTGCTCGGCGACGACGGTTGCAATCGCCAAGGCCTCGGCAGCTTCGAAAGAATCGCGTTCTGGAAAACGCCGACCAGCAAGTGTGCGACGCAGAATAACCAATGCGTTCCATATCACAAATGGGTGTCGGATTACATCGCGGTATTAGGCGGCCGGTAGAGGAATTCCCTCTCCCCCGGATGCCGGGGAGAGGGCTAGGGCGGGGTGGCCTTGGGCCATAAGGGACCTCGTCAAAAAAACAATAGACACGTCAACATGACCGCAGGCATCATACTAGAAAACGTATCCTGCATCTTCCCCGCTACCGGCAAATCGGCGCGTGAAGTGCGCGCCGTCGACGCCGTGAGCTTGGAAATCAAATCAGGCGAATTCTTTACGCTTCTTGGCCCATCGGGCTCGGGTAAAACCACGTGCTTGCGAATGATCGGCGGGTTTCACGTTGCCGACTTCGGGCAAGATCTTTATCGGTAACCAGGACGTCTCACAAGTTCCGCCCTACGCAAGGCCGGTCAATACCGTATTCCAGGACTACGCGCTGTTTCCCCACATGACCATCGCGGAAAATGTCGCCTATGGTCTGATGGTGAAAGGGATCGACAAATCTGTTCGCGAAAAACGCGCGAATGAAATGCTGGAGATCGTGCGACTAAACGGAGTGGGCGATCGCCGTCCGGCGCAGCTTTCTGGCGGTCAACGCCAGCGTGTCGCGTTGGCACGCGCGCTGGTAAACGAGCCGGAAGTATTGTTGCTCGATGAGCCGCTCGGCGCACTGGATCTTAAATTGCGCGAGCAAATGCAAAGCGAGTTGAAGCAATTGCAACGTCGTCTCGGCATTACGTTTTTGTTCATCACCCACGATCAGCACGAAGCGCTTGTCGATGAGCGATCGTATCGGCGTGTTCAATCACGGCAAGATCGAGCAGATCGGCACGCCGTCAGAAATCTACAATACGCCAACGACCAAATTCGTCGCGCAATTTATCGGCGCTGCCAACGTGCTTGAAGGCGAAATCGCGCGCAAGCTCGCCGGCACAAATGCTGCGATGTTGCGTCCGGAGCGCTTAATGTTTAGCGCGCCGGAAACGGCGACGAGTGCAAGGTGAAGTCGAAGAAATCCAATACTTCGGATCGTTTTCGCGCGTTCGTGTCGGTATCGATAATGTGTTCTTGACCGCCGATATTCCAGCGCAAAGTGAATCGCGGTTGCCCAATGTTGGTGATCGCGTTGGTCTGAACTGGGACGATAGTGCGATCCATGAGCTCGCAAACTAACGTCACAATTTCAAACGCACCTCGTCCGAGCCGTGTCTCGGATTACCTCTACCATCACCCACGCGCCATGCTAGCGTTGCTACTTGGGCCGCCACTGCTGTGGTTCGCCGTTATGTATCTCGGCGCACTATTCGCGTTGCTCGCCAATTCATTCTTCAGGCTCGACGACTACACCGGCCAAGTCGTACGCGAACTCGGCTTAAACAATTTCATCGAGTTGTTTGCGCCAGCCAATCGCGATATCGTCATCCGCACAACGCTTGATGTCGCTTTTGGTAACAATCGCGTGTGCGGTGATCGGTTTTCCGATTGCGTACTACATGGCGCGTTATGCGCGAGGCGCGAAGAAAGCGCTGCTTTATGTCGCGATCATGTTGCCGCTTTGGTCGAGTTATTTGGTGCGGCTTTACGCGTGGAAATTATTATTGGCGAAGGAGGGCGCCATCGCATGGTCATTGGAAAAAATGCATCTCACCTGGATGCTCGATGCGGTTTTGAGCGCGCCCATCATCGGCGCAAACTCCCTGTCTTTTTCCCCGCTCGGCACATTTATCGTCTTTGTTTATATGTGGCTGCCGTTTATGATTTTGCCGATCCAAGCGGCACTGGAACGCATTCCGCCGTCGTGCATCGAAGCCTCCGGCGATTTGGGCGCAAAAGATTCAACAACGTTCTGGAAAATTATTTTGCCGCTGGCGATGCCCGGCGTCGCGGCCGGTTCCATTTTCACCTTTTCCTTGACGCTGGGCGATTACATTATCCCGCAAGTGATCGGCAACTCCACGCCATACATCGGCAACGTCGTTTATACACAGCAAGGCGTTGCCGGCAACATTCCGTTCGCGGCGGCGTTTTCGTTGGTGCCAATTATCGTGATCTGTGTTTACCTGTGGTTTGCCAAGCGCAAGGGTGCGTTCGATGCGCTCTAGGTCTTCGCTAGGTTTGAAATTCGCGGTCTGGGCGGGCGTCGCGTTCCTACACATCCCGTTATTGCTGATTATCGTTTATGCATTCAGCGCGGAAGACAAATCCTATGTTTTTCCACCGCCCGGCCTAACAACGAAATGGTTTTCCGTTGCCATGGAACGAGATGACGTATGGCGCGCGATTCGCTTATCCGTGCAAGTTGCTTTTTGGTCGACGTCGATCGCGATCGTGCTCGGCACCCTCGCAGCTGCTGCGCTGGCACGCACAAAATTCTTCGGACGAGATTTTGTATCGATGCTTTTAATTCTGCCGATCGCGTTGCCGGGAATCATTACCGGCATCGCGTTGCGCTCGGGCTACAACACCCTCGATATTCCCTTCAGCTTTTGGACTATCGTTATCGGCCACGCGACTTTTTGCGTTGTCGTGGTTTACAACAACGCCGTCGCGCGTCTACGTCGCACCAGCCCGTCGTTACTCGAAGCATCGATGGACCTCGGCGCGAATATGTTTCAAACACTGCGCTACATCATTTTGCCGCAACTCGGCTCGGCTTTATTGGCGGGAGGTTTGTTAGCCTTCGCGCTCAGTTTCGACGAAGTCATCGTGACCACGTTTACCGCCGGCCAGCAAACCACATTGCCGATTTGGATGTTGCAGGAACTCATTCGCCCGCGCCAGCGCCCCGTGACGAACGTTGTTGCGGTGATAATCATTGCGTTAACATTTATTCCCATCATCGCGGCCTACTGGCTCACCCGTGGCGACGAAGCGCCAACCGCCCATTGATTCTTAGGAGAACATCATGTCGAAACTATCCGTAACGCCGATCACCGATTTATTTATCGATGGCCAGTTCGTCACCGGCAAGGGCGAGGTCGAGCGCATCATTAATCCGTCAACTGGCGAATTGTTAGTGGAGGTGCGTGAAGCCTCCATCGATCAGATTAACGAAGCGGTGAAAGCGGCCAGCCGCGCCTTCGAAACCTGGAGCGAAACGACGCCGATGGAGCGCTCGCGCATGCTACTAAAACTGGCCGATGCAATCGAAGCGAATGCAGAAACCTTCGCGCGCTTGGAATCGCTCAATTGCGGTAAGCCGTACGCACGTGCGCTCGGCGACGAGATTCCTGCGGTTGCCGATTGTTATAGGTTTTTCGCCGGTGCCGCGCGCTGCGTGAGCGGTACAGTGACGAACGAATATCTGCCCGGCCACACCAGCATGGTCCGGCGCGATCCGATTGGTGTCGTCGGCTCCATTGCGCCGTGGAATTATCCACATTTGATGGCTACCTGGAAGATTGCGCCGGCGTTGGCGGCGGGCAATGCGGTAGTTCTCAAGCCGTCGGAACAAACGCCGTTAACGGCGTTGTACCTGGCAAAAATTGCTGCCGATATTTTTCCGAAAGGCGTATTAAATGTTATCTGCGGTCGCGGCCCCACAGTTGGTCAGCCGCTAGTTGAGCATGCCGGCGTGCGCATGGTTTCGATCACCGGTGATGTCGCAACAGGACGAAAAATCTTAAACGCCTCATCCGCGACTCTCAAGCGCACTCACCTCGAACTAGGCGGCAAAGCGCCAGTGATCGTGTTCGACGATGCCGACTTGGCATCGGTGGTCGAAGGCATTCGCACTTTCGGCTATTACAATGCCGGCCAAGATTGCACGGCGGCATGTCGCCTTTATGCCGGCGCGAAAATTTACGATAACTTAGTCGCCGATCTGTCGAGCGCAGTGAAGTCTATCAAAGTGGGTTTGCAAGACGAGCCGGACGTGGAAATCGGCCCACTCATCAGCGCGCGACAGCGGGATCGCGTCGCGAGTTTTGTCGATCGTGCAAAGCAAATGAGCCATATCCAAGTTACGGCTGGCGGCAATGTACGCGCCGGCGCCGGATTCTTCTACGAACCAACGGTAATCGCAGGCGCCCGACAAGACGACGAAATCGTGCGTAAAGAAGTGTTCGGCCCGGTGGTATCGATCACGCGCTTTAGCGATACCGATGAAGCCATCAAATGGGCCAACGATTCCGACTATGGCCTGTCGTCATCGGTGTGGACGAACGATGTTTCCAAAGCGATGAAGGTCGCGAAAAAACTCCAATATGGCTGCACCTGGATCAACACCCATTTCATGCTCGTGAGCGAAATGCCTCACGGTGGCTTGAAATCGAGTGGCTATGGAAAAGATCTTTCCATGTATGCGTTAGAGGATTACACGGTTGCAAGACATGTGATGGTGAAGTTTTAATTTTTAGCGAAGCGCATCAGCCTGAGAGTCAATGGTGATGCGGGTCGCAAGCCATGCCATGCCAAACGGCAATGTGGGCGCGGGTCCTGGCGGAGGCCAAAAAATGTAGGTTGGGGTGAGCTTGCGAACCCCAACGTACACTCCTATCGTATTGCCCAATTTGTTCGGGTTGGTTCATCACCCCAACCTACCGCGCGACGTTGATTGAAAGCCGCTAATCCATTAATAGCGGCGCATATTTGTCAAGGCGTTGCAGTACCTCATCGCGGCTCCCGTCCGGCACTTCCAGCAACACACGATGGATGCCGGCTTCGCGGTAGGAAGCCAGCGTTGCTTCGTCGGGCGGCGCGGCGAACACCGTTATCGGAACGCTTGCGGGATCGCGACCTGCCTCTTCGGCAATTCTGCGTAATCTCGCTACCGCGCTCTTTGGTTCCCAACCATTGCGTGGTCGTGGAAACCAACCGTCGCAGAACTCCACGACGCGCTTAAGCGTATGGTCAGTCTCGCCACCAAGCAAGATAGGCGGGTGCGGTTTTTGTTTCGGCTTTGGGTAGAGCCAAACCGGATCGAAGTTTACAAACTCGCCGTGAAACTGCGCCTCTTCCTCAGTCCATAGGGCCTTTATCGCCAGTATGCGTTCGCGTAAAAGTTTAAATCGGGTGTCGTAACGCGCACCGTGATTTTCCATTTCCTCGACGTTCCATCCACCACCGACGGCGAAGATAAAACGTCCGTTCGACAAATGATCCAGACTCGCTGCCGACTTCGCCGTGACGATCGGATCGCGCTGCGGTAACAAAGCGACGCCAGTACCAAGCATTAGCGTACGCGTGGCCGCTGCCGCAAATGACAGAGCGACGAAGGGATCGTGCGTATGGGAATAGCGTTTTGGCAAGTCGCCGCCGCTCGGAAATGGTGTGCGCCGGCTCACGGGAATGTGTGTATGTTCGCAAACAAATAGCGACTCAAATTTTCGCGATTCGAGTTCGGCCGCTAACTCACCAACATTAATTCCGTAGTCGGTAGGAAAGTGAAAAGTGCCAATTAACATTTTTAATCCTTCATTAATTTATTGCTATGCGTGAAAGCAGAAGTGAGCCTTGCTTTTTACGGGTTTAACGAAACAAGTTACCGTACACGTTCCCAAATGACGCGAACCAGACGCATTTCACCGGCGACTAGCGACGGCGCGAGCGCGCGTAACTCCAATTGATTGCCGACTAAAATCACCTTGCGCTTAAAATCGTTACCGATCCAGTTTGGCACTAACGCGGTTTTTATCTGATGTGTCACGACGTCATTTGCCTCGTCCACAGCAAACGTTCCCGCATAAGAAAGGTAACCGTTCGCGGCAGCTGCGTGTTCATCCGGTGTTCCGCCCATCATATCGGCAGACTCGAACTTAATACGGTTCGGGCGCATCAATGTTGCTGACATGTAACCATCGTTGGTATACATAATGAAACCGCAGGCTTCGGGTCCGAGCGGATAAAAAACATTGCCATTCTGGCTTTCCGCAAAGTAGTCAGTTAGTCGCCAGGCACCTTGCAATTTCGTTTGTAGTGAATTTTCGTTCAAAGGATATCCCTTTTTTTTATTTCAAATTGTTACGATTTGAACTATTGATTGTGGCTGTCAATTCTGTTGATTCCAACGCTACATTGCAACGCTCATCGCCCCATCAACAGTCAGAATATGGCCATTCACGTAAGACGCTTCGTCGGAGGCAAGAAACACGGCGGGCGGGCCAATTTCATCAAGGGTGCCCCATCGACCTGCCGGGGTTCGCTTACATACCCAATCGTTGAATTCTTTGTTTTCAATCAGAGCCGAATTGAGTTCCGTCGCGAAAAAACCGGGTGCGATCGCGTTGACGGTAATGTTGTGTGGCGCCAGTTCCACAGACAATTGGCGTGTTAGCGCGTGAACCGCGCCTTTACTGGCCGTATAGGCAGAGATAGTTTCGCGGCCAAGGATGGCGGACACCGATCCCGTCATGATGATGCGCCCACGGTTACGCGGAATCATAACCTTTGCTGCTTCTTTGCACAGCGCCCATACGGCAGTGAGATTGGTATTGATGACGCGATCGAAATCCGCTGCCTCGAATTCCTCGATGGGTTTTCGGTGTTGAATACCCGCGTTTGCCACCAGAATATCGAAGCGACCATGTTTGGCGTTCGCGTGTTGAATACACTGCCTTGCGGCAGCCTGATCCGTGACATCAAAAATAGCAGCCTCGCCTTGAAGCGATTGTGCTCTGAGTTGAGAGACACGTTCGTCGACCGCGTTCTGATCGCGTGCGTTGATCATCACGTGGGCGCCCGCTTTTGCGAGCGCCTGTGCCATTGCCCAGCCCAGCCCTCGCGATGCGCCGGTGACTAACGCGATTTTTCCAGTTAAGTCGAACATTTCTCCTCCGCCTTTATCATGGGTGTTGTCATATTAATTCTACGCTTAGCGCCATGACATGGGCTAATGCATTGGCAACGGGGAGGAAGCCCAACTGATGGCCTAGATCGAAACGCCGAGTTATTCCGGAAAGCCAAAGCCACCGCCGCCGGGCGTTTGAATTACGAATACGTCGTTTGATTTCATCGCTACTTCGCAAATGTGTCCAAAGTTTTCGCGAGTACCATCGTCGCGTTCGACCCAATTTTCTGCCGCCGCACCGGGTTCGCCACCGGCCATGCCGTGGGGACGATTGATTCGATTGTTCGCGAGGATTGCGGCGGTCATTGACTCGAGGAAGCGAATTCGTCGATCCGCTCCATCGCCTCCTTGAAATCTGCCCTTGCCGCCGGTACCCGGGTTGATGCTATGAGAATCAACACGCACGGGATAACGAAATTCCAAAACTTCGGGATCGGTTAACCGTGAATTGGTCATATGGCATTGCACGACAGACGTGCCGTTGAAGTTCGGTCCGGCGCCAGAACCGCCCGCGATCGTTTCGTAATACTGATATTTGTCATTGCCGAAGGTGAAGTTCGTCATCGTGCCGTAGGCGCCGGCCATCACCCCTAGCGCGCCGTACAAACAATTGGTTGCCGCTTGCGACACTTCAACATTGCCAGCGACGACCGCGGCAGGATATTCCGGCGACAACATGCTGCCGTCAGGAATAATGATTTCGATAGGCTTTAAGCAGCCGGCGTTCATTGGAATTTCTTCGTCAACAAGCGTGCGGAACACATATAGCACCACGGCTCGGCTTACGCTGCGCGGCGCGTTGAAATTACTTGGGCGTTGCGCTGATGTGCCCGTGAAGTCAACCGTTGCGGAGCGGTTATTGCGATTAACCGACACCTTAACGTGAATGTGGCTGCCGTCGTCCAAATCGACGCCAAATTCGCCGCTGGTGAGTTTGTGAATAACCCTTCGCACACTTTCTTCCGCATTGTCTTGCACGTGCTGCATGTAAGCGACAACGACCTCGCGCCCGAAGTGGTCGACCATTGCCGCAAGCTCGTTCGCGCCCTTTTGGCAACTGGCGATCTGAGCACGCAAATCAGCAATATTTTGTGTAACGTTTCGAACTGGATGTGGGCCTTGCGTCAGAATCTGCGTCAATGCTTCTTCGAGAAACACGCCATCGCGAACGATTTGCACATTGTCCAACAGTACACCTTCTTCGCTGATGTGTGTTCGAAAAGGGCGGCATCGAGCCGGGTGTGATGCCACCGATATCAGCATGATGGCCGCGCGCGGCGGTATAGAAAAGCGGCTTGCTCTCGCCCGGCAAATAGACCGGCATCACCACCGTCACATCGGGAATGTGTGTGCCGCCGGCGTAAGGCGCGTTAAGCACATAGGCATCGCCGTCCTTCATGCTGTGCGCGCGCTTCTCAAGAATCACTCGCACGCTTTCACCCATGGAGCCGAGATGCACCGGCATATGCGGCGCGTTAGCGACGAGATTGCCCTCGCCATCGAAAATTGCGCAGGAGAAATCGAGTCGCTCCTTGATATTGACCGAGTAACTCGTATTGGCAAGCGTTACTCCCATTTGCTCCGCAATCGCCATAAATAAATTGTTGAACACTTCGAGCAATATCGGATCGGCGGTCGTGCCGATTGCGTGGGTGCGCGTTGCTTTCATTGCTCGTTCAAGTACAAGATGATTCTGTTTCGTGACCCATGCGAACCACTCCGGTTCCACCATCGTGGTTGCATTGAGCTTCTCTAATAATTGCCGGTCCGTCGATGCGGTCATCCGGCCGCAGCTCCTCGCGATAAAATACGCGCGCTCGCCGCATCGCATCGTTACAAAAAACGTCGACCTCCGATCGGGGTTGCAATCCATTTGTTCGTTCGGGAAGAATCGAATAGTTTTCAGTCGGCGGCTCGGTGAGGCCAATTGCCTCCGCTGTAATCGCCTCGATAACTAGCTCACGGCCCGGCATTAGAAATCCATAGCGCTTACGATAAATCGTCTCGAATGTGGCTCGGAGCAGGGCGGCGCTGGCATTTTCCGCCAGCGCTAGCTCAATAGCCGTGTCGGTGCCCTCGTACTTAAGTGCCAGCGTCTTTGATACTCGCAATGTGGATTCGGCGAAACCCTGCGCCTGCACTTCCGATTGTCGCTTGCTGAGTGAGAGATCTAAATGTCGCGTCAAGCGAATGCAATTGCGAGTCGGAAAGTTGTCGTTCGACCGCCGCCTGCTTCAGTGTACGAACATCGGCAAGACCCATGCCATAAGCGGACAACACGCCGGCCAACGGATGAATGTAGACCCGTTGCATGCCAAGTGCGTCGGCTACCATGCAAGCGTGCTGTCCGCCCGCGCCACCAAAACAAGTGAGCGTATATGCCGAAACGTCATAGCCTCTCTGTACGCTGATATGTTTGATCGCGTTCGCCATATTCTCGACCGCAATGCGCAAAAAGCCGGCAGCGATTTCCTCATGCGACATTTTGCGGCCCGTAGCTTTTTCGATATCGATTGCAAGACTTTCGAATTTATTGAGAACGGTCTTGTCATCGAGCCCTTGATCGCCATTCGGTCCGAATATCGCGGGAAACAGTTCACGCCGTAGTTTGCCAACGATGACGTTGCAATCGGTAACGGTAATGGGCCCACCACGGCGATACGCGGCCGGACCGGGATTGGCGCCGGCGCTCTCGGGGCCGACGCGAAATTTGCTGCCGTCAAAAGTGCAAATCGATCCGCCTCCCGCAGCGACTGAATGGATGCGCATCATCGGCGCGCGAATACGCACGCCCGCGATTTCGGATTCGAACGCTCGTTCGTATTCGCCGGCGAAATGGGTAACGTCGGTGGATGTGCCGCCCATATCGAAGCCGATCATTTTGTCGAATCCGGCGCGTTGCGTCACGGTCGCTGCGCCGACAATACCGCCAGCCGGCCCGGAGAGAATCGCATCTTTTCCTTGAAACTTATTCGCGTCGGTTAGCCCGCCGGCGCTTTGCATGAACTGCAAACGCACGTTGCCTAAAGCCGATTGAAGTTGTTTGACATAGCGCTGCAATACCGGCGATAAATAGGCATCGACGACGGTCGTATCGCCGCGTGAGACAAATTTCATCAGCGGCGATACTTCATGCGATACGCTGACTTGCGGGAATCCGATCTGCTTGGCGATACGTGCCAGCTCCGTTTCATGCTGGGTATAACGGTAACCGTGCATCAAGCAGATTGCGATGGCGCGCATGCCTTGATCGAAAACCATTTGTAAATCGTCACGCGCTTTTGCCTCATCGAGCGGGAGCACAACATCGCCATGAGCGCCGATGCGCTCATTGATCTCGATGACCGATTCATGCAACAACTCGGGCAACTCGATTTGGCGCACGAAAAGTTTTGGGCGAGCTTGATAGGCTATTCGCAGTTGATCGCGAAAACCGCACGTCACGACTAACACGGTTCGCTCGCCTTTGCGCTCGAGCAGTGCGTTGGTCGCAACCGTGGTGCCCATCTTGATCGATTCAATTTCGTTAGCGGCAATGGGTTCAGTCGACTTCAACGCCCATCAACTCGCGGATGCCCTGAACGGCCGCATCCGTATAGTGTTGTGGATTTTCCGAAAGCAGCTTGGCGGTTCTGAGTGACCGTCCGGCATTTTTGCGATGACATCGGTGAACGTACCGCCGCGGTCAATCCAGAAATGCCAGCGTGTTTTCATTGCCCGAATTTCAAAATCATTTTTTGACCGCATAACTAATTAAAGTCCAATGCTAACGCAGATGTTACGCTACGGCGATGGCAACAAATGGGCCTCTAATGATGCCCTGCGACCCAATATCCATGCGCTTCTTCAGGCATTTATCGAGTGTGGTTGATGGTGGCAACGTGACCCGCCTACACCTTGTGCCAGGTTTCAGGCATTATTCACTCATTCTCTTTCTAAGAATTTTGCCATGAATCAAGCTCGGCCAGCTAGTCGGTATTGTGTCCGTGCCAGCGATATTGCGGGCTATCATCCGGCCAATCACACCGGCACGCTAAATAAACGTTTAATCGGACCGGAAACCGTCGGCGCGAAGCAGCTCGAAGTGGTGCTCGGCGTGGTCGAGAAAGGCCGCGGCGCCGATCCCCATGCGCACCCAGGCATCGAGCAGGCTTGCTACCTACTCGATGGTCGCGCGCGAGTGGAAGTGGCGGGCGAAACGATGGAGCTTGGGGCCCGGCGATTGTTTTTTTTCCGGCCGGAACGCAACATTATTTGTCGCGATCAGCGATACGCCGGTTAAGGTGCTGGTGATTTACGCGCCGCCCTATGGCGAAAATCCGGTAAACGTGATCAAACAAATCAAACCATGAGAAAAATGAGTTGGCTATTTGGATTATCGTTATTTTCATGAGTGTCGCTTCTAATGCGCAAGGCTACCCTAACAAATCCATTCGCCTAATCGTGCCCTTCGCCGCCGGCAGCCTGACGGATAGCTTGGGTCGATTGCTGGCAAAAGAATTGACCGCAGCGCTTGGGCAACAGGTTATCGTCGACAACAAACCGGGCGCAAGCGCCATCATTGGCGCACAGGCGACAGCGCTTGCTGCACCGGATGGTTATGTACTTTTGTTGACGACCAACACACCACAAGCAGCGAATCCCAGCCTATTCAAAAAGCTTCCTTACGATTCGGTGACAAGCTTTACCGCCATTGCCCGCGTTGGCTATTACCCGTTTGTGTTGGTCGTTCACCCCACAGTCGGCGCAACCTCGGTAAAAGAACTCATCGACTACGCGCGTGCCAGACCTGGAAAGCTGAGTTACGCAACTGCCAGCAGCATGTCATTGGTGTCGGCCGAAACGATCAATGTCCTGGCAAAAATCGATTTGCAACGGGTTGCGTACAAATCCAGTCCGCAGGCGATTACGGATCTCATCGCCGGCGAAACGCAAATCATGGTCAGCGATCTCAGGCACGAGTTTGCCGCATATCAAAGCAGGAAAATTACGCGCGCTTGGTGTGACAACGGCAAAACGCACGAGCCTCATGCCGGATATTCCCACGATCGCCGAAAGTGGCCTTCCGAATTTCGATTTGATTGGTTGGGTCGGATTGGTTGGGCCTGCGGGATTGCCCGATGAGGTCGTGAGAAAAATCCACGATGCCCTCGCTAAGTCGATTTCCCGGCCGGACATGCAAGAACGCATGGCATTGTTAGGCTGTGAGCCGGCCTACCTCCCGCCCGCGCAATTCGGCACCTTCATCAAACAACAAATCGGCGAATGGGCTAAAAAAGTGACTGCCGCCAAAATCGAGCCGGAGTAAATGACAACACCAATGAATGGCCCGTTAAACGGCATCAAGGTGCTGGACCTGACCACCGTTTTCATGGGGCCGCACTGTACCCAAATTCTCGCCGAGTATGGCGCGGATGTCATCAAACTTGAAGCGCCGGAAGGCGATATCATGCGGCGTATTCCGCCGGCACGCCACGAAAATATGGGCGTCTTATTCATGCTGGCTAACCGCGGAAAACGCAGCATCGTGCTGGATATCAAAACCGCCGCAGGGCGAGAGGCGACATTAAAATTGGCGGCGCAGTGCGATGTGTTGGTCTACAACCTAAGGCCCCAAGCGATGGCTCGACTGGGTCTGAGTTATGCCGACGTCATCGCGATCAATCCTAATATCATCTACGTCGGCGCCTTTGGTTATGGACAAGACGGCCCCTACGCTGCGCATCCGGCATATGACGATTTGATCCAAGCCGCTGCGGGCCTAGCCTCACTGCCGAATCGCGTCACCGGCGCCGAACCGCGCTACGTGCCGTGTGCGATCGTGGATCGCGCTGTTGGGCTGGCGGCAGTCAACGCCGTAACGACGGCGCTATTTCACCGCGAACGAACCGGGCAAGGCCAGGCGATCGAAGTGCCGATGTTCGAGACTATGGCGCAACTCGTGCTCGGCGAGCATTTATACGGCCATGGCTTCGAGCCGCCGCTCGCGGGTCTGGGCTATCCGCGTTCACTGGCGCCGGATCGCCGGCCTTATCAAACGAAAGATAGCTATATCGCCGCGCTCATTTACACGGACCGACATT
Source organism: uncultured Pseudomonadota bacterium (assembly GCA_963840785.1). GTDB lineage: Bacteria > Pseudomonadota > Gammaproteobacteria > Burkholderiales > JALYOK01 > JALYOK01. The sequence goes on along the minus strand of CAWJAF010000003.1, from coordinate 109,614 downwards.
GGCAGGCGTTTCTGAAATTTATTGGCCAGCCCGATTTGATCCGAGACGAACGCTTTGAAAGTATGAGTAGCCGAACCAAGAACATCACGGCGATATACGCGTTTGTTGCCGAAACATTGCGAACCCGAACCACAAGCGAGTGGCTAGAAGCCTTTCACAGCGCGGACATCCCAGCCATGCCGATGCAAACTTTGGAAGAATTGATCCGTGATCCGCATTTGAATGCCGTGAATTTATTTGAGACGACGCAGCATCCGAGCGAAGGTGAAGTCCGTCATATGCGTAACCCGACACGCTGGTCGACCCTACCGATTGGTACTACGCGCCACGCGCCGCAACTCGGCGAACACAGCTGCGAAGTGTTGCGCGATGTTGGTTACGGTGAACGCGAAATCGAACAGATGCTGGTTGAAGGTGTCACCGCGGAACCAAAATGAATTTCGAACTTAGCGAAGATCAGCAATCAATTTGTGCGAACATCCAAAAATTGTGCGCGCAATTCGGCGACGATTATTGGCTCGCGAAAGATAGGGAAGCGCAATTTCCCGCACGAGTTTCATCGTGCGTTTGCCGAAGGTGGCTGGCTCGGCATCGCTATGCCGGAACGTTACGGCGGCGCGGGGCTGGGCATTACCGAAGCGGCGCTGATGATGCAAACCGTTGCTGCATCAGGCGCGGCGATGAGTGGCGCATCGGCGATTCATATGAATATTTTTGGGCTTAATCCGGTCGTCGTATTTGGTAACGAGGAACAAAAACAACGTTGGCTTGCGCCGCTGATCGCCGGGAAAGAAAAGGCCTGCTTTGCCGTGACTGAACCCAATGCTGGGTTAGACACCGCGCATCTGCAAAGCAAAGCGATCCTGAACGGCGATCATTATTTACTGTCAGGTGCGAAAGTATGGATATCGACCGCGCAAGTCGCGCACAAAATGTTGATCCTTGCACGTACGACGCCGATTGAAAATGTAGCGAAACCGACACTTGGTTTAAGTCTGTTTTATACCGACCTTGATCGGCGGTATGTCGAAGTGCGCGAAATTCCTAAAATGGGGCGCCATGCAGTGGATTCCAACCAATTGTTTATCGACGCATTACCCGTGCCGGCCGCTGATCTCATCGGTGAAGAAGGTCGCGGTTTCGAATATTTGTTACACGGCCTCAACCCGGAGAGAATTTTGGTTGGTGCCGAGGCGGTTGGTATCGGCCAAGTGGCACTAAAGCGGGCGGCAATTTATGCGAAGGAGCGCGTCGTTTTCGGCCGGCCGATTGGCCAAAACCAAAGCATCCAACATCCACTCGCCGAATGCTGGATGGAACTCGAGGCAGCGAACCTGATGACGCTAAAAGCTGCGTCTCTTTACGACGCGGGACATCCTTGCGCAGCCGAAGCGAACGCCTCGAAATATCTCGGGGCCGAGGCGGGGCTTAAAGCTTGCCAAGCGGCGGTCATGACCCTGGGTGGCTATGGCTACGCAAAGGAATATCACGTCGAGCGTTTTTTACGTGAAGTGATGATTTGCCGCATTGCGCCGGTCAGTCCGCATATGATTCTCAACTACGTTGCAGAACGCGTGCTCGGATTGCCGCGTTCGTATTGATAAGCCTCGCGAACAAACTCGTTTTCGAATGTCCAAAACCAGACCGCTAAAGCAATATCTATTGATTTACACCGTCGGATTTTTGGCGCTGGTGACGGTGGCGGGCGGCTTGGGCGGCTATGCGCTGTATTTCTGGCATGATCATCGAAAGAAACGCTGCGATTGAATTCCATGATGCAGCAAGTGCAGGAGATGCGCGGGAGTCTTTATTTGCAACTTGAAAGAAGTATTCGATTCGATTTTTTTAGCCGATCCGGATGCGATCAAGCAGTTTCATGAATTCGAGCAACGCATCCAGTTGCATTTGAATCGCCTCGACAACATTGCGCGCGGCGCCGACGAGCGTGCGGCTATCAACGGATTGCGAAAGAGTTATCAAGGCGTGCGCGATGTCGGCGCCGAGTATTTTACGTGGCGATGCGAATATGCCGATGCAGCGACAAGCAACGCGTGTTGAATACGGAACTGGAACTGAACGGCATCCATAATCACGAAGAGGCGATCAAAAAAATTGAATCGTTAATCTCGTTTGCAGCAAGACGCAGTTCGACGAACCGGCTAACGAATTGAATCGACTGGTGCCGATGTTGCTGGCATTGCCGTTTCTGCTTGCGCTGGGGCTGTTGATTTTTTCGCGCTATTTTTTGCAGCGTGCGGTGGTCGCGCCGCTAGCTACGATGGAAAACGCCACAGCGAAAATCAGTGCGGGCCATTAGATCAGCGGGTTCCGTTATATGGCCCGAGTGAATTGCGTTCGCTCGCAGAAAAAATTAATGCTATGGCGGGCGATTTAGCGCAGAGCCGTCAATCGTTGTTGCGTGCGGAAAAACAAGCAACACTTGGTTCGTTGGTGCCGGTGCTGGCGCATAATATTCGTAATCCGATCGCTGCGATTCGCGCCACGGCACAGGTGATCAATGACCCAGCGTTTTCGGAAGAGACCAAAGAAGATATCGCAGGCATCATCGCAACGACCGATCGCTTGGAACGTTGGACGCGACTTTGCTTTCTTACTTGCATCCGATGAAGCCTCAGTTCGGGGACATCGAAGTCGCAAAATTATTGGAGAATGTATTAGCTCTGTGCCGCGTTCGCATTCAGAGTAAGCAATTGAAGATCGATACCGTAATTGACGCAATCATTTCTACGGTCTCGATTGATGTCGAATTGATGGAGCAGGCGCTACAGGGTTTGATGGTCAACGCGATCGAAGCCTCACCGGCACAGGGCCGGCTTGACGTTACGTGTCTCAAGTACGACGGAAAGCGTTACTATTGGTATCAGCGATGAAGGCCAGGGTATGCCGTTTTCGCCGACGGATACGGGCCTGACACCAGGCCCGACGACGAAACGCTATGGCACCGGCCTAGGCATCCCTTTTGCTTTGAGGGTCGTGGACGAACACGGCGGTGCAGTAAAATTTAATTCGCGCCAACCCAACGGAACCGAAGTCACTGTGACGCTACCGAAACGTCGCACCGGAAATCGAAACAAACGATGTTGCCGAACCAATTCGAGCAAGAGCTTAACAAGCCACAGGCGCGCCTGGCGCCACCGCGACTATTCTCGTCGTCGAGGATGAGGCGCTGTTTGCCCGCGCAACGAAAAAGCGTTTGGAACGCGCCGGATATCTCTGTGTGATTGCCGGTGATTTGGCGAGTGCGCGGGCGATGGTGGTGTCCGCGCGGCCGGATTTGGTGTTGCTCGATTTGCGCTTACCTGATGGCAACGGTTTAGATTTTCTCGCGGAATTTTCTTCTAACGAAACGAACGATTGCCGACGATTGTGTTGACTGCATTCGGCGAAATCGGCGACGCGGTACAAGCTATGAAGCAAGGCGCACTCGATTATTTGCGCAAACCGATCGATCTGGACGAATTGCAAATTGCTGTGGATCAAGCACTGCAAAACGTGCGCCTAAAATATCAGCTCCATTTTTCTCGCGAGCGCGATAGCCATGCCCTGGAAGGCGCGCAGATGCTGGGTGACAGCGATGCCATCGCCAAGGTCCGCACCCAGATTGCCCGTCTGGCCAGCCTCTCGGAAAATTCTGTCGGGCCGCCGCCGACGATTCTGATCCTCGGTGAAACCGGAACCGGCAAAGATGTCGCCGCGCGGTTGTTGCATACGTCGAGTAAATCAACGCGAACGACCCTTCGTGCACATAGATTGCGCTTCACTGCCGAAAGATTTGATCGAAGCGGAATTATTCGGCCACGAAAAAGGCGCGTACACCGGTGCCGGCGTTGCGCGTACCGGTTTAATCGAAGCGGCCGAAGATGGCACGCTGTTCCTCGATGAAATCGGCGAAATGCCGTTGGAGCTTCAAGCAAAATTGCTCAATGTGATCGAGCGACGCAAGACGCGGCGCATCGGCGCAACCAAAGAATCGAATGTCGCGGCGCAGTTTATTGCCGGCACAAATCGCAATCTGCCGGACATGATTGCGGCTGGAACGTTTCGAAGTGATTTGTTTTATCGTCTGAATGTTGTCTCACTCACGCTGCCGCCTTTGCGTGGGCGCGGACAGGATGTCTTGTTGCTGGCGCGGCATTTGCAATGCAAACCGCGCGCCGCTATGGCTTGCCGGACAAAACCTTCGATGCCGATGCCGTCTCGGCGTTACAAACCTATGCGTGGCCGGGGAACGTGCGCGAATTAAAGCATTTGGTCGAGCGCGCATTATTGCTGTCCCACGGCGCTGCGATAGGCGGCGGTGAATTGGGGCTTTGGACGGTGGAACAAGAATTTCCGAAAGTGACACCGCAAGCGCTTGAAGGCATGACGTTGGAGGCGGCGGAAAAAATGCTGATCGTCTCGGCCCTACAAGCGACCCAAAACAACGTTTCGGAAGCGGCGCGGCGTCTGGGTGTGAGTCGCATGACGTTACGTTACCGCATGGAAAAATACGAACTCGATATCGGCGAATAACTTCTGGCATCCTATTTGCGTGTAATTGAGCGTCGCTTTGTGCGGCTTTGAGCCAATTGTGACGCCTCCTCTTCAAGCCGGACCGATGGTCCGGCTTCTTTTCGAGACGATTCAATGCGATATTGTAGTTTCTTCAATATCGGCGCGAAGCGATAACAATTGTTGCGGCATCTAATACCGTTTGGGTTGGTGGCTGATATCAACCAGTTGTGGCTGCTATAAACCAATCACCGCGAAATAAGGTGATGAAAATAGTTCGTAAAATCCAAAAAAAGGAGAGTGTTATGCGGTTTCCAAGATTTAAGTCAACTGCTGGTCCGATCACGCTAGTGATCGCGGGCATGTTTCCAATCATTCTTGCAACGGCAGCCGAAAAAGAGGATGCAAACCCCATAGAAGTGTTGGAATTGCCGACCGTCGAAGTGATCGGCACCACCCCTTTGCCAACGTTGGGTATTCCCAAAGATCAAGTACCGAGCAACGTGCAGGGCGGCACCTCGAAGCAAATTGAAAATCAAAACACGCTAAGCATCGCCGATTTCATGAATCAAAATATTGGCAACTTAAACATCAATGAGATCGGTACTAATCCGTTCCAGCCCGATGTGAACTATCGCGGCTTTACCGCATCGCCTTTGCTTGGCACGCCGCAAGGCCTATCGGTGTTTCAAGACGGTGTGCGCATCAACGAGCCGTTCGGCGATATCGTCAACTGGGATTTAATTCCGCAAGGCGCGATCTCGTCGATGAATTTGATCCCCGGTTCGAATCCGCTCTATGGCCTGAACACATTGGGCGGTGCGTTGGCAATTCGTACCAAATCCGGGCGGCAGCACCCCGGCCTCGGCGTTGAAGCCTACGGCGGATCATTTGGCCGACGCGCCGGCGAAATTGAATACGGCGGCAAAACGGGACCGTTCGATTACTATATTTTGGGGCACGTATTTGAGGAAGACGGCTGGCGCGATTTTTCGCCCAGCGACGTAAAGCAATTCTTCGCCAAGGTCGGTTACGAGACGGGCTCATTGGATTTCGATTTGAGTTTGACTCACGCGGACAACGATTTGATCGGTAATGAGTTGGTTCCAGTATCGTTTTTTGAGCGGCGGCGCGAATCAGTTTTTACTTTGCCCGATCAATCGTTGAATGAGATGACGATGCTCAATCTCACGAGTTCGTGGTTCGTCAACGATAACATCCAGTTGGCGGGAAATATTTATCATCGCCGCAGCGATCGCAAAGGATTGAATGGCGATTCCAACGACGATTTCGAAGACAGCGATAACGACGGTGCTACTGGTGCCAACGGCGGCCTCGGCATTAACGAAGACACGGCGGCCCGTAACACGACCGACACACGCCAGCGTGGTCAAGGTTTTTCATTGCAGTTCAGCCACATTATTGACCGCAATCAGTTAACCGTCGGCACCAGCTTCGACGATTCCAAGAGTCGTTTTTCGCAATCGACACAAGAGGGCGTATTTAACGCCGATCGTGGGGTCGATTCTGAAGAAGAGGTGACACTCGAAAATGAACTCACCGGCACCACGCGCACCGCAAGCATTTTTTTTACCGATACGTTTGCGATTACACCCGCTACACATGTGACGGTTTCCGGACGTTACAACCGTACGCGAGTGAAAACCGTCGATGAATTAGACCCAACGCCGCCAAATTTGGATGGCGACTTTACTTACTCGAAGTTCAATCCTGCCGTCGGCATTACGCAGCGTTTTGCCGGCGATAAGCTCACAGTATTCGGAAGCTGGAGCCAAGGTAATCGCGCACCGTCACCCATTGAGCTTGGTTGCGCCGATCCGGAAAATCCCTGCACGTTGCCGAACGCGCTTGCTTCCGATCCATTTTTGAAGCAAGTGATCGCGCGTACCATCGAAGGCGGGATTCGCGGTCGCATCAGCAAAGATGTGAGCTGGAATTTCTCGGCGTTTCGCACGGTGAATAGCGACGATATTATTTTCATCAGCACGTCAGCTTCTGCGGGGTACTTCACTAACTTCGGCAAGTCCAAGCGTGAGGGTATCGAAGCCGGTGTGACGGCGAAATTTGGCATGGCGAGCTTGAGTGCCAGCTACGGTTATACCAAAGCGACCTTTGAACAATCGGCTTGTTTGCTCGGCGAAAACAACAGTAGCCGGGGTTCTTCGGCGAATTGCGTGAGCGATGACGAAATCTTCGTGGACAAAGGCAGTATTATTCCCGGCATTCCGAAACACAGCTTGAAGTTGGGCGTGGATTTGGATATCGGCGAGCGATTCTCGATCGGCGCAACGGGGCTTTATTTCTCTAGCCAATTCGTGCGTGGAAATGAAAATAACCAGCATCAAGCCGGCACGTTCACCGATAATTTCGGCGAAGAGCGGACGTTCCTGGGTAGCGGAACGGTAGGCAGTTACAGTGTGTTTAATCTGCATTCCAATTACCGCTTTGGCAAAGGCTTTAAAGTTTTTGCGCGGGTAAATAATATTTTCGATAACAAGTATTTCACGGCGGGCGCTTTAGCAGAAAATCCGTTCGATTCGAACCAGCAATTCCAAACCAACTCGGAAGACTGGACCCGCGAAACATTTTTCGCGCCCGGCGCGCCGCGTGGGATTTGGGTGGGATTGCGTTACGAGTTTAAGTAGGTGTTGCAAATGCGGGTGCGCCGGAAGGCGCATCCTGATTGCCTCTCCAGGCATGCCATGCCAGACGCCGCGCTGGAACTGTCTCCCAGGCCGATCTACTTCTAGGTTTTGAGCACTAGGTCAAGCAATCCGCGTTTAAGAATTTTGCCATTGGCCTTGCGGGCTAAATAGGTCATCGCGCAACGCCAATACGTCGCGCGCGATTCGACATAGTTGAGTAGGCAAGCTTGCACCGCAATTGATTCTAGTAACTCGATCAAAAAATCCGCATCGAAAAAACCTTAGTACGCACCACTCCAGACTAAGGTATTCCCTGATATGAATGTGCCTAGGATTAAACTAAAGTTTACTAACGTTTGATCCTAAGGCGTGATTTCAAAGCATTCGAATGCCGAGCAATTGGCGTGCCCTTAATCCGATCGAATGGTTATCTAGCGATTAAATTCTTGAAGGGCAGTAATGGTTTACGTCGAAGGAAACTCTAGCATCGCACCAAATTTTAAGCGCCACGACCATAATTCGCCCGCAGAAATTATTACGCTGTTGACGCGAGTCGTGCGTGCGCACGCGGCAGTGTCAATCCAAGGCGCTGGCGACCACCTCAACGCAATTGTCGATTCGGTCCATATTACGCAACCGCATTTGCTCATGAAGTGTTGTGATGCCGACGCTCAGCGTGTAGACGCGGCCTTGCGCTGTGACAATTTATTGTTTTCGGTTGAAATCGGCGGGGCGCGGTTGGAATTCTCCATACCCACGCAGGGTATACCGCCAATGGGTGAAGACAATATGATCGTCGTGCCGTTGCCGACACGTATGCTGCGATTTGACCGCCGCGAGCATTTGCGTGTTTCCATTACCGAATCCAAACCTGTTTCTTGTGAATTGCATCTGGCGGATGGGTCCCAGCTAGTTTGCAACGCCTATGACCTAAGCGTGGGCGGGATCGGGCTGACGGCGTCAAAGGCGATGGCTGTACTGGTCAGCGGTTTGAAGCTGTCGAATTGTCGTTTGCATTTGCCGCAGGGTGGTCAAGTCCGGGTAGACATTGAAATCAGACATCGCATCGAAGAAGCCTTACCCGACGGCGGGAGCGTCATTGGCTTAGGTTGCCGTTTCTCGAATGTAACGGAATCTAATTCCCGGGCGATTCAAGAGTTTATCCGAGGATACGACATGATGGCTGGCCTAGAATTGGGTGGCGCTTCTCGCCACTAGTGCGTGATCTAGTGTTTGCTTTCGATCTGCGTGTGCACTCGGCTCAGAGGGCATGTATTCATATTTAAAAGGGAGTTTAGCTACCAATTCAACGTGCGCGTTGACGCAATTTTCCTGGACAAGATTTGTCTGCGAATGATTTTTACCGCCAATGCATCGAATATGCCCCATTGGTTCGTGGAACGATCTTGGATTTAAAAAATGGTTTTTATGGAGCTTTATGTGAGTGATCAATCAACCAATCCGATCAGGGTCCTCGTGGTCGATGACAGTCAAACGATTCGACGCAGCGCCGAGCTTTTCTTGGCGCGAGCCGGATACCAGGTTAATTTCGCTGAGGATGGTTTCGATGCGCTGTCAAAGGTCGTCGATTTTTCGCCCGATATTGTGTTTATTGACGTGATGATGCCGCGGCTGGATGGCTATCAAGCCTGTGCATTAATCAAACGCAATCGTAAATTTAGTGCGACCGCCGTGGTGATGTTGTCGAGCAAAGATAGTGTGTTCGATCGTGCCCGCGGACGTAGCGTGGGTTGCGACGAATATTTGACGAAGCCTTTTACCAAAGAAATCCTGCTGCAGGCGGTTGAGCAACATGCTCGCCGCGATATGACGAAGTCAATTAACTGAAGAGAAAGCACCTTATGCCCGTAAAGAAAATACTCGTAGTCGACGATTCGCCCACAGACCGTGCTTATCTAACGGAAATGCTGACCCAAGCTGGTTATCAGGTCATTTCGGCGGAAGGTGGTGAAGAAGGTGTAAGCAAGGCCAAAGCGGAAAAACCTGATTTGGTAATGATGGATGTTGTGATGCCGGGCGTGAATGGATTCCAGGCCTGCCGCTCCATTACAACCGGGCCAGAAACTAAGCACATTCCAGTTTTCTTGTGCACCACAAAAAGCCAGGAAACGGACAAAATTTGGGGCCAGCGCCAGGGCGCTAAAGAATATCTGGTCAAGCCCGCCGACAAAACTGAGCTGCTGAACAAAATAAAGGCAGTTGGCTAGCGCATGGCCGTTGATCTACTAGAGTTTCAGCGCGATCTTTGGACGCGCCTGCAACGAGCGCGTACGACTGACGTTGCGAGTTCGCGGCTGGGTGTTTCCTGTTCCGGCCAGCGCTGGTTATTGGCGCTGCAACAAACGGACTCCATCATGCCGCTGCCACCCGTCGCCTCGATTCCTGCCGTGCAATCCTGGTATAGCGGTTTAGTGAACGTCCGCGGGAATTTGTACGGTGTAATCGATCTGGCCGAGTTTTTGGGTGGTGAGCCGACGATGCGAAACATGAACACGCGAATCGTGGTTGTGGCAAAACAACTAAAGGTTAACGCTGCCATTATGGTGTCCCAGATGCTGGGTTTACGAAACCTCAATCTCCTCAAGCCACGTTCTATTACCAAGGATGCGTCGGCATGGATACGCGCGGAATATGTTGATGAAAATGGCGACACGTGGCGCGAACTCGACCTTGCGATACTGACTGCGAACAAACGCTTTATGAGCGTGGCAGCGCGCGAAGTTGCGATATAAATTGTTCGCCATTCCGTGTTGTCATTATTCAACCAGTCCAACAAATAATCATTTCTCTGGGGTAAGCAAATGAATCTTTTCTCAATATCAACGGTACGCCAAAAGATGCTTTTGGGTACGGCGGCGCTTGCGTTAATTCCAATTGTCTTGGCGACCGTTCTTTTGGGACGAGCCGCAACAAACGCCGGTCGCGTGACCATCGAACAGCAAGCTCGCGACCAACTTACCGCGACTCGTGAGGTAAAAAAGGAACAAATTCTCGATTATTTTAATAACGCTAAGGCGCAGATTGGTGTATTGGCGAAATCACCGGACGTGATTAGTGCGACGCGGGAATTTACCATAACGTTTCCGAAGTTCAAGGAGCAAGCCAAATTCGACAAAGCTTCGTTAGAGCGCTACTACGATGGTGATTTTAACGACGAATATGGCAAGCGCAACCGCGGTCAAAAGGTCGAGACCAACGAATTCATGACAAAACAAGGGCCGGACACCGTCGCGTTACAAGCGGTGTACATCGGCGCGAATTCGAATAAACTCGGCGAAAAATTCAAGCTTGACAACTCGCCTGACGGATCGGACTACAGCAAACTGCACGCACGATTTCACCCCGGATTGCCGAGTGCAACCATTCAAAAGTTTGGTTACTACGACTTCTTTCTTATGGATGCGGCGGGCAACGTTCTTTACACCTACTTTAAGGAACTAGATTTTGCGTCGAATGTTGATAGTGGTGCATGGGCAAAAAGCCGCTTGGGCGATGCTTTTCGTGCGGGCTGGACGGCGGCAGAAGGCGATGTAAAGCTAACCGACTACGCGCCATATATCCCCTCGTATAACGACGAAGCATCCTTCATTTCGACGCCTATATTTGACGGTGGGCAGCGCATTGGTGTCCTAGTGTTGCAGTTGCCGTTGGATCAGGTGAATAAGGTCATGACCTATGACAAAAAGTGGAAGGAGTCGGGGCTGGGCGCTTCTGGCGAAACCTATCTCATCGGTAGTGACTTTAGGTCACGCACTATTGCACGTTTTTTGGTTGACGATAAGCCGGGTTATCTGCAAGCTTTGATTGGCGCCGGCGTACAAAAGTCAGTCGTCGATTTGATTGAGGCAAAAAATACCAACGTCGGATTGCAGCCGGTTAATTCCCCTGGCGCGAAAGAAGCAATGGCGGGAAAAGCCGGATTCCAGATTTATCCGGACTACCGCAACATTGCGGTGCTAGGTGCCTACGCGCCGATCGATGTTTTAGGGTTGAAGTGGGGCATTCTGTCGGAAATCGACGAGTCAGAGGCATTTGCACCGATTGCGCAATTGAATCGCACGATTTTATATTGGGCATTAGGCATTCTGCTGGCGATGTTGGCCGGTGCAGCGCTATTGAGTCGCGGCTTGCTGCGCACAGTGACGGTGCCCTTGGGTTTGTTGGGAGGCACGGTTACGCAGCTCGCGGGTGGTGACTACTCGGCGCGTTCTCCCATCAAGACGCAAGATGAATTCGGGCAATTCAGTACCGCGTTTAATAATCTGTTGGACGATCGTGTGGCGTCATTGGCAAAAGCGGAAGACACCAATAAGCGCAATGAAGTCGCGATTTTACGTTTGATGAATGAACTCGGTGACGTCGCTGACGGAGACTTAACGGCGCGTGCAACGGTTAGTGAAGATATTACTGGTGCTATCGCAGACTCGCTTAACTATACGGTCGGCGAGTTATCAGGGGTGGTCAGTAGAATTAACGATACCGCATCACAAGTATCGAGCGCGACGCAATCCGCGCAACATACTTCACAGCAATTGCTCTCTGCCGCCGAAACACAATCCCGACAGATCGAAGACGCTACAAAATCGGTGCTGAATGTCGCGACCGCTATCGGCAACGTGTCGGAGACCGCCGCTCAATCGGTTAACGTGGCGCGCCAATCGCTTGAGGCCGCCGAGCAAGGCACAAAGGCGGTGCAAAATTCGATCACTGGGATGAATGAGATTCGCGATCAGATTCAAGACACGTCGAAACGAATTAAGCGCCTCGGAGAAAGCTCACAGGAGATCGGCGAGATTGTTGAGCTTATTGCCGACATTACCGACCAAACCAATATCTTGGCGCTGAATGCTGCTATTCAAGCGGCGTCAGCCGGTGAAGCGGGGCGTGGTTTTAGCGTGGTTGCTGAAGAGGTACAACGATTGGCGGAACGTTCTGGCGACGCGACGAAGCGAATTAGTGGGCTGGTGCGAACTATTCAGGGCGATACGCAAGAGGCCATTGCGGCTATGGAACGCAGCACTCATGGGGTAGTGCAAGGTACGAAAATTTCCGATGCAGCAGGTCAGGCGCTCTCCGTGATTGAGCGACGTTCACGCGAAGTATCGGGCTGATTGACGCGGTCGCGTCCACATCCTTTGTCCAGTCGGAGATGGCTAAGGAGGTGGCGAGAGCATGCAAGGAATTTTGAATATTACCCAGCAAACCACCGATGGTACGAAACAGACTGCGGCATCGGTACAGAGTTTGACCGCGATGGCGGAGGACCTGCGTTCTTCTGTGGCACGATTTAAGTCTGCCTAAGCAGATGAGCACGCCACTGAGATTCGATGTCGTAGGCGCACTAGGCTGGGTCAAATCGGGTATCGATGAGAGCATTGCTAATGCAAGCCGGTTCCTTTGCGACCTCGCAGAAAATACTGCGGACAATGACGCGAGCGGCAAGGCCGCGGAAGCGTTACATCAGTCAGCCGGTGCGCTTCAACTTTTAGGCCTCGAGGGTTGCAGTTGCGTAATGCGGGAAATTGAGAAATTTATCTTAGAAGTCCCGATGACAGAGAGCATCCAAAATGCCGATTCCATTAAATCGGTGATTGGTGCGCTAACGAGTCTCTCCAACTATCTCGTCGATATTTCGTGCGGACAATCAGACATACCGATCTTACTCTACCCGCGCTACGAGTCTCTCGCCGGGCTAAATGGCCGTACCGACATTAGTATGAGCGAATTGTTTTTTCCGCCGCTCGATGTATTACCCCCAGCCCATCCCGACGCGCGCAACGCATCCAGCGAGGAATTGGCCCAAATCGTAGCGACCGAGCGTGCGGAATTTCAGCGAGGCTTAGTTACTTGGTTGCGTGGTGATCAGAATGGACTCGCAGGAATGTCGAGCGCCCTTGCGGCGGTCGAGCAACATCAAGGTGAACCAAATCAGCGTGCTTTTTGGTGGATTGCTGGCGGATTTGTAGATTTGTTACAAAACAGCACTGGCACGCCCGCGCCGGAATTAAAGAAACTTTTTTCGCGTATCGATCGTCAATTTGCTCGACTTGCCAGCGGCGAACCCCATGTTGCGGAAAATTTGTTGCGCGATATGCTTTTTTGGATCGGCCAGGAATCGAGTAACGTTGCACGGGCGCATGAGATACAGCAGCATTATGAACTCTTGCGATTGACACTCATTTCGCCTGGCAGTGACATTGAAGGCCGATTCTTCGAGTATGCTCGCGGCATCCTCGACGCTACCCACGAGGCCTGGAGTCGCTACAACACCGAAATGAACGAGGACGTCGCTTCGGTGCGTGTTCGATTGCGTAAGTTACCAAAAGCCATTGCGCCTTTGCACAATTCTGCGCTTGACTCCCTTAGCCGGGCGATGGCTCGTGCCGCAGATAAATTACCGCCCCGCGCCAGCGAAGCTGCGGGTCTTGCGGGTGATATCACTATGGCACTGGCCCGAAGCAGATCATTGCTTACGGATCTAGAAAATGCGCTTTCGAAAAACGCCGTTGATCCGAATGTGTCGTCTAAGCCGGGAATTGAAATGCAAAACCCGGTCGATGAGGTGGCGGTGCCGGTGAGTCACTCCGAAACGATCAATGACCCAGCGCCGGCCACCGATGACGCTGAGCTGGTTCGCATGTTGGCTCATGAAATGCGAGTCAATTTAAACCGCGCCGAGGAATTTCTTGAGCGATTTTTTCAGGACCACGCGCTGCGCGGTAATTTGGTTGAAGTTTACGCTTTGTTGCGGCAAGTGCACGGTGCCCTTGAAATTGCCGGTCCGGAGGGCGATTTACCGATTCTCGGTCGATGTCTGCGACTGATCGCCCAATTTCAAAGAGACAATTATTCACCATCCGCTACCGAAATTGACGCGCTCGTTCATGATTTGAGTAGTCTGAATTCTCACTTTGCCGCATCGGAAAAAGGCGAATCGATCAGTTCATCGCCGGTTCCGCTCCCGCCCTCGGTGAGCGAAACCTTTGAGATCGACGCGCCCATCCCGAGCGTGGAAAGTCTGATTGGCGCTGAGCTAAAAAAGACGCAAGCATTGCTTCATACCTGGGACGAGTCGCCAGACGATGTCCATGCGCGAGCCGAGTTACGCGATACGCTCGAACATATCCGTAATGACGCAGAACTTGTTGCCGATTTCGCTTTAGAAGCGCAGGCCGAGCAGACACTGGTCGCCCTCGATGCCTCCGTTCGGCTGCCGAGCGATGAATTGGTTCATGCAATAGAGACCATGACCATGCAGGTATTACCGCATGACGTTTTACTGCATACCGACCAAGCACCGCAGCACCAGAATCACGGCGATGACGAGATGCTCGAGGTATTTCTTGACGAGGCACGAGAGGTAATTTCCCAAGGCCGTAATAAGCTTGATCGCGTTCAAACGGATACCGCGAGTATCGGTGTATTGACGGAAATTCGGCGCGGGTTTCATACGTTGAAAGGTAGCAGCCGGATGGTGCAATTAGTCGATTTCGGCGAAGTTGCGTGGACTGCCGAACAAGCCCTGAATCGATGGCTAGAGGGCGGCGCACCTGCTAGCGAATCATTGCGCGATTTTATCCATCGCGCATATGAGTATTTTAGCAACTGGGTAGAGAGCATTGCGTCGAAAACTCCGCTAGAAATTGATCGAGATACCCTAGCGCCCGAGGCACTGTCCCTTACCAGTAATTCAACTGTCGATACTACGGACGAGCCGGAAATTGCATCTGCTAATTACGAAGATGAAGATATTCAAATTGAGCAAACGCAAACGGTGCAGGTATCGTCCAGTTTGCGCGAGATTTTTTTAGCGGAAGCCGCCCAACTCCTCACGACACTTCATGACGAGATCAAATTGTGGGGAGCGGAAGGAGCAGGGCCGCCAAGTGAACCTTTCGTTCGCGCCGCCCATACCTTGGCAGGAATCTCACGTAGTACCGCACAACCGAACACTGCCGGACTTGCGGCGGCACTCGAGCAATGGGTATTGCAGTTAGTTGTGAATCGCCAAGTCGCGCAACCTGCTGCGGTCGAATTAATGACCCGCACCTATCACCAACTTGCGGCTATGGTTGGGGCATTCAGAGATGGTGGCAATGCCGTCGGCGCTGAAGAATTAATTCATCAAATTGATAAGGCTGCTAGTCCGGCCGAGCAACTCGATATCTTTGCGTCCGCGCTGGAGCAGACTTCCGCAATGGCTACCGGCGGTAGCGGACGCCGCAACATTAAAGATGATCTTGATGTTGACTTATTGCCGGTTTTCCTCGAGGAAGCGGAAACGTTGATTCCCGTGGTCGGAGAAAGTTTACGCAATTGGAATGCTAAGCCTTCGGACTTCGAAGCGGTTCAAGCGCTACAGCGGGCATTACACACGTTTAAGGGAAGTGCGCGCATGGTGGGCGCGCTTCGATTGGGTGAACTCGTTCATCAAATCGAATCCGAAGTCAACGACGCTGCGGAAGGACTGGGTTTAACACCGGAACTTCACGAAGCGCTTCAAGCGAAGTTTGATCGCGTCAATGATGCTGTTGATCGATTGCGTGCTGGCGACGGAATGGCAACGGCGCTCGCACAAACACAAACAATGCGGGCACTGCCGTCCGTAGAAGGCGGCGCGACACTTCGAATGCTTGCGGTTCTTGAGCGCGAAGAAACGCTGCGGCCTGTCCCGCATCTGCAGGCACCTCGTGCGGACACATCGATGTTGGATATGGGCGGTGCGCTCGAGGCGGCGATAAGCGCGTCATTTCCGCCGAATGATCTAATCATCGCTAGCCTGGAACAGTCAGAAGTACCGACCTCGGTAAATTCACGCGGGCCGGACGCGGTGACTCCCGTTGAGCAAAGCCAACTGCGCGCGTTGATTCGGGTAGCCGCAGATGATGTAGACATGATGGTGAATCAAGCCGGCGAAGTAAATATCGCGCGCACGCGAGTCGAAAACGAAATGCGTTTGATGCGCGGTGGTTATCATGACTTAACACAGAATATGTTACGTTTGCGGCAACAGCTCCGGGAAATCGAGATCCAAGCGGAGAGCCAGTTGCAATCACGCCAACAACAAGCGACGGCGCGCGATGTAACGTTCGATCCGCTGGAGTTTGATCGATTTACCCGCTTCCAAGAATTGACCCGAATGATGGCCGAGAGCGTAAACGATATCGGCGTCGTGCAACAGTCGATATTAAAAAGCCTCGATGAAGCAGACTCGGCGCTACTCAGCCAAGCGCGGACCAGTTTTGATTTGCAGCAGCAATTAATGAGTGTGCGGATGGTGCCGTTTGCAAATGTCGCAGATCGTTTTTATCGAATCGTCCGCGTGACAGCGCGGGAGCTGGGTAAACGAGCTGAACTCGATCTACACGGCGCAAAAGTCGAGCTTGATCGCGGCGTGCTTGAGCGAATCACTGCCCCAATGGAGCATTTGTTACGCAATGCATTAACGCATGGCATTGAGCTGCCTTCGGAACGGGAAGCAAGTGGTAAAGCTCCCGACGGGCGAATTCAAATTGAATTGGAGCAACAAGGTAATGACGTCGTAATCAATTTGTCGGACGACGGTAAGGGTATCAATGTCGATGATATTGAACGTACGGCAATAGCGCGCGGAATCATCCATGCCCAGCATAATTTGAGTCGGCGGCAGTTGATCGAATTGATTTTTACGTCCGGATTCAGCACCGCGACACAAATCACAGAGTTAGCCGGCCGCGGCGTTGGTTTAGATGTTGTGCGCAGCGAGATTACCGCACTCGGCGGGCGCGTCGAAGTTTCATCCGAGGTAGGAAAAGGTACGCGATTCACCATTTACTTGCCTTTGACGCTCGCCATTGCTGAAGCACTGTTGGTGCGCGCCGGGAACCGAAAATATGCGTTACCTACTGCGATCGTGCGGCAAGTTCAGCGATTCACACCGGAAGCGCTGGCGGTCATACAATCGATTCGCGAGTTGAGCTGGGGCGGTGAGGGCTATCGATTCATTTATCTTCTTGATCTCTTTGGCCAGCGCGATGTGTCCGCGGAGGAAAGGCGATTCAGTCACGTAATTTTGCTTAGAAGCGGTGGGCAGCGCTTGGCGATACAGGTCGACGAGTTAATCGGAATTCGTCAAGTTGTGGTTAAGAGTATTGGTTCGCAATTGGCAATGGTCAGCGGATTGATTGGTGCAACCGTGCTGGCGGACGGGGAAATTGTACTGATCGTAAACCCGGTGACGCTCGGACAAAGTGTCGCTGCGGAGGCCAACCCGAACATCACTCAGCGTCAATTGCTGCGCCAAGACAAACCGAATCTAGCGCCACGTAAAGTGCCGACCATTATGGTGGTTGACGATTCCATTACGGTGCGTAAGATTAGCGAGCGCGCGCTCAGCCGAGAAGGGTACCAAGTTGTTCTTGCAAAAGACGGACTCGACGCATTGGAAAAGATTCGCGAGACGATGCCTGATCTCATGCTTGTCGATATCGAAATGCCGCGTATGGACGGCTTCGACCTGACGCGCAGCATTCGTTCAAATCCGACTACGCAATCGATTCCTATAATCATGATCACGTCAAGAACGGCGGAAAAGCATCGCCGCCACGCCATGCAGTTGGGCGTGAATATTTATCTCGGGAAGCCTTATACGGACGAGGATTTGCTAAAGAGTATTTCCGCTTTGATGGTCGAGCGGGACGAGCGAGATTCATTCAATGCCCCTGCGGTTCGCGGTGATGTCGTTCAGAGCCTTCACTAGCCAACTACGCAGGCAGTGGAGGCCAGCATCATGCGAATTCTAATCATCGATGATTCCGAGGATTTTCGAGTTCTCGCGGCGCAACTTTTGTCGATTGAGTGGCCCGACATCGAGGTTGATGAATACGATCCAGTCGTTCGTGGAAAACTCCCCGTTGATTTCCCATTAATTGCGTACGACGCTATCTTGCTTGACTATAAACTCGGTAACGAGGACGGTCTGGACTGGCTAAAAGAATTAAAGCGTCGTGAAAATTGCCCGGCTATTGTGTTCGTTACTGAACATGGTAGCGAAGAAGTGGCGGTCAAGGCGATCCGACTGGGCGCAAATGAGTACGTTCGTAAGCGCGATTTGTCAAAGGAATATATTGGTATTGCGGTTCGCGAAGCGATGCGAACCCAGCAAGAAGAGTCGGACTCGGATATGGGTCGCACGACGCTTCCGCTGAATGCGATTGACATTGCGCAAGGAAGCCCGTTGACGTTGACCGCAATGTCTGCGCGGGCGTCACCGGATCAACGGATCGAAGACATCAAGATTGGTGGATATCGACTCGTCAAAGCGATTGGCCGCGGTGGTATGGCGCAAGTATTCCTTGCCGAGCGATTGCGCGATCAACTGCAAGTCGTGCTCAAGGTTCTCGAAGGAAGTCTGGTTGAAAACGAAACCTTCCTAAAGCGTTTCGTTTTAGAGTACACGACGGTTTCACACATCAATAGTCCTTATGTCGTACGAATATATGATCAAGGCTTTACCGATCAGCATGTTTTTATTGCGATGGAATATTTTTCAATGGGCGATTTAAAGAAATATGTGCGGGGGCTCACGACGGAAGCGGTATTCAAAATCTTCTACCATACCGTCAAAGCTTTGATCGTGATTCACAATGCTGGCGTGTTACATCGTGATATGAAACCACAAAACATAATGTTTCGTGCGGATGGCAGTTTGGCGCTGGTTGATTTCGGAATCGCTAAGCTAGTCAATGATGCAAATCCGCTTACCACTCAGGGCGAGGTTTTTGGGACGCCTTACTATATGAGCCCGGAACAAGTTTCCGGTGCATCCGCCGATGCGCGAAGCGATATTTACAGCGCGGGGATCATTCTTTTTGAGATGTTGTCAGGCACGAAGCCATTTGTTGGATCGAGTGCGCAGGCGATTGCCGAACAACATGTTCGTGCGCCAGTGCCGACCCTTCCGGAACATCTATCATGCTATCAGGGCTTGATTAACCGACTGATGGCCAAACGACCGGAAGCACGTTTTCAATCTGCGCAAGAATTGCTGACCGAGCTTGCTTTTACCATGCGCGCTATGCGAGTGAGTGAAATTAAATAGACTCGTGGTGTTGATCGACTCACCCGTTGGGTAAGTTTCAACCGCCCATCGTTCTAAGTTCCACATTCCGTTTTTCTCGTCACTCACGCTGCCTCAAGAGCCGCATGGATAGGGGCTGGCCTCGGGCCATTGTCTCTCCGGCTAATCTATTTTTTGTGCTTTAGTGCGAGTTCGCGCAGTTCGCGCTTAAGAATTTTTCCATTGGCATTGCGCGGCAATGGCTCGTTCGCGCAGGTGTAAGAAATCCGGAACTTTGTAATCGGAAAGATGTGTTGCGCAAAACGCTGCGCAATTCGTCGACGCTCAAATTGCGCATCGCGGGGTACGACAAACGCGTGGGATTTTTCCCCCAAGCACCGGATCGGGAATCGGTACAACAGCACTTTCTATCACCATTAGGGTGATGGCTCATGACATTCTCAACTTCGGCACTGTAAATTTTGTAACCGCCGCGATTAATCATATCCTTCATGCGGTCATGAATGCGCACAAAGCCTTCCCCATCCATGGTCCCGATATCGCCCGAACGCCAATAACCCGCGACGAATGCAGATTGCGTCGCCGTCGGATTGTTCCAATAACCGGGCACGACCATGGGGCCGCCAATCCATAATTCGCCTGACTCGCCGCGCGGCACTTCGCGACCTTGATCATCCATCACGCGCACATCGCCGCATGGAACAACTTGGCCTACACTATCGGCGTGGGTTGCACCCAGTCCCGCAGGCATGATGGTGGTGGGCGAGGTGGTTTCAGTCGAGCCGTAAGCATTGATAATGTCAGTTGCGGTAATTTTTTTGCAAGCGTCGCGATGGTTGCTTCCGGCATCGGCGCGCCGCCGTAGCCGCCGCAGCGAAATGCCGACAAATCGTAGGAATCGAAATCCGCTTGCAGCAAACATAAGTTATACATGGCGGGCACCATGATGCTGTAACTTACGCGCTCCCTAGCCATTAATTCCAAACAGGCTTTCGCTTTGAATTCGCGCATCATCACAATGCATCCGCCGCAATGGATCATGGCCAGAATAATCGCCGCGACGCCGGTGACGTGACTTGCCGGAACGGCAAGCAGGGAGCGGTCTCCGGGACGCAAGCCCATGCACATTTCGTAGTGAAGCTGAGTGTGAATCAAATTGAAATGCGTGAGCGTCGCGCCTTTCGGTTTGCCCGTTGTGCCGGAGGTGTAGAGAATGATTGCGACGTCTTCTTCTTTCGTCGATGCGGGCGCGACCTTTGCGGCGTCGGATTTTTCCAACGACGCAAACGACTCGGAACCCATGGACTCGCCGTTCACCGCGAAGCGCATTTTCAATTCCGGTATCGCAGCCGGTGCGGGCAATCGCTCGGCGAGATTGGCTTCGTGAACGATGATCTTAGCGCCGCATTGATTCAGCGTGAATTCCAATTCCGGTGTTTGTTCGCGGATGTTCAGCGGCACGGCGATGGCGTTTAACCGCGCCGCTGCAAGAAGTGCGATGACGAAGGTGGGATCGTTGCTGATGAGCAGCGCGATTCGTTCGCCCGCAACAAGTCCGCGCGCCGCGAATGCCGATGAGACGCGATCGACGCGTTCATTCAACGTACGATAGGTAATGCGCTCGCCGTTTGGCGCTACGATCGCTTCTTGTTCGGGAAAGCGCTGAACGGTACGGCGAAATAGTTGATCGATGTTGCTGGGACGCTGACTAAAACAACGAATGACGCGTGACCCAAAATGTTGTTCGTAGCGAATGCTTTGGTTATTGAGCAATGGCCAATTCATGATGCTTGCATGACGACACCACGGTCGATACGAAACACGTGATCGAGCAGTGGCGCGGAATGTTGTAAGTCAGATTCGGAGAGCAAAACCGTTAAACCTTCGCGCTTTAAACCAGCGATGACTTCAACCAATCGTTGCGCCAACGCCGGTGCGACGCCCTCGAACGGTTCGTCCAAGCAATAACAATTTGGTACCACTCATCAACGCGCGCGCGAGGGCCACAAGTTTTTGTTGTCCGCCGGAAAGTTGTAACGCTCTACGATCTCGGAACTGTTCCACCTCTGGAATCATCCCATAGACTTGCTGTAATTTGGCAGCTGATATCTTTGCGACCGACTGCCCACAGTGGCAGCAACACATTTTCTTCAACCGACAATCTCCGGTACTAAGCGCCGATCTTCCGGCATATAACCGACGCCGAGGCTGATTGCGATGATGGGCCGGTGTTTTGGATAGGTCCGATTGGTCGAATGTGATCGTTCCGCTTTGATAGGGCAGGGCGCCCATCACGCTGCGCAAAAGTGTAGTTTTGCCTGCGCCATTACGGCCGATCAGCCCCGCCATTCGCCCTTGCGGTAAATTAAGATTTACGCCGCGCAAAATTTCGACCGATTGAATCGCGACGCTTAAGTCCTTGAGATTAAGCATGGCGTTTCCCTGTGACGTAGCGCTGCACTTCCGGATTATTCAATGCCTCTTCCGGTGTTTGATCGGCGATGATACGACCATCGTAAAACGCCAGTACGCGATCGGAATAACGGCTGACGATATCCATATCGTGCTCGACGAATAGCACCGTAACTTTCTCCGCGCGCACGACATTCATGATCATGTCCATAATGCCGAATTTTTCTTCCGCGGCGACGCCGCTGGTCGGCTCGTCCAGCAATAACACTTGCGGTTTGCCGGCCATCGCCATGGCGATGTCGAGTTGTTTACGCACGCCTTGCGGCAACACGCGCGCGACGCGATCGTCATAGCCAATAGATTGAATTGGGACATCAGGTTGTTGGCAACGGTATCGATCGTCGCGTTGTGACCAGGAACCTGTGCGGGCAAATTAGAAAAAAATGACAGCTTGGCATTGCGCAACACAATGCCAAGTGCAACGATTAAATTTTCTCGCACCGTGAGCGTGTCGTACAGTTGGGGAATCTGAAACGAGCGCGCGATGCCAAGGCGCGTGATTTGCCTTGGCGCCAGCGGCTGTGATGTCGCGGCCGGCGAAATGAATGCTGCCGCCCGACGGTTTCAAATACCCTGTCACCATGTTTACGAATGTTGTTTTGCCTGCACCATTCGTACCGATCAAACCAGTGATGCTGTGCTCATTGATGCTGGCGGAAATATCGTTCGCAGCGGTTACCGCGCCAAAGGTTTTCATCAGCCCGCGCGCTTCGAGAATGGTACTCATGCGGATTTTGCTTTGCGGGATTTGAACAGTGACCAAATACCGTCGGGCAGAAAACTGATCACCAGTAGCATTGAGATGCCCAGCACCATTTGCCATACATAGGGGAATTCTTGATAGGCGTAGGTGCGTAGCGATTCGAACAACAGCGCGCCGAGGAATGGCGCGATAACGCTTTGCGAACCGCTCAAAATCAGAATGAAAACCAATTCGCCGGAGGTAGTCCAATAGGCCATTTCCGGATCGATGTGGCCGACGGTTAGCGCGGTGAGCGCGCCGCCGAGGCCCGCCAGCGCGGCACTTATTACGTATTTGATGTGGATCGCATTGCGTACCGATTGGCCGAGATACTCGACGCGGATCTCGTTATCGCGAATCGCCGGCGCGAGCTTGCCTAGCGGCGTGCGCAGGTAACGTTCCAATCCCCACACAGAAATCAACGTCAACACGCAAGCAGTGATGAACACCGCATAACGGGACGATTCGCCCAGCGCCATGCCGAAAAAAGTCGGCGACGTCAACGTGAAGCCATCGGTCGACCCGAGGCTGGAACTCTTTACGATCAAACCGTAAAGAATCATCGAAAAGGCGAGGCTCAATAAGCCGAAGAAGATGCCGCGGTAATTTGCCAGCAATATCCCGAGTACTGCTGACAGCAGTGCGGCGGTTAGCATGCCGGCTGGAATCAAAATTAACGCTTCTTTGATTTGATAAAAATGCATCAATGTTCCGGCGGTATACGCACCGAGGCAGTAATACAGCGCTTGCCCGAACGACACTAAGCCGGCGCGCAGCATTAGCATTAAGCCCAAGACGACCAGTCCCAATCCTAGCGAGCGCGTGATGTGAAACGTTGCCCAATCGGGCAGCGCGCCGCCGAATGCGACGAGCGCAACGAGGATCGCGCTGAAAATTAACATCGAACGGCTATTCATATTTTTCTCGCTTCGGGCGCGCTGAACAAACCTTTTGGTTTCAAGATCAACACCAGCGCCATGACAAAGTAAATGCTGAAAAGTTCTACTTCCGGCCAGTAATGCACCGATGCCGAGCGCACTATACCGACCAGCAATGCTCCAAGAGCCGCGCCAGGCAAGCTTCCCAGGCCGCCGATCACAATCACAGCGAAGGCCAGCACAATGACTTCAACGCCCATGCCGGGCACAATTGATACCGTTGGCGCGGTGAACGCGCCACCTAGCGCGGCAAGTACCGCGCCAAGCGTAAAGGTTAACGTATAGAAACGTTCGACGTTAATGCCGACCGACGCTGCCATTTCGCGATCGTGAATAACCGCGGTGAGGAGTTTGCCGGTGATGGTTCGTGTGATGAGCCAGGTTAAGCCGACGCCGACGAGCACCGCGACGCCGAGCAGCAGTACGTTGTACATCGGATAACTCAAGCCGAATATTTCGAAATTGCCAAGCAAGATGTAGGGATCGGCGACGGCATAGGAATCTACTCCCCAAATCAATTTGACGGTATCTTCGAGAATCAAAAATAGCGCGTAGGTGACCAATAGCAAAATTACTTCGTGCTTGCCGTACATGAAACGCAAGATGCCGCGCTCGATCAGCGGCCCAACGACTACGCCGACGACGATTGCCGCAATCAGCAACATGCCGTACGTCGCGAGCGGCGGATAGCCATGGTTTAACCAATAGCCGACGAATGACGCTGCCGTGTATGCGCCCAAAGCATAGAGGCTGCCGTGGGTCATGTTGAGGATTTTCATCACGCCGTAAATCAGCGTGAGGCCCGCGGCCATGATGAATAGCCACGAGGAATAAATGATGCCGTCAATAAAGACGCTGGCGAGAGAGCTCATAGGATTTTAAGCGAATAGGCGTTTTCTCCGTCGTCCCCTAAAAGGCGGGGATCCATTGTCATTTGATTGAAAGACGCTGGATTCCCCGACTTCGCGGGAATGACGAATTAGGAAGTCAACCGGAAGGATAACGAAAAGCGAACAGCACGTTTTTACCCGTCACCGATCACCTTTCACTCTTACTTCGCCTTAAATCCCGACTTAATCCAATCAACGCTCTTCACGCCTTCCGGCGGATTCACTTTCTCCGCGGAATAATTTTTGATATCGACCAAGGTCACTTTGCCGTTTACCTTTTTCACGCGGCCGAACGCAATACCTTGGGTGGCTTGATGGCCCTTGCCAAGATTCATGGTCACTTTACCGCTCGGGCCTTCCCACGAATGATTTTCCAGTGCCACGATGAGTTGATCTTGGTTCGGCTCTTTACCACCAGCGGCTGTTTGAGCTTTCTCATAGGCGCTTTTTACGCCGAGCAATGCTTGCGCCATTTTGTAAGACGCTTGAATCGGTTGCAGCAAAAACTTGTCCGAATATGCTTTTCTGAACCAGCGATTCAACTCCGTATCAGGAGCGAACGGCCCGTGAGTACCGCGCGCGCCGATGATCGCACCGTCCGGCATTTGTGCCGGGATGCGATTCAACACATGCTCGCCGGCGGTGAAGACCGGAATGCTTTTCTTGAATAGGTCACGCGGGCCGGCTTGTAGGATGAACGACTCTAAATCGCCGCCCCAAAAGCTCGAGTGAATCACTTCGGAATTGCTCGATAACAGCGCCGAAATTTCTGCACCGTATTGTCCAGCGCCGATCTTCGGCATTTGCGAGGTTGTGACTTGGATGTTTGGGTTTAATGCTTTCATTGAGGCATCCCAATCGGCCCAGGAATCTTGTCCCCACGCGTAGTTTTGATTGATGCCGGCGTAGTTTTTAATGCCTGGAATTTTTTCGCTAATGTAGAGCGCAGCACCGATGTTATCCATCGCACCATGGGCGCCCGTGCGGAACACATATTTGTAACTCGCTTCTTCAAACACACGCGGCGAGCCGCAATCGAACAGGATCGTAAATTTTTTCAATTCCTCGGCGACCGGCGCGACAGCCAGACAATCGCCGCTCGAGACATAGCCGATCACCATGTCGACGTTCTGGCGCTGCACCAGATTGCGATACTCTTCGACTTGCTTGGTAGTGCCGCCGGCTTCGTCGATCACGACGATCTCGATCGGTTTGCCACCGAATCCTTTTTTGGCGTACGGGCCGGGCACTTTGCCTGCGTTAATTGCCTCGACCATCATTTCGGCTGAACTTTTCGCCGGGACACCAAATGGGCCAGCCGCAGGGCCCGATAAGAATGTGACAATGCCGATCTTTATCGAGTCGACGGCGAGGGCGGGCGTGGCGAGCGCAAATGCGAGGAAAGGGGTTAACAGCCGCGTCGTCAGAGCAAGGTATTGCATAGGTTATATCTCCGTATCAAAGTGGAATCTATTTCTTCGCACCGTTCGGTGCGCGACCGGCTTACCAGAAATTTTAAGTGTCAAAACCAAACCAGTGAGTCTACGGAAAAAACACCTGCTAGCCAAGTCAGGCGGTCGTTTTGTCTAATACGAAGGCTTGTTTTCAGTCTTAACCTCTGCTAGGGTAACATCGGCGTTTCAAGTTGATACTTCCCATCATTCATACAGTGCAAGTTGCCGACACGAAAATTAAGGGACTGAGCGACGATGCAAATTTTCATGTTTGTTCGACTTCCTGAAGGCAAAACATGAGACTTGCGACTTCATCGAAATTGTCATTTTTACCGAGATTCCTGCGTAGCTTTCGCGGTCAATTGTTGCTATTGGCATTGGTTTCGCTTGCGCCGTTCGCAACGTTTTCGTTCTTGAGTGTCGAGGATCTGTCGGCACACTATCGAGCCGAATCGCTGAATCGCGCGGCTGAGCAGGCGCGTATGACAGGTGCTCGATTGGATCATTTCATCGAAGGCGCTGCTCAGCTTTTGGATGCGATTGGTGTGATGGTCGCGGTTGGGCCGCAATCAAGCAATGATATCAATACCAAGCTCCGGGAGCTTAAAGCCAAGTTACCCGCCCACATCAGTGCGCTGCAGATTGTCTCGGTAAACGGCGATGTAAAACACGTTGTGGGCGAACCTGGCGTAACGACGACGACCTATTCCGTTGCCGATCGAAAATACTTTAAAGAAGCAATAAGCAAGCGCTCATTGGGTTTTGGCGAGCCGGTGATTTCTCGCCTTTCCGGAAAAATGAGCTTGGCCCTTGCGCGTCCCGTACTGGATCAAAATGGTGTCATGAGGTGCGTGGTGACGCTTTCAATTCTGGTCGAGAATTTTCAAGCATTTCTGTTAAACGAGCAGATTCCGCCAAACTCGGAAGTAACGCTGTTAGATGAGAACGGTGTGGTGATTGCTCGATCCCTCGATCCGAGCAAATGGGTCGCGCGAAACCTTTTGAATCAGCCGTTGATTCAGACGATGTTTCGAGAAAAACAAGGACAATTAGAAGGGGCCTCGGCGGATGGTATAAGTCGATTAATTAGTTTTACCAAAACCTCGAATGCGCCATGGTTGGTCTACGTCGGCATTCCGACCGAAACTGCACTCGCGCCGGCGCGTGAATCGTTGCGGCAACTTTGGTGGTTCGCCGCATTGACAGGCTTAGCAGCATTGGCGTTGGCGGCCTGGATATCGCGCCGGATTGCTGCGCCCATCCAACAATTAAGTGCGGACGTGCGGCGTTTTTCACGGGGCGATTTATCGCACCGTACGACAGTCAAAACAACCGGCGAAGTTGCACGCCTGGCGTCGGACTTTAATCAAATGGCTGCAACTCTACAGCAAAGCACCGACAAGTTGCGCGAAAGCGAAGCGCGTTACGATCTGGCACTGGATGCGACTACCGATGGACTTTGGGAGATCAACCTAGAAAAAAACACGATTACAGGATCGCCAAAAGTTAAAGGCCTGCTTGGTTATACCAATGCGGATCTGCCGAACGAACGCGGCGCCTTCGAAGCGTTGCTGCATCCGGAGGATCGTTCACGAACGATTGATGCGCTGAATCGTCACGTCAAGTTCGATCATCCATTGGCGGATGAGTTTCGCTTGCGAGCAAAGGATGGAAGTTATCACTGGATATCACGGCGCGGCAAGTCCGTGCGTAACGAACACGGAAAAGTCATTCGGATCGTTGGGTCGATTTCAAATGTGACAGCACGCAAACAGGCCGAACTTGAAGTTAAGCAACTCAATGCCGAATTGGAGCGGCGCGTACTTGAACGTACGGCGGATTTAACCAGCGAAATTGCCCGCCATGAGGAAACGCAGCAACAATTGAAGGCATCGAACCGCGAATTGCAGGTTTCGCTGGAGAAACTGCGGCAACAAACGAGGGAAATGGCGTTGTTGCACGAGATGAGCGAGTTGCTGCAGGCGGCGAGTACGATCGAGGAGTACAACAAAATAATTTCTCACGCGATGCAACAATTGTTCAGTGCGAAGGCGGGTGCACTTTACGTCGTGCGCTCGTCGCGCGATTTGGTCGAGGCGAGTATCACTTGGGGACGATTCGATCAAGCCGAGACGGTGTTCCGGCCCGACGATTGCTGGGCCTTGAAGTTGTCCAAATTACATTTTACGACCCGTCGCGAGGAAGATGTCGGCTGTTCTCACGTGACGGCGGAAGGCGTTCAAAGCTATGTTTGTGTGCCACTGAATTCCCACGGCGAAACACTCGGGTTTATTCATCTTCGGGCGATGACTGCCGCTAGCGGTGATCTGTTGGAGGCGAAGCTGCCGTTAATCCATACCGTGTCGGAATATTTGGGTTTAGCGTTAGGCAACTTCCGTTTGCAGCAGACTTTGCGTCATCAATCGGTTCGCGATAGTCTGACAGGGCTGTTTAATCGGCGCTATCTCGAAGAGTCCATTTCCCGTGAAGTGGCACGTGTCGCGCGCGATGGCACTCAGCTTGGCATAATCATGTTCGACCTCGATCACTTCAAGCGCGTCAACGATACCTATGGCCACGATATGGGTGACGCCGTGTTGCGCCAAGTCGGCAACCTGATACTTGAGCACGTGCGTGACGAAGATATTCCGTGCCGATATGGTGGTGAGGAGTTCACGATTATTTTGCCTGGCGCGAATCTGGAAGCCAGTCGCGTGCGTGCCGAAGAATTGCGACAGCTGATCGCATCGATGACGGTGCAATGGGGCGGTCAAGTTATCGGCAGTTTGAGTGTTTCACTTGGTGTTTCATGCTATCCATTGCATGGTTCGACTTGGCAAGATGCGCTGAAAGCGGCAGATAAGGCACTTTACACAGCGAAAAAGTCCGGACGTAAACGCGTAGTCGTCGCGCCGATTTGACGGGAATCGCGGCATTTGCCTCGCGTATAATTTGACCTATTTCCTAAGGAATCGTATGTTTTTGCGCAGCGTTTTCGGGTTGTTTGTTTTTGCGTTTCTTACGGCTGTGAATGCGGCGGCGCCGATCAAAATTAAATTCAGCCACGTCGTTGCACCCGACACGCCTAAAGGACTGGCGGCGCAAAAATTCAAAGCCCTTGCGGAAAAACTAAGCAACGGACGTGTTCAGGTTCAGATCTATCCGAATAGCCAGCTCTACAAAGACAAAGAAGAAATCGAGGCGTTGCAGCTTGGCGCGGTGCAAATGCTCGCACCTTCCCTTTCGAAGTTTGGGCCGCTGGGTACACGGGAATTTGAGGCGTTTGATTTGCCGTATATTTTTCCGGACAAAGCCGCGCTTTATCGCGTCATGGATGGACCGGTCGGCACGGGCTTGTTCGCTAAACTCGAAAGCAAAGGCATCCACGGCGTTGCGTTTTGGGACAATGGCTACAAGCAAATTCATTCTAACAAACCAGTCAAAACCGTGGCGGATTTGAAAGGTCAGAAGCTACGTATTCAGTCATCGAAAGTGCTTGATGCGCAAATGCGCGCACTCGGCGCGAGCCCGCAGGTACTGGCGTTCGGCGAGGTCTATACGGCGCTGCAAACCGGCACCGTTGATGGCGGCGAAAATACGCTTTCGAATATCTTTACGCAGAAAATGTATGAGGTACAAAAACATCTCACTATTTCCGATCACGGTTATATCGGCTATGGCGTCATCTTCAACAAAAAATTCTGGGACGGTTTACCGGCTGACATCCGCAGCCTGCTTGAGCAAGCCATGAAAGAGGCGACTGCCTATGAACGCCAGGTCGCGCAGCAGGAAAACGATCGCGCGCTTGCCGGGATTCGCGCTCACAAGAAAACAGAGGTTTATGTACTTTCCGATGCCGAACGCAAAGCTTGGAGACAAGCATTTCAAGCGATCTATCCGAACTTTGAAAAAATTGTCGGTCGCGACACTATTGTGGCAATGCAACAGGCAAGTGCGGGAAAATGATTCTTTAATTGCAGTATCGTGGCGGACTCATGTTAAAAAAATCTTCACATTCAGAGCACGACGAAATTCGCCGCGGCGTGCGTTCGCTCTGCGCGGATTTCGGCTCAGATTATTGGCAAAAACTCGATGAGGCTCGCGCTTATCCGGAAGCGTTCGTTAAGGCGTTAACAGAAGCCGGTTGGTTGTCCGCGCTGATACCCGAGCAATATGGCGGTTCAGGTTTGGGTATCACAGAAGCGTCGATTATTCTTGAGGAAGTGAATCGTTCCGGCGCGAATTCCGGCGCTTGTCACGCACAAATGTATGTGATGGGTACGGTGCTGCGGCACGGCTCTGACGAACAAAAGCAGCGCTATTTGCCGCGGATCGCCAAAGGCGAGCTGCGCTTGCAATCCTTTGCGGTCACCGAGCCAACCACCGGTTCCGATACGACAAAGCTCAAAACCACTGCCGTAAAAAAGGGCGATCGCTACATCGTCAATGGCCAAAAAGTTTGGACCTCGCGCGTGCAACATTCTGACTTGATGTTGCTGTTGGCACGTACTACGCCGCTGGCCGAAGTGAAGAAAAAATCCGAAGGTTTATCCGTGTTTTTGCTCGAACTTAAGGATGCCGAGAAAAAAGGCATGACCCTGAAGCCGATTCGCAATATGCCGAACCACGAAACCAACGAAGTGTTTTTCGACAACTTCGACGTCCCGGCGGAAAATTTAATCGGCGAAGAAGGCAGGGGCTTTCGCTACATTCTGGACGGCATGAACGCCGAGCGCATTTTAATCGCGGCGGAATGCGTCGGCGACGGCCATTGGTTCATCGAAAAGGCCACGCGCTACGCTAAGGATCGCGTCGTGTTCGATCGGCCCATCGGCCAAAACCAGGGCGTCGCGTTTCCTATCGCCCGCGCCCACGTCAACGTTGAAGCAGCGAATTTAATGCGTTTCAAAGCGGCGGCAATGTTCGATGCCGGTGTGCCCTGCGGTGCGGAAGCGAATATGGCCAAACTCCTTGCTGCGGATGCGTCGTGGGAGGCCGCGAATGTTTGCCTGCAAACTCACGGCGGCTTTGGTTTTGCCGCCGAATACGATGTCGAACGCAAATTTCGTGAAACCCGCCTTTATCAGGTCGCACCTATTTCTACCAATCTCATCCTTGCTTACGTCGCTGAGCATGTCTTAGGTTTGCCGCGAACCTACTGAATTTACGATTGTTTTTTCGCAATGCATTGGAACGCCAATAGTGGTGCGGGTCTGCAGCCATGCGGTGCTGGGATTTAGTATTCATGCGGGTTTTGACTTAGGGGAGCTCTGAACAAGTCCAATTTCGTCATGATCCTGCGTTGCTCACAAAAAATATCTTACATATCATACATATGCTGCGTCGATATTTTTTGTTCGCGCCTTGCCTCCTTTAGAACTCAAACTGATTCAGAGCTTCCCGAGGTTGAAAATGGTGGCTTCTATTGCATTCCGTCAAAAAGTCCAAAACAATATTATGAAAAAACACAATAAATCAATATAATGTAGAAATATATTAATAATTTATCGAGGTAACTCCGATGAAAGCGCTGATTGCACCGGGCATCCTGTTGATGCGGCGGCTCTCCCTGGTCCAAAAGTTCCTGTTAGTTAGCTTGTTTATGTTACTGCCGTTGGCGTACACGGCATTTCTATACTTTACCGAAACACAAAAACAGATCGAGTTTATGTCCGCCGAGCGCGATGGGCTTCGTTATCTGCGTCCCTTAACTATTTTAGGACGACTCGTCCAAGGTCATCGCGACTTAACCTATTTGATTGCGAAGGGCTACGAGCAGAAAAAGCCAATTCGCGACGACATTCAGAAAAAAATTCGCGCCACCATCGCGGAAGTCAACTTGATGGAAAATGAACTCGGCCTAAGTTACGGCTCGGCCGCGCAATGGGGTAAGGTGCACAACAAACTCAATGCGCTCACTGTCAATGACGATTCGCAGGATTCCGAAGGCATGTTTGACGAGCATACGGAGATAGTCAAAGAAATTCAAAGTTTAATCAGTTTGGTCACATTAAAATCCAATCTTCTTCTCGATTCCGATACGGCATCCTATCTTTTGATGGATATCGTCACCAATAATTTGCCGAAATTGTCTGAACGCGTCGCTATTGCTCGTGGCGTTGGGATCGGATTCGTGATGCGCACGGAACTGACGCCAGACGAACGGGCGAAGCTTGTAGTTTTGGAGAGTCTAGCCAGAGAACGATATGTTGAACTTCGCGGCAGTGTTGAAACTGCGATAGCGGAATCCAGCGAATTGAAAGTAGCGTTTGATGAAACATTAAAAGGTCTCGCGGATGTCTCACAATTTCTCAACGACATGCCGTCAATAACGAGCGCTGGAGGCTTGTCGGTGATCACTGCCGAGGCTTATTTCAAATCGGGCACCGCAGCATTTGATCAGTTGAGCAAGGCCTCCGAACGCGCCTTGCCGCGCCTCGATACATTAATCAGTAAGCGGATCAAACAATACCGACAGCAAGACATACTAATCCAAGGGGTTGCTTTTTTGTGTTTACTCTTGGCGCTCTACCTATTTTTTGCGTTTTATTACACGGTCAAATCGGGCATTGGATTCTTGAAAAAAGCATTGGGCCGTGTTGCCGAAGGCGACTTGACCGGAAAAATCGACTCGCGTGCGAGCGATGAAATTGGTTCATTGACCAATACTTTGCGGGATACCAAGATGCGATTAACGGAGCTAACACTGGAAATTAATCGCGCGGCTGAACATGTTTACCTCGCATCGAATCAAATTTCCGATGCGAACGAAAATCTGTCGCAGCGCACAGAATCTCAAGCCTCAACTATCGAGCAGACGTCCGCGAGCCTCGAAGAACTCACCGCCACTGTCCAGCGCAATGCGGAATCGGCCAGTGACGCGAACGAGTTATCGCAGGATTCTGCCCGGACCGCAGAGGAAGGGCGCGCGTCGATGAAGCACCTTACGACTACGATGTCTGAAATTGAAGCGAGTACAGCGAAAATTGGCGAGATTATTTCGCTGATTGATAACATTGCATTTCAAACTAATATCTTGGCGTTGAATGCGGCGGTCGAAGCGGCGCGAGCCGGCGAGCAGGGCCGCGGTTTTGCGGTGGTCGCGGCGGAAGTGAGAAACCTCGCGCACCATTCAGCCGATGCGGCGAAACAGATTAAAGGTCTGGTCGCGCAAACTCGTGAAAAAGTCTCGGTCGGCGTGCGTTCTGTAGACGATACGTTAAAGACGATTCAAGAATCCCTGATTAGCACCAAGCGCGTCGCCGCATTGATGAACGAGATTGCTGCCGCTTCGCGCGAACAAAGCGATGGCATTGGCCAAGTCAATCGTGCCGTGATTCAAATGGACGACGCCAATCAGCAAAACGCCGCAATGGTGCAACAGGCCACGGCAACAACCGAATCCCTCAAGGATCAAGCCAACGCGTTGGTCAGCACCGTCGGCCGCTTTAAGGTTGACGGCCGCGCATCCGAAGTGCCAATGGTTACGTTGAACAAAGTGCATGCCGCAAATCCGAGTGTTTCGACTCGGCAACGCCAGCCCTCAACTGTTCGCACCGAACCGGTACCGGCTCAAATCAACGAAGAATGGACTGAATTTTAGCGATTTGCTTTTAACTTGAATCAAATCGATGTCTGCCTGAAGAGTGTCTGCCATAGCGGTTCTTCACGCGTGGTGTGCTGCAAGGCAAGCGTGGAGCGGATCGCAGGGCAGAGTCTTTTCTAACTAGAAATTAATCTTCTCGCCGCGTACACTGGCGATTCCATTCGAAGTAAGGCGTTCCCATTTCTTCTGATCATCCAGCCGCGCCGACGTTATCGAAACTTCGCCTGGTCGCATTGCTGTTTGCCTGTTGTGCCGGTACGTTTATTGTCACGACATCGGGCAATTCGCTCGCGCCATTTTTGCAAGTCATCGCCAGCGATGTCGGGCGCGATCTTGCCGCAATCGCCCATTTGATTTCCTTCGCGGCGATCGCATGGGGAATCACATCGTGGGTCGCGGGAAGCTTGTCCGATCGGGTGGGGCGCAAGCCGATTCTCATCGGCTCAATGTTGGTGTTGGCAATCACGCGAGTTGGCTTTTCTTTCGCTGAAAGTTACTGGGCGGCGACTTCATGGCATGTCGTCGCCGGATTGGCCGGTGGCGGATTCTTGGGCGCGGTATTCGCATGTGTTTCCGATCATGTGCCGGCCAAATTGCGCGGGCGCGCACTCGGCTGGGTGATCACCGGTCAATCGATTTCGATGGTGTTAGGCGTGCCGTTGCTCACGTATATCGGTTCCTTCGCCGGTTGGCGTGGCGCGTTTCAAGTCCATGCTGTGCTGGCATTTTTATCGTTACTGAGCCTCATCTGGTTGGTCCCGACGGATCTACCTCGTCACGTCGCTGTCGGACGCGAGCATGTTTCGTTCAAAAGTATTCTCAATCCACGACTGATGATTTTGCTCGGCGCCGGTTCAATGGAGCGCGTGTGCTTTGCCACGGTCGCCATTTATCTCGCCACATTTTTCCAACAAAATTATGCACTGTCTTTCTCGCATTTGGCGTGGGTGTTGATGCTAGTTGCGATTGGAAATTTGCTCGGAAACTTACTCGGCGGCCAGCTTGCGGATCGTTTCCAACGGCGCATGCTGTTGTTCGCCGGATCGCTGCTGGTCACCGGCGCATTGGTGATCCCATTGCTGCTATGGCCGGTCAGTGTGACGTTTTCGATTGTGCTCGGATTTGCCTATTCGTTTTTCAACGCGCTTGGCCGGCCGCTTTATGTCGCGACGCTATCGGAAGTGCCGAATGAAGTCCGCGGCGCCGTGCTCGGCTTCAACATCACGTTGGCTAGCATCGGCTGGCTACTTGCCGCGTCGGGTGGCGTGCAGTTATTGATCTATTTCGGTTTTGTTGGACTAGGAATATTTGCCGGGTTGATGGCCTTCCTTGGTGTCGTTCTGTCCTCGTGGTATTTGCGTATGAACAGACAGCGGTCAGCATCCTTATCGAGCGCACCATAGAAAATGCGTTACCCGCCGTAGCGAGCGCTGCTGATATTCTAAATCAACGAAAACTCGTCGTGATGACGCAAACCAAGCATCGATCCAAGGTTGGATTTAATCTTTCCATCTTGATCAACAGCAATGAAACCAACGTTTTCCGATCGCAAAAATCGAGGCCCTTTCCGCCCTTTAAGCATGGCGATTGTTGATAGACTACCGGCGACGCTACACAATGGCACGGTCACCGACACGGCTTGTAATTCGCTGACGGGGTAGCCGGTCTTCGCATTTAAGATGTGCGAATAACGTCGCCCCGCTATTTCAAAATATCGCTCATAGTCGCCGCTAGTTGCAAGCGCACCTGATCTTAGATCAATGCTTGCGATAATAGCGCCAGGTTGGCGCGGGTGCTTAATGCCGATTCGCCATGGCGAGCCGTCTGGGTGAGGGCCAAGAATTCGGATATCACCGGCGAGATTTACTAACCCACTATTGATCCCTTCGTTAAGACATAGGGCAGCGGCCCGATCGGCCGCATACTCTTTGCCGATTCCGCCAAAATCGAGTTGCATCCCGAGCGTTGGCAGATAGATTTCTGTTGTCGACCATTGGACTTTGTCCCACCCAACTAATGCTAACGTTACGCGGAGGTGCTGGGGATCCGGTAAACGGGCTGCCTTAAAATTCCAGCAGCGCCGCAACACACCCGAAGTTAGATCGAACAGACCATTGCTTTTCTTAAAACACGCATCAGCATAGGCGAGCAGCGCGGCAGTTTCGGTATCGATAGGTACGGCATGTCGGCCGGCGGCCTGATTGATTTGGGTGAGGAGGCTATCGTCTCGATAGCGGGAAAATTTTCGTTCAATGCGCCGCACTTCCTCGGACGCGAGTTCCGCTACGCGGGCTGCTTCCGGGCGGTCATTCACATAGAGCTGGAGTTCGTTTTCGCTCGCCATGGCGTGGAAGCTAAATCGAAAAAGCGTTGTCATTGGCGTCGCATTGTGCCTGAATCGAGCGCGTTTAAATCCTCAATCCTTTATTTCGACCTTACCCGATGTCGCGTCAAGTGATTTTGCTGAACCTAGAACACCTTCGGCTTTTACTCTCGAACCCGGATTCAGAAGCGCAAGAAATTCTTCAGGGCTGAGCAATCGCCCATTATGACTCTTTATCTCGGTGAGGTTTCCAATGACGACAGTGATATCGAGGCCTGCAAGTATCGAGAACGAATAGCCGCTAGGTTGCACGCTTACGACATCGCCTTCGACGGTGAATTTCGTGCTTGGAGTTTTCAGTTCAACTTTTCGAGCCACGAGATTTCCGTTTGCGTCTCGGTAACAGGAAATCGTTACTTGATCGTTAGGGCGAATGTCAGCTAATTTTAGTTTCGACGTATTGCCGCTTTCGTCCTGGAATAGGGTCGAATCGTTCACGAGAATGGCGATACCCGAAAGCGTCAATCCATTTGCACTGATTGCTTCAACATTGGATTGAATACTGATTGGAGATGTTGATTTCACTTCAATTTCGCTCGCGTCGATCTCCGATTGCGTGTTGAGCTTGCCGTGTACTTCCACTTTCACACTATTCGCAAGCGTCGCGGTTTCAGGTGAGATTTTTGCTTTGCTTGCGTTAATTGCTTGCCCGTTCACCGTGAACGTTGTCCCACTCAGATTGCTGACAAACCCGGTAACCTCCGCTTCATTCCCCGCGTTACCGCCCAAGCCTTCTGGATTCATCTCAACTTCGGTCGCAGCGACTGTATCAAAGCCCGTTGCAATGCCGCTCACTCTTGCAAATCTACCGACCGCGGGCACCGCGTTAGACGGCTCAAACTCCGCATTTGCATAGTCAATTGTCAATGCGCCAATCACAAATGTTTTCTGGGCTGCCGACACGCTGGCGATATTCCCTGACATGTTGACCTTTTGCGAAGCGGCCTTAATGCGAATAAACGTTGCACGAATAGCGTTCAACACGGTATCGCTAACGTAGCCGCTAACTTCAACAATTTCACCAATGCTGTAGTCGCATAATCCGTTAACCAGTGTCGGCAGTGTATGCGTATCGGCCTCGATAATTTGTCCTAGAACTACCATGGAACCGCAATTTCCGTTAATTGAACTGATTGGCCCGGTCAGCGTATTTTTATAGGTGATGACTTCGGCCTCGGTGATTTGTGTATCCGTATATTTATAAGCGTCCACCTCGACGACCATACCCGGTTGTAGATCCGTCACCGGCGCGCCTTTCCCGTCGAGGGTTACTTTAGTTTCTGCTGTGATCTGGTAGGCGGTATTATTGACGGTGATAGTTGCAGGTTCCGTTTTTTTTACCGTTCCCATTGAGACAATACCTGTTCCGCCTACGCCACCGCCGCCACTGCCCCCGCCGCCGTCACCTCCACCGCCTGTTCCACCCACGCCGCCGCCACACCCCGAGAGCAGACTTCCGATTAAGAGGATTAGCGTAATTCCGAAATGGCTAGGCAATTGTCGATTGCACAACTTAAGAAAAAGCACCATGTGGTTTCGATTCGTCGACTTCAAAATTTTCCTTATTTTCCCTTGCTGCGCGGATTCGGTTTTATCTTGGCCGGTTCAATCGGCGGCGGTGCGATGTCATCGCTCGCACCTCGAAAGAAGTAAATCCCAAAATTCATGCGCTGGTTTGCGTCGGGCCGCCCACCGTCGAGGCGATCTAGTTGAGACGCAAGACGATTGACCTCCTGAACCGAGCGCATCCCTAGTTCGGTAGCGAGTTTTTTTAGCGTTTCGATCGACGCTGGCGTCAAACGATGGTAGTACACGCTACGTTCAAGCAGTGAATCCTGTTCGCCTAGCATATTATTTACGCTCACGGAAATATGATCATGTAGGTTTTGGCCAAAATAAAATGCTTTTTCCTCACTACCCTTTTCCGGCACAAATGCTTTTGTCTTTAGGCAAACCCGATCCTGATTATCTAACGCTACAACCCCAAGGCGGAGCCATTCATCAAGCATCGGCCGCGACCGAATATCCCGGCGAATAGTGGCGACAAGTGATTCGAAGGACGCGTCACCCCCATCGCTGGCATGACGAGGCAGCGGAACGGGATTCGCGTGGGAGTCTAGATACAACGGGTCGCTGATCCAGCGCGCAACAACTTGGGCGCCCAACGAAACGGAGCTAGGCGTAGTTTCGCTTTCGGCTGCGCCATCCTCCGTCAGTCGTTTCACTTCACCTCGGTGGATTCCGGTCAACATGCTTACGCGGCTGTCAGTTGCGCGCCGATCCGCCAATGGGAATTCTTCGTTAGCGACTTCAACGTAAAGGGATTTCAGGAGCTGAGTTACTGCCGGGAAGGTAATGCCACGGGCAATCATGTATTTGACGATAGGGCGAAAAATTTTTCGGAGCGCTCGAAATGAGACCTCAGTTGATATTTCCAGCCCAGCAGATTTCTGTTTCATGGCAATGGTAAATGCGCTCGTTAGTTCGCAGCACTCCCAGAATTATCATTATTTGTGCAGAATTGTTACACAACAATTAATTCGACGCAACACATTTATTTAAAGGC
This sequence comes from uncultured Pseudomonadota bacterium, assembly GCA_963840785.1. GTDB lineage: Bacteria > Pseudomonadota > Gammaproteobacteria > Burkholderiales > JALYOK01 > JALYOK01. The sequence continues at coordinate 71,306 of CAWJAF010000003.1, read as the reverse complement.
AGAAATTTCTGCGAGGTTCTGAATTTAGTCAATAAAGGCGCAGTCACCCAGAAATTGACCGAGCACGAAAATGAGCGGGGCCCGGTATCCAGGATTGGCAGTTAAGTGTTACTTGCAAGCACACCCATCCATAGTAGGTAAAAGCGCTCATGATTTGCATTGAGCGGCTCTCCATATTTAACTCAATTTCCGGGTAATTCATTCTCGCGGTCGGAATCAATCGCTACGAACGCTAAAAAACAACGTGTAAATAAATTGCACATAAATAATAATTATTGTATATTGTGCAAATAATATTCACACAATAACAAATGTTCTCACCTTAGTTGCGGGCTCGATAACGGTATTTTTCGAGCAACACCTAAGGCATCAGAGTTCATCTCCGGCGGGTTCTCAAAACCGCTTTCTAGATTCAGCCATGGCTTGGAACGGTTTCGCGATAGGACAACTACGTTTAGAAGGGGTAGGCCATGAATTATTTACGCGCTGTAATTGGAGTTTTTCTGTTTTTGATTAGCGTCTGCGTGTTTGCTGCGGGCGATGCCACATTGGGTCAACCGCTTTTTGAAGGCAAAACCAAACCTGGCATGGGATGTTTAGGATCGGGATGTCACGGCACCACTGCGTTTCAGAATACAAACAATATTTGCAAAGGAACAACCAACGCGAGCATTGTGTTGGCGTTCAATAGTATCGCCGAAATGGCGTCACTTAAGACGTTTTATGGCTTGAACCTCCTGACCAGTGTCGATGTAGACAACATGGCTGCGTACATCTCAGCTCAGTGTGGCCCGCCCGCCGCGCCAATCGCGACCCTGACACCGGCGACCGGCCTTGCCTTTGGCAGTGTGGTGCAGGGTGCAACGAGCGCAGCATTGATCGGGACGCTAAAAAATTCTGGAACGGCGACGCTCAATATCACGAGCATGACCGTAACCGGCACGAACGCAACCGACTTCACCAAAGGAACAACGACCTGCGGCGCGACCTTGGCCGCTGCCGCATCATGTACGGTTAACGTTACCTTTACGCCCGCCGCAGTCGGCGCGCGCAGCGCAAGCCTTTCCTTTGCCGATAACGCGAGCGGCAACCCACACACGCTGCCGCTTTCCGGCACTGGCACCGCGCCGGCAACACCGGGTGTGTCGCTAACACCGTCGCCGCTTGCCTTAGGCAATCAACAGATTAATACCACCAGCGCAACGCAAGTCGTCACGCTGAAAAATACCGGTACCGGCGTGCTTACGATCGGCGGCATTGCTTCATCGTCCGCCGATTTTGCGCAAACTAATGCTTGCGGTGCGAGTCTCGGCGCGGGCCTAAGTTGCAGTATCAGTGTGAGCTTTAAGCCCACGACGCTCGGCGCGAAAACCGGAACGATTTCCGTGTCCGATAACGCCGCCGGAAGTCCGCATGCAGTCTCGCTCTCGGGCACAGGCGTTGCAGCGGCTGCACCTGCGATTACGCTGACGCCCAATACTGGCTTGGCTTTCGGCAATGTCACCGTCGGCTCACCGAGCCCGGCACAAACCGTCACGCTGAAAAATACCGGCATAGCGAATCTCGTGCTGACAACCATTAGCGTGGGTGGTACGAATGGCGCTGATTTCGCCAAATCGGGAACTTGCGCCAACGGTGCAACCGTTGCGGCGAACGCGACGTGCACTATCGCGGTCACCTTTACGCCATCGGCCGCCGGTGCGCGCGCCGGTTCGGTTGCAATTACATCGAATGCGCCGGCTGCAAATATCGCCTTAAGTGGCACGGGCACCGTGGTTGCGACGCCGCAAGTCAGCCTCACGCCCACGAGCCTCGCATTCGGCAGCCAAATGATTAACGTGACCAGCGCGGCGAAGACGATCACGTTGACCAACTCCGGCAACGCTGCGCTGACGATTAGCACTATCGCAGCGTCAGGTGAGTTCGCGCAAAGCAACAACTGCGGCGCCAGCCTCGGCACCGGATTGGGCTGCACCATCAACGTCACGTTTACACCGACAACGGTTGCGAGCAAGACGGGATCGATCACCATTACCAACAACGCGACCGGTAGCCCGCATGCCATCGCCCTAACCGGTAGTGGTGTCGCTGCGGCAGCTCCTGTCGTGGGTCCGCTGCCTGCCAGCTTGACCTTTGGCAACGTCCAGATCAATACCACGAGCGCCGCGCAGACCGTTACCGTTAGCAATACCGGCAACACAGCGTTAGTGTTGTCGACGATAGTTGTCAGCGGTGATTACGCCAAGTCTGGCGGTACCTGCGCCAACGGCAGCTCTGTTGCTCCGGCAGCGAACTGCACCATCACGGTCACATTCAAGCCCACGGTGGCAGGTGCTCGAACCGGCGCGTTGACCATTACCGATAACGCAGGTGGCAGCCCGAGAAGTATCGCATTGACCGGCACCGGCACCACAGCGCCGTTACCCACGGCCACGTTGCTGCCAGCGAAGTTAAGCTTTGGCAACCAAACCATCAATACCACCAGCGCGGCGCAATTGGTGACGCTCAAGAATACGAGCGCGTCGGCTGCATTAAATATCAGCAGCATTACGATTGGTGGAACGAACTCGGCTGATTTCTCGAAAGCAACAAGCACCTGTGTCGCAACACTAGCCGCCGGCGCAAGCTGCACGATCAGCGTAACGTTCAAGCCCACCGTGGCGGCGCTGCGCACCGCTTCGTTGAACGTGGCGTCGAACTCGAGCGTGTTGGCAACGGCACTTGAAGGTACCGGCATCGCAGTTGCGGCACCGGATGTTTCACTAACGCCGGCAAGTCTCGCGTTTGGTAATCAAACCGTGGGCGTGACGAGCGGCGTCAAGACAGTCACCGTTGTCGAACAGCGGTACGGCAACGCTGCATATCACTAGCATCGTTGCAAGTGGCGATTTTGCGCAAACTAACACTTGCGGCACGCAAGTGCTAGTCGGCGTGCCTTGCTTGATTTCCGTTACCTTCACACCAACAGTTGCTGGCGCGAGAACCGGCACTGTTACGATCATGTCGGACGCCATCGGTGGCCCGGACACGATCACGCTGACCGGAACCGGTGTCGCAGTTGCTACGCCAATACTGTCGGTGTCGCCGGCATCGCTTGCGTTCGCCGACCAAGTGATTAGTTCCGCATCTGCCGCACAAATCATTACATTGAAAAACACCGGCAACGGTGCAATGCAAGTGAAGTCGATTGCGATTGCAGGCACGCAGAACGGCGGACTTCAGCCAAACCAACGGCTGCGGAACGGCGCTTGCTGCGGGCGCCACTTGCACGATCAATGTCACGTTTAAACCAACCGTCGCCGGTAGTCGCAGCGCAACGGTTGACATCTCGACGGACGCTGGCGACGGAATGGATTCGGTGGCACTAACAGGCAAAGGTGTGACAGCAACGGCTGGGACGCCGATCCTGAGCATACCGGCCATTTCGTTAGAGTTTGAGACCACCAAGGCTGGGCAAATCAGCGCGCAGTTGGAAATAACGCTGAAAAACGTTGGTACAGCGGACCTGAAACTCGGCAAGATCGCCGTTAAGCAAGGTGACAACTTTGCCGTCGTGACGAACTCATGCGGCACCGCGCTTGCGCCGAGCGCGTCATGCACGATCAAGGTTACATACAAACCCACGGCGATAGGCGATCACGAGGACGATCTTGAAGTCAACAATGATTCTGACGGCACGACCGAACTGGTCAAGCTAAAGGGTCATGCCGCAGCAGCCGATACCGGCGGAACACCTACCACTAATTCCGGTAGTGGCGGCGGTGGTTGCGTGATGTTGAAACATGGCGAGGCCGATCTTGCGCTAATCGCGTTGTTCTTATTGTCAGGATTAGGTCTGGTAGTTCGTAAACGCCAGCAATAGCAATCGAGGGTGCGCGGTGTATTAACTGCGCACCCTTAATCATTGCAATCGATAAATGTGAATGAATCGAAAAGTTTGACCTAGGTATTTGGTTTTCTGACAAGAGTTGGAACCGGGTAATGGGCTTTTTAGCAAGCCGTCCAGTCAATCAAAAAATAAACGAACTCACACTCGGCTGGTTATAGGACTGGAGGTTCCATGTACAAGGAGCAAGGATGTCTTTTTCTCGAATTTTGATAGCTAGTTTGTTGGGATGTAGTTTGGCCCCGAGCCAAAGCGCTGTCGCTGCAAATTTGGCGAATGGCAAAGCACTTTATGTCAATACGCCGAACATATACAACATTTCTGCTCTCGACGATTGTGCGACGTCGACGTGTCATGGAACAAATCCAGCCCTGAATCTAAACAAGATACTTAATGGGACCAATTGGGCAAATACCAAGGCGGCAATCAATGGTGGTGTCGGTACCATGGCACATTTTGGCCCGGTGAATAGTGGGGTGAATCCAACATTCGGCGGTACCGCTCTCACAGATGCTGAACTTTCGGACATGGCCGCGTATATCGCTAATCCTACAGCCGGCGCCATTCTCTCTGCTTCGGCTACAACGCTGGCTTTCGCGACGACAGCGTTCGGCGCGAGCCCCGCGCCAACGAAGACAATCACAATATCCAATACCGGCCTCACGGATCTGTCCGTCACATCGGCGACTGGTCTTGCCGCTGCGGATTTCGGAGTTGCGAATAATTGCACCGCAGCCGTTGCTTCGAACGCGAACTGTACGATTGCTGTTTCCTTGCTCACAGGCGTCGCGGGCGCAAAAACCGGTACGTTGGCCATCGCCTACAATGGCGGCAGCCAAAATGTGGCCGTTTCCGGCACCATCAGCGGTTCGGCGAGCGTGAGCCTGAATGCGCCTTCGGGCGGATTGACTTTCCCCAATACCACGGTCAGCGCTTCCAGTGCCGCGACTAGCGGCAACGTCACGTTGACCAATAGCGGTGTTGCAGCTTTGACGTTTTCCGCATTTACACTGCCGGCGGACTTTACGTTAGACCAGACATCCCCTACGGCCTGCAAAGCGGGAACGTCTGTAGCCGCCGGTCAAACTTGTACGCTCAGTGTCATGTTTACGCCCGGATCGGCAGGCGCAAAAGCGGGTGCGTTGTCGATCGCCTATAACGGCACGGCGAGTCCCGCGACCATTAATTTGAGTGGCCTGGGCCTTGCTGCATCGACGCCGACGCCCGCGGCAACATTTTCGCCGTCGACGTTGCCATCGTTCGGCGATCAAACTATCGGCACCGCAAGCACGACGAAAACAGTTACGTTGAGTAACGGTGGCACCAAACCCTTAACGATTTCAAATATCCAAGACAGCAATGGCACGGAATTCCTGCGCACCGGCACTTGCGCAAGCGGCGCGATCGCGATCGGTGCGAGCTGCACTGTTATCGTGGCATTCAATCCAGCCTCGGTTGGCGCGAAAAGCGCGACGATCACAATTACTGATGACGCCGGGAACGTCGTGAATGCGACGCAGCGAATTGATCTCTCCGGCACTGGCGTCGCTGTCGCGCTCCCGACACCCACGCTGAGCGTACCAAGTATCGACTTTGGCAATCAAGACCTCAACACAACCAGTGCTGCGAAAATATTGACGATTACCAACAGCAGCGCGACGGAAGTGTTGACCATCGCTTCGATCGGAATTGCCGGAGCTAACGCCGACGAATACAGCGTCGACAACAGTGCTGCTAACGCGTGTGCGGCATCTTGCCAGCGTCGGCTTCGTGCGATGTGTCAATCAAATTTTTGCCGACCGCTGCCGGGGCACGAAACTGCGAACCTAATCGTGACGACGAATGCAACGGGCACCACGCTTACGGTACCGTTGAGCGGCAGCGGTTCCGCCGTCGCAGGACCTCCAACAACTTCCACGCCTGCGACAAACGTCGGCGCCGGTGGTTGCTCGATTCAATCGAGCCAAAGTTTCGATCCGATCTTAGCGGCGCTGTTCTTATTTAGTCTGACAACGATTTTGGCGCGGCGGCGAATGAATTTGAGGTATCGCCGTATGCCAAACGCGGACAAGAACGGCATTCATTTCAATAATCAGAATTTAATTTATGCCAGGAGATATCGATGATATTTAATTCAAGTGTTTCAATCTTCGCAAAAGCCAGTGTTAGAAAATTGGCCCTTGTCGCGGTCTTTGCTTTGCCGGTCGCGGCCTTCGCGGTCGATCAAGGTAAGCAGGCGCCGGATTTTCAGTTGCCGAGCTTGAAGCAAGATAGCGTCAAGCTATCGAACTACAAGGGCAAAGTCGTCTATCTCGATTTTTGGGCGTCCTGGTGCGGGCCTTGTAAAAAGACCTTCCCTTGGCTCAATGAATTGCAAAAAAAATATGGAAAAGATGGCTTCGAAGTCGTCGGTGTGAACGTCGATGCGACGAAAGCGGACGCCGATAGTTTTCTTGCGACCACACCCGCGGAATTTACCGTGTTGCTCGACCCTGAAGGCAAAGTCGCCAACACCTACGATCTTCAAGGCATGCCGAGTTCTTACCTCATCGATCGTACCGGCAAAGTGAATCTTGTTCATCGTGGATTTAAAGACGGTGAAGCGGCAGAACTAGAAGCGAAAATTAAGCAGTTGTTGCAGGCTAAATAAATCTAGTTAGGAACCGACGCGATGATTCGATCCAGTCTCATATTGTTGTGCCTTACGCTTTTGTCAGCATGTTCGCTGCAGCCTGTAAATCCTTGGCAAAAGGGCAATCTAGCCAAGCCGATTATGGCGCTTGATACCGATTCGTTGGAAACACGCTTTGATCAACACACCTATTTCAGTAAAGAATCCGCATCGGGTGGATCTGGGGTGGGCGGTGGAGGTTGCGGATGCAACTAAAGAAAAAATCTAAGGGGTTGCCAGTTCAAGCTAGGGCAGCGACGAATAGCGGCTCGTTATTGGCCAATTCGCTGATGGCGGCGGCATTGGCATTGCCGGGCATTGTGGCAACGCCAGTTGCGAAGGCTGAAGCAGTGCCCGAAAAAACCACGATCGGTTTTAAGTTTCTTCAATACAAAGAAAATCAGCAGACCGGCGAACGCATGAAAGTAAGCAGTCCGGCGATGTTTTTTTTGACACCGATCAAGGAGAATTATTCCATTGAAGGCGCGTTCGTTTTGGACTCGATGTCGGGCGCATCGCCGCGTGCATACAACACCTTATCCGGCGCGTCAGGTGTGGGCATTCGTGATTACCGCAAAGCCGGCGATTTAAAAGTCACGGCGTTTCTCGATCGTGCCGCTATCGGCGTCGGTATTGCCGGATCGAAAGAGCATGACTATGAATCCAACGCGATTAGTTTAGATGGGCGATTGTCGAGTGCGAACAACAACACGACGTATGCCGCGGGTGTTGGTTATTCGGACGACGAAATCGGTTCTTCCAATAATGCTACTTTGCAGGAAAAACGTCGGACGACCGATGGCTTAATCGGCATTACTCAGGTACTCACGCCCAACGATTTGATCCAATCGAATCTCACGGTTTCGATCGGTAAAGGATACTTTTCCGATCCCTATAAGGATTTTGATAAGCGTCCGAACTCACGGACCGCGTGGGCGTGGCTGACGCGCTACAACCATTTTTTTGCCGGCGTCGGTGGGGCGTTGCATACGAGTTATCGATACTTCAAAAACGATTGGGGTATTGCCGCGCACACGATAGAAACTGCTTGGTATCAGCCGGTTGGTACTGGTTGGACTTTGCGACCCTCGATACGCTACTACACACAACGCGCCGCAAATTTCTATCGCGATCCGCCGCTGGATTTTGTCGGTGCGGCGACGGCGACGAATTTTTCCGCTGACTCCCGCCTTTCTGCTTTCGGCGCCGTCACGCTGGGATTTAAAGTCGCAAAAGTATTTGCTCACGATTGGACTATCGATTTTAAATACGACTGGTATCAGCAGCGCAGCTCCTGGCGTCTCGGTGGCGACGGCAGTCCCGGCATCGAAAACTTCACCGCCAAATGGTGGCAAGTCGGAATCAGTAAAAAGTTTTAATTTGAATGAACTTGAATCCTTTGCATTAGGAGAAATTATGAAACGAATTTTGTTTATGTTATTGGCATTGTGTCCGTTGCTCGCCGTGGCGGAAGTAGGCGAAGATAGCTTCTTGCAGCCGGATGATGCATTCAAGTTCAGTGTCCAGCGAACAGGCGACAACAAACTCATCGCTACTTTTGAAGCCGCGCCACACCATTACCTGTATCGCGACCATCTGAAAATCGTGGTCAAGAATGGTTCGAACGAAATGCCGTCGCGACTGATTCTTCCGCAAGGCGAGACGAAGTCCGATCCGAATTTCGGCGAGGTCGCGATTTTTCACAATCGAGTTCAAGGCGAGGTCAGAGTAGACGGCGATGCTTCTACAATCGCAACCGCCGACATCACTGCGACCTATCGCGGCTGCAGCGAACAAGGATTGTGTTATCGGCCGATCACTAAGTCGTTTAAGTGGAGCGGATTGGAACACATAAACGCGAATATCGCGGTCGAGGGTTCGATCATCTCATCTGCCCAGGCGCAGACCGTCGGCCCCACTGGCGATTCCGCCGCATCCGCGGAAAGTGCGTCGGAGACCGATAAGATTGCGGGCATGTTCAAAGGCGGCGGTTTCTTTACCGTCATCGCGGCATTCTTTGTTGCGGGATTGCTACTCGCATTCACGCCCTGCGTGTTCCCGATGATTCCGATTCTCTCCGGCATCATTGTGGGCAGCGGCGAAAAGATCGAAAAATCGCGCGCGTTCATTTTGAGCTTGTCGTACGTGTTAGGTATGGCCATTACCTATGCGCTCGCCGGAGTTGCCGCGGGTCTGTCCGGCAAGCTGCTTTCGGTGGCGCTACAAAACCCTTGGGTACTGGGCGGATTCGCGTTGGTCTTCGTAATTCTGTCGCTGTCAATGTTCGGCTTCTACGAATTACAATTACCGAATTCTATTCAGAGCAAATTTAATGATGCGAGTAACAAAGTTAAGGGAGGCAGCACATTCGGCGCGTTCACAATGGGGGCGCTGTCGGCCGTCATCGTTGGTCCCTGCGTTGCGCCGCCGCTCGCAGGCGCGTTGCTGTATATCGGCCAAAGTCACGATGTTGTGTTAGGAGGATCGGCGTTATTTGCCATGGCTTTGGGGATTGGTGTCCCATTGATGTTAATAGGGACCTCAGCGGGTGCATTACTGCCGCGCGCGGGTGGTTGGATGGACGCAGTGAAAAAAGTTTTCGGCGTACTGTTACTCGGCGTTGCGATCTGGTTAGTCATGCCGGTTATGCCGATGACCGCCACCATGCTGTTGATCGGCGCATTGTTGGTGATGTGCGCGATTTACCTGTCCGCAATCGATCCGCTACCGCAAGGTGCAAGCGGCATATTGCGTTTTGGCAAGGGCGCGGGCGTATTGTCGTTAATCGCTGGGATCGCGATGTTAGTTGGTGCCTTATCCGGCAACCGCGACCTACTGCAGCCACTCGGTGGATTCAAGATGGCCAATGCCGCGTCTCCAGTAAATAAGTCATTAGACTTCAAACGCGTCGCCAGTGTGGCTGAACTGGATAGCCAACTTCGCGCCGCTGCGGGCAAGCCAGTGATCTTGGATTTTTATGCTGACTGGTGCATATCGTGCAAAGAGATGGAACACAACACCTTTACCGATAGCCAAGTTCAGGCCAAGCTCAAAGATGCCATCCTTCTTCAGGCGGACGTCACGAGTAACTCGGATGAACACGGCGAATTGCTAAAGCGATTTGGGTTGTTTGGCCCGCCCGGAATCATTTTCTTCGATCCAAAAGGCACCGAGTTGCGAAGTGCAAAAGTGATCGGCTATCAAGCCCCGGAAAAATTTTTGGCGAGCCTGGACCGCGTTCCCGGCCTAAACTAGAGGGTAAATCGAAATGGCAATCCACTATTCGCGTTTAATCATTCTGGGCTCAGGCCCGGCCGGCTACACCGCCGCAGTCTACGCGGCTCGGGCAAATCTTAAACCAACATTGATCACTGGGCTGGCGCAGGGCGGTCAACTGATGACCACGACCGACGTCGACAATTGGCCGGCCGATCCAATGGGCGTCCAGGGTCCCGATCTGATGCAGCGTTTTACTCAACACGCGGAGCGCTTTGGAACGAATATGATTTACGACCATATTCACAAAGTCGATATTTCCAAACGGCCTTTCGTATTGATTGGGGATGCCGGCGAATATAAATGCGAGGCGCTGATCATTTCGACCGGTGCGTCGGCAAAATATCTGGGTATTCCATCGGAGCAAGCATTCATGGGAAAGGGCGTGTCTGCGTGCGCAACCTGTGATGGATTCTTTTACCGTGACCAAGATGTAGCCGTAATCGGTGGCGGGAACACAGCGGTGGAAGAAGCGCTTTATCTGAGCAATATCGCCAAAATCGTGACGGTCATTCATCGCCGCGACAAGTTTCGTGCCGAACCGATCATGGTCGATAAGTTGATGGAAAAAACCCGATCCGGCAACGTCAAAATTATCTGGAACAGCACACTCGAAGAAGTGATCGGCGACAGCAGTGGCGTGACGGGGATTCGAATCTCCAACGCGGACAGTCAACAACAGGAATTAAAACTGCATGGCGTGTTTATCGCGATCGGTCATACGCCCAATACGGAGTTGTTCGTCGGTCAACTCGCCATGAAAAATGGATATATCGCGACCCATAGTGGAATCGATGGAAATGCGACTGCAACCAGCGTTTCGGGCGTTTTTGCCGCGGGCGATGTTCAAGATCACATCTATCGCCAGGCCGTTACAAGTGCAGGCACAGGCTGTATGGCGGCGCTGGACGCACAAAAATATCTTGATCAAATTTCGGAACAATCGATTCGTTCCGAAATTCAAGTACCCGTTACAAAACGGGTAAAGTCTGATCAAAAAATGTCGGTACTAGATCAAGACGACATAACCGAGACGGCGCTCGTTACCGATGAGTAATTCTGACGTGATTGACGGTAACGTCAGTGCTTTCTAAGACGGTTATGCGGATTTCGCAGAGCTCGCGCGCTCAATCACTTTCAACACGGCCGATGAATCCATCTCGCCGTCGCCGCTGCCCATCAGCGCATTGAGATGCTGCGCGAACAGTGCTGCACCAGGCAAATTCAAGCCGATTGAAGCGGCGGTTTCCATCACGATCTTCATGTCTTTTTGGTGCAGCTTGGTTTTGAAGCCGGGCTTGAAGTCATAGTCGATCATGCGCTTGCCGTGGATTTCCATGATTTTGCTACCGGCGAATCCACCCATCAATGCTTCACGTACTTTGCCGGGATCGACACCCATGCGCCGCGCTAGCGCCATGGCTTCGCTGACGGCTTCAATGCTGACGCCGACGACGATTTGATTGCATGCTTTTGCCACTTGTCCGGCGCCGGTATCGCCAACCAAGGTGATGGTTTTGCCCATGCATTCGAGGATAGGTTTGACTTTGTCGAACACGGCTTGTTTGCCACCGCACATGATCGTGAGCGTGCCGTTTACTGCGCCGACTTCGCCGCCGGAAACCGGTGCATCGATCATGTCAACGCCTTTTGCTTTCAAACGCTCGGCCATAGTCTTGGTTGCGACCGGGGAGATGGTGCTCATGTCGATAACGACCGAGCCGGACTTTGCGCCGTGAATAATGCCGCCTTCGCCGAAGATAACGTTCTCGACATCCGGCGTGTCGGCGACCATGGTGATGATGACGTCGCATTGCGCAGCAACTTCTTTTGGCGACGCGCAGGTGATTGCCCCGGCGTCTTTCAACGGTTGCATTGATTCTACGCGGCGCGCGTAAACCGCGACGGAATAGCCGCCCTTGATGAGATTCAATGCTTGCGGACGGCCCATGATGCCCAGGCCAACGAAACCAACTTTTAGTGCCATGATGTGCTCCTTAATGCGGAAGGGTAGAGCGAGCGCGCAGAACTGTATTTTGCTAGTTTTCGCATGATGTCAAAAGCAGATTCTTCGCTTCGCTCAGAATGACAATAGGTAAAGGGTATTACAATTTATTCACTTGATTAGGTGGGTTGCCCGTGGTGAGCGCGGCGACTAAGTTCTTGGCCGCGAGATTTGCCATTGCGCGGCGGGTGTTTTCGCTGGCGCTGCCAAGATGCGGCAATAATACTACATTGGAGAGCTCCAAAAATTCCTTGCGAAAGTTCGGCTCGTTCTCGAATACATCGACACCGGCACCGAATATTTTGCGATTCTTCAAGGCGTCGATCAAGCGCCAATTCATCGACGATGCCGCCGCGCGCGATGTTGATCAGCACCGCCATCAGATTTCATTAACGCGATTTCCGTTGCGCCGATCAAATGATGATTTTCCGGCGTGTACGGAACTAGCAACACAATGAAATCCGCTTGCTTCATCAGGTCGTGTTTGCTGACGTATTTTGCATTGCAGGCTTTTTCAATGTCGTCCGCAACGCGATTGCGATTGTAATAAATCACGTCCATGTCGAAGCCGCGCGCGCGCCGTGCGACGGCTTGACCAATGCGGCCCATGCCGACAATGCCCAGCGTGGCGTGATGCACGTCGCGGCCGAGCATTATGCGTCAGCGTATTTTTTGTCCACTTGGCCATTGCGCAAAAATTGCTCCGACTCGGTCATACGGCTCGCCGTGGCGAGCACGTAGGCGAACGCGGTATCGGCGACGGTTTCATCCAGCACGCCGGGCGTATTCGTGACCATGATCTTGTGCTGCGTGGCCGCATTGACGTCGACATTGTTGTAACCCACGCCGATGTTACATACCGCTTTGAGATGCGGAACTATTGCGAGCAATGCTGCATCGACTTTATCGGAGCCCGACGACATCACGCCTACTTTGTCAGCAAGCCGCGCCAGCCAATTCGGCAGCACTTAACACGTTGTCCGATTGATTGTCTTCGACATCCAGATGCTCGCGCAGGTAAACAAGCGTCTCGGGAAAAATTTCACGGGTGACTAAAACTTTTGGCTTCATTGATCTGATCACTTGTACTGTTGAGCGGGTAGCCACAGCGCAATATCCGGCCACATATAAAGCAGGAACATGGCGAACACTTGGATGACCATGAAGGGCATCATCCCCGCGAAAATTTGATTCAGCGTCACATGCGGTGGCGCAACCCCCTTTAAATAAAACGCCGCCATCGCCACGGGCGGGGACAGGAATGCTGTCTGCAAATTCAGCGCAACCATAATGCCGAAGAACAACGGATCGATTTGAAAGTGCGCAATCAGCGGCAAGAAAATCGGCATGAAAATGACGATGATCTCGGTCCATTCCAGTGGCCAGCCAAGTAGAAAGATAATCACTTGGGATAGCAGCATGAACTGCATCGGTGTCAGGTCCATGGCCTTGACCCAATCCTCGATCAGCCCTTGGCCGCCCAACAACGCGAATGCTGCCGAAAAAACGCCCGATCCCACTAGCAGCCAGCACACCATCGCCGATGCGCGCGCGGTGAGGAACACGGCTTCCTTAAAGCGTTCCCAAGTCAATTGGCGATAGGCCATCGCAAGAACGATGCCACCCGCCGCGCCGATGCCCGCTGCTTCCGTGGCGGTTGCCCAGGCGGCGATGATGCTGCCCAATACGAAGCCGATTAACAACGCCAGTGGCAAAAACGATTTCGCCAGGTTGACGAGAATTTCCGGCCATGGCGTTTTCAAGTCTTCGGCGCTGAGTTTTGGCGCGATCTTAGGATTGATGATAGCGCGCACCATGACATAAATGATGTAAAGCGCCGTCAACATCAGTCCCGGAAAAAACGCGGCAGCGTAAAGCTTCGGAACGGACACGCCGGCCGTCGCGCCGTATAGAATCAACATTACTGATGGCGGAATGAGAATGCCGAGGCAGCCACCCGCGGCGATCGTCCCGGCCGAAAGCTTCACATCGTAGCCGGCACGCAACATCGCGGGCAACGCGAGCAAGCCCATCAGCGTGACCGTGGCGCCCACGATCCCGGTCGCTGTGGCGAAGATCGCGCAGGTCACGATGGTTGCGACGGCGAGCGCGCCGGGCGTGTTCTTCATCGCCAACTGCACGCTGCGGAACAATTTGTCGATCAAGTTCGCGCGCTCGATGATGTACCCCATGAAGATGAACAGCGGTACGGAAATCAGCACGTCGTTGTTCATCACGCCGAAGGTGCGTTGCACGATCAGCGGGAAGATTTGGTTGTTAGCCCAGGGTTCGCCGGGATTGGAAATTTGATAGGCGATGAAGCCGAAGATCATGCCCAGGCCCATCAAGGTAAACGCCGTCGGAAAACCCAACATGATTGCGGCGACAATCAGCGCGAGCATCAGCAAACCGTAATGTCCGCTGGTGATTTGATCCGCCGATAAAAATACCGCGAACACGCCAAAGACGACGACCGCTAAAGAAACGATGCCGATCCAAATGCCTTTACTCACGGTTTGGCTCCAGCGATATCGCTATCTTTAACGCCGATCATTTGTTTCAGTTCTTCGACATCGACTTCCTCAACATCGTGTGCGCGCCCAGGCCATTGACCGGTGCGCAGACATTGCACGCAGCGAATGATTTCCGCGATGCCCTGCAGAAATACCAGCATGCCCGCGATGGGGATCAATACTTTCACCGGGTAAATAATGATGTCGGCCGAGTTGTATGAGGTTTCCTTTTGAACCCAAGAAGTTTCTGCATAACCGATGCCGGCGTAGGCAAGCGCCAAGATTCCCGGCACGAAGAAAGCGAAATACAACACTAAATCCAAACCGGCCTGCATCCGTGGCGGGAAGTATCCGTACAGCACATCGCCGCGCACATGACCGTTGCGCGACAGCGTGTACGCGCCTGCCATCAAAAACAGCGCGCCGTAAAGCATCCACGACAGGTCGAATGCCCAAACCGTTGGGTCGCCCAATTTGCGCATGACCACGTCGTAGGCGACGACAGCGGTAAGCAGTACGATGCACCACGCGAAGGATTTGCCGACCCAAGTGCTGATGCGATCAATAAAAAATAAAAAACGCTGCATGGAATTTCCGATACGAAACGCCCGGCATCAAAGTGATAATGCCGGGCGCTTGATTGAACGAACGTTAACTAGCCCTTCTTGCCGAAGAAATGGTTGTACGCCATTTCCTGGCTCGGCTCGATGGCGTAGCGCCACGGGCCGACGCGTTGAATCCATTTCTTTTGGGATTCCAATACTTTCACGAAAAAGGGATTTTCTGCCGAGCGCTTTGCAATAACCGCATCCCATGCTTTCAATTGCGCCTGGAGAATTTCGGTCGGCGTACGGATGAAATTAACCCCCTTCGCTTTGAGTTCCGCCATGTCGCGTGAATTGTTGTTCATGGCTTTGTAGCTCATTTCCGACGACATCGCGCCGGCAGCGTTGGCGATAATCGCCTGAAACTCTTTCGGCAGCGCATCGTATTTTTTCTTGTTGATAATGATTTCTTGGCACTCCATCGGCTGATGAAAGCTTTGCACCATGCAGACTTTCGACACATCGTCGAAGCCGAGGGTGCGATCCGATGTTGGGTTATTAAATTCCGCCGCGTCGATCAGGCCGCGCTCGAGCGCTGGAACGATTTCGGCAGACGGCAACATGACGACCGATGCACCCATTTCCTTATAGAGATCCACCGCAAGACCGATGGTGCGGTATTTCAAACCTTTAAAATCCGCCGCCGTTTTCACTTCCTTCTTGAACCAACCGAGCGGTTGATTCCACATCGGTACGTTCAGGAAACCCTTGACGTTGTATTTCAGAATTTTGCCGACCAACTCATCGTACAGCGCTTGACCGCCACCTTGCTCAACCCAGCCAAGCAGCATCTGCGCGTCCATGCCGATCGCGGGGCCGGTGCCGAATAGCGAATATGCCGTGTTCTTACCATACCAATATCCGCACGCGCCGTGGGCGGAATCTAGCGTGCCGGAATGCACGGCGTCTAACATATCGAATGGTTTAACGACGGAACCAGCCGGCAGCAATTCGAACACCAATTTGCCGGCGGTCATGTCGGAAATTTTCTTCACGAAGATTTGCGAAAATTCGTAAAACGCGTCTTTGGTCGGCCAGCCTGCTTGGCAACGCAATTTGATCGGCGCTTGCGCTTTGCTAATCATCGGGAAACCGAGGGTGGCGGCGCCCGCCACACCCGCCGTCGCCGCCGACAAAAATCTACGGCGCGTAGACTTGGCTTCTGCCGTGACGGTTTCAGGAGCGCTAATGTCAGCGCGAGTCTTCTTCATGGAAACTCCTCGTTTATATTGGGTGAAATCGGCCGACTTGAGCCGCGATTCTCGAAATTCGAATCTCGCCGCAAGCGTACACGGCGAGGGGTGCAAAAGCAAGTTAAATGGCCGTGCTTTCGCTATGGGAAATTGAAATATTTTGTGGGTATGATCCAGAAGCCTCATGGATATTGGTTCGTGGCAGCATATGCTCGAAGCGGCGCGCTGGGTGCGGCTCTTGGGCATCCTCCGGTGAAACCTTTGCGTAAAAGAAACACCTTGCTTCAGCGAAAATTCCGCGATTTTGATCTTGGCGGCCGTACGATGTTTTGTTCGATCCACCAAAGGCGATAATCAATCTCGTCGAGTTAGATTCGCCCGTGGCTCGCCACGAAAACAAATGCGGTTTGCGGATTGATACCCCGCAGCTTGCTGCGGGGTTGTTCATCGTCGTGAATTTTTTCACGCTTGCGACCGTGTTTGAACTCGACTGGAAACACCGCGCCATCGGGATGAAATTCCACGGCATCGGTCTTGCCAATCAGCTCAAGCCGATCTGACCAAGGGGGCAGTGCGCGCTCCACCTTGACCCCATCCTTGATTTCGTACCCCGGCGTATCGACAAGCCGATGCACAGCCTGGCCACGCGCCGTGTAAATATTGTCGTCAAATACTTGCTCCACGTGAATCAGCGCGCATTGACGCGGACAGTAGGCGTAATGCTGAAGCGCAGAAATCGCGATGGGATTAGCGTCGTTCATGCGGGCGGTGCTACCATAACCTTTCGGCACATTTCATCGCGGAGAATTCAAGCATTGCGATTGCCACTGAAGGAGCGTGGCGAGCTGGCCCATCGTCTGCTTGTCAGCCTTGATGGCGAACCGGAAGATTCGCCGGAGACCATTGCAAAAGCATGGGACGAAGAAATCGAGCGTCGGGTGGCGGATATGGATGCAGGGCGGACAAAATGGATTCCTGCCGACGAAGTCACGGATAAGCTCCACGCAAAAATAGCCGCCGCCAAAGGTGATGTAAGTCAGTCTTAGCGACGAAGCGCAAACCGACGCCAACGCTGTTACCGATTGGTATTTTAGCGATGGTGGATTTGTTGCTGCAGAAGATTTCGCCAACACACTTGATCAGGCGTATCGTTTGTTATGCGAATTCCCCTTTATGGGTGAGCAAGCCGTTCACAACACACGAATACGGGCGCTTCACAGTTTCCCCTACTCGCTGATCTACCATATTCAAGGCGACGAGATTCGCGTCATCGCGATTGCTAATCATAGTCGCCGGCCGGGGTATTGGATAGGCCGGAAGTAGGACAATTGTCAGCACATCCGCGTAAGGGTTACACCGGCAGGTATGTCCGCTTCATTTACCGCGACTTCGTACCGACCGGTTCATCCCCGCGTGTGCGGGGAACGCGCATGGATACTTGCTTTCAAGCAAGGCAGGTCGGTGAGGCAGTATTCATGAGCATCTTCGGGCATTAACCATTGAATCGATGAAACGTGCTGTGCAACTGATCAGGAAAATCGACCATCCATTTGCTTGGTTGCTATTCGTTTCCATCGCTATCGGTTGGGGCGGAATTTTATTCGGCCGTTTTCAGTACGACGACTATCCCAATATTTTGAATGATCCCGCGACGGCCATGGGTCCGCTGCTCTGGGAACGGCTCGCCCATGGCATCCGGCCGCTAACACGACTGACCTACGCGATTGACTTTGCCCTATGGGGTAAATCGACATCGGGTTGGTTTGGCAGCAATCTCCTAATTCACGTAATTTCAACGATTGGCGTGTGGCGACTCGCAAGATCCGTTGTGTCCAACCAGATCGGTGCGATGCTGGCCGCGCTGATTTTCGCCTTGCAACCTGCGCATGGCGCGGTGGTTGCTTATGTCAGTGGTCGATCTTCGGCGCTTATGACGGCGTGTTTGGTGTGGGCGCTAGTTTTTTACGAATGTGCTGCGCGCAATCCCGCATACCGCAAGGTCATGATTGGCATTTCCATCGTGCTTTATTTTGCCGCTTGCGCCGCGAAAGAGGTCGCATTAATTTTTCCATTGCTTCTGTTGTTATGGGAATGGGCCAAGCCGAATAGTTCTCATCAGATTGGCGCGGCATTGCGGCGGACATTGCCATACATCGTTGCGACGTTCGCGCTGGCCGTGTATGCGCTGGCCCTTTCACGCTACCGCGAATTGCTGGCCTACTCACTTGATCTGCGCTCACCGTTAGAATCGTTGTACCGGAATCTCACCGCGTTGCCCTTGACTGCGTCATTGCTGCTGCGGCCCTGGGCGCTCTCGATCGAGCATGCGCTGCCGTCGACGAGTTATGTCGCTGCCGTTCTTGGCGCGGCAGCGATCTTTGCTTGGACGACGATTGCCGTCGCGATGCGTCACACGCGACCGATGCTAACGATAGGATTACTGTGGCCATTGATTGCGTTGCTTCCCACTCACTCGTTTATCGCAAAATTGGATTCAATCAGCGAATCGCCGCTTTGTCTCGCCTGGGTAGGCCCGGCGATCGCGTTGGGAGCTGGCGCGGGTCGTTGGTTCGCGACTTTCAATGGCCTGCGTATGCGTTACTATTGCATTTTATTCGGGGTGATTGCGTTAAGTGCTTTATGCGCATGGCGCGCTGCGGTTTGGAGCAATCCGGTTCGTCTTTGGCAGGAGGCGCTACGCAATGTGCCGCATTCAAGCCGCGCATGGAATAATTTAGGGATGGCCCATCTGGCGGATGACAATGTTGAATTCGCGCGCGCGTCTTTTCGAGAAGCACTGCGGCTTGAGCCGACTAATGCGCAGAGCCAATTCAATTTAGAGTTGACGGGCCTGTTTAACCCAGCAAGAAATTTGGAGGATAAAAAATGAAGCGGATTGGGATCGCTATTGTTGTGCTGACGTTGCTAACTTTCACGACGTTGACATCTGCTGCGGATAAAACCAAAGACGGCATGCCACCAAGTTGTGCCTGCAAAAATCTTCCGGCGATGGTGAAAGAAATCATCGAGCAAGAGTTTCTGCAGAAACTGTTTTTTAGTTGGAACGACTACATGCCGTCGAATATCAACGATATCGAAACGATGCAGAGTCGCGCTGCCGAATTGATGCAGCAGCAATTCAATCCGAAAGCACCTAAGAATAATGCCGGTACCGCCAATGGCGCCCATGCGGAATTGGGCACAGACTTTCGCAGCCCGGGATGTACCATCGGAGCGTTTCAATACGATGCGAAAGGCAATCCGGTAAAGGACAGCAATGGCGATCCAGTTGTGGCTCCTCAAACAGAGGAGGAATATATGAAGTCGCAAAAGAAAACCTGCGAGGCCCTGGCGCGGTATCCCTACATCCACGAGCAATATCACGAAAAAACCTGCAAGGAATTAAATGCTGCCGGTAAGCAAAGCAAATGGGATAGCTTGGAGTTTTTCGCACGAAACGATTCCGAAGCATATAAAGCCGGTATCGATTATTTGCGGCAACAAACTAAGGACCTCGCATTAAGTTGCGGCTGGCAGGGTTCAACGGGCCCCAATGCCGTACCGACGCCAAAGGATGCAAAGAAGTTGGCGAAGAAGGGCGGCAAGATTGTCAAAAACCGCGGCGGCGCACGCAAAACCGGCTTTGTGACGAGCCCCGGCTCGATTGCGATTATCACCGGCGCTGCAATTTCTGACGAGCCGTTGGAAGACTTAATTGCACAATGGGAACAAACATGCGAAAGCACGGCTGGCGAGCAGTGCAATAGATTGGCAAGCAACATCGAAGTCGGTTTGTACGATCTAATTCGCATGATGCATCGCAGTGGTGAGCAAATCGAACGCGAATCGTTACTCGAGCTTGCCCACGCTGATTTACCCATGCTGAAACGCCAGGCGCTGCTGATGTTAGGTTACGCTGAATCCCCGGATGAAATTGAATTCGCGATGGAAATGGTCGACGATCCGTCGCCGGCAGTCAGGGATTCGGCTGAACGTTTGTTGCAAGGTGTCGATAGCTCTCGCTGGACGGCCATGCAAAAATGGCGGCCGCGTGATCGTACTGGATTCGCGGATGATTTCACCTCGGGGTTGGTTCCTGAGCTTTCGCCGCAACCCGGACAATTTGAAATTAAGTCTTCTGACAGTTTACGGTTCCGCTATTTTGCCAGCACGCGGGAACGCGCCGTGTTTACCAGCAAAGAGTCGGCTGAAATCGTTATCAAGAAAATGTCGGAAGGCCGCGAAGTGATGAAAAGTGCCGACGCGATCGAAAAAAATATGAAAACACAGATGCCGAAGATGCAAGCGATGCAACAAGAATTGATGGCTGCTGCTGCGGCCGGCGATTCGAAAAAACTCAACGAATTGATCGCCAAAATGACGGAGATACAAACGCAATTTACGGCAATTGACCCACGCGCTCTCAATCCAACAAAAAATTCCACGGCGATCATACTTGTCAAGGCGGCCGACGGTCATCCAACACAAACGGCGACCATTCAGCGCGACGATACGTGGGGCGAAACGGTGGTCACATTTTGGCGTGAACGTGGTTGGCGCTAGCGCATAAAAATATCGGCCTGGGTTTATCTTGCTCTGCCACAAGCCACATCCTGCTTGCCTTGTGGCAGAGTATGCCTGTAGAACAAGTGTTAATGGGCTTCTACAGGCATTGCCTTATTACTGTAGCGCAGCGAGTGCGCCGAACCTGCGGTAGACACGGAAAAATATCGTGCAGCGAGCGAATCGAAAATCTTGATGCCTTAGCGCCGCAACATTTCTTAGCTAAAAGAAATAACGCATTTCCGCAAATACACCGCGATTTTTATTTTGGCTGCCATAGGAAGTTTTTTCGGATCCACCAAAATATTCGAATCCGCCGATTAGCTTAATGCTATCGCTGTAGGCGTAGACCATTTTCGGTCGAATCAAATAACCCGCGCGATTCAGCAGCACGCTGCCGGCGAGTTCGCCTTCCAAGGTTTCGTTGAACCATTTTTTCGCGACGCGCAAAGTCAATCCATATTGGAGCTTGTCGTACTGATTGTTAATGATCGCGTTTTGCACGGCGAACGGTTGTATCGCTGGATTGGCGATGTCCTCGGGATTGGAATAGTGGCTAACTCGCCGCCCGAACAGTTGCGTGTTAATGGTTAAATTATCTTCGAACGAACGCTCAACACCAAAGACGCCATACCAATGAGAATTTTTGATGTCGGGATTGCCGCCGCCGTTATCTTCGGTGCGGGTGAACGCGATTTCCGTGGCGAGGCGATAGGCGCCGAGCGTTGTTGCTGCGTCTGCGCCCAGAACGCGGGTGCGGTTGTTGCGAAATTTCGCGATGAGATTTCCGTTCGTGGCGATGCCGCCAAAACTGATGTCCGGCGTGAGATCAAAGCCATCAAAATAGGAAACCGACCAATCGATGGATTTGCCCGATTGATCAAGTTTTAACGCCCATTGCCGCGCGCCGTCAGGCGTATCTTTATCAACCGAGATACCAGGCTGATCGGGAACGGCGAAGGCGTGCGGGCGGAACATCGGTAGCCAGACTCCCGTTAGGCTCGTCGATGAATTGATATTCCAACTGACTTTGGCGGAGACTGACCCGAATCGATCTTCATCTGTTTCCGGCGCTAGCAACGTAAAATCACGCGGCGTCAGATTATCGGTTGGATTAAAACGATCAGCGCGTCCCCACGCAATGATCTGCTTGCCGAAACGAAAATCCCAATCGCCGCTGCGGCCTTCGACATAAGCTTCGCGAAAACGGCTGGTGTTTTTGCGCGTATCGAACGGATCTTCACGGTTCAAATAACCTTCGACGAAAATGCCCCAATCTTTTATCAGTTTACGATCAAGCTTCAACCAAGCTGAAACATTAGGGATATGTTTTTCGTCGTCCGAGCGGCGATTGGAATACCAATAGGCGCCGCGCAACGAGCCGGTGATGCCCCAGTCGTGGAGTTCCTGCTTCATGCCGGCAAAGCCAGTACGCGGAACATCCGCGTTTTCTGCGGGAACCATCGTCGGTTCAGCAGGTGCCATCGGCGGTTCGCCCTCATCGGCGCAAAGCGCAATCGACGATCCGACGATCATTCCAAGTCCAAACAAACTACGCAGCGCGTGTCGAATCAAGTCGACATAGGAATTAGATATTTGCACAGGGCTCCAATCGCTATTGTTGTTCCATGTAACGGGTGGTGAAGTAATCGTCTTTAACGCCGATATTGTATTTGAGATCGTCAGTATAAATGTGTGTAGTGTGCTCGGTTTGGACATTTTTTACTGTTAGCTCGCCGGTCAGCCACTTGCCTTTAGCGGCATCGACATTCCTGAAACGCCCAAAGCGAGATTCCTTGACCAATTCGCCCGCCTCGTCGTATTGCATTCCCTTGAGGGTTACGAAGTTATCCTTTTGAATCCAATTCATGCGCTTTGAATAACCCGAATTGGCTTTGATTGCCGCATCACGCGGCAAGGATTCGATGACATAGGCCATTTTACCGTCAACGTCTTCTTCCTTGATCAATTTGTGAGTCCATTCGTTTACCTTATGGCCGATCACATCGCCGTATGAAAAATCGGTTCCGACAAAGCTATCTTTTTTGTTGCTGGAAACGAGGCGGCGCACTTTTTTGATGCTGGGCAGGTAAATCCAAATATCGTCGTCTTTGTCCGAATGCTCGCTTAACAATGAGACCGTGCCTTTCACGTCCGCCGGCTCAAGAAACCGCGTCATGCGCTTATTGTCGATGCCATTCGGCTCGAGCTTGGTGACGCCGGCAGTTTTGCGCACGCGCTTTTGTCCCGATTTATTCGTCAAGGTCATCGTGGTCTGCGTTGTCGTATCGGCGATTTTTGCAACCATGAAGTTTTTCTCCATGATTTCGACCGGCGTGATCGCATAGGCGGATTTCGTGTGGCCAAAGGACAAGACGGCGACAACGGCAACGGCAATTGTAGTAGCCGCAGCGGGGGATAACTTCATATTTTTAGCTCCATTAAAAATAAACTTAGGACGGAATTTTAAAACTAACGCAGGCATAACGGTTAACGCCGCCGTTACGCTGACCAACATCGCGGTGCCAATCAATAGCGCGTTCCAGGTGTGCGGATAGTAGCCGCGCGAGAATGCCTGAACCGCATAGCCACCGGCGACCGCAGAAGCAACGAACAAACAGGCTTTTCCCGCGGTGCGCATCACGTTACGGAATGCTTGTTCTTCGTCGATGCCTTTGGCCAGTTCTTCGCGCAGGCGGAACAACATATAAATCGCATAGTCGGCACCGATGCCGATCGCGAGCGCGGAGGTTAACGCGGTTGGAACATTTAAGCGCAAGCCCAATAAGCCCATCAAGCCGACGTTAATGATTACCGAGAGCAGCAAAGGCGTAATGACCAACAGCCCCGCAGCCAGCGAACGGAATACCAACGACGCGACCACAAACACAACTGACGCGATCTGAAGAACGTTCAGGATTTTATCCTTCACAATCACTTCGGTAATCGCCGCACTTTGCGCAACGCTGCCGCCGACGTTCACTTTGATGTTCGGCGGGAACGTTTTCTCGGCAAAAGCTTTTGTTTGTTCCCAAAATTTACGCATTTCTAACGTGCTGTCGCTATGACTGAATACCACCATATTGGCTAAGCGATAGTCATAGTCGACATAGGGATCAAAATCCCCTGGCTCGCCCGACATCGAATAAAGCAACAGATATTCAGCGATGGTTTCTTGCTTATCAGGAATTTTGAAGAACGCGGGATCGTCGCCATTCATCGATTGATTCATGCGTTTAATGAATTCGGCGATCGAAATGACCTTGCCGATGTTCGGTTGCTTGGCGACGAATTCCTGTAATTGATCCATCGCTTTTAACACGGCGGGATCTTTAATGGCATCGACCTTGTCACCTTCGATCAACAGATAAATGTTATTCGTGCCCGCCATGCGCTCGTTCAGCTTAGCATCGCTTTGCAGTAACGGCAGTTCCGGATCGAAGTATTTTTTCAGTGAACTTTCAACGGCGAGGCGGTTCATGCCGAATAGGGCGATGATCACGGCGACACCCGCGACAACAAAGATGCGATCACGTTTGGGGCCCAACAAGGTATTGGAATAGAAATTCGTCAGGCGATCCCAGAAACGCTCTTCACGTTCCATGCGGGCTTCTTTTTCGCGCGGTGGGGGCAACACGGAGCGCACCGCCGGAATGAGCGTCAATTCGACAATAAGCACGCTCAGAATACCGATCCCGGAGAATATGCCGAACACTTTGATTGAAATAATGTCGAACACATACAGCGAGAAAAATCCGCATGCGGCAACCAAGCCGGCCGTGATCATCACCGGGCCGATCTTTAGGATCGAATCGGTAACCGCTTGCCTGCTCGCTTGAATCGATTGCGCGCTGGCGAGCTTATAGGGACGAATCCAATAGCAATAAATCCACGGCAACAACGCAAGCAGTATAGAAAGGGGCATCCAAGGGCCAGCCGGCGCGCCGTTCCAAGCGAAGTATGCGTAGGGAAGGGCGCACAAAATCCAAATCCCGATCCATGCGAACAGATTCGACGAAGTACTTCCAGCAATCGGCGGCAGGCCGACTGCGGGCTCCGGATTAGGATTGAGCCGGTTATATTCCTCGTAATAGCGTTTCAACATTTGCACCGCGTGTCCGGCACCGACCGCTAAAATTAATATCGGCGTCGACATGTTAAAAATATCAAGGGGCACGTCGGCCAATCCCATGAAGCCTTTACTCCACTCCACCGCGACGAGCGGCGTGAGCAATGGCAGAATCAAACCCTGAATGGTGCGGAATGCCTCATAGTGGATGAGACCGATAATCACTAGTGCCGCGAGCAACATCCATTTCATCCGCCCGGAATATTTCTCGATCATTGCCAAGAACGCGGGATAGCCGGTCACCGCAATGTCCACGGTTTCGTCTCTTTCCTTATCGGCGATCGCATTAATCTTTGCGGCGATGTATGAGAATCCGCCCATCTTTAACTTCTTTTCTTCCGGCTTCGCGTCGCGCACTTCGGCAAGGATGGTGATGGTCTTCCAATCGTTCGAAACGACTGAATTCATGTAGGCGGTATTTCGCTGTAATGCCTTTTTTAATTCGGCCATTCCTTCCGGCGTTGTCGGCACTTCCGTCATCATCTGTTTTACCGACATGCCTTCTGCGGTGCCGACGATATCTTTCGCGCGGCGCGCCGAGACTGATAGCAAATTGGTTTTAACGATGCGCGGCGTTGTACGCAATTCGGCGGTGATGCGCTGAACTTTTTCCAGCACACTTTTTTGAAAGACGTCGCCGGTCTTCGGTGTAATGCCAATTACCGCGACGTAACGCGAACCGAAGACTTCTTCTACTTTGAGTGTGGTCGCAACGAATGGATGCGACCTGGGAACAATGCTGTTCGGATCGATAATCACCGTCAAGGAGGATCCACGCATACTCAAAAATATCGTCGCTGCCGCAACCAGCGCAATGACAATCCAACGAAATTTGACGATAAATTCAATGTACGAACGCATGATCTACTTCTCCTCAACGATTTATGTTTTGTACCGCTTTAGTTTTAAATCCTAAGCTGCCAAACCGTTTAAAAAACAATCAACGATGGCAACGCATTTCTGTTTTTCATTCAGCGATGTTGGATCGGTTTTGACGCCGTACAACAAGCGTACGCGCTCGAAGCCTGCGAGCATGCCGAGCAATAACTCCGCGACAAATTGCGAATCGGTTTTGCGCAATTTTCCCGTATCCATCGCTTGCTGTAAAAATTTCGCGAGGGTATCGCGCGCATTGGCGGCGCCTTTCTCGTGGGCGATCCGCGCCAATTTTGGAAATCTTGGCGCCTGAGCAATCAGCGCGCGATGCATTCCCAGTCCATAGGGCGACAGTGCCTTGGCACGAAATGCCGCGGCGAAACGTAGCAAGGAGCGGCGCAAATCCGCGCTCGGTTCGCCGAGCGAAACAGTAATATCGTCGACGCTCTGGCGAATCACTTCTGCAAACAAACTTTCTTTGTTGCCAAATTGGTTGTACAGCGTTTGCTTGGCGACGCCGGCGCGCGCAGCAATGCTTTCCATGCTCGCGCTATAGCCGTCTTCGATAAACACACGAATGGCGGCATCGCACACCAGTTTGCGCTTGCTGCCGTTGATGGTTTCTAGCTCAGCGGATTGTTTTTGACGAACCAACGAATTATCCTCACGTGTCGGTCGCTAGACTAGACAGTCTAGTCTAATGTGTCAAGCGCATTGCTTTGGCCACTCTCGCCAGGAGGCCCATGGATGTTGGCTGCTGGCATGGTCTGCTTGGAGAAGCAAGCGGGTAGCGCGTCTTGGCGATGCTTACTTACGTCGCTTCGCGAACGGCGTAAATTTTGCCTTGGCGGGTTTTTTGTTAGGGAAAGTTACGCTGAGTTGCGCATTCAAATCCGGCGACGGCGTTCCCGGCCAAGGGGCGTTCGCCTTGAGAATGTTTCCCTCGCCGGGCGCAAGCTCAATAACAGTTTTTTTACTTCCGGTCTTAATCTCCAGCGTCCCGGTCGCGCCGGTGCTGGCGATGGGTTGATTGCCATGATCGGTCACGTAAACGACGATTTCTTTTTCATCCATCAGCAATTCAAAATGATAGGCACCGGACATGCGAACTTGGCCGCCGTGAGGCGACGGATTGGCATCGAAATAATCGTCGCTGTGGGCTTGCGCATTGCTGGCGTTGAGCGCAAACACGGTGGCAATCGCGAGTGCGGTATTTTTACAAAGAGACGAAAGTTTCATTTTTGATCCATAGGTGAAAAATTAATGTAAGTGTTCGTCTGGCGGCGGTTTAACGCGCGGTTCGCGTGCGAGTTGTTCCACTTGAGCAACTAGATTGCGCTTGTCGCGCCAGCCGGGCTCGGTGTCCTCGGGCAACCAGCGCCCACGCAGGTACCCATAGCGATCGATCAGAAACTCCATGTGAGTCGGTCGCGGCGCTCGCTCGCCCAATCGAGGATTCTCGATGGTTCGGCGCAGTAACTGGTAACTACGTGCAATGTCTTCGCCGCCTTCGGAGATGATGGGAAACGCAAACTTTGTCGTCGATATGGGTGCAGATTCTAGCGGAACGGCGATGATCTGAGTGCGGAATTTAGCAAGCGTTGAACTGACTTCGCTAAGTTGTTCGAGCCGTGCGCTGGATTTCTCGCTGAATAGTATCAACAAGACCGATCCTCGTTCGCGAAAGTGTTTTAGCGAACCGCTCGAGCCATCATTCGCGACATAGTTGAAATCCGGCGCCCCTAACCATGGGCGCATGGGCACGATGCGTTCGCGAATGACACGTGCTTCGTAGCCGGTGGCCAGGGTGTGTACGAAATTCACCAGGTCCCAACGATCTTCTTCGCTCAGTTGCGGAAACGCGGGCATACCGGTGTTGGCCATGCCGTGCGTCAGCCACCAGAACATATCGCCGGCAGTGTGATCGCCAGTATGGGGTGCGGTCAGGTCGGCCGGCGGCTTCGGCAGACTTTTCGCCAGCGCGCCATTGCCGGTGGCATCGATGCCGTGGCAGTTCACGCAATGTTGCGCGAAGAGGCGCTGGCCTTGGCCGATTGAAATGGATTGGTAAGGCACGCTGCTGCGTCGATAGGTATCCGGAAAAGCCGGGACGCTCAGTGCCGGAATGGCAATCCAAACGCCCAGTCCGGCAACGGCAATGCCGAGAAGGACGTCGCGCCGATGCAGGCCGAATTGTCGCCAGGACCACCCCATCCAAGCAATACCTGCCGCAATGATCGCCAGGCCCCACCAGAATTGCGCTTGCAGATCTGGTTTCGGCCAGGTCACCTCCGGCGCAATTCGAAATGCGAAGGGCCAGTTGATTTGCTCGTGTTGCGCGGGTGGTGTGACGGCGAGGGATGCGGCCATCCAGATAATGGCAATGGCGAAAATGAGCTCAACGGCAAGCCATTGCGCGAGGTTGCGGCGTTTTGTCGGGTCGGCGAGGCTTACATCAATCGTCTTGAGGGTGCGCCAACGCAGATGTGCGGCAATCGCGAGCGCGGCAAGCAGTAACGCGATTTTAATGAGTAATCGTTCGCCGTAATTGGTTCCGAATAGTCCAGGCCAACTCTGAATTTGCAGCGCGGCAATCGCGATGCCGCTCATCACGATGACGATCATGCAGGACAGGGCGAATTCGGAAAACACACGCATGTCTTTCGCTGAGCGCGTCACGTTATCCAACAACCGGGTTGTGGCCATTCCACTGAGCATTGTTGCCAGTCCGCCGAGCCAAGCGCTCGCTGCGAGCACATGAGCGGCATGGCAAACTTGCGCCAGAATGGGCGCGTCCGATGCCACGCCGTGGCCTGCGAGCGCGAGCGAAGCCTGCAAAATGCCAACGACAATGAGTGTGGCGATTACTGCGCGTGAACGAGTGGCAAACAAATAAATCAGCAGGAGCGCTGCGACGATCAGGCGACCCAACCAAACATTTCCAAATTGGGTTTGAAATGCGAACCTTGAAACTTCGCTGAGGCTGATCGAAAAACCTGTTGTGCCCAGCGCCTGGGCCGTGTGGCCGGCAAGCACGACGAGCGCCGTGCCAATAAACAATATCAGTAGCCATGGCAGGCTGCGCCAAATATTATTTTGCCGGTTCGCCGTTAATGTCCCGCGCGTGAGCCACCACATGGCGCCGAACGCGAGTGCGCCGGAAATTAGATGCAGCCAACGCGCAATGGGGCCGACCCATTCGATCATTGCGCCGGTTGGACGGTGAACGTGAAGCTAGAGTCCACTACATGGCCGTCGACCGATAGAACGCGATATTTAACGCGGTAGACACCGGGCAGAAGTTTATCGATAGTGAGAGTCATGCGCTTTGGATCGTCGTTGGTAATGGTCGCTGGCGCGGTGGCTATCGTTTTTCCGCTGCCTTCGGATAACGTCGCGGAGGAATAGGCCGCCTCGAGTTTCTCGTTAAACCAAAGGCGAATTTCTTTCGGTGATGTTTTGATCACAGCGCGGCGCCCAGGATCGGATTTGACCAGCTTTGCGTGGGCGTAAGATTCGCTAGCGCTGAGCAGCGACAGGGTCACAATGCAGGCGATCAGAATTCGATTAATAACCGCAGTTAGTCGAAAATTCATAGATATGGTCAGTTCATTTGTTTGCCGAAAAAATCGATTAGCGTCCCATTTCTGTCCGGCCAAGTGCGATGACCAGCGTCGCCTTCACAATACCATGTTGGCGCTCCGGTGGCGCATCCCTGATACGCAATACAGCCATTTGCTAAAGGTTCCTTCCGGGTGATGTCGCAGCGATTACAGTGCGCCCACCATTGCGCAGTTTGGGTGCCGAAACCTGCAAACAACGAATCGTTTTTGCTATGCATAATCAACACCGGCGAGGGCTTACGGCATCCGTAGGTTTGCAGATCGGCGGCGACAACACCGGCGGCGCTTGGCGCAATGCCTTGAACGGTATCGCGATTCTCGGGTAGCAATGACGCGATATGCGATATGGTTCCGCCATCGGAATGCCCGGTCAGAAAAATCCGTTTCGCGTCGACGCACCATTTTTCGCTTATGCGCTGTGGAATCGTTGCGAGTTCTCGCGCAGCGGGCAACCCGAGCGTTACATGATCCGCGTAGGCGACAATGAATCCGGCACCTGTTGCCTGTTGCGTGAAATGCATCAGCCGTTCGGTTTGTACGGCGCTTGTTGCGGCGGGGGCGTAAACCATGATCAGTCCGTGGCGATGGGTCGGATCGTAATTTAGCGGCGCGCGGACGTTATAGCGAACGCCTTTCGCACTACGTTCGCCGTTTGTTAGACCGCCGCGCCCTGGCTTGAGCTTGGGATCGCAGTGACCATCCCGCTCATCGCCAGTGTATGTGAAGTTGGCAGGCTGAATGGTGTGATTTATTTGATCGCTATCACTGCAGGCCGATATAACGCACGCAAGAAACGTCAGTGCGAAACATCGAATCGCGCTTGGAATCTACGCGGCTCCACGTCCCGTTTGACGGGCACGCTGTCGCTGCGCAAACCAATACAGCGCCGCTCCGGCTGCTATCACCACAATGGCGCCGACAATTTGCAGCCACTTAAAGCTAGGCTTGCCCACGGAAAAAGGGAACCGCGACACGTATTTCTCCGGCCCATGGACGGTGACCAAGCCGACGTAGCGGCCACCTTCCTTGAAATTATGTTCGAGAGAAAGCGAACCGCTGGGATAGACCTTCGCGGGCAAATGAAACACGCTTACGGCCTCGAGATTCGATTCGTCACCCGTATCCCGAATCACCCGAACTTCCGTCGGGAGATCGCGCAAGGCGTCATCAATATAATCGAGCACGATGATCGTCGCGCCGGTTTCCGGAATGTCTTCGCAGAACTCTTTGGTCGCGTTCGAGCTATCCGGTTGATAACCAACAAAATGCATGAGGTAGCGGCCGACACGCAATTTGCAGAAGTCGGCGTCCATTGCTAGGCCGCCGTGGGCGTTAGCGCTCGTTATGCCAAATGTTGCCAGAAAGGCGAGTGCACAAAGCAGCCAGCGGCACTCGCCTCGACGAACCAACATCAATTATTTGCCGCGAGCTTTACGTCGCGAAACACGGGCAAAATGGGCGCTCCAATTTCCGCGATATAGCGTTTGCCCATGTTGTCGAATAAAAACAACAATCCGCCGAACTTGCTGTCGACGTCGGTCAGAAAGCTGGTCAATCGCTCGATTTCCCAAGCGGCATCGGTTGCCTCGAACTTGATTTCCTTGGTTTGGCCGGGTTCGATGACGCTATCGTCACTTAATATTAAACCTTTGCGAGCCACTAACTCGCGCGGAAAATTCGGGTCGACATTGGCCTTCGCGACGTCCAGATTGCCGTTGACGAAGCGCAAACTCGCGGTCGCAAATTCCCCGATTCGTAGAGGCTTGTCGCTGATATTGTTGACGCTCATGGCCACACGCATTGATCGACCGGGCACGTCGTAGAGGGCTTCCTTAACGACGACATTCACGGGCGAGCGTTCAAACGGTAATGGCGGTGTCTTCATCGTGCCCGCTTGTAGCGGCACGGTTTTCGGCCACTGATTGCTTGCCCAGTTATAACTTCCAAAGGCGAGGATGACCACGCCTAATAACAGCACCACCGCGACTTTAAGATCGAGTTTTGTGATCAACAAATCTTCGCGGCCTTTTTGCAAAACTAAATAACGCGGAATCAACAACGGCCTTCGCAACCACCAAATCAGCCACGCTGCCGCGATTACAAACCACATCACTTGCCAAGTCACCGCGTTTCTTACGCCCCAGGTTTGCAAGTCTTCGATAACTTCGCCGGAAATCGCTTGCATCGGAAACTTAAAGTCTTTTTCGTTTCCGGTAATATCAACCCACGCACCGGGACCGACGAGCGGGCCGGAACCTTTCACTGCGATCATCGGGTGAACGTGATAGCGCCCAGGCACCCGCCCGCGCAAAACCATTTTGTATTCGTAGTCGCGGCCAATCTCCAGATCGCGAAACGATTGCCTTGCCGGCACGCCGTTGAGAGACGATTCGACGCGCGCGAAAACCGGCCCTGGCGTCGCATTGCTAACGAAAACGGTTGCGGGTAGGTCAACCGCGTCGGGCCAATCGCTGAACAATCGGAATTTGCCGGAGACGATTAGGTCTTGGTTAACGCCGACGGATTGAGCCGTCCATTTTACGTCATACCAATGGGCGGTGCGGGTACGCAGGTAGGGTTCCTGCGCACGCTCACCGTGCGCTTCGGCAGGTTGCTCGGGGACGAACGCAAGCGTTAGCAGTGCTAGCACCGCACAGAATAATTTCTTTATCATGGCGTTTTCTCTAGCTAGCTTGTGGGACGGGCTTGTCGTCGTGTAAACCCATCATGGCCTTTATTCCCTTGGAGGTAGGCACAAATTTTTGCGTCGAGAATGCGATCCCGATACGCCACCAAATCATATGCATGAAAATACAAATGAATCCGGCGAATGCGGTCGATACCCAAACCGAGGTACCTTCAAATGTTCGCAGCGTGCCGCGCTCGATAATGCGGATGTACTCGGGCGTACCGGCGCGCGGAAACACATAGCCGATCATATCGGCAGCGGAGGCGATCATGCCCTGATGCTCGATCGGCACGTAATAAGGTGCTAGCGATGCATAGTTACTCGGGTAGAACAGCATGGCGAAGGCAAAACCGCCGAAAGTTGCCACGAGTAACGGATTACGCACAATCAACAGGATCGCGTCCAAGGCCAACGCCCCGGCCAGCATTGTCGCTGGGATGTTCATGCTAAACGGGAAATGGCCCCATAGGTGCCACCCAACGTACCGCGTTATCCAGGTCGCAAGAAACAACACGACGGCGCCGACGGTTGCGCCGATCGGCAAGCGAAAGTAATGCCAGAACACCGCTTGCAGCGCGACGGGAATCATGATCATCGAGACCGGCGTGACCAACACCCAATACTGGCGATCCTTCCAATCGATAAACATATCCCAGTCGCCGACTGTGAGCAACACATGCAAATGAATAGCGCCCATGAACAGAAGGATTACCCCAGCTACAACGAAGCATTCCCAGATACGGGAAAGGCGCGCAGCCTCGGGTGGCAAGCCGGATGCATCAAGCACTTGTCGATTGATCGCTAACATTTTCTCCTCCTAGTTTTTTTGCGCGGGCATTGCGCCCACGCATTTGTAATTTTCGCGCCGTCAATGCGGCGCGTATTTAGTCTACTGCGAGGCTTTCGCAATCGTTACGCCGAACAAATCGCGGAACAGTACGATTAAGCGTTGCAAAATCTGTATCGCGACGCCCGGCAGGGCGAGGGCGTTCCAGCCTAGCACTACGAATCCCCAGTGCAGCGGATGGGAGAAAATTTCCTCTGTGAGCCAATAGGCATGCCCCCATTCGTTGAATCCAAGGTTAGGCAAAATTAGGAAAGGCCCAAGCACTCCAAGGACATGAGCGACAGAAATGCCTCTGGAGAAGGCCGGCAAACGTGTCATAGCGTAAATAAAGCTACCGACGCCGAAGAAAATGTAGGTGGGTATGCAGGCATAGAACAGCACGACATGGCTCGGAGTGAAGCTGGTATCGCGAATAACGGTTTGGTGCCATACGCCATCGCCTTCGCCAAAAAAACTCGTCGTCCAATAGACCGCGAACGTGTAGGCGACCAACCACATGGTAAAGGTGAAGTAGCGCTGCAGCTCAACGCGTTTATCCAGTGCCGCCATATTGCGTTCGCGTGTCACCCAGAGGTAACCCCAGCATAGAGCAGACAGTCCGAATAGCACCGGCAACTGTATCTTCACTAAGGTCATCCAATATTTTTCGAATTCCGGTTGCGTCACATCCAGCCCTGCCGACCAGCCGTAAGCTTGCTGATAAAGGCGATAACAGACGAACATGATCGTCAATAGCGCGATCGTCAATAGAAATAGATTGAATTTTACGTAGTGCCCCGCTTGACGTTCCGCGCCAGCTTGGGCCGATCCGCCTATTAGACTTGTTGCTGCAATCGACATGAACTTCTCCTCAGGAAGATTAATTATTGCGTCGTTTGCTTTGGTAACTTGCGTTTGTGTTGCGACGCAACACAACAAATTGAATTACAAAGCAATACTGGCACTCTAGCGCAACTAAGTATCACCTGGCAAGCTGATGTGTTAGGCGAACAATGGACATGCCTTAAGCGGCAAGCAGGACGGGCACTTTCAAGCATCTGGAGGGTTAGATATTAGGCCATCGGAGAAATGGTTTGGATTCAACCCGCATCTCCCTTGAATTCAAGCATCAAAGCGAAACGCAATAAATTGTAGAAATCGGATCGGACATTAATCTTCAAAGCAGCTATTCAAAAGCTATGCAAAATTTCCTGTTATCAGGCAACGACAGCCAATTTCCGTCTGATGCGGTGCAAAAGGACGTCGCCAGTCGGCAGCTTTGCAGACATACAGCTCGATTTGGAAAGTTGCTACAAAGCCGCCGCTGGAACTGATCTAGGCGCCCAATAGTTGACGCTCCGCCGGGCGCGGGAGGTCGAGTTCAGCTCGGGCAATGGGGGAAGGCTATCTCGTATCTACGCCGATTTACGGTGCGCTTTGACGTACTCACGTAACGCCGCGTTAATCCGACTTTGATAACGCTTGCCGGTTTCTTTAAAGAAACTCAATACATCCGCATCCAGTCGTAGCGTGACCTGTTGCTTATTTTCAGAGGACACCAAGGCGCCCGGCCTTTTCCATTGGATCGCACCTTGTTGCCGCGGAATATCGCTGTAGCTAATGTCGGTATCCGGCATGGCTGCCACGACAGCCAGACGCTTTTGTTGCGCAGTGCTCAACGGAACCGGTTTCTTGGGGTCTAGTTTAAACTTCACGGTATTGCGCGCGCTCATGGGCATCTACCTTTCTGGCTGATATCAATCGAATAATCTCGCCGTCATTGCCGCGAATGGTGTAAACAACGGCCAACAAAGCGGGCTCGACCAGACCTACGGTTTTCCAGCGATCTGCGCCGTAGGCATCTCGACCGTCGAAAGTTTCGATACGGTTCGGATCAAGGAATACTCGAGCGGCGTCTTCAAAACTCACATAGTGTTTACGAAGATTCGAAGCGGCTTATTTGGCGTCCCACTCAAATTCCATACAGAAGGTATACTACGTTTGTAGTTACATTTCAAATGGAATGCTTACGCGCGTGACAGACTGGGGGGGCGGTAGGCTGGCCCACTCAATGAGCTAGGCCCGATTGAGTGGACGGGCACGTCATTTAATTGTGCAGCAATTTGAAGTTCATTTTTATGATAACGTGCTCAACCCGCTAGGTTCGAAGGTCGCGATTTATGTAAATCCGCATGCGATTCCCTCCGCTTTACTAAAATAGTCGGCAATTGCTACAGAACTTAATGGGATCGATTTGCGCTTAGTTCTCGTGGCTGACCTTTGGCATCGACCGTTTGCAGCGTAACTGGCCGCCGCCAAACGCGCGCGACATATTTCAACACTTGATTCGCACGCTCGATGTCCAAGCCGCGACCATCATCGCCGTGATCGTGTTTCAATACTAAGCTGCCGTCATTTTTCATTTCCGTAACGGCGATGCGCGGCGAGCCGTAGTTGAATTTATTGCCTATGATCGATTCGCGCACGGCGTTGATGTCGCGGTTCAGCACTTTGACTTCGCCGTCTTGTTTGGCTTGGTAAACGAACAGTCCTAGCTTGTCGGCGAGATCGGCATTCAAATGATTGCGAACAAATCCGAAGTCGTCTTCTTCGCGGCAAATGCGACGCGCAGCGTCGATGCCTTGTTCCTCGACGATGTGTTCCCACATCGAGAAACCTAAGTGATACGGATTCACTGCGAGCGCGATTTGCTGTTCGCCGGCGATCGGGCGCACGACATCGGAGTGGGCTTTGATCGCGCTCAAATACAATTCTTGCGGCAGAAAATCCGCTTCCCGCAACAGTCGCGCGTGCCAGTAAGATGCCCATCCTTCGTTCATAATTTGGCACGCGAACACAGGATAAAAATAAAATGATTCTTCGCGCACGGCGAGAAAAATATCGCGTTCCCATTCGTCCAACTCGGGCGCATAGTTGGCGATGAACCACAGCAAATCATATTCGGCATGCGGTGGAACAGCCATGGGGAGTGGTGCTGCGGGCAGGGCGCGTGAAACGCCGCTCCCACCGGGCAACGTGGCAAAGCGTGCCTGAAACTCGGCTTGTGGTGCGGCTTCTGGCTTGATTGCTTTTGCGGCGTAGCGCGCGCGATGTAGATCGTGATTCGTGTCGACGTGCGGTTCGAGCGCCAGCGCGGCGTCCATCACAGCTTCTACTTTTGCGATGCCATGTTTGGCGAATGCTTGTTCGATACGATTCGCATGCGCCGCCGCTTGTTCCAAAATATGGCCGCCCGCCATCTCTTGATGCCGTGCGAACAGTTGATTATTTTTCGAGAAATCCGCGTGACCCAACACGTGCGCGGTGACCAACGCATTCTCCGCCATGGAGTTGGTGTTGACCAAATACGCATGGCACGGATCGCCTGGAAACATCACTTCGAAAATGTGCGAGTGGCCCATAGTTTGGCGAATCATCTGATGGATGTAGCGCACGCCGAACGACCAGTGCGGCATGCGCACGGGCAGGCCGTACGACGCAATTTCCAACATGAAACTCGGCGGCGCCATTTCGAAATCGACGGCATAATAGTCGAGGCCCAACTTTTGCGCCAGTGCTTCGATTTGCTCGGCATACGAATTTAGTGTCGTCACGCGGCGGCTGCCTGCTCTTGAAAAAACGTCCGAATCGCATTCCAAATATCTTCGTGGCGCGATAGATAGGCGTAACTGATCGGCAAGCCTTCGCGTTGCAGTTCACTCGCAATTTGTGCGAGTTCCGTTTGTGCCGCGCCGGGGCCGATCATGCCGGTTTGCGCATAGCCGATGTAGTTGATTTGTTGCGCCAGCTCGGTCAGCAACGCGGTCGCGGGCGTGCGATCCTCGCGAAAATTTTCACCGTCGGAAGCGTAAAACAAGTAACGGTTATAGCGATTGGCAGCGAAGCGGTCATTGAAAATATCCAGGCTCAAGCGAAACACCGACGAAGCGACGGTGCCACCTGTTCCGCTGGCTTTAAAAAATTCCTGCTCGGAAAATTCCCAGGCATCGTCGGTGTGGGCGAGGAATACCGTTTCGACGTGCGCATATTCGCGGCGCACGCCTTGCAAGGCGAAAAAGAAAAATGTCTTGGCGAGTTTGCGCTGGGTTTCCGCCATGCTGCCGGAAACATCCAAGCCGAAAATAACCACGGCATGATTTGACGGTTTCGGCTTTTGCGTGATTTGGCGAAAGCGCAAATCGTCGTTGGTGAATGGCGCAGCACCCGGTTGCACGGCGCGGCGCTTAATTGCTTCTTTCATCGTACGGCGCCGATCCAGGCGCGCGCGCGGGCCATGCTTATCCCAGCCTTCGCGCACCCAGTCTGCTTCGTTAAGCGACGGACTTTGTTTTGGCTTGAGATCCGGTAACTTTAATTCTTCCCACAACCAATCGACGATTTCGTCCATTTGAAATTCCATCGCTAATTGGAATTCGCCTTGGCCGTTGCCGCCTTGTCCGGTTTCGTCGCCACCGCCTGGATCTTGGCCTGGGCGCAAGATATCGCCGGGTTCGCCTTTGCCCTGTCCGACGCCGGTTTGCTCGTCTGCATCGGCGAGACGAAAGCGCGCGTGCTCCAATAATTTCACTGGTACAACGACGGTACGATCTTGTGTATTCGTTAGCGCATCGGGGCCGCTGACCAGATCCGGCAGGCTTTGTTTAACGGCGTCGCGGACTTTTTCGTTATGACGCAACCAATCGCGCGCGCCGCGCGAAAATAAGTCGTACCACGGTGATTCGGCGGCGATATTTCTGCAATGGACTCACGCCGCTTTAACACTCTTGCGCCAATAAAGTCGTCACGTAGTTCAACGCTTCACGCGCACTATGCTGATCGTAGCCGTACTCATCCACCAAACGCTTTTCGACCACGGAGATTTTTTGCTTGGCTTCTTCGTCAGGCCGCGTGGACGAACTTACTAAGCGCAGTACGTCTCGGCGTTGCTCGAACAGATATTGCTCGACGGCATCGTGCAATTGGCCGTGGCTGTCGAGGCTGAATTTCTCGCCGCGCTTGAATGCGCCCATCGCTTTGCGCACGACTTCTTGGCGGAACGATTGTTTACCGGAGTCGGAAATGCTAATTTTTTCTTCGACTGAGCGTAAAAAGCGTTCGTCCGGCTTGCGCTCTTCGTTGGTGATCGGGTCTTTGACGGTTCGGTTGTCGAGTGCTGCTTCGACTTCGTCGAGATATTTGTTGAGCAAGTCCTGCGCCTCTTGTTCGAAGGAAACAAACAATGCTTTGTGGACATCCTCTTTCACCCAGCGATTGTAAAAATCTTTGCGCGCGATGACGAGAAAATCGACCCACTTGCGCTTTTTCTTTGCGTCCATGCGCGCGTCGGATTCGATCGAATCTTTCAGCGCCAACAACACATCCATGGTGCTCAAACTCTTACGATCGCTTTGGATAATCGCATTAGATAAGGCATTAATCACAAAGCGCGGCGACACGCCGGACAAACCTTCGTCCGGTGATTTTGCTTTGAGACGCTCGGCCTCGGAGCGATTCACGCCATCGACATCTTCGTTCGCATATACGCGCACGCGCTTGGCGAACTCGGCTTCTTTTTGCTCGTTTTCCGACAGGCGCGTGAGAATGGCGAACACCGCGGCGACGTGTAACACGTGCGGATCGAGATGGACTTCTTTGAAGGCTTGGGCGCTCGACGTCAGCTTCTTATAGATGCGCGCTTCTTCACGATAGCTCAAAGTGTAAGGCACTTGGATGATCACCATGCGATCGAGTAGCGCTTCGTTTTCGCTTTCCTGCAAAAATTTTCTGAACTCGGCGAGATTGGTGTGCGCCAAAATCGTTTCATCGAGATAAATCAACGGAAAGCGAGCGACTTTGACGTTTTTCTCTTGCGTCAGCGTCAACAACAAATAAAGAAACTCGCGTTTGACCTTTAATATCTCGATCATCTCCAACAAGCCGCGGCTCGCCGCATACACCGCGCCGGACCAAGACCAAGCGCGCGGATCGCCCTCGTCGCCGTACTCCGCGACTTTGGAGAGATCGACGGAGCCGACCAAATCCGCGAGGTCGGCAGTGGTAGGGTCATGCGGCGCGTAAGTGCCGATGCCCATGCGATCGGCTTCGGCGATGAAGGTGCGCTCCACCGGAATTTTCATGAAATCGCCGGCGAAATCATTTTCCAAGCGCGCACGGCAATGGGGACAGGTTTCGCCGTGAATTTCCACGCCGTAGGTTTCGCGGAAGTTGGCGCGCATGGTGTGCGGAACCAAATGCAACGGGGATTCGTTCACCGGACAACCTTGAATCGCATAGATGGCGCCAGCATCGGTGTGGCTATATTCTTCGAGACCACGTTTTAGCATGATTACCATGCTTGATTTACCGCCCGATGGCGGACCGAGTAACAATAACAAGCGTCGGCCGACTTCGGAGCCGGCGCTCGCGGCCTTAAAATAATCCGCAAGCCGCGCCAATGCGTCGTCGACGCCGAATAATTCATCGGAAAAAAGTTTGTAGCGAACTTGGCCGTCGTCGGCCGTTTCCATGCCTTGCCAGCGAATCATGTCCCACATGTATTCGTGGCTGGATCTCGCTACGCCGAGCGGATCTTTTGGGGCGATATTTTCAAGGAATTCAGAAAACGAACCGAACCAGTGAGCGGCGCGATGTTCGCGCGCATAGGTGGAAAGCGATTGCAAAAAATTACCGTGGCGCTCGCTTGAGTGTGAATTGTTATCATGCGACATAGGATCACCCTTCCCTTATCACGATATTGTCAAAGCATTGACCGATCCTGCGAGAAATCGTTCATAAAAAATTATAGAAGATTCGCGGCTGAGTGCACTAACGTTAGTGGTCTTTGCGGCGCCGACAACGGTTATCGTTTGCTATCACTTTTGCGTTTCGTTAGTATCTGCTTATCTTCTCTTTTTCGTGAGTTCCCATGAATTTGCCGCAAAAAATGCATTGCGTTGGATTTGCAGCGCCCGGTGGTCCCGAAGTGTTGAATTTGATTGAGCGGGCATTGCCGCTTCCAAAGGCCGGTGAAGTGTTGATCAAAGTTTCTGCGGCGGGCATAAATCGTGCCGACTGCTATCAACGTCAAGGCGCCTATCCGCCGCCGTCCGGCGCGTCGGATATTTTGGGACTGGAGGTTTCTGGAACGATCGCAGCGTTAGGCGAGGGCGTGACCAATCGGAAAGTCGGCGATAAGGTTTGCGCGCTGGTTTCCGGCGGAGCCTACGCGCAATATTGCACTGCACATAGCGGTAGTTGTTTTGCGATTCCTGCCGGTTACGATTGGGTCAAAGCCGCCGCGTTGCCGGAAGCTTTCATGACGGTGTGGAGCAACGTTTGGATGCGCGCAGGCTTAAAGGCGAGTGAGACGTTATTAGTGCAGGGCGGTTCAAGCGGCATCGGTACCACCGCGATTCAATTGGCGAAAGCGCTCGGCCATCGGGTGTTTGTTACTGCGGGTAGCGACGAAAAATGCGCCGCCTGTGAAAAGCTCGGTGCGGAGAAAGCGATTAACTACAACAAAGAAGATTTCGTCGACGTTGTCAAAAAACTGACTGACGGTCGCGGCGTGAATGTCATTCTCGATATGGTCGGCGGCGATTATATTCCGCGCGAACTCAACGCCTTGGCGGAAGAGGGCCGCATTGTTTTAATTGCGTTTCAGCGCGGCATGCAGGCGAACGCTGATCTAGGGTTGATCATGCGTCGCAGATTGACCATCACCGGTTCGACGTTGAGGGCGCGCGATGAGAATTTCAAAACCATGGTTGCGAATGCCGTCAAAGAAAAAGTATGGCCATTGCTAGAGGCGGGGAAAATCGCGCCGGTCGTGAGCGCAACCTTTACCTTAGCGCAGGCCGCCGATGCGCATCGCTTAATGGAATCGAGCCAACACGTCGGCAAGATTATTTTGAAAATTGAAAGCTAACTAAGCCAGAACGCCCTACCAGCCTGGAGTTACAGGCATATCTCGCCAAGAGCCAGTACCCATGTGGTCTCTGGCGCGATGGTATTTATGGTTTGATATAAACGTAATGTTCTTGCGCCTGTAAGCGCGCTATCTCGGCCACACCCGACGGCACAATTTTCACCTGCGGCAACACTTGATCCGCGGTTACTTTGAAAAAAGTCATGCTGTTTTGGCAGATTTCAAATTGCACACCTTTGCCGGCCAGCTCCTCAATTGCTAACGCGTAAGGATTGCCGTTTTTGTCCGTGGTACCTTCCATCAGCAAATTGATTCCCTTAAACAAGGCCACCAAAGTGATTTTCACGCTTGGGTCTTCGCGCAAATGATTGCGAATATTTCCCATCGCTAACATCCCTTGAGCTTCGGTATCCATCACGTGATAGACGACTTTAATGGGGCCATCCGCACGAACCACGCTGCAACAACCGAATAACATCAAGGCGATTAACAATGAACGCAATGAAATTAATTGTCTAACCACGATTTATTCCCCTTCATGAACGCTGGTGGGGCAAAGCTAACGCATTCCTCGGACGATGACAAGGCTTGGCAAATTTAGTTCGTCTCAGAAACTCAACTTAATACGTTGTTTTTTTGAAGTAACTAAGCAAATAAAATTTGCTAAAGATTTGCGGCGCGCAGTTCGGTTTCCCCAGCGCTTTCGAGCGTCGGGCGATACACGTCAATAACCGGTGGTACCCGGCGAAGTAACGATGCAAACTGATCGGCAGGGACGGGTTTGCCGATTAAGTATCCTTGAACTTCTTGGCAACCTTCCGCGCGCAAAAATTCTAGCTGATCGATTTTTTCTACGCCCTCTGCCAGAACCTTTAGTCCAAGATTTCGCGCCAGGCCCAACACGGCGCGAACGATAGCGGCGTCCCCATGATTTGTCGTGACACCGCGAATAAATGACTGGTCAATTTTTAGCCGGTGCAGTGGAAAGCGCTGCAAATATCCGAGATTTGAGTAGCCAGTGCCGAAATCGTCGATCGCAAACGATACGCCCTGTCCGGCAAGTTCCGCGATGACATTCACCGGTGTTCCGGCGTTGTCCATCAACATAGTTTCGGTTAATTCAAGTTCCAAATATTGCGCCGAAAGTCCCGTGTCACGCAGGATATCGAGAATGCTTTTTGATAGCGAGCGATTGAGCAATTGCCGAGCGGATAAATTCACCGAGACCGGTATTTGCGTCAGTTCAGCTTTGTGCCAAGCCGCGTTTTGAGAGCATGCCTCCCGTAGAACCCAATCGCCCATGGCGACGATCAGATCGCTTTCTTCCGCTAACGGAATGAAGCGGCTGGGCGAGAGTAAGCCTCGCTCTGGATGTTGCCAACGAATTAACGCTTCCATTCCAACCAATCGACCCGTCATGATGTCGATTTGCGGTTGGTAATACAACACGAACTCATTGCGATCGAGTGCTGTACGCATGCCGTTTTCAAGCACCATGCGTTCGATTGCGGCGAGGTTCATGCGTTGGGTGAAGAACAGGTAATTATTGCGGCCACTATCTTTGGCGTGATAGAGCGCTGAATCCGCATTACGAATCAACGTGTCGGCATCGTCACCATCATCTGGATAAACGCTGATGCCGATAGTGGGCGTCACTGTGAGGTTTTGGCCATCGAAAACATACGGCACACTGAGCGCCTCGCGAATCTTATTGGCGACCTCTTTTGCGCCAACTTCGTTGGTTTGCGGCAGGACGACGACGAATTCATCGCCACCTAGCCGAGACACCACATCGGCCGCGCGCATGCAAAGCTTCAATCGTGCGGCAACGCCTTTCAACACTGCGTCACCGGCGTGGTGGCCTAGCGAATCGTTGATTGCTTTGAAGCGATCTAAATCGACAAATAGTATCGATACGTGGGTGCCGGAATTTTCTGCTTGCGCGAGGATCTGCGCGACGCGAGCGTGAAGGGCCACCCGATTCGGTAAATCCGTCAAGACGTCAAAGTGCGCTAAATAATTGATACGCTCGACGGCCTGCTTTTGTTCGGTAATATCGGTGGCTACTAAAACATAATTCTGCGGCGCGCCCGCGTCATCGCTAACAGCGGTGACTGAGAGGCGGATAGGATAATCCGTACCAAGCTTTCGCTTAGTAGTAACTTCACCTTGCCAAAATCCTTTTTCTGCGACTTGTGACCAAATGGCGCGAAGCAGATCGAGATCCTCGCCTGACGAATTGAGAACGGCAATTGATTGATTGCGAACATCGTCCAAAGCATGTCCGGTAATTTCAGTGAAGGCGTGATTCACCGAGACGATGCGACGTGCGGCATCGGTGATTACAATCGCCTCGCGACTGCTTTCGAACACTTGCGCCGCTAAGCGCAAATGCGCCTCACTTTGTTTGAGTTGACGGCGCGTTTCGGCTTCCGCCAATTCACGCTTGACCACGAGCGGCAAGCGCGACAGGCTATCTTTTAGTATGTAGTCATGAGCGCCGCTTTTCATCAGGCTCACGGCGGAGTCTTCGCCGATATTGCCTGACACGACAATGAAGGGTAGGTCGCGTTTGGATGCTTTCAAAATCGCGAGCGCGCCTGGTGCGTCGAACTCGGGGAGGTTGTAATCGGAGATCACAATATCCCAACCATCGAATTCGAGCGCTTTCGCCATATCCGGCCCAACTTCGACACGCTCGTAGCTCGCATCGAAACCACCGCGTCGCAACGATCGCATGACCAAGCCGGCGTCGCTGTCGGAGTCCTCAACTAAAAGGACTTTGAGTGGCGTCATTAGTGCTTGGGTGTGGCCGACTGATTGAGCACCAGCCAATAGAGCCCGAGTTGACCGACCGCTTCAGCGAACTGCGTAAAGTCCACCGGCTTGCGGATATA
The DNA here is from genome assembly GCA_963840785.1 of uncultured Pseudomonadota bacterium. Taxonomy (GTDB): domain Bacteria; phylum Pseudomonadota; class Gammaproteobacteria; order Burkholderiales; family JALYOK01; genus JALYOK01. Next base: position 27,627 of record CAWJAF010000003.1, on the reverse strand, counting down.
ACTGTTTGCGCCGAGATCGTAACTGGTGACCAGATCTTGCTCTTCTTTCGAAGTCGTCAACATAATGACCGGAACGAATTTGGTGCGTTCATCCTCGCGGATCTTGCGTAGCACCGACAACCCATCGAGCTTGGGCAAATTGATGTCGAGCAAAATAACCGAAGGCAATTCGCTCAGATTTCGGCCGACGTATTGGCCTGTGCCAAATAAATAATCAAGCGCTTCCTGGCCATCTTGCGCAACGACCAGCGGATTCATAATGCGCTTTTTCTCCAACGCGCGGCGCGCTAGTCCGACGTCGCTGGGATTATCTTCCACCAACAATATTGTGCCTTCGCTCATACTTTTTCTCCCAAGGTAAACCAAAATGTTGCGCCTTTGCCAACTTCGCCTTCCGCCCAAACACGGCCGCCGTGGCGACGCGCAATGCGTTGCACGGTCGCGAGGCCGACACCGGTACCGGGATAATCGGCGACGCGATGCAGTCGTTGAAACGCACCAAACAATTTTGCCGAGTAGGCCATGTCGAAGCCGGCGCCGTTATCTTTTACGAAGTAGGCTTTTTCGCCTTCCGCGTCCGCGACGCCAAATTCAATCACGGCGTCGTCTTGCTTCGCGGTGAATTTCCACGCGTTTTCGATTAAATTTTGAAACACTTGCCGCAACAAACTAAGATCCGCGCTGGTATTGACTCCCTGCGCAATGCGCCATTGCACGGGACGCTCCGGGCTGGTCGACTGTACGCGTTCTGCGAACGAATTCGCTAGGGCAGTGCAATCGACGGGTTCACGACGCATTTCGTCACGACTCAATCGCGACAGTTTGAGCATGTCGTCGATTAAAACGGACATGCGCTGAATTTCCGCACGAACTTGATTTAAATAACCCTTGGCTTGTTCGTCAAGGATGTCGCCATAGTCTTCAAGCAATGCGAGGCTCCAGCCGTCGACACCACGCAGCGGCGAGCGCAAATCGTGAGAAACGGAATAGGAGAATGATTCAAGTTCTTTGTTTGCAGCTTCGAGTTCAGCCGTGCGTTGGCGCACGCGTTCTTCTAAATCATCGTTGAGTGTGGCTAGTTCTAGGCGTGCTTGTTCGCGTTCGGTAATGTCGGTCGCCACGCCCAGAACGGCGGGGATGTCGCCGAAAGTGAACGGAATCTTGATGATATTGAAGAAACGAACTGCGCCATTCATGAAACGAATAGTTTCGATGGGAATGATTTGCCGCTGCCCTGTTGCGATTACTGCGCGATCGGCGGCACGGAAGCGCTCCACTTCGACAGCTTTATTGAAAAAATCGGTATCCAGCGCATCTTCCATTTCCTCAACCGACGAGCTACACGCCGCCGCCATCGCGCGGTTCACCAATAGGTAACGGCCTTCAGCGTCCTTGGCGAAAATTGCATGAGGCACCAAATCGATCACCTTGCGCAAATGGGTTTTGGAGTGCCCCAGCGCTTCCATGGCCTTTTGATGTTCATCGATTTGGTTCAGAAGCGCTGTGTCGGAACCCTGCAAGGCCTGCGTCATGAACGCATGCTGTTCCATCAAGCGCTGATTTTCAGCGCGCAGCGTTTCGATCTCGAGGTCAGGTCGATCGGTCATTTTCATGTTGTGTGCAGTCGTGTTGTTGCTGTCGTTTTTTGGTAACGCCTCCGGATTGATAATAGTGCGAGCAACATTGAGCGTCGTTGCAATCGATGTTACCACATCTTAATATATATTTTATATAACTAACTTAATCATATGAAATAATGGATATATAATTACAAATATCTCAGAATTCTTAAGAATCTATCGTGGAGTTAACCGTATGCCTTACTACGTAAACTTCGCGAAACCAGTCCAAGGTGCGTCGTCTTTCGTTACTATGGTTCAGGTGTGTGCGATTCCGTTCGGTCCCGCAAGACCCTGCAATTCAAGTCGCCCAGCGTTTGTGGAAATCGAATTAGTACGTGACGTATGCGCGCTATCCCGCCTACATCCAGTATTATTGTCGCCGCGGCCATTAGATTCATGTGGTTCTCGACAAAAAATACAATGACTAAACAGGCCACCTTGAAACTTATTCAATTTAAATCCGATCCCTGCGGTTTCCCAAAACCACGGGTGTCGCCGCTGCCAAATCGGTTCAAATTCCCGTCTTCCGTCGAGTCGTATTCACAACTATTTAAGTCCAAAACAATCGGCCAGTATCGGCACTTCGCCCGTGGAAGATATGCGTTGGGAGAAGCGTATCGATTGACAGGTGTCGGATCCACAGGCGCACTGCTTGCGCCGGCTTATCACTGTATCTCGATGCTTGATCCCGCCGTAATGCTTGGGGCGGATATTCAGCTGTACCCACTAAAAGCAGATCTTGCACCGGATTTGGACAAGTTGGATGTTTTAATCGAGAACTATGGCAAGCCTATCAGCGCCCTGTTGGCGGTACATTTTTTCGGATTTCCACAGAATTTCGGCGATTTGAAGCGATGGTGCGAAAAGCGGCAGATTGTGCTGATTGAAGACTGTTCGCACGTCTTATTCACGCAACGCTTTCGAGCGGCCGGTACTGGTATCTACGGTGAATTTACGATTGCTAGCCCTTACAAATTCTTCCCTGGCGCCGATGGCGGATTGCTTTATTCTCGCGATGAGCAAATTCTTGATAGCGTGACCACGCATTCCGGTGGCCTCGCACGAGAAATACGCGGCGCTAAGCATACGATCGAGAAATGTCTTTCTTTCAATAAAATGAGCTTTGAAACAGCCTTGATTGACAAACAAGTAAAGGCTCTTGGCAATAAACCGGTGGTTGAAGGCGGCGAACAGATCTCAGAATATTCATACCCCTCCTTGCTGTATGTAAAGGCGGATAAAGAAATCCGTGCGCTTTGCAGCTCTCGGGCTGTCGTCCGCTTATCTTCGATCGACGAAGTTATCCGTCGTAGGCGGCAGAATTATGATCGTTGGGCCAACGCGGTTAGCGCACTACCAAACTGCTATGTTCCCTTCGCGAAACTTCCGGAGAACTGCGTGCCGTATATGTTTCCCCTGTATATCGAGCGCGTCAATCCACATTTTTACTGGCTGAAGCAGTTAGGAATTCCGGTATGGCGATGGGACGAAATGGCAATATCCGACTGCCAGATCGCCCAAGACTATCGACTTCATCTGCTTCATTTACCGTGCCACCAATCGCTGACGGACGCTGAATTGAATTGGATGATTGTTTCGCTGCAGACGGTATTGCGCTCCTCGGCGAAGGGAGCGAAATGATGGCGTGGGAAATGTACGTAGCGAAGGCCGAATTTCCGAGGTTTGCGAAAGAGTGGGATCAATTGAATGCGGCACTCTACGGCGGCCACCCCTTTTTCGACAGTCGATTTATTGGCCCATTGCTAGATTTTTTTGCCAACGGCAAAGAGCAACTCTGTATCCACCGCACTAACGGCGTTGTGTCCGGCGCTTTGATATTGCAGCCAGACGGCCTTGGGCGCTGGTCCTCTTTTCGGCCGTCTCAAGCTCAGGCTACTGCCGTATTGTTATCCGAAGCAAGACAGTTAGAGAGCTTGTTGCGTCAATTGCCAGGATTCTCCTGGACAATAGAACTTTACGCCGTGGATCCCCGTTTCTCGCCGGATTTTTCGCGATCGGAACTGGTAAATATCGTTTCACTGAACGCCCATACCATAGGAATCGATTCTGGCCTCAGCTTTACGGAATTTTGGGACCAGCGTTCCAAAAATCTAAAGGCTAATGTACGTCGCTATTTCAATCGTGCCGAAAAGGAGTTCTCGACTCCGGTGTTGTTGGAAATTATCGACCAAACTGAAATGAGCGAAGGTGTTCGTCGTTTCGGCGAACTTGAGACCTCGGGTTGGAAAGCCGCAGAAGGTACGGCTGTCTCGATAGACAATCCGCAAGGTGCGTTCTATTCCGAAGTCCTTGGCCGTTTTGCCGCTTCGAATCAAGCCACAATTTACGAATTGCGCATCGGCGAGAAATTGGCGGCATCTCGCCTCGTGATTTCAAGTAGTCAAATGAGCATAATCCTAAAAACGACTTATGACGAGGCGCTCGCGCGCTTTGCACCGGGGCGGATTTTGCTTTATCGCGTTATCCAGGCTCGGCTAGAAAAATCGTCTGCGGAAACCATTGAGTTTTATACAAACGCGACCCGCGACCAGGCAGAATGGGCAACCTTTGGCCGTAACATCCAGAATATTCAGCTATTCAGAAGCCATTCATTCGCCATTGCCTTTTCGACACTTAAGGCAATTCGACAGACCTTGCGCAAAGAAAATCCACAAGAACCTGCACTGTCCACGTCACTCGCGGTGAATGAAGTTAAAGTCTGTACTAGTGTTGAAGGATTGGCGAATGATGAATTCGCACTGGATGATTTTATCGGCAAAGTGAATTTTGAAACCTCCCTTGACTGGTTTGATCTACTCCAGAAAAACGTGTATCCGCACGATGAGGGAATCCGATATTACTTTTCCAGCGGCGATAAACGACCCACGACTATTTTGCCGTTACGGTTATCCAAAAAGGGTAGGGTTAGAACAGTTGAATCCCTAGGCAACTATTACACGCCGCTTTACACGCCGTTGTTGACCGTCGATAGTAATCTGCTCACTCTAAGAGATAAACTCGCGGCCGCCTCGCGCGACCATGGCGGCGCGCACGTGATGCGCTTCGCCCCTATGGACATCGAATCACCAGTCTATAGAGCCCTGATTAATGAACTGCGGGCGATCGACTGGATTCCCTTTGGATTTTTCTGTTTCGGTAATTGGTATCTCAAAGTAAATGAGAATTGGGAGGGATATCTCAAGAAACGCAGTGCTAATTTACGCAGCAGAATAAAGCGAATGACGAAAAAGTTCGCCGCAGCCGGCGGAACACTTGAAATAGTCACCAATCCGGATGGAATTGAACAAGCGATTGCCGCGTTTCATGAGGTTTATTCGGCAAGCTGGAAGTTTCCGGAGCCATACCCTGAATTTATACCGGCTCTGATCCGCCGCTTGGCGTTCCTCGGGCGCCTTAGGCTCGGCATTGCTCGATTGGAAGGAAGGCCCATTTCAGCGCAGCTCTGGATCGTCGGCGAGGCAAACGCCAGCATCTATAAGGTTGCTTACCACGAGGCATATTCTCAATACTCGCCGGGAACTGTGCTAACCAGCTTCCTTATGCAATACGTAATTGAGCAGGATCACGTTAAGGAAGTCGATTTCCTAATAGGCGATGACAGTTACAAGCACGAGTGGATGAGCGACCATCGCGATCGGTGGGGGATCGTTGCCTATAACCCGCGAACGATCATTGGCTTCACATTGCTGATGCGGGAGGTGTTGGGGCGAATTGCCAAACAACTCTGGATGAGAATTAAGGGCTTGTTTTTAAGATCAAACTAGCAATATCCGAAGCAGACAACACTGGCTGGACAGCGCGTATAGCTCGTTAACGAGGCGACGCAAATTGCGTTGTAGATGACCTTGGAAGCGCGCAGGATTTAATGGTTTATCGAAAATCCGCGCGAAAATTTGGAGCGGGAAACGAGGCTCGAACTCGCGACCCCAACCTTGGCAAGGTTGTGCTCTACCACTGAGCTATTCCCGCAATGTGCAAACCGCAATTGTAAATTTAACAATGGCTTACTGTCAATCCTCGCGAGACGATTTATTTGAATCGGGAATCGCCATTTTAAGGTAGTAGATCATTGACCACAGCGTAAGAATCGTGGCGACCCAGATCAAAATCGTTCCGATTCCATGGGCATCCCAATTTAGACCCAGACCCATGCGATCGTTGTAGAGCAGAAAAGGAATCGCCGTCATTTGCGTGAACGTTTTGATTTTTCCAATCATCGAGACCGCGACGCTTTTACTGCGGCCCGTGTTGGCCATCCATTCGCGCAATGCGGAAATGGTGATCTCGCGGCCGATAATAATCAACGCGACGATCGCCGATACGCGATTCAATTCGACCAGCACGATTAACGCCGCGGCCACCATCAACTTGTCGGCGACCGGATCGAGAAACGCACCGAAAGCTGAGGTCTGATTCAATCGCCGTGCGAGATAACCATCGAGCCAATCGGTTAGCGCGGCGAAAATAAATATCCACATGGCAGTCGCGTTCGCCTGATGCTGCGTAAGCCAATTGCTTGGCAAATACAACACTGCAACGAACAGTGGAATAAGCAGAATACGAAACCACGTCAGGAGATTCGGCAAATTTAGTGGCATTAATGCAGTTCGCGATAAATTTTTTCTGCGAGCGGGCGGCTGATCCCGTCGACTAACGCCAGATCGTCAATGCTCGCCGACACGACGCCTTTAATACCGCCGAATTGCGCCAGCAATTTTTGCCGGCGTTTCGCGCCGATTCCGGCGATGTCTTCAAGCCGAGACCGGACGCGGGCCTTGGCGCGGCGGCCGCGATGACCGGTGATTGCAAAGCGATGCGCTTCGTCGCGAATTTGCTGAATCAAATGCAACGCCGGATTATCGTGACCAAGCGCGAGCGGTGCGCGACCGTCGGCAAAAATAAGTTGCTCCAGCCCGGCTTTACGCTCTTCGCCTTTCGCGACACCGACAAAATTGATATCGGTAATTCCTAATTCATTAAACACTTCTTGCGCAGAACTGATTTGGCCTTTGCCGCCATCGATCAAAATCAAATCGGGAATCACGCCTTCGCCTTCAGCGATTTTACGATAGCGCCGCTGCAACACATCGCGCATTGCGGCATAGTCATCGCCGGGCGTGATGCCGGTGATATTGAAACGCCGATACTCGCTCGATTGCATCTTGCCGTGATCGAATACCACGCAGGATCCCACCGTCGCCTCGCCCATGGTGTGGCTGATATCGAAACACTCAATACGCTGAAGATTAGCCGGTAGATCCAACGCTGCTTGCAATGCTGCGATGCGCGTTTCTTGCGCCGCTTCGTTGGCAAGTTTTTGCGACAGCGCAAGTTTCGCGTTAGAAACCGCCATCGCCAGCCAGTTGCGCCGCTCTCCGGTGGGCCGCGTCAAAATCTGCACGGCGTGATTACATTGCTCAGCCAACAAGATCGATAGGCTCTCGCCATCCAATTCTTGGTTCACAATGATCAAAGGGGGCAGCATACGCTCGGCATAATGTTGACCGATAAATGCCTCAAGTACGGCGACCGTGTCGGCCTCATTGGCGTTCTGTGGAAAAAACGTTTTGTCTCCTAAATGGCGTCCAGCGCGGATCATCGCAAGGTTAACACATACCTGCCCAGATTCCGCTTGGCATGCGATCACGTCGGCGTCACGTGCGCTAGTATCGTTCGCAACGAATTGCTTGGTTAGAACGCGCTGCAATGTGCTGATCTGATCGCGAAATACAGCGGCTGCTTCAAACTCTAAACGGGTGGCAGCCACTGCCATTCGCTGCGAAAGATTGTCAATCACTTCGTTTTCTTTACCGTGCAAAAACAACATCGCATTCTCGATATCACGCTGGTAATCGTCGTTACCAATTGCACCGACACAGGGCGCGGAGCAACGCTTGATTTGGTGCAACAAGCAAGGACGCGAGCGATTGCTGAAGACCGAATCTTCGCAGGAACGCAGACGAAACACCTTTTGCAAAATTTGGATCGTCTCGCGCACCGCCCAAGCGCTGGGAAATGGTCCGAAATATTGATTGCGCTGATCGAACACGCCACGGTAGAAACGAATCTGCGAAAACTTGTGTCCGGTGAACATGATATACGGATAACTTTTGTCATCGCGAAACAAAATGTTGTAGCGCGGGCTCAGCGATTTGATCAGATTGCTTTCCAGCAATAACGCTTCCGATTCCGAACGCGTGACGGTCGTTTCGATATTTGCAATCTGTTGCACCATTATTTGGATGCGCGGCCCGTGATCGCTTTTTTGAAAATACGACGACACGCGCTTTTTCAGATCGCGCGCTTTGCCGACGTATAGCACTTCGGCGGACGCGTTGAACATGCGATAAACGCCGGGCAAATTTGGCAACGACGCTAAAAACGCTTTGCTATCGAATGGTGGCGGCGCTAAATCTGACATCACTGTCCATCCAACTCATCGCGAATTTGCGCAAACACATCGTGAAACATTAAGGGTGTCAGGCGCTTGGTCTGCGTGTTATAACGGCTGCAATGATAGCTATCAAACAACGTCAGGCCATGCGGCAATTCATGCCGCGCGCCGTGACCGAAACGCGCTGCGCTTGCTTTCAACTCAAGTGCCATCAGAATCGCGTCGTGTGCAATTCGCCCCAACGCAAGCAAGATACTTGCGGGTGCTTGGCGTGACAATTCGTAGCGTAAGTATCCGTTACAGATTTTTATTTCCGCCGGCGTCGGTTTGTTCTGTGGAGGCAAACATTTCACCGCATTTGTGATTCGGCAATCGATCAGTTCAAGTCCATCGTCGGCGCTGGTTGATAGCGGCCGCGGTCGCAAAGCCATACTGATGCAGCGTGCCATACAGTAACGCGCCGGCGTAATCACCTGTGAACGGCCGCCCGGTGCGGTTCGCGCCGTGCATGCCGGGCGCGAGGCCCACCAGCAATAGTTTCGCGTTGGCTGCGCCGAATGGCGGCACTGGCTTGCACCAATAATCAAGATTTTTTTCCTTTACGTCGTCGAGAAAATCCGCAAGGCGCGCGCAGCGCCGACAGGCCACATCGAAGCTTGTGGCAACCTGGGTTTGCGCGGGGGATGGTGTAGAATCGGGATCGTTTTCAAAGCGTTGACAATACTATCACGAGGATGCGTGACATTCGCTCGCCAATTGATTGCGCGAAAATAAGAAAGTGAATTCATGAATCGAGACGACGCGCTGCTGCAAGATTGGCGCACCCGCGCGCTGGCGCTGGAAACGGAAATCAAGAAAGCGGTGATCGGTCAAGATCACGTCATCCACCACATCAACATCGCGGTGTTTGCGCGCGGCCATGTGTTGCTGGAAGGTGATGTCGGCGTCGGCAAAACTACGGTGCTGCGCGCGTTCGCTCGCGCGATCGGCGGCGCGTTCGAGCGCGTCGAAGGCACGGTCGATTTGATGCCGAACGATTTGGTTTACTACACCTATATCAACGAAGACGGCAAGCCGCGCGTCGATCCCTGGCCCGGTGTTAAAACATGGCGATGCGCTGTCGATTTTCTTTTTTAACGAGATCAATCGCGCGCGGCCGCAAGTACATTCGCTGCTATTGCGCGTGATGGCGGAACGTAGTGCCAATGCGTTCAATCGCGAATATCGTTTCCCGCATATGATCGTTTTTGCCGATCGTAATCGTGTTGAAAAAGATGAAACCTTCGAAATTTCGTCTGCCGCGCGCGATCGCTTTTCGATGGAACTATTGATCGAAACGCCGACCGATATCCCGACGCAAAAAGCGTTAATGTTCGATACCGCGTTTCATGATGTCGATCGTTTAATCGAGCGCGTTGCGCCAGGCATGATTGCGTTCACCGAACTAAACCACATCGGCGCAATGATTCAAGACAGCATCAAAGCCAGCGAAACCTTGCAGAAATACGCAATGGATTTGTGGCAAGCCACGCGTACGCCATCGGATTTCGGCGTGAACTTAAGCGGCGTGAATATGAAAGATTTGATTGCCGCCGGTGCGAGTCCACGCGGGATGGGTATGCTGATGCGCGCGGCGCGCGTCAAAGCCTGGCTGGAAAATCGCGATTACCTGACGCCGGAGGATGTGCAAGCGGTGTATCACGAAACCATGGCGCACCGAGTGTTCTTCAGCCCAATCTACGAAATGCGCCGAAGTGAAGTGTCGCGCGCGTTGATGGGCGAGATCTTGCAAAAAATTTCTGCGCCCTAATGAATTTCGGGGGGCCGATCCATAGCTTTCCTGCCCCTTGAAGTGAGGCAAGCCACGAGCCGCACGAACGCTGGGTTGCCGTGATGCATGCCTGAAACTCCGCGCCACCATTACCTCGCAGCCAACCTGCCAAAAATAAGTCAAATCCGTTGCTATGAAATCGTGGCTAGCACGCATCCTTAAAACCGAACCTCACGAACTCCCGGCGTTACTCTGGGCGTTTTTTTATTTCTTCTGCTTGTTGTGCAGCTACTACATTCTGCGGCCGGTGCGCGACGAAATGGGCATTCAAGGCGGCGTCGATAAATTGCAATGGCTATTCAGCGCGACGTTCGTTGCCATGCTCATCGCCGTACCGTTTTTTGGATTCTTGTCCGCTCGATTCCCGCGACAGCGGCTCATCCCGTTTGTCTATTATTTTTTCGCGGCCAATTTGTTGCTGTTTTTTGTACTGATGCAAAACGGCGCCGACAAAATCATCATCGCACGTTCTTTTTTTGTTTGGGTCAGCGTATTTAACTTATTCGTCATCTCCGTTTTCTGGAGTTTCATGGCGGATATTTTTTCCAACGAACAAGCGCGACGATTATTTGGCGTCGTCGCCGCAGGCGGTAGCACTGGTGCGATTGTCGGTCCATTAATTACATCACTATTTGTCAGCAAAATCGGCACAAGTTTTTTATTGTTATTCTCGATCGGATTTCTTTTGCTCAGCACCCTCGCGGTCGCGAAATTGAACGGTTGGGCAAAAATTCATGGGGCCAGCCAAAAGGAGGCGCCGCCGATTGGCGGCAGCATTTGGGCCGGCATCAAACTCACCTTCAAATCGCCCTACCTAATAGGCACATCGTTTTATCTTCTGTTTTTGACACTGCTGGCAACGCTGATTTACTTCGAACAAATTCGCGTCGTTGCCGATCAAATTAAGGACTCCACGGCGCGCACGCGATTGTTTGCCCAGATCGATCTCGTCGTGAATACGCTGACATTGCTGGTGGAAATTTTCTTAACCAATCGGCTGATTGGTCGCTTTGGCGTGGCTATCTTGTTGATGGTGTTACCACTATTAAACGTGTTCGGTTTCGGTGCGCTCGTTGTTGCGCCAACGCTTGCCGTGCTGGTCGTGTTTCAAGCACTGCGCCGCGTAATCGAATACGCTCTCGCCCGACCCGTCCGCGAAATTTTATTTACCGTCGTCTCACGCGAAGAAAAATACAAAGCGAAAAATTTCATCGATACCGTAATCTATCGCGGCGGCGACGCCGTGAGCGGATGGCTATCAAGCTTCCTCAAAGGCATGGGCGTGAGCCTAGCGGCGGTTGCGACGCTGGCGATTCCGTTAGCGCTCGGCGCGGCGGTGGTCGGTTGGGCACTTGGAAAGAAGCAGGAACGATTACGTGTTCGGGAACGAATTATCTTAAACGCGAATGCCAAAAGCTGAAGTCACACACGTTGAAAGTCCAGGGAACAAATATTCTCGGGTGGTTGCCTGTCCTTTAGAAACTTATCCTGATGTATGTATTGAGCGTTCGAGGACTCGACCCTTTTGCGACATTCGGACGGCCCCCTCAAAGCATCACCAGAAAGTTGCCATTCGACGCAAGTAATTCGACCATCCCCGCCTAAAATGTGCCGCTATTGTTTATAAAGTGCCGCTAAATGGCACATTTTTAGGCCCAATATCCAATGCGGGGACGTAAAAAGGGAAGGCACAATTATTGCTTTTACAACTCCTGTCAATCCCACCTGTACGAGCAATATATGTTTCAGACCACGAAAATAGTTGCGCTGATTGCATTAGCGAGTCTGGCGACGTTCCAGGCCATAGCGATTGGGCAAGATCCCTATCTGCGTCCCGACGTTGCGCCCTCCCCCAAAGACAATCAACCGGCAATCGAGCGAACGGAGCTGGGCAAAAAACTGTTTTTTGATCCGAGACTTTCCGGCTCGAACTGGATTAGTTGCGCGAGCTGCCATAATCCGGGGCTAGGTTGGTCTGACGGCCTCCCGCGCGCCATCGGCCACGGCATGGGGATGCTTAAGCGCAGCACGCCGACCATCGTGAACGTTGCGTTCAACAATATTCAGATGTGGGACGGACGTTTCTCCACCCTTGAGCAGCAAGCCCTTGGCCCGATTCAGGAAAAGGGCGAGATGAATCAAGATCTGACGGAACTGGTGCAAGAGTTGTCCGCCATCGAAGGTTATCGCAAAGAATTTGATGAAGCTTATCCTGGAGAAGGCATTGCCCCTTCCACCATTGCGAAGGCCTTGGCGGCATATGAGCGCACAATTTTGTGCGGAGAGTCATCATTCGACCGCTGGCGCAAGGGTGAGAAAGATGCCGTCAGCGAATCAGCGAAACGTGGCTTCGGGCTCTTTGAAGGCAAAGCAAAATGCACGACCTGCCACGAAGGATTTAATTTTACCGACAACGGTTTTCATAATATCGGAGTAAAACCGGCGAGCGATGAGGTCGATCCGGGTCGATTTGCCGTGAAGAAAGTTGCGATCAACAAAGGCGCGTTTAAAACCCCGACACTCCGCGATGTTGCGCTGACTGCGCCTTATATGCACAACGGGCTGTATCGCACGCTAGAAGAAGTCGTAGATCACTATGATCGCGGTGGCGATGTAACCGAGAATCTGAGTCCAAATATGACGCCGCTGAATCTGAGCGCGCAGGAAAAAGCCGACGTTGTCGCGTTCATGAAAACGCTGACCGGCAAGCCGATACAAGTTGCCCTTCCCCAATTACCGCAATAAACCTGGAGTCAATGCAATGAAACTGTATGAAAAACTTGTGCTAGCGGGGCTGTTCTTGCCGACAGGCTTATCGGTAAAAGCTGCCGAATATACGGTCGATCAGAAAGAAAAAAACTTTTCGGTAGCTCAGCTCAACATCAAGGCTGGCGATACTGTCACGTTCCGCAATTCGGACAAATTTTTCCACAATGTCTTCTCCATGTCCGACTCGAAAACATTTGACTTAGGTTCCTACGCTCAAGGCAAAACTAAGACTGTGACATTCGAAAAGCCAGGCGTAGTCGAAGTGGAATGCGCCATTCATCCGAACATGAAAATGATTGTTGAGGTCAGCAAATGACTTTTTGCAAAACCGCGTTGTGCGCCGCGGTAGCGTTAGCAAGCGCAAGCGCATTGGCTGGCCAGGAAGGCAAAGCCATCGCCGTTGAGCGCGGATCTAAGGTCTATTACACCTACTGCGTTTCTTGCCACGGCGTGAGCGGCGAAGGGAATGGCCAACGTGCCGCGAAGCTGCAAACGCCGCCTGCAAATCTTGTCCAAAGCCGTATGCCCAGTGACTACCAGGAAAAGATGATACGCAAAGGTAGCGAAAGCTTTGGTCTCTCGCAGGCGATGCCGCCATGGGAAGACGAGCTTTCGAACGAAAATATCAACGACGTCATTTCGTTTCTGGATTCGCTGAAGAAAAGCTAGCGAATGACTTGCCGGTTCCGGCTGCTTTAAAACTCCTGCCAATCTTCGCCAGCTGCATTTATCGGCGATAACACCGGACGCGGCCGAGCTAGCACCGCCTCACGCTGCGGTATCGCCCGTGTCGTTCCCTTCGCTTTCGCATACGCACGGGGAACGCCAGTTGAATCGCCTCTCAATTTAAATACACTGACTTCCGCTAACAACTTCTGAGCCTGGATCTTCTGGGATTCGGCCGCAGCCGCGGCCTCTTCGACGACGGCGGCGTTTTGCTGAACGCTGGTATTCATCTGGAACAGCGCTTCGTTAATTTGATCGATGCCGCGCGATTGTTCTCGCGCCGAAGAGGTCACCTCCGCCATGATTTGACTCACTTGGCCGGTCGCCTGAACAATCTCGACCATAGTCCGCTCTGCTTCCCCTACAAGGCGATTGCCTTCTTTCGCTTTGTCGATGGATTCCGCGATCAACGATTTGATTTCCTTCGCCGCAGAAGCGCTGCGATGCGCAAGCTGGCGCACCTCTGTCGCCACCACCGCAAAACCGCGGCCTTGATCTCCGGCCCGGGCAGCCTCAACGGCAGCGTTCAATGCCAGGATGTTGGTCTGAAACGCAATACCATCGATCGCGCCGCTAATGTCGGCGATGCGTTTGGCGCTGCTATCGATCTCGTCCATGTTGCGCTTGACTTGCTTAACGATCGTACCGCCCTGATCCGCCACATGGCTTGCCTGCCGGGCAAGCTGATTCGCCCGATCAAAACTACCGGCGCTTTGGTTAACGCTCGCCGTGAGTTCTTCCATCGTCGAGACGGTTTCTTCCAAAGTCGCCGCCTGTTGTTCGGCCCGACTCGACAGGTCGACGCCACCGGCACTGATTTCGTGGGCTGCCATGCTCACCGTTTCCGTCGAGGTGCGAATCTTAAACAGAATATCGTGAATTTTTTTAACGAAACCATTCAAGGACATCGCGATTTGATCGAATTCACCGCCCAGACTGGGTAAACGATAGGTCAGATCACCTTCACCGACGCGCAAATCCTCCGTGGCACGCAAAACCTGGCCAATCGGTTTTGTCACGCTCAAAGTTACCCACCAGATCATGCCGACGAGCGCAAGAAACACCCCCGTACCAAGCAATAACAGCCAACGTTTTTGCGCCTCATACATCGCGCTAAACGACTGAACTTCTCGTGCCTTCGCCTTGCGTTGCATCACCACTACTTGTTTGGCGATGCGCTCAATACCTTCGCTCACCTGGTGGTCCAAAACTTTTACCTGATTGTCGACTTCGAAAACGCCGCCAGTTTGATAATTGGCGAGCGCCTTACGATAGTTCGCGCCCAGCTTCGCGTGACTGTCGATTGTTGCACTCACTGCGATTTCTTGAGCGTCCAATCCGCGAGTTGCCCGCTCCAATTCTTTCAAAGTTGCCTGCACACCCTGCTCTTCGGCGCTGAACTGTTCTAAGGCTTTTTGCAGCGCCGCCTCGTCACCACCGCGTACGCCCCGTAGCAATAGATTTTTCCACTCCAATAGCTGGGTGCCAAAATGAAGCTGAACGGTTCGCACCATTTGTTGAGTGGCTTCCATGCGTTCGACGCCGGCCATGGCAGCCTCGGCCGACGAACGAATTTGGCTCATGCCATAAAGCGCACTGGCAGCCAGAAGTGAAATGCCAATGGACGACAAAATTATGGTGAACAACAAAAACCGCGTAGATACTTTTAAGCTTGCGAACATTAGTAGCGCCCTAGTCAGGGGTGAACGTTGTGTGCGGCTTGTTTCCCGCAATTGTCCTGACTGGCGAGCGCGGGGCAGCAATGTCCCTCACGTAGACGACGACGCCAGACAGGGGTTCATTTGGGAGCTAGTAATAAGTCCCTTTTAAAGCCACATCAAACAATGTATTCTAAGGTATTTTATTATAATACAATTATTAGACATTGATATTGCTATATATTTATAGCTCTTTTAATTGCCCCGCGTACCGACAGATCACGGTATTCACCAACCCCAATTGTAAATCCGGGTGCCTGCCCAATCGCATCTCGAAACCCGCGCGTTTTGATTGAAAGTCGTGCTGAATTTGATTGTGCAATTTGTTCATCAGTTGAACTTTTTTGCCGTTGTTAACGGCTGCTTTTTTAGTTTTGAATGTCGGTAGTCGGGAAAGTTGTAGGTCGGCTACGGGCCGGTCGGCGACCTCATGAACTGGAGTTGAATGCGGCTTTAGTGACTAGGAAGCTTTTCCTGCAGCCAAACCTTGATCAGTGACTGGTAAGGAACAGCACGGGCGTTCGCCGCCGCTTTGAGTGAATCCAGGAGATACTGCGGCTAGCGCATCGAGATCGTCTTCGTGGTTGGTTTTAGATTGGGTAGCACTGCCTTCTGGGACTTGCTCCAATCCAAATAATCGGTCGAATCGTGCGTTTCCCAGAAGACTCGTTCGTCAGCCTCGCTGGCGAATTTCGGTACGACTTTAGACTGCTTGCTCATAAATTATTCGCTCCTTTCGGTGCATGTCTCGGGACGAGATCGCCCGGATCTTCGCGCCCGCTTGCTGCAACGTCAACGTTAGGTGTAGCAGGCGCTGGTCGGTCTTGGCCAGAACGTGAAACCGCGATCTCAACGCTTCAAATTGTAATGCCGTGCCCAATTTTATGATAACGAATTCCTACCTTACTCCGGTACGAGCCAAGAAACGTACACCCCCCCCGTTTTTTTTACCGACAAAACCGGCCACAACCAATCCAACATCGATTTCGCGTCGTCCTCAAATTGCCACGGCGGGTTGACGATGAGCATGCCACAGCCACGCATGGTCAGCGCCCAATCGTCATCTTCGAGCGCAAAATCGATTTTGAGAATTTTGCGTATGCCGGTTGCGAGAATCGCACGATCAAACGATAGCATCGCACTGGGTTCCATTAACGGATACCAAATCGCATAGAATCCCGTGGCCCAGCGCTTGTACGCGACGCTCAACGCTTCGGCGATGCGGGAAAATTCTTTCGAGCGATCGAACGACGAATCGATCAACACCAAGCCGCGCCGCTCGGGCGGTGGCAGAAATGCTTTCAAACCGTGATAGGCATCCATGCAATGCACGTGCACCTGCCGATCTCCGACGAAGAGCTTTGTGGCTGCGGCGCAATCGTCGCGATTGAGCTCTGTTAATACCATGCGATCGCCCGGCCTGAGCCACTTGCGGGCGATGCGCGGCGATCCGGGATAAAAATGTAAATCGCCGGCAGGATTTTCGGCGCGAACGAGCTTTACGTAGTCCGTCAATGACAACGGAAAATCTTTTTGCTTCAGAAGCAATGCGATGCCATGCTCGAACTCGCGATTTTTTTCTGCCCATGGGTGCTTTAAATCGTAGCGCCCGATCCCGGCGTGCGTATCGAGATAAAAATAAGGTTTGTCTTTACTGCGCAGGGAAAGCATCAAGCCCGTCAGCAAAGCATGTTTGAACACATCGGCGTAGCCGCCGGCGTGGAAAAGATGTCGGTAAGCGAGCATTACAACCTATTATATTTCTTGGCGCTGCCTTTAGATTTTTCGACCGGATATTTTTCCGCGTTTAATTTCATTTTATGTTCTGCTGCGGCGATGGGATCAATCTCTAATTTATCCGCCAGCCGCAGCAAAAATAACAATACGTCGGCGATTTCTAATGCGACTTCCGCCTTAGTTTCTGCCGAGAGATTCTCTGCTTGTTGCGGCGACAGCCACTGGAAATGCTCGACCAATTCGCCCGCTTCGGCGATCAACGCCATCGCCAGATTTTTCGGATTATGAAATTGATCCCAATCGCGTTCATCAGCGAATTGCGCTAGTTGAGTACGAAGTGCATCGAGAGGATTCATAGTGCGCAGAAGTATAACTTAACCCGGATCGACTTGATCCGTCAGTCGGCTTTATCGAATCTTTTGCGCTTGATTCGAGACAGGACTTGATTATCTATTGAGGGTGGTATATTCGAATGACAGCTTGCCCCTCACCCCCACCCCTCTCCCCAAAGGGGCGAGGGGACTTTACTCCCTCTCCCGCTCTGCGGGAGAGGGGAGGGGTGAGGGTAGGCGTCGTTAGCAAAAAAACCATCATTTATTTTTAAGAGGCTCAATAACAGGTTTTATTCCACGCACCGACGGGTCATTCACGCGCCGCGCCACCTCAATCATTCGCAATTCGTCCAGGCGTTGAAATTCAGCATGAGTACCGCATGTTACGCTGGACGGCCGAGCCGGGTTCACAGCGCGCAACATCAAATCCAATCGACGCCTACGCCGGTAAGCGATGACCGGATCGAGCTCGATTTTATTTCGATTTTGCTTACCGATGATTCGCATAGCGTAAGTGTAACGCGTCGGCCGGTTAAAGTGATAAATCATCCGTGCCAGATACGGTCGTCCTGCTTGCCTCCTGGCAAGGTATGGCCTGCAAGCCATTATCCACGAGCCTCGTGGCTCGATGCCATTTTTGCGCGGCATCTCGTGCCAAGCCGCGCACTAACTCGCACGAGTGCGGCTACAATACCGGCTCACCAAAAACTTTTATTGTTATGGACGAGAATGAATATTGGTCGAAGCAATCGCGCCGTCGCTGTTTGCAAACGGTCGGCATCGGTCTGGCCGCGCTGGGGTTCGGAAAATTTGCTATGAGCGAAGTTGTCAATCCAATTGTGCGCATGATTCCGAAAAGCGGCGAAGCGTTGCCGGTAATAGGCCTGGGAACCTACGACGCGTTCGATATCGGTAACGACAAAGGCGATCGCGATTCGGCGAAAGAAGTCCTCAAACGTTTCGTTGAACTCGGTGGTACGATCGTTGATAGCTCGCCGATGTACGGCCGCGCGGAAACGGTCATCGGCGATTTATCGACCGACCTACAGGTCAACGAAAAACTTTGGATCGCAACAAAGGTGTGGACCAGCGGGCGCGAATCGGGCATATCGCAGATGAAAGAGTCGCTGAAAAAATTACGACGCGAAAAAATCGAACTGATGCAAGTTCATAACTTGCAAGATGCTAAAACCCATCTTGCCACGCTGCGTGATTGGAAGAAATCCGGCAAGATCAAATACCTCGGTGTCACCCACTATCACGCAGGATCGTACGGCGCGTTGGAGCAAATGATCCAGTCTGCTGAAATAGACTTCGTTCAATTGAATTATTCCATTTTCGAACGCGAGGCTGAGCAACGCATACTTAAAATGGCTGCGGATTCGGGCACGGCGGTGATCGCCAATCGTCCCTATGCAAACGGGGCAATATTTAACAAAGTCAAAGGTAAATCGCTACCCGATTGGGCGCGGGAAATCGATTGCATGAGTTGGGGTCAGTTTTTCTTGAAGTATATTTTGGGTCATCCCACGGTTACCTGTGTTATTCCCGCCACGCGAAATCCGAAACATCTCGTCGACAATATGGCGGCCGGACATGGGCGCTTACCCGACGACGCTATGCGCCGTAAAATGGCTGCGTATTTCGAATCGATATAGCGCCCACGCATTTTCGTGACTGAACATATTCTCTTTCTAACCGGCAAACTTGCCGAGAAAAGTTTACAACGCGTGCTTGAAAGTATGGATGCGTTTACTTTCGGATACGAGGTGCGCAATATCGGCATCAATGTTGCCGGACTCATGACTGAAGATTTGATTCGTCGTCGCGTAACAGATACCGGAAGTGCGACGCGAATAGTGGTGCCCGGCCGCTGTCGCGGTGACTTGCAAGCACTAACGCAACACTATGGTGTCGCGTTCGAACGTGGCCCTGAAGAGTTAAAGGATTTGCCGGAATTTTTTGGCAAGAAAAGTAAACGTCGAGACCTATCTAGACACGACGTGATGATTTTCGCCGAGATTGTCGATGCGACGCAATTGGACATAGCCGCAATTCTTCAGCGCGCGGCTCGCTTTCGGCGCGACGGCGCGGATGTGATTGATCTTGGCTGTTTACCCGATGTGGCGTTTCCGCATTTGGAAGACGCGATCAAAGCGCTTAAAGTCGCGGGCTGTAAGGTCAGCGTTGATTCCGTTGATCCGAAAGAATTGTTGCGAGGAGGGAAGGCGGGCGCCGATTATCTTTTAAGTTTGAAAGAAGATACGCTGTGGGTCGCAGAAGAAGTTGATTCGATCCCTATTTTGATTCCCGGTGAACCTGGCGATTCGGCATCGTTGTATCGTTCAGTTGAACTGCTTGAAGCGAAAAACCGACGTTTTATCGCTGACGCTATTCTCGATCCTATTCACTTCGGATTTACTCGATCCATTCTGCGCTACCAGGCGCTGCGTGAGCGATTTCCCGAAATAGAAATAATGATGGGTGTGGGAAATCTGACCGAACTGACGGACGCCGATACCAGCGGAATCAATGCGATATTAATGGGCATCGTTTCCGAGCTGGGTATTCGCTCGATATTAACCACCGAGGTAAGTCCCCATGCGCGCCGCGCCGTGCGTGAAGCAGACGCGGCGCGTGGAATGATGTTTGCGGCACGGGAGGATATGAGCTTGCCCAAAGACTACTCTGCGGCGCTCCTTACCACCCACGGGCGAAAGCCGTTCCCAGACACGGAAGCGGAGATTCGTAACGTTGCCGCAGCTATCAAGGATCCGAGTTTTCGAGTACAAGTAAGTGAAGTAGGGTTGCATGCCTATAATCGCGACGGTTTTTATACGGCGCAAGATCCGTTTGCAATCTTCCCTCACCTTAATTTGGAGCAAGATGGCAGCCACGCGTTTTATCTCGGTGTCGAACTTGCGCGAGCGCAAATCGCATGGCAGCTCGGTAAGCGATATGTGCAAGACCAAGAACTCGATTGGGGCGTTGCGACCGAAACAAAACAGGACGATCAATCGGCCTACCACGCAATGGGTACGACCCTGCAGGCTCGCAAACAACCAAAGCGCGACGAATGATTTTCGAAACCATTATCACAACACAGTCGCCTGACGGTGTTGTTCATATCGCGCCGATGGGCATTCGCGAGGAATCGGGGCTTGTCATTCTGGCGCCGTTTAAGCCTTCAACGACATTGGACAATGTGTTATCGAGCGGCTATGCAGTACAAAATTTTTGTGACGATGTGCGCGTGTTTGCCGGCTGCGTTACTGGCGCAAAGCGCGATTGGCCAACCTGCCCGGCAATGGCGTTTTCCGGAGTGCGACTCGCAAACTCGCTTGGGCATAGTGAACTGATACTCGACCGGGTTGAAGAAAATTCAGAGCGACCGAGATTATTTTGTAAGCGTATTCACAATGAATCTCGTGGCGCATTTCGCGGATTCAACCGTGCTCAAGCGGCAGTCATTGAAGGCGCTGTGTTAGTCAGTCGATTACATATGTTATCGCGAGAGAAAATTGAAAGTGAGTGGCGCTATTTAGCCATCGCCATCGAGAAAACAGCTGGCCCGATCGAACTTGAGGCATGGAGTTGGTTGCAGGAAAGAGTCGATCAGTATCGAGAAACAATTAACGCATGACGAACATGCTCGCCAGTGTCATGACGGTTGCTGAGGCAAAAATGGCGTTGGATTTGGACGCCGATATTATTGACCTGAAGAATCCACGCGAAGGCGCGCTCGGCGCACTGCCGCTTAGGACCATCCGTGAAATCGTCGCCGCCCTCGGCAAGCGCGTTACGGTAAGTGCGACGATCGGCGATGCACCAAACGAACCTGCTCAGATTGCGCACCAAGTATTGGCAACCGCGGAAACGGGCGTTGATATTGTCAAGATCGGCATTGACCCTAGCCGCAGTGACAAAAAATCTTGGCGAGAAATGATTGAGCTGCTGAAGGCGGGCAACACAAATGTTGACGTGCGGCTTATTGCAGTTTTATTTGGCGATGATATCTTGCCGTTGGATTGGATCGATGAACTGGCGGGAAATGGTTTCCATGGTGTTATGGTGGACACTGTTGATAAGCGGGGAGGGGGGCTCCGCGCGCGGCATCGCGATACCGATCTAAAGCGCTTTGTTGAACGCGCACTTTCGTTAAATCTGCTTTGTGGGCTCGCGGGCTCACTGCGTATCGAGGATATCGCGCCGTTGCTGGCAATGTCGCCAGACTACCTCGGTTTCCGAGGTGCATTGTGTTGCGGCACAGATCGTACTGCGCAGTTAGATATTGATGCGTTTCGCTCAGTTCGCTCTCGCATTCCACGCAGTCGGAGCGGACACACACTTACTCAATCAACCGTTTCTGCGGTGTCAGGCGAAAGTTCTCTTTTGGAAAACCGAACTTAGCGGCTTTGTCGAATATAAGGTTTAGCGTGGCTTCGCCCAGATTAGGTTTTCTCGCTAGCACCCAGGCGAACTTGCGCCGCGGTTCGCCCACCAAAACCCACCCGTATTCGGGATCGATTGCCAAAACCCAATAGTCACCGTAGAAGGGTCGGAAGAAACTCACTCGCAATTTCGCGTTGCCGCCGCCCTCGGCAACTTTTGCTACACCATGGATCTCAGCAACTGAGCCGTCGTTCTTTCGGCAGCGATTTCTGACAGCAATTCCATCGCCGTCCTTGCGATAGTGCGCTTGCGTATCGGCGACGCACATCGCTTGGAACTTGTTTGGCAGCAACGCGATCTCGTACCATGTGCCGAGGTAACGATCGAGATCGACAGATTGCACCGTATCTAACGGTACAATAGGCTGCCCTGTACAACTGGTTAGAATGCCGATTGATAGGGCGTATACGAAATGTTTTAGGTATCTGATCACTATTGTGTCCAAAATAAATGTTAAGGCATTTGCGTTAGAATATTGCGGACTCGCTCAAGATCGGTGACAGATACGACATCGACTGGAAATTTTGCACCGGAAACCATCGTGAGAAATCCCTCGTCGAGAATACCAAGTTTCGACATGTTCTCAAAATTCGCGCCTTCCGGAACTAGGCACGACTTAATCAATATCAGGCGATCCGCATACAACTCGCGAGCGAGCCACGCGGCCAGACTGTCTGAGGTCACCTCCCAAGTTTGCGCAATATCCCGCGCCGCCAATACAATTTCACTCGGTAGCCATACCGCAACATTACGTTTTGACAATGCGTCGTTTAGCGCGGTAAGCGTTGCCGCCAAAACGAGCCGCGTATTAATCCCGGCCAATTGCAACGCGAATTGGTCCATGGCTCTCACGGCTAAGGAATGGGCAATGCTGTCAGAAAATTTCCAACGCTTTTGTTGTATTCGAACGACGTCGGCATAGGGGCCGCCACCAGGAACGACCATTACCTTTCCGACACCAAATTCGACTAACATTTCAAGCCAGGCTTCAAGCCGAAGATCATCGCACAGGCTACCGCCAATTTTCACGATGCAGGTCATCTGTTTTGTGCCAATAACGCGACGGCACTTGCTGGCGCAACACGCGTGACAGCGTCCTCGCTTGGACCGTCAACCTCACACAGTTGGCCAAACGAGCGATAGTTGCTTTCGCGTTCGCGTGCGATTTCCCGCACAATAAATTCGCCTATACCGGCGCCGACTATCGGTGTCGCGAATGGCAAGTCCGCTCGCGCCAGAACCGTATCGATGCCGCGGTTTACCTTTGCCAATTGCGCCTGACGAAATGATCTTGCAAGTACACTCCATTTTTCCATGGGCTCTGATTCCACGTCGCGCCCAATCATCCTTGCTAGGCGCCGGGCGCTTGCAAGTTGCGTATCGTCTGTGCCATCGGCCGTTGGATGTTGATCGGCGTTCTCTGGCAGCTCGCCAAGGATGCGATATACATCGGCCGCTGTCGCAAAATACTCGGCGATTACCGCAACGTCGTCACCACAAAATTCCACATGGTCAAGTATCGCCATGAGTGGTGTTCGCGTGACGCCGCTGTAAACGAGCTCATGGCTTACCAGGCGTGAATAATCGTCGCGACCGCGAAAGTGTGGTTTGCTATTGACGATTGCGACGACGTCGGTGGTGGTGCTACCCATATCAACAAAAATTCCTGAACGCGTTTTGCTTGCCACAAATTCCGCTGACGCCAGCCAATTCGCAGATGCGATTCTTTCTGTGACATTGGCAACCTGGTGAATTGAGGCGAATTGCCGGTCTCCGCAATAAAACCCTACATGGCTTTCTCCCACGATATCGCTTACGAAGCGAGCGATTTCAATAACGCCCACTGAGCGACTGGGGAAGAGATCGACCATTTCGCCGGTCATAGTAATTGCGTGTCGCTTGCGAGTGCCGACGAATTCGATGGCGGTTTGCATTGCCTGTGTCAATTCGGAAAGACCTCGCCATAGTGGACACGGAATTTGAATGACTGCGGACACGGCACCCGCTGTGTTAATCCGTGCGGCCTTTAGATTCGCACCGCCTATGTCCCATCCCAGAATGTCATCCATCACAGGCGGAGGAAAGATGGAGGTGAACTAGCTTATTTTGCGGAAATGCCATCGCGTGCGGCGGTTCGCCTTCGCGATTGCAAAGCACCAACTGAGCGACATTAACGCCGAGCGCCTCGCGTAAGCCACAGTAAGAAGTCGTTAGACGCGGATTGATTTCCAGAACCGTCAATATGCCGTCATCACCTCGTACGAGATCGACGCCTACATACCCACTTAGCCCTGGCAGTGCCCTAACTATTTGCTGAGCAAGCGCGAAAAAGTTTGGCTCGGTATTCGGTATCGAATTGACCGTCAAGTCTGCAAGCAAAACCTGATCATGTCGCCACAGAACGCGCTGTTGATTTATTGAGATTAACAATGCTGATCCATCAGCACAGAAAAGGGACATAGATAGGGATTCTCCGTGATACATCGGTTGGAGTATCCATGAATGTCGCGTTGCCGCTAAGATTGCTTGCAATGCCGCATCACGCGTGGGCCAACGGCGAATGCCATCGCCGCCAACGCCATCGTCCGGTTTACTTACCCATTCGCCAGCAATGGGAGGCGACGAATCAGTTGCCCGAAATGTCGGCACAACGTTAACTCCCGCATTTTCAAGGACTGAAGCGGTTTTAAATTTACTTGCGCAAATCGCCAATGTTTTAGGATCGCTCAAGCACACAAATTTTCCGGCCTTGCGAGCCAACCTTGCTAAATGTGCCAACGCGCCCCGCGTTTCTGGCGCGATCGGCCAAACGACTTCTACGTCAACGAGCGCGCGCTGGAACAGGTCGAAGCCGCTCTCACCGCCATTGGGTTCAATACGCCTAATGGAAAACGCGGAGTCGGGCCACGGACAACGAGAATCGCGGGTCAACGTCACATCGACCTCGGGGATAGACGCGAGGTCGGTCAACAATGCATTTCTCATCATGCCGCCCTCGAACAGCAAAGATGCCGGCAAGGCTGCGCCGAGGAATCCTCCGCCTGTGATAAATTCAAAGACCAATAGACGCATACGATTCTGCGATGAAACTGATTCCCGTGATGGATTTGATGGCCGGTCAGGTGGTTCACGCGCGTCGTGGGGAACGCGATAACTATCGTCCGGTGCAGTCAGTATTATGCCTGAGCGCCGCTCCAGAAGCCATTCTCCAAGCATTTATCGAGCACTTCTCATGTGATACGGTGTATATCGCTGATCTAGAAGCGATTCGATTCGGTCGACCGCAATTGCCCCTACTCAAAGAGCTTAAAGTTAATTTTCCAATGATTCAGTTTTGGGTCGACGCCGGTATCGCCAATTTGGAAACATTTACGGAGTTGCAAGAAATCGAACTTGGCACTTTGGTGATCGGTAGTGAAGGTCTGTCGAGAACAAATTGGCTGCAGACGCTGGCACCCGCAAGTTGGATATTGTCGCTGGATTTTATTGGAGAAGCCTTCTTGGGCCCGCCGGATGTCCTTGGCAATGCTGCAATCTGGCCTCAAAAGATCCTCGTGATGAACCTAGCACACGTCGGCAATGAAAGTGGGCCTGATCACGACTTGCTAGGAACGCTAAAACAAAGAAAGCCCAACTCGGAAATATATGCTGCGGGTGGTGTTCGCGATGAATCAGATTTGCGGCTACTCGAGCAACGCGGCTTTGCAGGAGCGCTCGTGGCTACCGCACTTCACAACGGAAATATTAAGTTTAAAGAATAAAAAATTAAATATTATTATTTTTTATCAGTATATTATATTGCTTATATCAAGTTAGTTATCGAGCATTGCACATCTGGCAATCCGAGGGAAAATTTTCACTAAAATACATAAAAATTAACAATTTAGAAGCCAAATTTAATCTTGACGATGATATTTTCCGTGCTACTCTACATAACGTGTCACTTTCGACATTTAACGTATTGGATTGAAAATGAAGAAACTTCTTCTAATTGCTTTACTGGGATTTGTTGGAGCTGGCACGGGTGTTGCAAATGCAGCCACGGCGATCGGTAACTTTAATGTCAACATCACCTTGACGTCGGTTTGCCAAGTCACTAGCACCGCCGATATCAATTTTACGTATTCGTCATTCCAAGTGGGCGCGTCCGCCGGCACGGGGGGTGCATTCTCCGTTCAGTGCACGAACTCGCTGCCTTACACCATTGCGCTGGATCAGACTTCCGTAACGGATGATGCAGTAAATCTGGCCTATACGTTGGGCCTTAGCGCTGCCGGCGGCACCGGCAATGGCGCTGCGCAGGCATACTCGGTCACAGGTTCGATGGCCGCCGCGCAAGCGGGTACCTGCGCAACAGCGTCATGCACCAACGCAGCAGCGACAAACAAGCAACGCACCTTAACGATTACTTACTAAATTCGGGGTGTGCAGAAAGCGGCTGTGCATAAACTACTCGGGGCGGTCGCTGGGCTGTTGATTGGTTCCGTGAGTTTGGCTGATTCGAAGGTCGGGTCGTTCAACGTTAACATTTCTTTGTTGGCGCGACCCGGCTTGTGTTTGAGCGAATCGCTAAGTCAAAGCACGGGCGCTGCAGTTCACGTGGTATGCGAATCGTCTCAATTTGTCAGTATTGATCCGCAGCCTGGTCGACCGTTTTTAGGTTCCCACGGTGGTGCCTTTCGTTACTTTTTCGGTTCCGGCGAGGCACTCGCAGCGAAATATTCGGGCACGCCGAATCCCTTTATTGGGGCGGGTACGGTCACCGAGTTACGGATCTATAGCGCCGACGGTCCCGATGGTCCCCTCGAAGTTCTTATTAGCTTCTAAGGTGAAAAATCATTGCTAGCTTAACCCATTTGTTTAACTCATCGTTGCTTATCTCTCCCGATCTATGTCAGTATTTCCGGATCATCTTAGGAGGCGACCAACATGATCGGAATTAGCAAGCGTTCAATTTTTTCTACTAACGCGCAGTGGCTCGTGGTCACTTGCGCGTTATTGTCGTTTGTCGCCGGAAATGACGTATTGGCCGGTGTGTTTACAGTCACTCCGGTACGAATTTACATGACCCCGAAAGATCGTGCCATCGCGGTCACGATTACCAACGAAGGTGATACCCCGGTGGTGTTGCAGGCGGACGTCAATGTTTGGCGACAAAAGCCGGACGGCAGCGATGAGACGACTCTGACAGAGGATCTCATTTTATCTCCGCCAATCGTCAAATTGGCGCCGAAAGGCCGACAGGTGGTGCGCTTGGCGTTGCTTGTTCCGCATGACCCTGCGCGTCAACTAACCTACCGCTTGGTCTTGCGCGAAATTCCCGAGGCAACTGCACCCAATAAGGGCAGCGTTGATGTGCCCATTGCGCTCGCTATGTCGATGCCGGTTTTCATCACTCCTCCCGCGGCTAAGCGGGAGATGTCCTGTAGTGCATCAAGGGCCGATGCAAAAAATCTCGCTATTACTTGCGCGAATAGCGGCACGGCTTATTCACAGATACGGGAAATGAGCATTAAACGCAAAGACAAAATTGAGGCGCACTTTGAAGGCGGCGTTTACGTGTTGCCGGGTGCGCGGAGGGTAATACCGGTTGCAGTAGCGCAAGCAGTCGCCAGTGGCCCGGCTCAACTAGCTGTGAGTTTTGACGACGGCAAGGAACAAATTTTTGAAGTGGTATTGCCTTAAACATCGGTGTACGTCATCAAAAATAACGATCCCGCGGAAATTCAAATCGTGGCGCGGTATTGCCGGTATTGTTTTTACAATCGTTTTGTTCGGCATATTCGCTAATGTAGTCGCTGGTGTTGCCCGAGCGGAATCGGCATCGTCCAAAGTGTCAACTGATCGTGGTTCGATAGTTTCCGTTATTATTTATCTGGATGCAAAATCCGTTGGCCGCAATGAATTCTTTCAGCGTAACGGCTCATTGTTTGCCACCGATGCGCAACTCAAGAAATGGCATTTGACGCGACGCGCAAAAACACCGGGTGTTCAGTTTAAAGACCGTACTTGGTATTCGCTTGCA
>CAWJAF010000002.1:0-111470 GCA_963840785.1 uncultured Pseudomonadota bacterium | reverse complement strand
CGCTGATCGACTGGTTTGGTCAAGAAGTCCGTGGCGCCCGCTTCCAATGCCTTGTAGCGGATCTCACGATCTTCCAGCACGGTGACAACGACAATCGGCACATCCATACAGGAATAAATGCTGCGGATTCGCCGAATGGTTTCGACGCCATCCAATTGCGGCATTTTATAATCGGTCAGCACGAGATCAACCGGATGGGTTTTCGCCCATTCAATCGCTGCCAGCGGATCGGCAAATGTTTGTACCTGAATACTCAGGGTCGACGCCTCTAACAATTTCTTCGAGAATGACGCGTCCAGTTGATTGGTCATCGATCACCAGCACAGTGCTTCTATACGATGACGCCGATCGAATTTCGTGAACGGACATATTGTCTCGAGTTGTTAACGGGCCGCCGCGGTTAGCAGAACTCATCTCTGATTTCCTTAATCTTAGGGCGGGTTAAATTCATCTTATTGGACTTATCTATCTTCATTTTGCGACGTGATGTCGATTTTCACCTGATGGTGATAACACTTTCCGAATTGTTTTGCAACTATTTGTTGTCATGGACTTTTTCAAAATTCCGCTAAACAACTATCAGGCCAGCAGAAAAATTTAGCCGTTTTTAACAGCCAGCAACGCCGCCCGGCCTTCAATCTGATGAATTAACTTTATGAAATATAAGAAAATATCGTCCGTGCTGCGTTGCAACATCGACGCGGGGCCAATGGTTGCGAATTTGCCTCACTCCACCAGTGGTCGCAGCAATGCCGCGACCTGCGGGTCGATCGCATTGAGGTCAACCTTTCGCAGAAGCATCGGCTTAATCATGCCTGTTGCCCGTTGTTTAACGCTTCCGCCCATTTGTTGGCCGCCATCAGACAGTGCCAAATTCGCCACCAACATTGGATGATCGATTTTCAGTTCGTTGCCTACGGGTTGGCCCGCAGACTCGAACGTCATCGCACCCAGCGCGTTGTACTCTTGTAAATGGACGAGACCATTCTCCTGCCGGATCAAATAAAAGATCGACACGTCATGTCCATCTTGCCAAATTCCTTGGAAATTCGCCGCCTCAAGTTTTGCGACTCGCTCGACTTTGGGCTGTTTAACCGGCTTCGGTGGTTTCGCCAGCGGCACCATTGCCTCGGGATTGATGGCCGCTTGCGTTTGCGGTGCCGGTTGATTTTGTGTAACAACCGGCGACGGCAGCATCGCTTGCGGTGCCATGTTGTTCACAACCGGCGGTATTGTCGCGTCGGGTTGAGTTAATGCGCCAACCATCCCCAACGTTGCGAGCCCGCTTAAACCGAGCGCGGTCATTCCGAGCCCCTTACCTTTTGCCAGTCCCGCCTTGATGTCCTTAAATCCGCTCCAGGCGAGCCATAGTGCCAGCCCGCCAATAAATATACCGCCGAGCTTCTCATCGTGATCCAAGCCCTCCGACGCGGCGGCAAATATCAATACAACCAAACATAGCGCGGCAATTACTTTGCCACTATGTTTTTTCGCGATCGTGATCGGCGTCGGCGTCGAATCGGGCTTCGGAGGAAAACGTCCTACGCGCCGAATGTCGGCACGACAACCCATCTAAATCCACTTTGCGATGGGCTGCGTTGTCGCTGATCGCGCGAGATTGCTGTTGAATCAGGTCGCGGATGTTCTCCGGCAATTCGTCGGGTTTGGGCATAGTGGCGCCATCCACTAATACCGGGATGACCGTTACTTCCTGACGCGCAAGCGCTAAGGCAATTTCGCGGCGATGCACATCGTCATCCGACATTAAGCGTTGGCGCCCTTCTTCGTCCTGTGCGTTGACCCAGCCGCGACCGATGACCACCAAAACAATATTGCAATCGCCTAACGCCCGCTCGATTTGATCTTTCCACTTCCCCGCTTTTAGGGTGTCCTTATCGAGGAAGACGTGGTCTTCGCCAAACTCTTCGACCAGCCGGTCACGCAAACTCAGCGCCCAGGCTTTTGAATCACGCTCACGATAACTTATGAAGATCCCAGCCATATCTTTAACCTCCTAACAATCGAACGCTGATGGAAAATGCGCTTCCGACACTTTTTGGCCCAACGCCGCACCGACGCGTCGAAGCTCTGGCATATAGACGACCGAATCGAGTTGCTGCACGTGGCTCGGGTTGATATCCGCGAGTTTAATTTGCGCCAAACCGGATTGGGTCAATTCCGCGTTGTAACGTAAATACGTAAATTGCTTTGGCCGCGTCGCGTCGTCGCGCAAATCTCCAACCTCACGATCCAATGGTTCGCCATGCAAACAACGGCCAAGCACGCGGCAAAGCAAATCCTGCTGATATAGCGCGCTGAACATTAATGCCGACGGCAGCGAGGTCGCGTTGTATAGCAAATTCATTTCGCCAGGCGCCAGATTCTCATTCGCATCTGGACTGGTTCCCGTGCCGATTGAGACTACCAGTAAATTGTTTTCTCCAGCCGGCCATTGCAGTTTGTATTCGGGCAGGGTCGCCATTAAAAATAATTGCAGCGCCGGATTGTTATACGGCGTAATCGCGCCATCAACAAAGGTGAAACGATGTGTTCCAACAGGGATCACTTCCGGCGGAAAGTAAGTCGGTGCAGCCGTACTGGCGCGCACAAGTTGCCACAACGGTATCAGCAGATTGCAATCGGGCCGAGTTAGTTCGTTATATTTTGCAGCGGGGTTGTTGCAAATCGGCCAAGGCGAATCGGTGGTGCTGTTACGCATCACCAACATCAATAGTGTCTTGAGTTGTTTGGAGCCGAGCGTGCTTGGCTTGCTGTCTTCACTTAACACTTCGCGCAATTTCGCCGCCAATGCTTCGTCTTCGTATTTATAGCGGAAGCGTTTCAGGATCGACGCTTTATCGAACATCGTCTTGCCATTGCTTTGGTAAAATTCGCGCACCTGCGAAACGCGCATGCCCCAAGCAAGGCACGTCGCGATAATGCCGCCGGTGCTGGTGCCGGCGATGTAGTCGAAGTAATCGGACAACACGAAATCGTCGCCGCGCATTAGCCGTTTTTGCAACATCGCTTCGATCGCTGCCAACATTTCGACGCTGATCAATCCGCGTATGCCGCCGCCATCGAGCGCCAACAAACGTTTCGGACCGACGTCGATTAATTTTGTCTTCGAAATTCATTGTGCCCTCACACAAAAATTTTCTGCGTATCCAGAATCCACACCTGGCCGAGATGTTTCTTGACCGTTTCGATCATATGTTTGGTTCCTCCGGGACCATCACCCTCCTGGCCGTCCCACAGCGCGATAAAGCGAACCCGATCGGTTCCCAACGCCAGCGCATTGTAGAGCATTCGCACATTGTTGCGGGCAAACTGATTCGCGCCGGGCTCACCCGCGCCGAGTTCTTCCGTCAAGGTGAACAATTCCGACTTGGGATGATCGCGCACACGAAAGTATTGCTTCTTCCATTCTTCCCCGGCGAAGTTGACGGACTTTTCCAGAAACTCCGGTTCATGAAACGCTAAATATAGATGCACTGCCATACCGCGATCCAAACACAACTCAGCAAACAACAAATCACCGCCACAGGCCGCGCTGGAAATCGCCAGATCTTTTTCCGTCGCGCCAAGATCGTTGAGCTTGTTCAATATTGCGCCGCTGGCCAGCGCCGATTTGCCTTCGGGGAAACGGGGCTCTTGGCGATCAGGCTTATCGATCATATGTCCGCTAAACAAAATCGTCATACGCGGTTGCCACGGTGGTTTGAGGCGATTAATTTCGTGCTCCATAATCGCAAGCGCCGCGCCAACTTCGTCCGGCCGAAATTCCAAATCGCGCAACACCGCCAATTGCTGCCAGGTGGAATCGAGTCCAAACCAATTGGTGTTGACTGCGACTGCATCCTTGTACGCGCGCTCGACTTCTTTTTTCGGCGCGCTGAGGACAGCCAAATCGGCCAACGTGGCTCGAGCCCAATAACTCGAACCATCGCGTTCGCGCGCGCAACGCACTACCCAGCGCACGCCGCCTTCCATGGCTTTGCGATCCTTCGTCGCCACGTCGGAACCCGTTAAATGTTCGTGCAGATACGATAACCCTACCGCGTTTATGCCGGTATAAAAATTGCTCGGATCCTTGGTGAATCCGGTTTTGTAGGCTTCGATGGATTCTTCCAATCGATCCACTTGGTCTGCCGCGATTGGCGCGCATCTCGGCAGCCGAATTCCCGGTCTTGCGCCAAATTTCGACCCAAGCCTCTTTACTGATGCGGCCCTTGAGCGACCAACATTCGGCGTTTTCGGGAAACTTCTCAACAAGATTGTCGATCTTGACGCGCGCCTCTTCGCCGCGATTCAGTGCGCCCGAGCAAAATCGCCGATTGTTGTTGGCTATCAAGATCTGTCGGATCGATGGCAAACGCATCTTTGTACTGATTCAGCGCGAAAGAAAATTGCCCCATTTTCATTAACGCCTTTCCTGCTGCGCGGTGGGCGTTAAGATGCAGTGCTTGCGTCGGCGCCTCATCGGCGAGCAACATGATATCGCCGGGGCGGCGCTTATCGCGTGCGATTTCGATGCGCTCTTCCCAACGCTCGTAGCGTTCCCAAAATTCTTGCGCTTCACCCACGCGCAACGATTTCCAATCGGGCTCTTTCAAATAGCTCAACAGATGATAAACAGGACTGACCTTGCGCCCATGCCAAGAGGCCATCGTCTCCGTCGCAAATTGAGCGAGCTTCACTTTATCCTGCAACAAGAACTCCGGATCGGGGACGCCATCTTTGGTGTGGTAACGAATAATGCGATCGGTATAAACATCGAAAGGCATTTGCTCGCGCTGCGTCATGATTTGAATCACGCCGCGCGAACGCAGCGCATGACGCACGCCAAGTTCGTACCAAACATTGGGATTATCGATAGAGAGATCGACGACGACAAGATCGGCAATCAGCAATTGCTGGAACATATCAGTGCGAATATTTCCGGCGCGCATTTCCTCGTCGGCGCGAAACACCTCGAAGTGCGCCTCGGTCAGCGCCGGCTCGATAAATTCGCGAAACACACGATTGAAGTCGATACCCTGCTTGATGCCAAACGGCATCGCAACAAAAGTGAAAAAAGCCATTCACCCTCCGTGGTAAGGCTACGCAGCGAAAAATGTTCCTCCAACTCGTATGATGCCACAGTGCGTTGATTTGCAACATTCTTTTACAGTCATGCCCGGAGAGGCAAGCGGGCGCGGCGCTGGCAAATCATGCCTGGAGAGGCAATATCCACGGGGTGGCCCAGGGCCAAGCGGCTTCTGGCATTGCTTATATTTTATGCTGTCATTGCATCGCCGCGCCATGCCCGTCTTCACATGAAGCTTAAAAGAGATTGTCGCCTTTAACATGTCATCCTGAACAACGTTAAGGATCTGCTTTCTACAGCCGCAGAAGCAGATCCTTCGCGTTGCTCAGGATGACATGCGGTGGAAGCCAGAGCACCGGCGGTTCATGGTCTGTGGGCAGTGCCGTCAGCTCGCAAATACAGCGTTGGCGCTTGCGCCAGGTTTCGCTCACGCTTATGCTGTGGCTCAACTCAATCGATCTCGAACATCATGAATCTGATCAGCAGTTTTCTTTTGCGTTGGGCGCTAACGACCTTGCCGCTCTGGGTCGCGAGCTATATTTTTCGTGGCGTGACCTTTGATTCCGTCGAAACCTTGATCGTTTCGGGATTATTGCTTGGACTGGCGAATGCGGTCATCAAACCGTTGATCGTGATACTCACATTGCCGATCACCGTGCTGACTTTAGGACTATTCATCATCGCCATCAACACCGGCATTTTGTTTTTAGTGCAATGGCTCGTTCCCGGTTTTCGCATCGACAGCCTAGGTGCCGGCGTTTTACTGGCGTTGTTTATTTCGGTGTTTAGCTTCTTCGTCAATCGAGTGGTAAAACCCTAACGATGGTCGCTAGCAACCCCCGTTCCACTAAATTTCTAAATAAGGCTTGGGAACCAAAATTCCATGGCGGAATTTTGTCCGTGTGATTGACGCGATTCACCAATGTGCCCAAACGCGAAGAACGAATCGTCACCGTATCGCCGAGCTTATGGGTGAAGCCTTGGCCCGGCGCATCGCGATCTTGGATCGGCGCGAACATCGTCCCGAGGAACAACATTAAGCCGTCGGGATACTGATGATGTTTATTGATCGTCTGGCCAACCAGATCAGCGATGTCGCGGCTGATTTTCTTGAGGTCGCTGATGCCGGTCATTTTGAATCCGTCGCTGCCACTCACTTCGATTTCGATCTTCGTTTCGCGCGCATCGTTCAAACTGAAATGGTTATCGAACAGGCGAATGAACGGGCCGATCGCACACGAGCCATTGTTATCTTTGCCGCGCCCAAGCAGCAGCGCGCTACGACCTTCGAAATCGCGCAGATTGACGTCGTTGCCAAGCGCTGCGCCGATAATGTCGCCGCGCGGATTCACCACCATTACCAATTCGGGCTCAGGATTATTCCAGTGGGACGCCGGGTGAATGCCAATCTCCGCGCCGAGTCCGACGGCGGACATCGGCTGGGCTTTCGTAAACACCTCCGCGTCCGGGCCAATGCCGACTTCCAAATATTGCGACCAGAGGTTGCGCTTCACCAAGGATTCTTTCACGCGCATCGCCTCGGGCGAGCCGGGCTTGACGCTGGAAATGCTCGCGCCGATTTCATCGCCCAAACTTTTTCGAATGGTTTCGGCCAACTTTAAATCACCCTTCGCCTGCTCTTCAATCACCCGTTCCAACATGCTGGACACAAACGTTACGCCGCACGCTTTCACTGTTTGCAAATCGCACGGCGCTAGAAAATATGCCTGCTTCGGATCACGTTTGTCGGCGCTGCTGTTCGCCAGGATGTCCGCTAGTTTGCCGATGGGTTTGTTACGTGCGCTTCGAACGGCCTCAAGCACATCGGCTCGGCTAAGCAATTCGGCGCAATTTGCGGCAACCCCGGATAAATCGTAAACATGCTCAGGATCAATTAAAACAGGGCTCGGCCCGGCGGGATGGCCCGGCATTTGCACGCGTCCAATTAACGTGGCTTGCGCTGCGTCTTCGGGCAATATTGCTTGAGGCGTGAGATTCATTTACGCCGCCGGCGCCGGTTCGTTTGCGGCGAAATCCAACTCGACTCGCGCGCCGCTCGGATCGTAACAAAATAATTGCCAGGTGCCGGAATCATTTTGTTTGCGCAAAACATACTCGATGCCGCGCTCTTTTAGCGTCGCAACGGTCGCGGCCAAATTATTCGCGCTAAACGCCATATGATCCAACACGCCGGCGGGCGGATCGGGAACCGGCCGCCCGGCGATGACATGTAACACCGCGCGATCGCCGACATAAAGCCAGGTGCCGGGAAAGCCTAGATCCGGCCGAAAACCCTCTTTCAAACCAAGAATGCCGATGTAAAATTGTCGCGTAGCATCTAAGTCGTGAGTCAACACGGTGAAGTGATTCATATCGCTAATTGCCATGAGAAAAGCCTCCTTGCTGGAATTTTACTCCGATGAAGTGAACGACGCAGTAGTTGCCGCTCTCACGTAGGTGCGCGCACCTCAATGGCAATAGACATGACCTGGAAGCCGCATGGTTATTGGTTCACAGCCCGATGCGATAGCATTGAGACTTTCGTCCTAACTCTTTCGACATATAGACGAAGTAAAGAATTTAGTGAATAGTTACTCGCTCGACGACACTTGAGGAGAAACAACATGGCACGAAGCAACATTCTGCGCTGGATGGATATCGAATTAAGCCGCCCCGAAACCAATCCTGACCATATTTTTCATCGCCACAAAGTGTTAGCCGAAGGCGATTCGTGGTTCACCATCGGCGGCACGCCGCCGTGGAATTTACTGTTCTCGCTCGAATTTCCAACCACAAACGTCGTGGTGACGCTTGCCAAACCCGGCGACACTTTGAAAAGCATGGCGGACATCGTGAACAACTCCGATCTTCGTTTTGCGATGGATAAATTGCACGGTTATAAATGGGATGCGATTTTGCTCAGCGCCGGCGGCAACGATTTGATCGACTATGCCAGCGGCAAAACGACAGAAGACAGTATTCTCATTGCGCCCGAGGCGCGCGGCGTGATTAACGGTCCGGCCGATTATGTCGACCAGGCCAAACTCGCGATACTGATGAACTACATACAAGAAGGCTTTCGCCGCATCGTAGAACTGCGCGATGGGCCGAAGAGCTCTTGCACCGGTGCGCCAATTTTGGTGCACACTTATGACTTGGTGACGCCGACAAACTCACCCGCCACGCTCGGCCCGATCACCCTCGGCCCCTGGCTTTTCCCGGCACTGCAGCGCGCGAAAATTCCCGAGTCCGATTGGCTCGCACTCGCCGATTATTTACTAAGAAAACTTCGCGACACCATCGTCGAACTCTCCAGCCCCGGCGCCAAGCAACTCGCCCATTTTCACGTAGTCGATACCCAAGGCACGATCACTCGCGCCGCTCTCGGCTCGGTTGGCGAAAGCAACGATTGGTTGAACGAAATTCATCCGAATAAGGCCGGCTATCAAAAGCTAGCGAAAAAATTGACCGCTAAACTTGGTACGCTTTTACCGTGACCTGAGGTCCTTTAGACTCTTTGTCCCGAGGCGAGAGCCAGCGCGCGGTCCGCGGCGGCCTCCAGCGATTTAGCGACGGGCTCCCGATCCGCTTCGCGAAAAGGCGCTAAGACATATTCCGCGGCATTCATTTTCTGATCGGCGCGGCCCACGCCGATTTTCACTCGTCGAAAAGTATCAGTCTGGAAAACGTCCAAAATGGAGGCGACGCCGCGATGACCACCGGCGCTACCGCGATGGCGTGTGCGGATTGTGCCGATGGGCAGATCCAAATCGTCATGCAGCAACACGCAACTCTCCGGCACGAATGGGATGTGCTCGGCTAATGCCTTCAATGCGGGGCCGCTCAAATTCATGGGCGTTTGTAGCTTGATCAGGCACACGTCTCGCTCTTTCCATCGACCGCGATTGACGAGAGCATCGCCCTGCACTTCCCATCCTGTGGAAAGCGTGGCGGCGATTCTATCCAGTGCTTCGTAACCGACATTGTGAGGCGTGCCGACGAGATCAGGATTTGGGTTGCCCAAACCTACAAGGACTTGTAAACCGTTAGATTCGAGAGCGGCAGCCGCCGATATAACGGTGGTGCTCGATGCCGAATTGCTGCCGAGCAATGGCAATCCAGACGGAATCATCCTCTGCGGGCAAACCTCGCAGAACTCGTTAAACTTGCAATCGTCGCGCCAACACGCAATTGTATCTTCGCGCGCGAAGATGATTCGCGTCAAATGGTCCTGCTTCATGCTGCCTTTGAGCAGTACCAAGTCCCCTGCCTTGGCGATGGAATTGACATAGGCGCTCGCTTCGCGAACGTGCGTGAAGGCGCGCAAAGCGTCCTCCCGTCCCGACGGACGCGCTCGCAGCACGCGAAACGCCCACGGCCCGACAAACACCACATCATCTGAGACCTCCAGCGCCTTCTTTGCCGCGCGCACGTAATGAGCGGTCGCGTCGCCGTTGTAATCCGACAACGTGCCGATCACGGTGATTTTGCGTCTCGCCTTGGCAGTACGCATAAAATCGAAGCAGGCATCAAGGGTCCATACGGGTGCTTTCCACTCATCCCGAATGAAATCCACGCCGTCGGCGGTCCGAACGGGTTGCATTCGCGCGAGGGTTGGTTCAACCAACGCCATCGCGTCGGCGCACTCTTGTAAGCTTAGCCCCATCGCGAGTCCGACGCCGACTGCGGGAAGTATGGACGGTACCCAGTGAGTTCCACAAAGCTGAGTTCTCACACGCACTCTTTCATCGGCACTTACGATGGTCAATGCCAATCGTTGTGGCCATGCTGCGCTAACGTCCTCAGCGCGAATATCGGCGTGGGCAGCAAATCCGAACGTTATCACCTTCCCCGCACAATCGGCCGCCATTGCCGCCACCAAATCGTCATCGGCATTGAGTATGGCCGTACCGGTGCTGGGCAGCGCTTTGACCAGCTTGACCTTTTCCGCCGCCACTGCCTCGCGAGTATGGTAAGCGCTCAGGTGATCGGAACGAACCAAGGTCACCACGCTGATGTTAGGTTTGAACAGATCTAACAGCGGGTCTAGGCATCCCGGACCGTGAGCGCTCATTTCCATCACGCAGAACCTGTCGTTCCAGCGAGTCGCAACAATAATCCTCGCTACGTCCAATAACTCGTTCTCAGAAAGCGGGTTGGCCCGCCCGCTAAATCCCTTAGCAAGAATGCCGGCTATTAAGTCCTTCGCAGTGGTTTTGCCGCCGCTGCCAGTGATACCAATAAACTCAGCCTTCGTGAGCCAGGGACGCTTCAAGCGCGCCGCTTTCATGATGGCCCGCTCTCGGGTGGCGCGAAGGCGCCAAGATACAGCGTCCGCAAGTTTGCGCGACGTAGCAAAAGCCTTTTGCCGGAAATTGGAAATCATCGACTAAATTGTATTGTTTGCAGCATGTCTCAAGATATATGGCTCCTATGAGTGCCTAGCAACGAATAGGAACTCACTCTCCCCGTTTTTTCTGATGACCACTCTATCGATTAGCTGACAGAGCGTCAATCGACACATTGGGGAAATTAATGTTTCAAATTCGTGTCGGCTAGGAATTCAATTGCACGCGCGTTCCCCAAGGCACCTTGCCTCGCCCTTTCACCAACCAAAGCACCGGATACGCGGGTGCGCATTCAGGAAATTCTCCCATCGCATCGGTAAAGTAAATCAACGCATCGGGCGCATGACCTTGATTCTCTGCCCAACTAAACACCGGGGTAAACCGTGTACCACCGCCGCCGGCCCATTGCTCGGGTATGTGAATCGCGTCGGTGGCCGCGAAGTGCCAAGGACAATCTCGGTGCAGCGCAACATCGCAAGCGAGCAATGTCACATGCGTACGCACTTGCGATTTTAATGCGTCGATTTCGTTGATAAATTCATTGAGTTCCGCGTCGCCGATTGAACCACTGTTGTCGATGGCAATAACAATATTGGCCTGCTGACTGTGAAGGCTCGGCAGCAATGCGTCGCCGCCGCGCCGCGAGATACGATGAAAGCTATAGTCTTCGCGTCCGTGGCTCGACAAGAAGCGCGCCAATAGTGCCTGCCAGGGCAGCATTGGCTGGAGAGCCGCATCCAGAGCGCGTTGCAGCGATGCACTTAACCGGCCTTTGCTGCGCAACTGCTGCGCGAGATGGGTGACGTTCGATTGCCAACGTTCAGCGACGTCGTCGTTTGTTGCGCCATCGGCGGTGCGCTGCTCATATTGTGCCTCAGCTTCGTTCGCGGTTTTCGGCGTCATCATTGCAGTTGATGGCAAGCCAAACGATTGACGATACGGCGACGACCACGGATGTTCACCCAGGGGTTCACCGCTCTCGCCTAGCTCTAGTAAGGGATAAATTTCTTCCGCGCTCAATCCACGATAGCGCTCGTTAATGATTGCGCCAGACGCAAGCTTGAACCCTTCATCGACGAGCAATTGATTCACCGCGTAGTCGCACGCGATATCCCACACGGCGGCGAGCCGATGACCTCGCCGCCAGGGATGGCCGAGCGCGCAATGCAGCACTTGATGGGTTAAATGGAATTGAATATCGCGGAGCGACAAATCCGCCAGAAAGTCAGCGCGATAGCGAATTTCAGCGCCGTTAGTGGCGATTGAACGACATTGGTCATCAGGTCTCATCGCCAGCCGCAACAACAGCGCGCCGAGGAAAGGATGCTGCAACAAAAGTTTGGCGCGCGCTGCGCGTAGGCGATGTTCCATTGCCAAAAACATCTCCATCGGTCATTGCGAGGAGCGCTTTTTGCGACGAAGCCATTTAGTTTTTCAATGCTGAAAAATACGAGCTTGCTTCGTTGATGCACTCCTCGCAATGACATTTGACTAGATTCCAGGCGTTATATCCAGGCAGCAGATATTCACGCCAGTGCGCACCTTCCTGGGCACTCAATGTATCGCGTACCAACTTCACTTCTTTTTCATATTGATCGCGCGTCGCGTGACCACGCATCAATTGAAAGCGCTGGAACATCAGATAGGTATTCACCACGTCGGTTTCACAATAGTTTCGAATCGCTAAGATCTCACCATCCTGAAACGCCTGCCAAACTTTTGAGCCATCCATGCCAAGCTTGCCGGGAAAGCCACAGAGCTTAGCAAGTGCGTCCAGCGGCGCATTGGCGCGTGGTTGATATAGCGCTAACAGATCCATCAGATCGAGATGGCGTGTGTGATAGCGGCTGATGTAATTATTCCATTTGAAGTCGCGATCTTCTTCACCAAGCTCCCAATAGCGCGGCGCGACGACACCGTTTACCAGCGCTCGATAATGCAGCACCGGCAAATCGAATCCGCCGCCATTCCACGAAACTAATTGCGGTGTATATTTTTCGATGCCGTCGAAGAAGCGTTGAATCAGCGTCGCTTCGCTATCTTCCGGCGTGCCGAGCGTCCATACTTTGAAGCTATCGCGATCGCGCAATGCGCAGGAAATTGCGACGGCGCGATGCACGTGCAATGGCAAAAAATCATTACCGGTTTTTTCGCGCCGCTCGGCGAACGCCCGCTCGGCAACTTCAGCAGCGGGCGTATCGGGAGGAAGATCGTAAAGCTTGGCTAGGCCATCCGTATCGGGGATGGTTTCAATGTCAAAAACTAGAACGGGCGGCAAGGCGGGAAAACTATTTCTTCACCCAATTGCCGCTGCCGTCCTGCACGTACCAACCGGCGCCGGCCTTTTGAATGAAGCGTTGCGCAAAGGTCGCGCGAATATCGCCTTCCCATTCGGGATGGCTATTTGCCTTGGCGATTTCTTTGTAGAGCGCAGCGCGATCTTGATTCTCTTGCGCCACCAGACCACTGATCGCCGCACGATCTTTCAGTGGCAACGCGCTGGCATCACGCACAGCGACGTTGCCATCTTTGGCAAAACCCACCGCGCCGGATTGATAAGCACCGGTTCAATTGCGAGTTGCGCGCCTTCATAGAATTAGTGATCGCAGTAATCGCAGGCGTGTTCACGTCCAAGTTTGCCTGCGCCCACGAAACATTCGCAGCCGATCAGTAACACGATCAAACTCAAAAAAGAAAAAATTCGGTTCATAGCTATTCCTCGATTAACAATCACAGCAATTATTTCGTTGCAGGCGCCGGCTTAGCCGCTTGCCGGCTCTGCAAGACTTCGTCGATGATCTTATCCGCGGCCTTCTCGGCAGCGGCGGCAGGAAAATAAACGTTGATCGTGACACATGCACCGAGCGCAGCGCTCAACAACTAACAGACCCTAACGTATTTTTTCATTCGCGTTTCCTTCACTCAAAAACTATTTGACTACCGGCCCGGCATTGCTTTGTGTCGCTGCCTTGATGCGTGCGACAACTCTTCCCATCCGACTTGGCGATTGTATCCCATGACCGTAATCGACGGTATGCCGCCACCTTGCACCAACACATAACCTTGGGCGGTATTCGCGACGCCACCCATTTCGCAAACCGTGTTGCGTAACTTGCACGTCAGGCCGATTTTTTTGTAGCCAAACGTTTCGAAGATGCGCAGAAAACTACGCTGAATCGCCGCCGCTGCGCCGGCGCCGCCGAGCGACGAAATATTCTGCACAGCTTGCTGGCTGATTTTGCGCGGATACTTCCCCTCGCTCGACATGACGCGCCCATCGAAACTCACCGGCTTCCAATTCGATAACAACATATTTTCTAACGCCATGTCGATGCGACCTTGCATTTTTCCGAACGAAAACGTTTTCGTCAGCGTATCTAAATCCAAGTTACTCATCACCAATGTTCCTTGCAATTGCGGCGCAGCGCCAAGCGCATCGCGTCAACTGCATATTGGTCGCGACCATGATTCCGTCGAACACTTTAAACTGCAATGCGCCATCGATGAAAATATTCTTGCCGTCAAACCGCACTCGCGGAATCACTCCTTCCAGCGAACCGGCCATGGTCGGCCATTTCAGCGCCGCCGTCAGCTTCGGTAACGGAATCGGTTCTACCTCGCCTTCAAATGCTCCTACCCATTCCTTGCCTTCACGGCGACGCTTCACGTTGCGAATCTTGATCGCGCCATCGAGCATCGGCAAAGTCAATTCCGGCAAGGAAAAACTTTCACCCTTGAATTGGACCTTGGTTTTCACTGCGCCGATCGGCACGCCGCCGACACTTGCACTGTCAAACGCGATAACGCCCTCGCCCGCGCCACCGTTGACCCACGGAATATCGGTTTCGCAACTTCTCAATCTTGAATCGATTGTTGGCATCGGTAAGTGTGGCATCTATGAGCTTTACATCAGCGCGCTGAATTTGTCTCGTTCACGATTGCGAGAGCAACATCGCCTTTTCCGCTGGCGCTGAACGAGTTGTAACTCGTGCCATCCAAAAACGGCTTCACCAATGTGCTGAAAAATGGCTCCAGATCTAGGTCCTGACCACGCAGATTGAGATCGGTTAGCTTGCCGGGATCGTTTTTCCAGCGTCCACTCAAGCGCGATTTTGCCGATCGGCGCGAACTCTACATCGGCACTGTCGATTTGGATAAACGCCGGATCCCATGTTCCCGTGGTGCGAATTTTTTTCTGGCCTTTCGCGAGGTAAATCGGTTGCCATAGCATTTCGCCGTCAGGCCAATCCAACGACCGTCGTGAATCGCCAACGTTGGCCGAGCCGCTTCGCGTTCAGGTCGATGGCCGCAGCAATTTTTTCGCCGGCGTGCAAACCGGCCGCATCACTAAAATCAACATCTTTCAATGCAAGGCGGCCTTGGATCTTCGCGTTGTCCTGCGCGTCGGTCGTGAGTTCGATATGTCCTGAAAGCGAACCTTTGGTGAGCTGCGGCAATGCGGGGGCATCAACGGTGCAAAGCGTGTGATGGCTCCTTCTTTGATGTCGATCGATCGCGTTCCAATTGCCGTTCACACGGCTTGAATTCACTCGCCACGATTCGTTTTTTGGTCTGTAGCGCGACGCTGAAGGTTTCGCTGTTGTTGACGCTAAATGTGAGTGGAATGAGCTCGCCCGATTCTTTCAGCGCCCCTTCTTTACAGGCTATGCCGGAGGACGAAATTGCCAAGCGGGCGCAGGTCAGTTCGGTTTCTGTTAGGCTGCTTGCCATTGTTGACCAGTTCGCCGATCTTGACGCTGAGATCACCCGCCGGTTCGCGCAATCGCCACGTAGCGCTAACTCGTTTTGCCGAATCATGTTGGGATTAGAAATTTCGTCGGCGGTGAATGAAGATTCGCGTCATTGCGAAACTCGGCACCGCCACGCTCAAAACGAAGACGGGAACAAATAACCAGCGAATCCGATTCAACATCGGCCCGCTAATCGGGGAACACACCCGTCGACAGATAACGATCGCCACGATCGCACACGACATGAACGATCACCGCGTTTTTGACTTCGGCAGAAATTTGCAACGCGGCCGCCAATCCGCCACCGGAAGAAATTCCCGCAAAAATACCTTCCTCGCGCGCTAAGCGTCGCGCCATGTCTTCCGCTTCCGGCTGACTCACTTCGATCACACGATCGACGCGGCTCCGCTCGAAAATTTTCGGCAAATATTCCTCCGGCCATTTGCGAATGCCGGGCACGTTTGCGCCGTCTTTCGGATGCACGCCGATGATTTGAATCGCGGGATTTTTCTCTTTCAGAAATCGCGAAGTGCCCATGATGGTTCCGGTCGTTCCCATCGTCGCGACGAAATGCGTGACTTTGCCTTGCGTATCGCGCCAAATTTCCGGACCGGTACCTTCGTAGTGTGACAGTGGATTATCAGGATTGGCAAACTGATCGAAAATCACACCCTTGCCTTCCGCTTGCATTTTTTCCGCGACATCGCGTGCTTGCTCCATGCCGCCGGCTTTCGAAACCAACACGAGTTCGGCGCCGAACGCGCGCATGGTCTGGCGCCGTTCCAGGCTTTGATTTTCCGGCATGATCAAAATCATTTTGTAACCGCGCATCGCTGCCGCCATCGCCAGCGCAATGCCGGTGTTGCCGCTGGTGGCTTCGATTAGCGTATCGCCCGGCTTGATGGCGCCGCGCTTTTCCGCGTGAACGATCATCGACAACGCGGGGCGATCCTTCACCGAACCCGCTGGATTGTTACCTTCCAATTTGGCGAGAAGGACATTGCTGGTGTCGCCGGGAATGCGTTGCAAGCGCACCAGCGGCGTTTCGCCGACGAAATCTTCTAGAGTTTTGTACATGCGGAATGATATGAAACAACTAGAATGCAGAATTATCGCATAGGGCATTGCGGGCTTTTCAATCGCATTTAAACAAAACCCCGCTGGCGCACCAGCGGGGTTTTCGCACTACCAATATTAAAAAAACACGATGGCCTGAGAGGCAATGCCGTGCGGCTCTCAGCAATGGCATGCGCCACGAGCCAATACTGGCGCGGCTTTTCAGCAGTGCTTATTCTGATTCTTTTTTCTTCTTCTGCTTTCTTCACTGCTTTCGTCGTCGGCGGGCAGCGGCGGCCGCCGCGGCGGCGGGCGCCGGACTCCTGTCGTCTTTCTTGGCTTTGCCAGTTTTCTTTTCATCGGTTTGTCGCCTGCCGCTAGGCATGCCCAATGGCTTTGCCGTCGATGGTCAAGTCGCCGCCGACCTTCGCGATGATGCCTTTGCCAACGCCTTTTACTTTATCCAAATCGTCGGCGGATTTGAACGGGCCGTTCTTGGTGCG
Source organism: uncultured Pseudomonadota bacterium (assembly GCA_963840785.1). Lineage (GTDB taxonomy): Bacteria > Pseudomonadota > Gammaproteobacteria > Burkholderiales > JALYOK01 > JALYOK01. The sequence continues at coordinate 94,723 of CAWJAF010000002.1, read as the reverse complement.
GTAATCGATGATTGCTTTTGCTTTAACTTCGCCGATTCCCTTCAGTGCTTCGAGCTCGGCTTGCGTGGCTTTATTTAAATCCACCGCAAAACTCGCCGCTACAACATGACGCAGTAGCGAAACAAATATCGATAGCAGCTTCTTCATCGTCACTCCCTAAGTAGATAGTTGATTGATGTCATCGCAACTACGCAGCGCGAGACGATTGAGACCAAGACTGCGATATCACTGTAATCCCCGCGCCTGATTAGGCAACGGGTTTTTCGCTTTCCAATTGGCGCCATGTAGCGCGTCGACACCTTGTTCGACCGTGAGAAACGGAGAGTCGTAACCGGCCTTGCGCAGTGCGCTATTATCGGCTTGCGTGAAGCTTTGATATTTGCCACGCAACGCTTCGGGAAATGCAATGTATTCGATGAAACCCTTGTGCGCGAATTTCGGCCAATGGTCAACGCGGACTGGCCTTGTTGCGCACGGCAAGTATTAACGGTGGCCACGGCGACGTCGTTAAATGTTTGGCATGCGCCGGTACCGACGTTGTAAATGCCGGAGCGCTCGGGATGATCGTGGAAAAATAAATTGACGTTGATGACGTCTTCTACGGAAATGAAATCGCGCAGTTGCTCGCCGTCGGCGTAGCCTTCAGCGCCTTCGAACAAGCGGACTTTTTTGTCTTTTTTAAACTGATTGAAATAAATGAAACGCGACTGACGCCATGCGCTGTTTATGCGCTTCGCGCGGACCATATACGTTGAAGTAACGCATACCGACAACTTGCGAACGAAACTCGCGAGCACGGCTGCGCACATGTTGATCGAACAATAATTTCGAATAACCATAAACGTTTAGCGGCGATTCGAATTCGGGACTTTCCTTGAAGACCGTTCCTGCGCCATACACCGCGGCTGACGATGCATAAATAAAAGGAATCGATTGATCTTGGCAAAAATCGAGTAGCTCGACTGAATATCGATAATTGTTTTGCATCATGTAGCGGCCGTCGGTCTCCATCGTGTCGGAGCATGCGCCTTGATGAAAAATCATCTCGACATCGCCAGCGAATTGATGATCGGCGATCGATCTGAATAAATTCTTCTTTATCGAAATAGTCGGCGATTTGGCAATCGACTAAATTTCTGAAATTTCTCAGAACGGCTCAGATTATCGACAGCGATGATGTTGGTTTTGCCGCGCGCGTTTAAGCGCTTTGACGAGATTGGCGCCGACGAATCCTGCCGCGCCGGTGACGACAATATACATTAAGTGTTCTCCATCAACTCGTGCGCGCTCGACCACGGCCGTGCCGAGTTTTCCAACGACGATGCCGGCCGCACGGTTCGCCAATCGCACGGCATCGACCAAATCCGAGCCACTTGCCAACATCACGCCCAGGGACGCAATGACCGTATCGCCCGCGCCGCTGACGTCGAACACCTCGCGCGCTTGCGTCGGCATATTGAAACACATCGCCATCTGGATAAAGCGTCATACCTTCTTCCGAGCGGGTAACGAGCAGTGCCGTCAAATTGAGCGAAGCGCGTAACGCTTGTGCTTTTTCCGTCATTTCATCTTCCGATTTCCAACTTCCGACAACCGCTTTGAATTCCGATTTATTCGGCGTAAGAATGTCGCGTTTTTGTAGCGCACGAAATCGCTTCCCTTGGGATCCACCAACACCGGCTTTTCTGGCTGCGTTGCATAGCGCAATCATGCGCTCGATGTGGGCGAGACCACCTTTGCCATAGTCCGACAAAATCACGACGTCGGTTTGTCACAAGTGCGGCAGCAAATCTTCGAGCTTCGAGAGCAACACGTCGTGGCTTGGCGGCGTTTCGAAATCCAAGCGCAGCAATTGTTGTTGCCGGCCGATCACGCGCAACTTGACCGTCGTCTGCAAGTTCCGCATCTTGCTGGAAAACAGTTTGACATTGGATTTCTGCAACAAATTCTCCAGTTGCTTCGCCGCCTCATCGGCGCCCGACCACCGCGAGCATGGTCGCCTGCGCGCCTAAGCGCCGCGGCGCCGCGCGCGACGTTGGCCGCGCCACCGGGACGTTCTTCAGTACTTTGAATGTGAACGACCGGCACCGGCGCTTCGGGCGAAATGCGAGTCACCTCGCCGAACCAATAACGATCGAGCATGACATCGCCGACCACCAAAACCCGCGCTGAATTGAAATTCAGGAATAACCATTACACCTTGCGTCCGATCGGATAATATTCGATACCCTCACTCTTTTACCGAACGCGGGATCGTACAAATTTCGTCCATCGAAAATAACCGGCTGCTTAATTAGGATTTGATATTGCCGAAATCCGGGCTGCGAAAAACTTTCCACTCAGTCACGATCACCAGCGCGTCTGCACCAATCGAGCGCGGCAGTTGGCGTACCGGCGTAACGAATGCGTGCATCCGTGCCGTAAATGCGCTCAGCTTCTTCCATTGCAACGGGATCGTAAGCCGTCACGGTCGCACCTCTCTTCCACAGGCCGTCAATCAGGACACGGCTCGGCGCCTCACGCATATCGTCGGTATTTGGCTTAAACGCTAGACCCCAAATCGCGAAATGCCGTCCCTTTGAGATCGCGATTAAATCGCTTCGATATTTTGTTCGAGCAGCACTTCTTTTTGCAATTCGTTGACGCGTTCGACCGCGGTAAGAATATGCAACTCTTGGCCATTGTCGCGGCCGGTTCGCTGCAAGCGCTTGACATCCTTTGGGAAAACATGAACCGCCATAACCACAGCCGGGATACAGAAAATCATAACCGATGCGCGGATCCGAACCGATGCCGCGGCGCACGTGTTCGATATCCGCGCCTAGACCGTTCGGATAAGCAATGCCAATTCGTTCATGAACGAAATGCGCGTGGCTAGCATCGCATTCGCAGCATACTTAGTCAATTCCGCCGAACGCACATCCATGAACATGATGCGTTCATGATTGCGCTGAAACGGCGCATAGAGCGCGCGCATCGCCTTGATCGCTTGCTCATCGTCTGCGCCGATGACAATTCGATCCGGCTTCATAAAATCCTCAAGCGCTGCGCCTTCTTTGAGGAACTCGGGATTAGAAACTACGCTAAAAGAAATTTTCTCGCCACGCCGCTCCAACTCCTCGGCAACGGCTTTACGCACCAGATCCGCTGTGCCCACCGGGACAGTCGATTTATCAACAATGATCTTTGTTTCGCTCATGTGACGGCCAATCGCACGCGCGGCTGCCGTCACATACTTCAAATCGGCAGAACCGTCTTCGTCTGGCGGCGTGCCGACGGCGATAAACTGAATTTGTCCGAATGACGTGGCTGCCGCGACATCGGTGGTAAATTTTAAGCGGCCAGCCTGAACATTGCGCCGAACCATGTCTTCAAGACCAGGTTCGAAAATCGGAATGATGCCACTGAGCAACGAATCTATTTTACGTTGGTCGACATCAAGGCAAAGAACGTCATTGCCAACGTCCGCAAGACAGGTGCCGCTGACTAGGCCCACGTAGCCCGTCCCAATCACGGTAATCTTCATTTATTCATTCCTTAATTATTTTGGGATCAATCATTGCGACGTTCATCCGCGCTGGATTTCCAATTCAGCATTGCGGCGCGGCGGATAGGTTTCCCACCCGCCGCAAGCCGGACAGTGCCAATAAAATTGCTTCGCTTTAAAGCCACAGGTTTCACATTGATAAATCGCCAATCGGCCGGCATAGCTTTGCACCAAGCTTTTGATCAGTTGCAGATCTGCACGCTTTTCCGGCGGCGCATCGATCTCTTGTGCTTCGAGAAATTTATCCAACCCAAGTAGACTCGGATTGCGACGAAGATCGTCCCTAACTAAGCGATACGCTTTCTCGACACCCTCAGTTTCAAGTGTCGCCTGAAACGCGGCGTTCAATAAATCAAGCGCCGGATAACGTTCCTGAAATCCGCGCAACAAATTCAATCCCTCTTGGGTTTTCCCTAGTGCGCGATAGCTTTCCAGGAGCTTGTCGGCAATAAGAAACAGATACGCCGGATTTTGCCCTTCAATCCGCTTCCAAATATCAATGGCTAGCTCTTGATTGCCCTCGCGCGCGGACCATTCGCCCAGCAAGAGATTTGCCCGCACACATTTTCGATTGGCGTTGAGCGCTTGCTCGAGGTACTCGCGAGCTTGCTCGGTTCGCGAATGTGCGCGCTCAAATGCTGCAAGTTCGCAATAATAGTTGGCTATTTCTTTTTGATAACTATCGGTCGAAAGTTTCTCTAACTCTTGCGCAACGCCAATGGCCTTGAACCAATCTTTCTCTACAACATAAATGTGTAGCAAAGACCTCAATGCGGATTCTTGATAGTGCGATTTGCGCAAATCTGAAAAAATTTCTTCCGCGCGGTCGAGCAAACCGCCTTTGAGGAAGTCCTGGGCAAGTTCGTACAGTGCTTGGGTTTTTTGTTCGTTGCTAAGATCGACTCGATTGACCAAGTTTTGATGCATACGAATCGCCCGCTCGATTTCGCCGCGTCGGCGAAATAAACTACCCAGCGCAAAATGCAATTCGACGGTTTGTTGGTCAGCACGCGCAACTTCGATGAACGCCTCGATTGCCTTATCGGGCTGTTCATTTAACAGGAAATTTAGCCCTTTAAAATAGGATGCCGGAAGGGTGCGCGATTCGGTCAATACATATTTCAAATCGATTCGCGCGGCAAGCCAACCCAGCCCAAAAAACAGCGGGAAACCGAGTAGCCACCAAGACTGAAATTCCATGCGCGCGCGAAGTTTTCTAAAAATTCGATCGACTAGCCGGGCGGCATGGTCACGATCGGATCGATCTCCACGGGCGGCTTTTGGTTAGTTCTGATTTGTTCTTGCAATTTGATATCTCGTTTGAGCTGCTGAATTTGGCGGCGTTGACGATATAGCGGACCCGTGAGCGCAAGCAGTCCAACGATCACACCCATAACCAAAAAAACGAATAACACCAGTACCAGCGGCGCGGTACGTTGATAGGTAAGGAATTTGATATCGATCAGGCCGGAGTTGCCGATGGCGAACACCAATAAAATCGCGAACACCACGAACATGACCGCAATCCTGATAAGCCGAAGTATGAATCCCATGGATTGCTATCTGTAGAAGTTCGAACTAAGTATATCAACTATTGCCGGCGATTCGCTCCCGAATATAATAAAAAAGCGGCACATCTATCCGACGCGCCGCCTTTATCTTTATTTCACGGCCTTAAATAGGCTTGATATCTTCAAGCGAATCGACACGGTCGCGTAATTCCTTGCCAGCTTTGAAGTGCGGGACGTATTTTTCCGGCACCTGAACCTTGTCGCCGGTCTTGGGATTGCGCCCGGTGCGCGGTGGGCGGTAGTTCAAACCAAAACTTCCGAAACCGCGAATCTCAATGCGGTCACCCTGAGCCAAACTAATGGCCATGGCGTCCAGAACCGTCTTAACCGCTAGTTCTGCGTCTTTTGCGACTAACTGTGTAAACCGACCTGCCAACAAATTGATAAGCTCAGACTTGGTCATCGCTATTCCTTTATTCTTGATCGCTACCTTTGTTTTCCAACTTAGCCTTGAGCAGCGCACCTAAGTTAGTCGTCCCCGCGTTGTTCGGGCTTTCAGCCGCGAACTTCTGAACTGCCGCATTTTCTTCAGCCGTATCTTTCGCTTTTACCGAAAGATTAATGCTGCGATTCTTGCGATCGATATTGACGATAACTGCTTCCACTTCATCGCCTTCTTTTAAGCGCGTACGGATATCTTCAACTTTGTCTCGGGAAATTTCCGAAGCACGCAAGTAACCTTCGACATCGGGCTCGATTTGAATCATCGCACCCTTGGCATCAAGCGTCTTGACGATACCTTTGATGATATGTCCCTTGTCGTGATTGGTGACGAATACGCTAAACGGATCACCGCTCATTTGCTTGATGCCCAGCGAAATGCGCTCGCGCTCGACATCTATCGCCAATACCACGGCCTCTACTTCGTCACCCTTCTTATAGCCACGCACGGCTTCTTCCCCGGTTTGTGTCCAAGAAAGATCCGAGAGGTGCACCAGGCCGTCGATGCCGCCATTCAAACCAATGAACACACCGAAGTCAGTAATCGATTTGATTTGACCAGCAACACGATCGCCCTTCTTGGAATTGGCATAAAAATCTTCCCAAGGGTTTGGCTGGCATTGTTTCATGCCGAGCGAAATACGGCGACGCTCTTCGTCGATCTCGAGAATCATCACTTCAACTTCATCCCCAAGTTGAACAACCTTGGAAGGATGAACGTTTTTATTAGTCCAATCCATTTCGGAAACGTGAACCAAGCCTTCGATGCCCTGCTCGATTTCAACAAACGCACCGTAGTCGGTGAGGTTCGTGACTTTGCCGAACAAGCGTGTGCCCTGCGGATAACGACGACCCAAGCCCACCCATGGATCTTCGCCAAGCTGTTTGAGACCGAGGGAAACACGATTCTTTTCTTGATCGAACTTAAGTACTTTGGCTTCGACTTCATCGCCAACCGTCAACACTTCTGACGGATGTTTAACGCGACGCCAAGCCAGATCCGTGATATGCAACAAACCATCAATGCCGCCCAAATCAACGAACGCGCCGTAGTCGGTGATGTTTTTAACAATACCCTTAACGATCGAACCTTCTTGCAAACTCTCCAACAGACTTTGACGCTCAACGCCCTGCGCAGCTTCCATCACGGCACGGCGTGATACCACCACGTTATTGCGCTTACGATCGAGTTTAATAACCTTAAACTCCATCTCCTTATTCTCGTACGGTGTCGTATCTTTAACGGGGCGAATATCCACCAACGAGCCCGGCAAGAACGCGCGAATGCCGTTAATCATCACCGTCAAGCCGCCTTTGACCTTGCCGTTGACCATACCTTGCACGATCGTACCTTTTTCCAACGCCTCGTCCAGATCCGTCCACGCTGCCAGACGCTTAGCTTTGTCGCGCGATAACTTCGTTGAGCCATAGCCGTCGTCAAATGCGTCTATCGCGACTTTAACGAAATCGCCGGGCTTGACTTCCAATTCGCCGCGATCATTTTTGAATTCCTCAATCGGAATCAAGCTTTCGGATTTCAATCCGGCGTTTACGATCACCATATTGGCGTCGATGGAAATAACTTCGGCGGTGATCACCTCGCCAATGCTCATTTCTTGATGAGTGTGGCTCTCTTCGAAAAGAGCGGCAAAACTTTCTATGGCTGGAGATGAAGTTGCTGGGGAAACAGTTGTCATGAGGTTAGGTTAATCAAAAGGGCCCAAAATCGTACTAGGAAGAAATCAGGTCAAATTAGTCATCGTCCGCCAATTAAATTGAGGGACACCGGGGTTACTCGTTTTTAAAAGCATTGCGTCGATACAATTTCAACACGGCGTCAATCGATTGCGTCAAATCCAATGTGGATGTGTCGATCGGAATCGTGCTTTCACTAGCGCGAAGCGGTGCTACGCTTCTGCCGAAATCCCGGGCATCACGCGCTTCGATTTCGCCTAGCAAGTCTTTAATAGTAGCATTTATTCCTTTTTCCATCAACTGCTTATGTCGACGCTCCGCTCGGATTTGGGCGCTTGCGGTAAGAAAGATTTTCAACTCAGCATCGGGGAAAACCACAGTCCCCATATCGCGTCCCTCGGCGACAAGCCCTGGCGGGCGCCGAAAGCTATGTTGAAGCTCAAGCAACGCCTGTCTTAGTTTAGCCAAAACCGCAATTTTTGATGCATTCTTGCCGCATTCCTCGCTGCGGATCGTGTCGGTAACATTTTGATTTGCAATATATATATTTCCAGACCGGAAACTCAAATTCATACTCGACGCGATTCTGACCACATCATCTTCGGGTAAATTCGGGCTATCTACATTTAGACCGGATCGCGCAATAGCAAGCGCCGCGGCTCGATAAATCGCGCCGCTATCCAAGTAATGAAATCCTAAGCGCTCGGCAACTGCCTGGGCGACGGCACCCTTACCGGATGCTGCCGGACCATCAATCGCGATTACGGGGATCGCGCTCATGGATGAACGATTTCCGCGAAGCGCTCAAAATAATCGGGGAAGGTTTTTGCTACACATTTGGGATCGTTGATCCTTATCGGCACGCCAGCAAGACTAACCAACGAAAAACACATGGCCATACGGTGGTCGTCATAGGTATCAATTTCGGCATTACGCGTAACTTTTTCGGGTGGCGTAATGCACAAATAATCCGCGCCCTCATCGACTGTTGCTCCAAGCTTGCGCAATTCCGTTGCCATGGCGGCGATGCGATCGGTTTCCTTCACGCGCCAACTCGCGATGTTACGCAGGCGGCATTTCCCATCGGTAAATAACGCCACCACGGCCAACGTCATTGCGGCGTCGGGAATGTGATTAAGATCGAGGTCGAATGCGCGCAGCTTTACCTCTACAGGTCGGCGCGCCACGATTCGATTATCGAGAACGCGAATATCTGCACCAATCGTTTGTAAAGTTTCGGCAAATCGGACGTCGCCCTGAATACTTCCAATTCCGATGCCGAACACATCCACCGGACCACCGCCGATCGCACCGGCCGCAAGAAAATAGGATGCCGACGATGCGTCGCCCTCAACATAAATCCTTCCGGCGACACATCGATATTCAGCCTGAGCCGGAATAGTAAAGCTGCGCCATTCGTCGCGTTCCACTGCGAGGCCGAAACGGGCCATCAAGTTCAACGTGATCTCGACGTAGGGTTTGGAGATCAGCTCGCCGACGACTTCGATGGTTATTTTTTTCTTCAGCAACGGTAGCGCCAGCAAAAGCGCAGTCAAAAATTGGCTTGATACGTCGCCGCGTACTTGAATGCGATCATTTGACGAGAGCGTCGCGGGGAGGATTTCTAACGGCGGGAAGCCATCGTTTCCCTGATAACGAATATCCGCGCCAATTTGCCGTAATCCGTCGACCAAATCCTTAATGGGCCGCTCATGCATGCGGCGCACGCCGGACAAGTGATAGTGCCCTGCGGACAAAGCCAAAGCGGCAGTGAGCGGTCGAAACGCGGTGCCGGCATTACCAAGAAACAGTCGCGCATCCTTGACGGGGAAAGCGCCACCGGCACCGGTAACGGAATAAACCCCACCTGACGACTTTTGCCACTCAATACCCAATGCCTGCAATGCTTCGAGCATGCGTTCGACATCATCCGACTGCAATAAATCGTAAATCTCAGTCGTGCCTTGCGCCAGGGCCGCAAGCAGCAAAACTCGATTTGAAATGCTTTTTGAACCGGGAAGATGAACGGCGCCTTGCGCAATGTTTACCGGTGGTAGATCAAGATATTCCATCGCTACTCCACACCCGTTGCGGAAGTGGTGCGCGCGAGCCATTCGTCGCGAGTGGTTCGTGCATGGCTGAACAGTTGCTCCAATTGCGCGGCGTCGGCGCGTTGCAAACAATCTTGGAGCTTTTCCAATTCGTTCCGATAGTCGCCGAGTTGCTCAAGCAATGCGACGCGGTTGGCGAGACAAATATCGCGCCACATTTCCGGCGAGCTGGACGCGATGCGCGTGAAATCGCGAAAGCCTCCCGAAGCAAATTTCAGCAAGTCATCGTGATTAGGTTTATTCGCGATCCAATCGACTAATGCGAAGGCCAATAAATGCGGAAGATGGCTAATAGCGGCACACAAAGCATCATGCTCGGAGGGCCGCATCAGATGGACTTCTGCAAGGCACATGCGCCAAGCACCGCTCACGACCTTGATCGCAGCCTGATCGGTATCGGCGTCCGGGGTGAGAATGACTTTACGCCGTTGGTATAGCGTTGCATCGGCTGCGGCCGCTCCACTCTTTTCCGTCCCGGCGATCGGATGCCCTGGGACAAAGCGCGAAAATCGATCGCCCAATGCGTTGCACGCGTAAGCAACGACATCTTGTTTCGTGCTACCGCCGTCGGTGATAACAACGTTCGGCGAAAGGTGCGGCGCGATTTGTGTCAGCAAACTTTCCATTTGCCCAACTGGTGTAGCGAGGAAAATAAAATCTGCATTTTGCGCTGCGGACGATGGATCGATGCTCGCCTCATCGATAATTCCCAAACGCATCGCGTCTTCGAGATTCTTTGGGCTGCGGCCAACACCAACCACATGCTTCACCGCATTCGCCTTGCGCAAAGCCAACGCGAACGAACCGCCGATTAAGCCTACCCCGAATACGACGAGCCTATTAATGGAAATCATACGTGGCAAATGGAGCGCGAAGCGCGCGAACTAAGGCTTTACGGGCGATTGTTTAAGCCCGGCCGCGAGCGCATCCAAAAAACGAGCGTTCTGCTCCGCGAGGCCGACGCTGATGCGCAGGTGTCGCGGCATGCCATACCCCGCTACCGGCCGAACGATGACGCCTTGGCGCAATAAAAATTGATACATCGCCGCGCCGTCACCAACGTCGACACAAATGAAATTTCCGTAGGAGGGAATATGTTCTAGTCCCAACCGCTCAAAACCTGCGGCAAACTGCAGTAACCCTTGACGATTTAGCTCGGCACTTTTCGCCAAAAACGCGTCGTCGTCGAGAGCGGCAGTGGCTGCGGCAAGGGCAAGACTATTGACATTGAACGGCTGTCGTACTCGATTCATCAAATCCGCGACGTCCGGATGCGCGAACGCATATCCAACGCGCAGACCCGCTAGACCATACGCCTTTGATAGCGTGCGCGTAATGATTAAATTGGGAAATTGTTTTAGCCAAGTTGTCGTATCGAACTTGAGCGCCGGTGGGAGATATTCGGTATAAGCTTCATCGAGTACGACAACAATATTCGACGAAATCGATTCGATAAACGCGCGAAGCGCATCGACGGATACGAATGTCCCGGTCGGATTATTTGGATTTGCGACAAATACAATGCGCGTGTCGGCGCGCACTGCGCGTGCCATTTCAGGCAAATCGTGCGCGAAATTCAGCGCCGGCACTTCGATTGCTTTTGCGCCGATTGCCTGAACCGTTAACGGATAAACAGCAAAGGCGTGCTGAGAAAATACCGCGGAATCTTGTGGCGTGAGAAACGCGCGGCCGGCTAATTCCAACACGTCGTTCGAACCATTGCCTAGAACGATTTGTTCACGCGCGACGCCGTATTTTTTCACTAACGCGGATTTAAATTCATAGCCGCTGCCATCGGGATACAACGCGACGCCGCTCAAAACTTTTTGCATCGCGGCGATCGCCGCAGGACTGGCACCGAGTGGATTTTCATTCGACGCGAGCTTGATGATACCGGCCTCGTCTAAATTAAATTCGCGCGCCAACTCGGATGTCGGTTTGCCCGGTTGATAGGCGGCAATTGCTTTGATATGAGCGGGCGCGTTGATCATTGCGCGCCTAAAAAGCTGCTACGGGATAAGAACCCATGATCTTCAAGTGCAAAGCGCGCGCCTCGATTTCGCTTAGCGCTTTGGCAACAGACGGGTCGGTGCGATGACCTTCGATATCGACAAAGAAATAATATTCCCAGTTGGCCATTCGCGAGGGGCGCGACTCCAATTTTGTCATCGAGACGCCATGGGTCGCCAATGGCGCGAGCAATTGGTGTATCGCGCCCGGTTGGTTCTTAACCGACATCGCGAGTGAGGTTTTGTCTTTTCCAGTTGCGGTCGTTTCCAAATTTCCGAAGACAAGAAAACGTGTCGTGTTAGACGGCTCGTCTTCGATATTTTGTGCGACGCGTTCAAGACCGTAACGTCCGGCCGCTGCCTCACCGGCAATGGCAGCCGCATTTGGCTCAAGTTGCGCAAGGCGCGCCGCCTCTGCATTGCTGGCGGCAGGAATGCGATCAACCTGTGGCAAATTCGCCGCAAGCCACTGATGACATTGCGCTAAGGATTGCGGATGTGAATAGACACGCTTAATGCTGGAGAAATCAACCGCCGCGGAACGCGCCAATAGGTGATGATGTATCCGCAACATGACTTCGCCGCAAACACTCAGCGGCGTTTGTAACATCAGATCCAGGGTTTTTCCGATCGCACCTTCAGTAGAATTTTCCACCGGGACAACGGCGAATCCCGCCGTTCCCGACTCGGCGCGGCGCATCACGTCATCGATTGTTGCACATGGGATAACTTGCGCGGCATGGCCAAAATGTTTGATGGCAGCCGCCTCGGAAAATGTACCCGACGGACCAAGGTGTGCCACTTGCACCGGCTTTTCCAACGCCAAGCACGCCGACATGATTTCGCGAAACAGATACGCCGCAGTTTCATCCGGCAATGGCCCGGGATTACTCTGCATCACCCGCCGCAATACTTCGGCTTCGCGTTCCGGCTTATAGGCAATTCCGGATTTTAAATGTCCAATTTGTTGCGCAACGTCGGCCCGCTGATTCAGGAGCGTCAGCATCTGCGCATCGATAGCGTCAATACTTTCGCGCAACTTATTGAGCTCTGCGGTCATGGCGAGCTAGGCGGATTCCAGCGGGATCGCACGCACCGACAGGACGCCCTGGATCGTGCCAATTTTTCGCGTCACCTCGGTAGAAATTGCGCTGTCCACATCCAACAAGGTATAGGCAACCTCGCCTTTGGATTTGTTTAGCATGTTGTGAATGTTAACGTTGGACTCGCCGAGCGTGCTAGAAATTCGCGCCAACATATTGGGTACATTCGCATGCGCTATACCAAGGCGGAATGGCGACTCACGCGCCAATATCGCGTTGGGAAAATTCACCGAGTTACGAATGTTTCCGTGCTCAAGAAAATCTTTGAGTTGATCGACCACCATGACCGCACAATTTTCTTCTGCTTCTGCCGTTGACGCGCCGAGATGCGGGAACGCAATGACTTGTGGATGGTTGCGCAACTTCGCCGACGGAAAATCGGAAACATAATATTTCACTTTCTTTGAGTGAAGTCCACCAAGCAATGCATCGTTGTCGATCAGGCCGTCTCGCGCGAAATTGAGCAAAACCGCGTGATTGCGCATCAAGTTAATTCGCTCAGCATTGATGATGTGCTTGGTTTTTTCCACCAGCGGAATATGCAAACTGATGAAATCGGCGGATTTAATGACCTCTTCGACACTCTCGGCTTTTTTAATCTGCGACGGCAAACGCCACGCGCCTTCGACGGTGATCTCGGGATCGTAACCGATAATCTTCATACCGAGTCTGAGCGCGGTTTCGGCTACCAACGAACCGATCGCCCCAAGGCCAATTATGCCCAAGGTATGATTCGGAAGTTCGCTTCCGGCAAAGAGTTTTTTCTTTTCTTCCATCAAAGCGTGCAGCGTTTTGTCGTCGCTGTCCGGCATTTCGGCGACAAATCTTAGCGCGGGCACTAGATTGCGACTCGCTAACAATAATGCTGTGAGCACGAGCTCGTTCACCGCATTGGCATTAGCTCCCGGCGCATTGAACACCGGCATGCCACGCGCCGATAATTTTGCAACGGGAATATTGTCGGTACCGGCGCCGGCGCGGCCGATGGCGCGTACGCTTTCCGGGATCGCTAGATCGTGCATTTTTTGTGACCGGACCAGAATCGCGTCGGGTGCCGCAGCGTCATTCGCCACGACGTAGCGCTTTTCCGGCAGTCGTTTTAAACCAACGTTAGAAATATTGTTAAGCGTTTGGATGCTAAATCGCGACATGTACTTCCAAAATTGTTATGAGAGAAAGGCGGCCTATGATACCGGCATTCACAAACAAAAATCAGCCGTTCTTAGCCGCAAAATCGCGCATGTACTCAACCAATGAGGTCACACCGGCCAACGGCATCGCGTTGTAAATTGAGGCTCGCATACCGCCGACGGAACGATGGCCTTTTAATTGCAGCATCCCATTTTGTTTTGCGCCCTTCAAAAACGCATCATCTAATTTTTCGTCGCGCAATGTAAAAGGAATGTTCATACGCGAACGATCGGATATTGCGACCGGAGAACGATAGAAATCACCACCGTCGATTAAGTCATAAATCAGCTTGGACTTTGCGATATTTAATCTCTCAATAGCCGCGAGCCCACCACCACGCTTAAGCCATTGAAACGTCAGGCCGGCAATGTAAACACTGTAGGTCGGGGGCGTGTTCAACATCGATTCATTGTCGGCTTGAACCTTATAATCCAACATCATCGGCGTCCCGGGCAGCGTTTGGCCGAGCAAATCCTCGCGGACGATGACAATCGCCAAACCGGCCGGGCCAATGTTCTTTTGCGCGCCGGCGTAGATCATTCCGTACCGACTCACATCGACCGGCCGCGAGAGAATATGCGATGACATGTCGGCGACCAGTGGGACGTCGCCGGTTTCGGGAATCCAGTTGAACTCCACGCCACCGATTGTTTCATTGGTACAAACATGAACATAAGCCGCATCTTTAGAGAGCTGCCATGCGGCTTGCGGGGGCGCGTAGGTAAAATTTTTATCTTCGCTCGACGCAGCGATATTCACTTTGCAAAAAATCTTTGCTTCTTTGATAGCCTTCTTTGCCCATTCACCGGTATTGACATAATCGGCAGAGGTCTTGCCGCGCAATAGGTTCATCGGAATCGCTGCGAATTGTGTCGTCGCGCCGCCTTGTAAAAATAATACTTTGTAGTTAGCGGGAACGGCCAACAACTCGCGCAAATCTTTTTCCGCTTCGGCTTGGATCGACATGTATTCGGAACCGCGATGGCTCATCTCCATCACCGACATCCCACTACCATGCCAATCAAGCATTTCTGCTTGCGCTTGCTTTAGCACCTCCGCTGGCAATACCGCGGGGCCCGCGCTGAAATTAAAAATTTGCGTCACTCTGCTTCTTCCTCCTCTGATTCCGCAACTCTCGACACGCCGACCAACGTATCGCCATCGTCCAAGCCGATTAGCGTCACGCCTTGCGTCGAGCGCCCCATTTCGCGTATACCTTTAACCTTAGTGCGAACCAATATGCCGGCGCCGGTGATCAACATGATTTCATCATCTTGAGTCACTAATGTTGCCGCAACCACTTTGCCATTGCGCTCGCTTGTCTGGATCGCGATCATGCCCTTAGTGCCGCGCCCATGGCGAGTGTATTCGGTAATCGACGTGCGCTTGCCGTAACCTTTTTCCGTCGCCGTTAATACCGACTGTTCTTCGTTCTCTGCCACGAGCAACGCGATAACTTTGCCATCAATGGTCAAACGCATACCGCGGACGCCGCGCGCGTTACGGCCCATCGGACGCACGTCGTTTTCATCGAAACGCACCGCTTTACCTTCGTCGGAGAACAACATTACGTCATGCTTGCCGTCGGTAATAGCGACGCCGATCAAGCGATCGCCTTCGTCCAAATCGACGGCGATAATGCCGGCTTTACGCGGATTGGAAAAATCCGTCAACGGCGTTTTCTTCACCGTCCCCAACTGCGTCGCCATGAAAACGAAATGATTTTCGTCGAACTCTTTGACCGACAACACGGCGTTAATCTTCTCGTGCTCTTCGATTTGCATCAGATTCACGATGGGCTTGCCGCGACTGGTACGGCTGCCCTGAGGTACTTCGTAAACTTTGAGCCAATAGACGCGGCCGCGATTGGAAAATGCCAGGATCGTATCGTGGGTATTGGCGACAAACAGATTCTCAATGAAGTCGTCGTCTTTTGTTGCCGTCGCCTGCTTGCCGCGCCCGCCACGAATTTGCGCGCGATAGTCGGCCAGCGGTTGCGCCTTGATATAACCGCCGTGGGACAGCGTAACGACAACGTCTTCCGGCGTGATCAAGTCCTCCATGCTCATCTGCTGGCCGTTGGCGATGACCTCGGTGCGGCGCTTATCGCCAAATTGCTTTTTCACATCGGCCATTTCGTCGCCGATGATTGTGGTAATTCGCGCACGGGCTGCCGAGAATATCGAGCAAGTCAACGATCTGATCCATGACTTCTCGATATTCCGCAACGATCTTGTCTTGCTCTAGATTGGTCAAGCGTTGCAACTGCATTTCCAAAATGCGCTGCGCCTGAATCTCCGATAATCGATAACCGCCGCTCGATTTATCTTGCTGTAGACCAAAGTCGGCACCAATTCCATCGGGACGGGAAGTATCCGCCGAGGTCCGGCCCAACATTTCCTCGACCAGCGATGAGCGCCATAACTTGCCCATCAACTTTTCTTTGGCGATGGCGGGCGTTTCGGATGCTTTGATCAGCGCGATGATTTCGTCGACATTCGACAACGCAACCGCCAGGCCTTCTAAAATATGGCCGCGCTCGCGCGCTTTGCGCAATTCAAAAACGGTACGGCGGGTGACGACTTCGCGGCGATGCCGTAGAAACGCTTCAAGAATCTGCTTCAAATTCAGCAAGCGCGGCTGGCCGTCGACCAAGGCCACCATATTCATGCCAAAGGTGTCTTGCAGCTGGGTATTTTTATAAAGATGATTCAGAACAATTTCCGGCACTTCACCGCGCTTGAGCTCAATCACCACGCGCATACCGGATTTGTCCGATTCGTCGCGCAGATCGGAAATGCCTTCGATTCGCTTCTCGCGTACCAATTCACCGATCTTAATCAGCAAATTGGCTTTATTCACTTGGTAGGGCAGCTCGTCGATGATGATCGCTTGGCGCCCGCCTTTATCGAGGTCTTCAAAATGGGTCCGACCGCGCATGACCACTCGGCCGCGGCCAGTACGGTAGCCTTCATGAACGCCTTCGATGCCATATATGATGCCAGCGGTCGGAAAATCCGGCGCGGGGATGATCTTTAATTAAATCATCAATGGTTAATTCCGGGCATTATTCAATAACGCGACGCAGGCATCGACCACCTCGGTCAAATTATGCGGCGGCATATTGGTTGCCATACCGACGGCGATTCCGCTGGAACCGTTTAGCAATAAATTAGGAATGCGCGACGGTAAAACCGACGGCTCGAGTTCTTTTCCGTCATAATTCGGGACGAAATCGACGGTTTCTTTGTCGATATCAGCCATCAACTCGCCGGCGATCTTGGCAAGGCGACACTCGGTATAACGCATTGCGGCCGGATTATCGCCATCGACGGAGCCAAAATTGCCTTGACCGTCGATTAATGGGTAACGCAGTGAAAAGTCCTGCGCCATGCGCACCAAGGCGTCATAAATCGCATTATCGCCATGGGGATGGAACTTACCCATAACGTCACCGACGATACGAGCGCATTTCACAAATGGGCCGATTCCAAACGTTATTTGCCTCGTACATCGCGAACATCACGCGGCGATGCACCGGCTTTAAGCCATCGCGAACGTCGGGCAACGCCCGCCCAACGATCACGCTCATGGCGTAATCGAGATAGGAGCGGCGCATCTCCTCTTCGAGGCTTATCGGTATAGTTTCTTTAGCGAATGGTTCCATGGAGCGGCGCGGATTTCGTTGAAATTGTGGGGTTGGATAGGGTGTTGCGGAATTGCAACAATGTTACCACTAACACCCTGCCCGTGCCAGCCTTGGCGAGGTTTTTCTTTCCTTGCGAAATCCCAATAGGGTAGGATTAACACAGAGTTACTGAAACATATTAGCCGATTTTCGGAGTCATCTCAATGGAATGTCCCATTCCGGGGATGAAGTGCTGTATCGGGCGATGTCTTTCGGTGTATCATCGCACCAGTGTTTCAGTCGGCCAACGGTTTAGGCGTACCTTTTGTGCGCACTAGACTATCTCAAGGTTTCGTAAAGATGCTTTTAATTTTCGGGAGTGATAGATGAAAAGACTACGGTTAGGGGCCATTAGTGCCGCAATCGCGGCGGGGCTTGCCGTCAGTTACGGCGTTCTCGCGCATGATTTCAGCGCATTGAAAGATGGCAACGGCAATTCGGTTCGTTTCGGAGCCGGAGATTGCGTCGAAACCAGTGGCGCCGCCGGTGCCGGTGCAGATTGCGCCAAAGCAGCAATGGCGGCCGCAGCACCAGCTGCGCAATGGCCGATAAGAAGGAAATGATGGCGGACAAGCTGCCGCCCCTGCGGCGGCAGCCGGTGCGGCAGCGGCTGCTTCAACCGCGACCGCATCCACCGCGAAAGCAGCCGGCGCAGGTGGTCTTAGCAAACGTAAAAGATGGCAGCGGCAACACCGTTACCGCCGGTGCCGGCGGTTGTGTAGAGTCGACTGCCGGTAGCACCGATGGTTGCGGCGCGGCAGCGAAAACCATGGCAGACAAACCCGCTGCAGCAATGGCTGATTCGAAAGCTGCGGCACCGCCTGCTGCGGCCGCAGCAGCCATCGCGGCCGCTGGCGCGCAATTCCGCTGGCCGTAACCATCAGAGTTGGCGAAGCAACCCACGGACACTTAGCCGACGGTCAAAAATCGCCGGTGCGTACCGGTTCCGGTGGCTGCGTCAACCTAGGTTATTCAGCCAACAGCCCAGATCATCCGGGTGATTGCGCGTTCCAAGCCGGCAAAGCCGCCGTCGCCGCTGCTCCGGCTGCACCTGCCGCAAAGCCGCCGAGCGCCGCCGCTACAATCAGCCGCGCCGGCCGCGCTGTTCCCGCCGCACCCGCCAACCGCAGTGCCCGGCACGGTACGCAATACCGGCCCAATCTGGCGATGCCGGTGTCTGTGCGCAGCGGCGCTGGCTGACATTGGAACCGATACCAGTAACGAGTTCCCGTCCTGCACGAAACGTAAGAGTCGCGCTGGTGCATTGGTGGATGATTGCGCCGCGCCGAACTGAAGGTGCAATGGCAAAAGCCGCACCTGCGCGCGCCGCCCGTCTCGGTTCCTGGCACGGTTCGTAATACCACGCCGATGGCCGTTGATTCTGCTCCGGCGCTGGCTATGGCAGCGGACGCGGCACCAGTTCGGTTCAGCCGATTCGTTCCCGGCCACGCCACGCCACCGCGCGCCTCGTTGGCGCATTAACTGATGACGGCCAACCGCCGATGGATGCGCAGCGATTCCGGCGCTTTAGCGGACTCCCCGCCTCCACCGCCGATCCCGGCGCCGCCAACACAAGTAGTACGTGGCCAAGATCGTCCGATGGATGTTCCCGCTCCGGCTCGACCGGCCGATAGTGGCGCGAGCCCGGCACCGGTAGCGCCCGCACCTGACGTACCGGGTACGGTGCGCAATACTGCGCCTGCCGCAGCAGAAGGCGGCGCGCCCAGCGGTAACGTGCAAATGCCCGCCGCAAAAGCAGCGCCGATCCCGGCACCGGAATACGAGAAGATCAGCCTGTCCGCAGACGTGCTCTTCAAGTTTGATCGGTATCGCGAAAAGGATATGTTGCCCGCCGGCCGTGCGAAGTTGGATGATGTCGCCGATAAGATCAACAACTACATCGTTGATACCATCGACCACATCGATCTGACTGGCCATACTGATCGCCTCGGTTCCGACGCGTACAACCAGCGTCTGTCCGAGCGCCGCGCCAAGACCGTCAAAGGTTACTTGGTCAAGAAAGGCGTTGATGGCAGCAAGATTGCCACCAAGGGTCGCGGTGAACGCGAGCCGGTTGTCCAATGCAAGGGCAACAAAGCAACCAAGAAATTGATTCGTTGCTTGCAGCCGAACCGCCGTGTGGATGTAGAAATTCACGGTGTAAAGCAGAAGTAAGCGAAACTCGCTACAATAAAGCCCCGCCTAGTGCGGGGCTTTTTTTTGACCCGAATTTCACGATGGCCACCACGCATAGACACATTGATCGACGCAAAAAGTATTGTGCCGATTGTTCCTGCGCAAACAACGTTGCGCGATCACAGCATCGCGATTCAAGCGCGGGCCGCATCGCGGCGATCCTGCCGACCGCGAAGCCAACAGCCCTTACAAACCACTGAAGCGCAGTTAGTCTTCGCAAATCATGTTCTCATCCCTGGCCTGGTCAATGCCCACACCCACGCGGCGATGACTTTGATGCGCGGCCTCGCCGACGATTTGCCGCTGATGCGTTGGCTCAACGATCATATCTGGCCAGCCGAAGCGGCCCATGTTTCCGCGAAATTCGTGTACGACGGTACCCTGCTCGCCTGCGCGGAAATGCTGCGCGCCGGCGTGACCTGTTTTAACGACATGTATTTTTTTCCAGATGCGGCGGCGCGTGCGGCATCAGACGCGCAGATTCGTGCCGTGTTGGGAATGATCGTCATCGAGTTTCCGTCGGCCTATGCCGGTGATGCCGATAGCTATCTGCATCGCGGTTTAGAAACGCGCGATGCGTTTCGCGATCATCCATCTATTGAAATTTTGTCTCGCGCCGCACGCGCCCTACACCGTTTCCGACAAAAGTTTCGCGAAAGTGCTCACCTATTCGGAACAACTCAATGTGCCGATCCATATTCATGTGCACGAAACTGATAGATGAAATCAGCCAAAGCATGGCGCAACATGGCTTGCGGCCGCTTGGAACGCTTGCGAAATTTGGGTTTACTGGGTCCGCAATTCGTCGCCGTTCATGCCGTACATTTAACGCCCGCGGAAATCGCCTTGCTTGCGCAACAAAATTGCCACGTCGTCCATTGCCCGACCTCGAATCTCAAACTCGCCTCCGGCATCGCGCCCATCGCCGCAGATGCTGGAAGCAGGCATCAACGTTGCATTAGGAACCGATGGCGCGGCGAGCAACAATCGCCTCGATATGTTTGCCGAAATGCGTCTCGCCGCTTTGCTCGCTAAAGGTTCCTCGCGCCAAGCGAGACGTTTTGCCCGCCCATCAGGCGCTGGCGATGGCGACCATCAACGGCGCGCGCGCATTGGGACTAGAACGCGACATCGGTTCACTGGAAGTCGGCAAAGCCGCCGATATCGTCGCGGTGGATTTGTCGAGCGTGGAAACAACTCCGTGCTACGACGTCGCATCTCATTTGGTTTACGCGGCGAGCCGCGAACATGTCAGCCATGTTTGGGTCGCCGGAAAATTGTTGATTGAAAATCGTATCGTCGACCACACCTCGATCTTGATGCGATCCGCGCAACCACTCAATCTTGGCGTGACACGATTGCTCCTAGGACAAACCCATGAACGTCGATCCGCTCGAACTGAAAAAATTCCAAGACCTCGCCCATCGTTGGTGGGACAAGAACAGCGAATTCAAACCGCTGCACGAAATCAACCCGCTGCGTTTAGATCACATCGATCGCAAAGTAGGGCTGCGCGGTAAAACGGTGCTCGACGTCGGCTGCGGCGGCGGCATTCTCGCGGAAAGTATGGCGGCGCGTGGCGCAACGGTTACCGGGATCGATCTCGGCGATAAGCCACTCAAAGTTGCCAAACTTCATTTACTGGAAAGCGGTCAACAAGTCGATTATCGGTTGATTGCCGCGGAAGATTTCGCGCGCGAGCGACCCCACAGTTTCGATGTTGTGACGTGCATGGAAATGCTCGAACACGTTCCTGATCCAGCGGCAACGGTGCGTGCCTGCGCAACTTTAGTAAAGCCGGACGGCTGGGTATTTTTCTCGACCATTAACCGCAACCCAAAAGCCTATTTGTTCGCGATCATCGGCGCCGAATATGTTTTGAATCTTTTGCCAAAAGGCACCCACGACTACGCCAAATTCATTCAGCCCGCCGAGCTCGGAAATTTCGTGCGTAACGCAGATTTGCGTGTCGATCATCTCATCGGCATGGGCTACAACCCGTTCAGTAAAGTGTATTCGCTGGGTAGCGATACCAGCGTGAACTACATTGTCGGCTGTCGCGCCTGATGATCGAGGCGGTCCTCTTCGATTTCGATGGCACCGTTGCCGATACCGCGCCGGATCTCGGCGGCGCGCTGAATTTGTTGCTGAACCGTTACGGCAAGCCGGAAGTCGCTCTGAGCCGTTCGCGTCCCTTGGTGTCGATGGGTGCACGCGGCATGTTGGAAATCGGCTTTGGCCTGAAACCCAATCACGCCGAATACGAAGCGATGAAGACCGAATATCTCGCACTCTATGAAGAAAATTTGTGTCGCGAAACTTGTTTGTTTGAGGGCATGGATGAACTACTCGCACAACTCGAGCAACGCGACATTCCGTGGGGCATCGTCACGAATAAACACAGCCGCTTTACCTTACCGCTAGTAGCCGCGTTGAAAATAGCTCAACGCGCGAAATGCGTCATCTCCGGTGATTCCGTCGCGCAACCGAAGCCGCATCCCGGCGGATTGCTCGCCGCCGCGAAAGCATTAAGCATTACCCCGTCCGCAAATACAATTTATGTCGGCGACGATGAGCGCGATATGCAAGCGGCGCTCGCCGCAAACATGACGCCGGTGGTTGCTCGCTATGGCTATCTTGGCAACGGCAATCCGCCGACGAAATGGGGCGCCAAGTTGCTCATCGACTCACCCCGAGAATTATTTAAGATACTTGGCATCGACTAGTAAATCGGCCGATTTTGTACGTCGCTGCGCGGAAGGTATCGAGCTACGCGTGAAGGTCGTACCCGGCGCAAGCCGCTCCGAGATTGTCGGAAAATTGGGCGACCGGCTCAAGATTCGCATCGCCGCGCCACCGGAACACGGCAAAGCGAACCGAGCTTTGTTACTATTGATTAGCGATTGGTTAGACACGAAAAATATTGCACTGATCGCCGGGCATAGCAGTGCGGAAAAAACGCTGCGCATTGGCGGCGTGTACGAATTGAGCAACGCTCAGTTAGCAGGAATAGTCTAGAGCACATGGCCAGAAGCCGCATGAATACTGGCTCGTGGCGCATATCATTTGGAACGGCACGCCCCGCTTGCCGTTTGCGGCAATCCATTTTTTAATTATTAACGAGGAGAACTAATCATGGATAAAGATCTACTACAACGCGGGCTCGATACCCGCAAAGCCGTACTCGGAAAAGAATACGTCGAAAAAGCCATGCAAAGCGCCGACGATTTCAATCGGCCGTTTCAAGAATTTATCAGCGAATATTGCTGGGGGGCGATTTGGACGCGAGAAGGCTTGCCGCGCAAAACGCGTAGCATGTTGAATCTGGCCATGCTCACAGCGCTGAACAAGCCCCATGAACTCAAGTTGCACATCGGCGGCGCGTTAACCAATGGCGTGACGCGCGCGGAAATTCAAGAAATATTTATGCAGGCAGCGGTTTATTGCGGTGTTCCGGCTGGCGTGGAGGCATTCAAAATCGCGCGCGAAGTGTTTGCTGAGTTGGACAAAAAATAAATTATGGCGGATGTGATCGGCTATCGGCACGCGGCGGCGGGTACTCAACCGGAGTACCTGTATCCGCCCTACGTGTCCTCCCAAAAACGCGCGCCGACGCAGCCCCTGATCATGCTACCGCATACGCTGACGGAAACGACCGGGCCTGTGTTTTCGCCGTGTGAAATTTCCGCAAACGACGCCGATCTCACGCGCCAGCATGACGGCGAATCCCAAGGCGAACGCATTATCGTTACGGGTCGCGTACTCGACGAAGACGGGCGCGCGATTCCCAATACGCTGATCGAGGTGTGGCAAGCGAACGCTGCAGGTCGCTATCGTCATCAACGCGATGCCCACGATGCGCCGATCGATCCGAACTTCACCGGCTTCGGCCGTACGTTTAGCGATGGCGATGGTCACTATCGTTTCACTACCATCAAACCCGGCGCTTATCCTTGGAGCAATCATCACAATGCGTGGCGTCCCGCGCATATTCATTTCTCACTGTTTGGCCCCGCGTTCGCTACGCGACTCGTAACGCAAATGTATTTCCCCGGCGATCCACTGCTGGCATTCGATCCGATTTTCAATAGCACGCCGGACGAGCGCGCACGCAATCGCTTGGTCTCGACCTTCGATTGGGAAACGACGACGCCGCAATTTGCGCTCGGCTATCGCTTCGATATCGTATTGCGTGGGCGTGATGCAACGCCGATGGAAAACAATCATTGATGAGCGAAATCGCCACACCCTCGCAAACCGTCGGTCCGTTTTTTCATATCGGACTGGAACGCATTGCGCGTAACGATTTAACGCATGGCGAAGCGCAATCTGTTCAAATTAGCGGGCAAGTATTGGATGGTGATGGAAAACCGGTGATCGATGCGTTAATCGAAATCTGGCAAGCCGATAGCGATGGAGACTATCGCAGCGACTTTAACGGATACGGCCGCATAGCGACAGATGATCGCGGCGCGTTTAGCTTCACCACTATTAAGCCTGGCCGAGTACCGGGAGGGGATGGCCAATTGCAAGCGCCGCATATCGCCGTGAATGTTTTTATGCGCGGCCTGTTGAAACATCTTGTGACGCGCATTTATTTCCCAAACGAGCCAAGTAACGCCACAGACGCTATTCTGCAAAGCATTCCAGAAGCACGCCGCAATACGCTGATCGCAACACCGATTGGAGGTAGCGCGCAGAATCTCGCATGGAATATCGCTCTGCAGGGCGAACGCGAGACGTTGTTCTTCGATTGTTAGTGAGGCTTTTCAAAATCACGACACCCGAGGATCATGTCATTGCGAGATGCCTGCATCGGCGGAGCCGCTGCTGCTCATGGACCATGAATTGCATAAACGTTGCAGTTGTAGGGTGGATCAAGCGAAGCGGATCCACCATTCCAACAAAAACCAACGGCGACCGTCGGTCGCCACGGTGGATCCGCTTCGCTTGATCCACCCTACCCGAAAGTGTCGCAATACGCGGACTCGCAATGACGGCTGTGACTCACGGAACGAGCAATAGTGTGATGCTCGACAGATTTTTCCCTTGGAATCGCGCGTGCAACGTATGCTCGATTTCGAAGCAGCCCTGGCGCGCGCGCAAGCGAAAGTTGGCATCGTGCCGAACGATGCTGCCGCCGCTATTGACGGACGGCGTGCGACGTTGCGAATTTCGATGTGGCCGATGCTATCGCGCGAAGCCGAATTCGCCGGCAATCTCGCAATTCCGCTGGTTAAACAACTAACCGCCGAACGTCGCGAAGCAAAATCCCGAAGCCGCAAAATTCGTCCATTGGGGCGCAACCAGCCAAGACGTCATCGACACGGCATTGGTGCTGCAAATGCGCGATGGACTACGCGAGTTCGACGCCGCGCTGCGAAAACTATCAGACGCATTAGTAACGAAAATTAAGCAGCATCGCAACACCCTCATGGTCGGCCGAACGTTGTTGCAGCAAGCTTTACCGATTACGCTCGGATTTAAAATGGCAGGTTGGCTTGATGGCATCACGCGCCATCGTCAACGGCTAATGGAATTTCGGCCGCGCGCGCTGGCGTTGCAATTCGGCGGCGCCGTCGGCACACTCGCCTCGCTCGGCAATCAAGGTCAAATCGGTCGCGAAAGAACTGGCTCGCGAGCTTGATCTCGCTTTGCCCGATATTGCGTGGCACAGCCAGCGCGATCGCGTAGTGGAAGTTGCAACATTGCTTGGACTCATCACAGGCAGCCTAGGAAAAATCGCCCGCGATATTTCTCTTTCGATGCAAACGGAAATCGGCGAATTATCCGAGCCGACGCAAGTGGGTCGCGGCGGATCATCGACCATGCCCCATAAGCGCAATCCAGTCGCCTGCGCAGCAATTTTATCCGCCGCGATTCGGGTGCCCGGCTTGGTCGCGACGATGTTATCGGCCATGCCGCAAGAGCACGAACGCGCCCTGGGCGGCTGGCAAGCGGAATGGGAAACCTTACCGGAAATATTTGACCTAACGTTCACTGCGCTAAAAAACACGATCGACGTCATCGGAGGATTAGAGATCGACGCGAAGCGAATGGAGGCGAATCTAAACGCTAGTCATGGGCTAATCATGGCGGAAGCAGTTTCCATGACACTGGCGCAGTTCGTTGGCAAGGCTGGAGCCCATCGCATCGTCGAGCAAGCATGCCATCGCGCACAGCGTGACGCCAAACCTCTGCTCGAAATATTGACAGAAGATGTCAGTGTCAGCGCTCACCTATCGATGTCGCAATTAAATGAAATAATGAATCCTGCTAACTACCTAGGCACGACCGAAAAAATAATCGAGCAGGTGTTGCGAAGGGTTCACGAGATTTAGCGATGTGTAATCCGGCAAGCCCCGACGCTATTGTCAGCGCGGGGCTTGCCACATATCACGCTTACTGTTGCTTGGCCCCTTCCGTCAGGCGCCGTCCCAGTCCGATTGCGTATGGCGCGGAACGCGCAGCCAGCATCGGGTCAGCTGATGGTTCCACGCCCTTGGGCATGACATTGGGATCGAAGGTAATCGTCAGGCAGGCACCACTAGCGTCCTCGGACACCGAGGTAATTTTTAGCGTGCCAAGGGTAACCTTCTTGCGGCCTTCCGGAAGTGGCACCGTGGCGCTGTCGATCCTGTCGCCGGGTTGTGCCAGTACCAGATTGAAGTTGAAGGCGACTTTGCCGTCTTTCACACGCTGGCGCAGATCGTCAAACAGGAAGGACGCGCCCTTAGCTTTGGCTTCCTCGTCGCTCAGGCCTTGTACACCGCCCACTGGTTCAAAAATCCATTTGCCATACTGCTTTGCCCCGCTGGCGTTGACGAAACCAAAACCATGCACGCCCCAATAATTGATCGTAGCGAAGCTGGCCGGCACGGGCTGCGACCCAAGGTGCTTGGGCAACAAAAGCACGTCGGGATTAGCGTCGTTGAACGCCTTGACCTTGGCTGGATCGGGTTGTTTGGTGGCAGGGTCCGGCTGACGCGAGGCCAACAACCCAAGTAACTGTTGCGGCGACGAAGCACCGAATACCGGCGCGGAAATATTGCCCATCCGCCATTCTTCGCCGTTGGGCAGATTGAATTGCAGTGCGAGATTGCGCTGTGTCTTGCCATTATCCGGGGCCTTCGGGTTAGCGCCACCCACCGAAAAGCGCACGACCGCGGGCACCGGATCGCCGCTAAACGCCGATGCGATTGACAGCGCCCGTGCGTCCGACGTCCCCACAAACTCGCCCATCGCGCAAATGCCTTTAGCACCCGAACGACGGAAGCCTTCAAACTTGCCGAACGTCGACTCGAACTGGTTGAGAAATGCATTCGGGTCGACGGGCGCAGACGCGTCCGGCGATTGTGCGACTGCGCTGTGGGTCAAAAATGCGGCGGCTGTTGCCGCAGCGGCGAATAACGATCTTTTCATGTAACAAGTCTCCTGGGTTTGCGATTGGACATCTTGGGTGCGTAATTATGGGCCCGTACGATTCTCCGATGCTAGGGCATTGAGAGGCGCACGGATACTGGGCCTTCAGGCATGCCTCGCCACGAACCGCATGGTGATTGCCTGCTGGCGCAGTGCTATTTTTGTTCTGCGAGCACCTTAAGATTCGCCAATCCGGCGTCGAAATCTTTGCCGATCATGCCGTCCATCATCAAACCCATGTAGCGCATCATCGGATTGTTACCGGCTTCGCCGACGAAACTCCAGGTGACTTTTGTCGCCGCGCCTTCCGGCTCAAGCTTCAGCATGCCAATCGACGTGGAATTAAAATCTTTAAACGTCAGTCGATACCCTAGCAATTTATTCGGCTCGGCCTGGGTAAATTCCATTTCGCCACTACCTTCGGTTTTGCTTTCCCACGACCACTTCGCGCCGAGGCCCGATTCCGGGCCGGCGTAGTCGATTTTCATATTGGGATCGCGGCGATTCCACACAGTCCAATTTTTCCATTCGCGAGTGTTGGCGATGAGCGGATAAATTTTCTCGGGTGCAGCGTTGATGGTGACCGAGCGCGCGACATTAAACTGGCTCGGCAACAGAAATGAAATCGCGACGAGCGCCGCGATTAAAATGAGAAGACCAAACAGAATTCGCTTAATCAAATTCATTTCCTCATCCTCTGCTGATACGAGCGGTTGACCCCATCCCCGCCCTTTCACCCCTTGCAGGGCGCGCATCCTGTTACATCAGGATGCCGTTCATCGAGCGCGGAGCATACTCCGCGAAACCCTCGTTTCACCCCCTTGAAGGGGAGGGAAGTTAACGGCGCGCCAAACTCAACTGCAATAACTCGCGCTGTAACACTAATTCTTTCGGCAATCGGCTTTTCAATTTCTCGAATAAGTCACCATGGGAACTGAGTTCTTCGTTCCAACTGGCGCTATCGAGATGCGTGACTTGCTGATATTGCTCGGCGGAAAAATCTAGGCCCGACCATTCCAAATCGTTTCGTTGCGGCGCCCAACCAAAGGTCGTCTGCTGCGCATTGGCGCGGCCACGTACGCGATCGATAATCCATTTCAACACGCGCATGTTTTCGCCAAAACCGGGCCAAATGAATTTGCCGTTGTCGTCGGTGCGGAACCAATTCACGGAAAAAATTCGTGGCGGCTCTTTGACTTTGCTGCCCATGTTTAGCCAATGCTGAAAATAGGTGCCCATGTGGTAGCCGCAGAATGGCAGCATCGCGAACGGATCGCGGCGTACTTCGCCAATTTTTCCGGCGGCAGCGGCAGTAGTTTCAGAACCCATGGTCGCGGCCATATAAACGCCGTGATTCCAGTTGAATGCTTCCAAAACGAGCGGCACCGCAGTGCTGCGCCGTCCACCGAAAATAAATGCGCTGATCGGCACACCTTGCGAGGCTTCCCAATTCGGATCAAGCGACGGGCATTGGCTCGCGGGCACGGTGAAGCGCGCATTCGGATGCGCAGCTTTGCGGCCGCTTTCCTTCGCGATTTGCGGTGTCCATTTTTGGCCCTGCCAATCGATCAATTCCGTCGGCGCTTCTTTGCTCATACCCTCCCACCACACATCGCCGTCGGGTGTCAGGGCGACGTTGGTGAAAATACAATTCTCTTTCATAGTCGCCATTGCATTCGGATTCGATTGCTCCGATGTGCCTGGGGCAACACCGAAGTAACCGGCCTCCGGATTAATCGCGTAAAACTTTCCGTCGGGGCCGGGTTTGATCCAAGCGATATCGTCGCCAACAGTCGTGACTTTCCAACCCTTGAATGCGGCGGGCGGAATCAACATCGCAAAATTGGTTTTACCGCAGGCGCTCGGAAACGCTGCGGCGACGTAGCTCTTTTTCACCTTGCGGTGACTCGACACCGAGAATCAACATGTGCTCGGCGAGCCAGCCTTGGTCGCGGCCCATGGTCGACGCGATGCGTAACGCAAAACATTTTTTTCCGAGCAGCGCGTTGCCGCCGTAGCCGGAACCGAACGACCAAATCGCGCGCTCTTCGGGAAAATGCACGATGTATTTTTGCTGTTTGTTGCAGGGCCAAGCGACATCTTTTTCACCGGGTTTCAACGGCGCGCCAACGGAGTGCAAGACACGGAACAAACTCACCTGTTTCGCCTAGCACATCAAGGGCGGCTTTGCCCATACGCGTCATGATGCGCATGCTGACTGCGACGTAAGGCGAATCGGAAATCTCGACGCCAATATGCGAAATGGGCCCACCGAGGGGGCCCATGCTGAAGGGAATCACGTACATCGTCCGACCGCGCATGCAACCATCAAACAAGGTGTTCAATGTCGCCTTCATTTCAGTTGGGTCGGTCCAATTATTATTGGGACCGGCATCGTCTTTGTTATTCGAGCAAATGAACGTGCGATCTTCGACGCGAGCGACATCGGACGGATCGGAGCGCGACAAAAAACTATCCCGGCGAAGCGCGGGATTTAATTTGATGAACGTGCCCGCGTCAACTAATTCCGCGCACAAGCGATCGTACTCGGCTTGCGAACCATCGCACCAATAAACGCGATCGGGCTTGCACAATGCCGCGACATCCGCAACCCAGGCGATCAATTTTTTGTTCTTAACGTACGCCGGTGGCGAGAAAAGGTCAGAGGAAGCGGGAACTGCGCTCATTAAAAATCCCTATGAATCAGTGAGGTAGCGGTTTTTAGAATTATTGAATAACTATTCTACATTCTGGCGGAAAGCCTGGGAATGGCAAGGAAAAAGAAGCGCTTAGGCGAATTCGCCGCGCATATCGGCGATCACCGAATCAATCAATCGTCGCGAAATGCTGATCTTGCTCGGCAGTCGCGGCAAGGCATCCAAACTAAACCATTGCGCGTCTTCGATTTCCGTCGGATCGGGCGTGATTTCACCATCGGCATAATCGCAGGTGAATGCGATCATCAACGAATGGGGAAACGGCCAGGGTTGGCTGGCGAAATAGCGAACGTTTTTGACGCGCAAGCCAACTTCTTCCTGCACCTCGCGTGTGATGGTCTGCTCCAAACTCTCACCGGGATCGACGAACCCTGCAAGTGCGCTATACATGCCTGGCGGGAAATGCGGCGAACGCCCCAACAAAAGTTGATCACCACGCCGCACTAGGGCCATCACCGCGGGCGCTAAGCGCGGATAACTCACCAGACCACAACTCGGACATTCGCGCGCGCGTTCGTTTTCTTTTAGTTTCGTTGGCGTCGCGCAAGCGCCGCAAAATTGATGGGATTTATCCCAACTCAAAATTTGAATCGCACGGCCGGCCAAAGCGAAATGGTCGTCCGAAACGCGCCCATATACCTCTCGAAGACCTAATAGAGACGCGCCTTCTGGGGCAATATCCGTCTCGGGCAATTCGACGCAGTAGCAAGGCTGATCAAGCAATCGCCCTAAGTAATGTTGGCGTAATGGATTTAATTGCAACTGCGCCAGCGCATTTGCTTGTGGCACGGACAGTGTTGCTCGGTCATCGAAAACTAACAACTTGCTTGACTGAAATACGAACCATAGCGGCGTGCCGTTCGGCGTTTCGTCCATCGCTACGCGCGGCACGAACGCGTCGGGCATGGAAAACGGCAGCGGGACCTGCTCGATAGACAACGAATCCATCCGCGACTAAATCGCGTCCTCGTTGGTTTCACCGGTGCGGATGCGCACAACGTGGCCGACATCGGTGATAAAAATTTTGCCGTCGCCAATCTTGCCGGTATGCGCCGCCTTGACGATTGCTTCGACCGCTTTTTCTTCCAGGTTGCTGGGAATTACCACTTCAATTTTTACCTTCGGCAAAAAATCCACGACATATTCGGCGCCGCGATAGAGTTCGGTATGCCCTTTTTGCCGCCCGAAACCTTTCACCTCCGTCACGGTGAGGCCCGATACGCCGATTTCCGATAGCGCCTCACGAACCTCGTCGAGCTTAAATGGTTTGATCACTGCTTCAATTTTTTTCATGATAAATCTCCAGCTTAAATGTCCTGATACTTGGATGTTATCGGATAACGCCAATCCTTGCCAAATCCGCGCTCGGTGATACGCACGCCAATCGGCGCTTGACGACGCTTATATTCGTTGCGTTTGATCAAGCGCACGACCCGTTCCACATCTTCGCGAAGGAAACCCTGCTCGATAATTTCCTGCGGACTGCGATTGCGCTCCATATAGGATTCCATAATCGCATCGAGAATATCGTAAGGCGGCAAGCTGTCTTGATCTTTCTGATCGGGCCGCAGTTCGGCACTCGGCGGCCGCACGATCACGCGTTCCGGAATCGCCGCACCGATGCTATTGCGATAGTGACAAAGGCGATAGACCAAGGTCTTGCTGATATCTTTAATGACGGCGAAGCCACCCGCCATATCGCCGTATAGTGTTGAATAGCCGACCGCCATTTCGCTCTTGTTGCCAGTTGTTAAAACGATAGATCCGAATTTGTTCGACAGCGCCATCAACAACGTACCGCGAATGCGAGCTTGTAGATTTTCTTCGGTCGTATCAATGCGAGTATTCTTGAATTCCGCCGCTAACGTTTCGAGAAAACGGTCAAACACCGGCTTGATTGGAATAACGCTATATTTAACGCGCAAAACATCCGCCATCGCTTGGGCATCTTCTAGGCTGATGTCCGCCGTGTATTGCGATGGCATCATCACAGCATGAACCTTTTCGGCACCAAGCGCATCGACCGCAATGCAAAGCGTTAGAGCGGAATCGACACCGCCGGACAATCCCAGCAACACACCAGGAAACCCGTTCTTGCCGATGTAATCTTTCGCGCCTAAACATAGGGCATCGTAGACGCTAGCTTCGACGCTGCGCTCTGGCGCAATCGCGCCATTAACGAGATCACCATCGCGATATTCAACGCACGCGATCTCTTCTTTAAACTCCGCCAACTGCAACACGATCTCACCGCGTCGGTTAAGTGCAAACGACGCGCCATCGAACACCAACTCATCCTGCCCGCCGATCATATCGGTGTAAACAATCGGCAATCCCGATTCAGCAACGCGGTCGCGCAATACTTGGTGACGTGTTCGCTGCTTATTCATGTGATACGGCGAAGCGTTGAGTACGACCAAAAGCTCTGCACCAGCTTCGCGCGCAGCACTGGCTGTTCCCGGTAGCCACACGTCCTCGCAAATATTCACGCCAATATTGACGCCCTCATGCTCAAAAACGCAGGGGCGATCGCACGGCTCGAAGTAACGTTCTTCGTCAAACACACTGTAGTTGGGCAGACGATATTTACGATAGATATGCGCGATTTTTCCATCGCGCAGAACTGCTGCCGCGTTGTAAACCAGTGAGCCTTCCTGCAATGGAAAACCCACAATCACGGTGATGCCTTGCAATTTTCCAGCAACGTCGCGCAACGCCTCATCGCACGCACGATTAAACGCGCCGCGCAACACTAAGTCCTCAGGCGGGTAACCGGACAGCGCTAATTCAGGCATGACCACGAGGGACGCACCCTGCGAACGTGCCGTTGTAGCTGCACGCAAAATTCGTTGGGCGTTCCCGGCCAAGTCACCTACGGTACAATTGATTTGCGCGAGGGCAATGTGCATAACAAGAAAATCTGCGTTGAAGGGTTAAATCATAGCATCTCAAACCGCGTTCCTCCGAATCACAAAGGCAAGCATTGACGTCCGAACGAATTCAAATTCTAGAAAAACTTGCGCACGTTGACGCATCAGCATGGAATCCGCTGGCGGGAAACAACCCATTCTTGCGCCATGAATTTCTCAATAACCTGGAATTGTCCGGCTGCGTTTGTACAGAAACCGGCTGGGAGCCTCGCCACATCTTGCTCTGGCGAGGGTCGCTTTTAGTCGGCGCAATGCCGCTTTATTTGAAGCATCACTCGTATGGCGAGTACATTTTCGATTGGGCTTGGGCCGACGCCTATCATCGTCATGGCCTGAACTACTATCCCAAGCTATCGTCGGCCATTCCGTTCACGCCCGTTACCGGCGCGAGGCTGTTATGTGACGACGCTGCTATTTGCGCGAAATTAATCGACGCGGCACTCACACTCGCCAAAGAAACGAAAGTTTCGTCATTGCATATTCTTTATCCACCGGAAGGCCAAGCACAGACGCTGAAGCAACAGGGGTTTATGTTGCGCAATAGCACGCAATTTCATTGGCATAACCACAATTACGATTCGTTCGATGCTTTCCTTGCGGAAATGAGTCATGACAAGCGCAAGCGAATTAAACAAGAAAGGCGCAAATTAACCGAACAAGAGATTCGATTCGAAACTCTTGAAGGCTCAGAAATTACTCGCGCCGACTGGCAATTCTTTAATCGCTGCTACCGCACGACCTACCAATTGCATCATTCCTCGCCTTATCTAAATTTGGAATTCTTTTTGGGCCTTGGGAATGAAATGCCAGAAAACGTGGTGATGTTCAAAGCGTCAAAGGGCGGCCAGCCGATCGCCGCGTCTCTATGCATCAAAAATAGCGAGCGATTATTTGGGCGTTACTGGGGTAGCGAAATTTATGTGCCGGGCCTACATTTTGAAACTTGCTACTACCAAGGCATCGACTATTGCATCAACCATCGATTAAGCATTTTCGAAGGCGGCGTACAAGGCGAACACAAAATAGCGCGCGGACTGCTGCCAGTAGAAACATTTTCCAATCACTGGCTCGCGCACCCGCAATTTTCGGCGGCAATTGCCGACTTTGTCGAACGCGAAGCGGTTGGCGTTGAGCATTACGTAGACGAATTAAAGGGCATGACGCCATTCAAGAAAGATAGGCAAAAAAATACTGCCCTGGGCGAACCATAGGCAGCGAGTATCCTTACCAACTTATCGTTATTCTTATCCTTGAGAGGCCGAGACACCTCAAGTTCTTCGGACTAAGGCCGCTTTAAGACGGCCGCTCCGCTTATTCCTTTTTCATTCGATTGAACCCCATAGGTAGTAATAATTCCCTGGGCTTTTGAGCCGACAAACGCGCCTTTAGCAAAACCATTTGCGGTTGATGTGGTAGGGCCGCCAGCACCGTCGGCTTGGCAACCGGTACAGAATCCATCGAGTCGTAAACCATTGTTGCTCGAGACGAATTCTGTAAATGTGCCGTTACCTTTCGCATCCCATTGCCGGCCAGAATTACTTGCGGCAATGGTGTAATCGGTAATTCTTTGCGTCGCGAAATTCACATTCGCCGATAACTTGATCAAATCACCTACGCGGCCCAATTCATCCGTAGCACGCGTGCTATTTATCAGGTTATAAGTCGCGGTCATCGGTAACGCAGCAAGCTCGCTGGAGCTAGTTAAGCGGGCGGCGTTGATCACATGCAAATTGCCAGCGGTATCCTTGTTTTCGACCGAATAGCCTTTGTCCCAACGCCCCCAATTTACTGCAAGCGCAGCGTTTGATCCTGACTCAAGCAGCGTTGACGAGGTCGTATTGAATTGTAAATTCCGCAGCTTGATCGATCTGCGTAAATCCATTGTCTTCGACCCGTGTATATGCGCCGAAGGTCGCGTCGGCATTCAGGGCAACGGGCGTTAGCGGCGCAACAATATTGGAACTGCTGAGGTTTGTTCCCACATCAGTCATGATGGGGCGCAACAAATCGGTCGGGGCGGAACCACCAAAATCGGTGCGTAAGTTCGACGAATTAGCGTTGCCAATCGTGTTCGAACTCGCGCTCCCACCCGCACCGGCGGCGACATTTGCGTTACCCACTCCATTCGACGAAAACTGATTGTAAAAACCGGGAAGGGACGGCAGGATGGTCGGAACCGCAAATTCATCGGCGGCGTAGCCAACGGAATTCGGTTTGATCACCACCATACCGCCTTTAGTTTCGAGATAGGTTTCACCGACGTTGACCTTATCGTAGGTGCCAGGCAACGCGTTCAAGTATTCGATATCTTCTTTTTTCGGAATATAAGCCGGCTCGTGATCTGTACCACGCACACCGATGCTCGCGGTCGGCGTCTGAATCAAATAGTTTTGCTTGTTGGTTTTACCGATTTGCCCAGTAATGGCACGAACACTGCCTTGATCGAGTTTATACGTCGCGCGCTCGCTGCCGTCTTCTTTGCCATTAAAGCGATAAGTCGCAATGGTAAATTTGGTATTCGGACGGACTACAATCATGCCACCGTCTTCCATTTTTAGCTGAGCGAGGCCCGGCATGCCGGACAGAATCATGTCGCCTTCGTTGATTTCCATACCTTTCACCGCGGCTCGAATCTCGCCCGAGGCCGACTTAACACGCACGTCGCCGTTGACGAACTGAAATTTGCCGGATGCGGCAAACGCCATGGATGAGAACACCATCATTAGCGGCACTAGCAACAAAATTTTACGATTTTCAGTTTGCATGGCAAGTTTCCCGTTCAAGCTAAATCCGCAGTTTCGGCGCACGCGCCTTTCCTTTGGCATTCATGTAAAGGTAGGCGGGAGTGTATAGAAAACCAACCGCTATTTTTCACCTGTAACACTCTTTAACAAAACCCATGGCTTTAACGCCAATCGCGCCGCAAAGTTACAGAAATTTCGCGGCGGTTAAAGTCATATAAACCGATATTCGAATCATGCCGGGTCATACTGATTTGCGGACGCAACGACCAGCTATCCCAAAGCAGGTAATTGACGCCCAGACTCCAATCGAAATGCCTATCGTCGCGAGATTTTTGTTGACTGAACTCGATTCCCTCATAGGACGCGAGCGAAACACCCAGTGTCGAATAGATCGCCCATTTAGGACTGAATCCCCATTGACCACCGGCCCGAACGCCATGGAAACCCTTCGCGCCGGATGGATTTCCGTTTGAATCGGTTTCTTTGCCTTGATAGACGCCAACGAAACCAAGGCCTTGCTTTTTAGCACCGATCAACCGCAGCCAGCTAAAACCGAGCACGGTCTGATCGGTATCGAACACGCTCGCTTCTCGTTGCGTGTACGCCAACCGATTGAATTGCACAACAGTTTGCAGCTGATTGTCGTCGTTTAAATTTAGCCGCCACTGAACTGCACCGCCCGTCAGGCTGCGGTGACTGCGCTGCTCGAGGAACGTTTTGCCGACAACCAGCGAAAATTCAAGCTCATGATTTTTTAACGTAAAGATGCTGCCCAAGCGCAGATCAATGGCAGAGCGGTCAAATTGCGACGCTTGGAAATTACGCTGTAGATCCATGTCGAGTCCCGCGTAAAGCGAGACGGATTGATTGGCGCGATGATTCACTTGAATCCGCCCGTTGACACCGGCGTAGTTGCTCGATGTTTCGACACTATCGGAATCGAGCGGTATGATTTCGCCGAAGATCGGAATAAATTGTTCGGCGTCGGCGGGCGCGCTGTTGACGTTGCTATCACGTCCAAGGGAAATACCGAAAAATCCACCCCATGTGGTTTTTGCAACGTGCTTGCGCTGTTCGATCTCGGCAACAAATCTGTCGACTTGCCGTTTCACCGGCTCCGGCGGATCGAGCTTTAGAACCGCATCGAATTCTTCTAGCGCCTGAAGCGTATTGCCCAACAACATGTATGCGCGGCCCATATCAATCCGCGCACCGGCAAATGTTGGATTTACCGCCAGCACGCGCTCCAACGCCAGCGTCGCGCGATCCG
Organism: uncultured Pseudomonadota bacterium; assembly: GCA_963840785.1. Classification (GTDB taxonomy): domain Bacteria; phylum Pseudomonadota; class Gammaproteobacteria; order Burkholderiales; family JALYOK01; genus JALYOK01. The sequence continues at coordinate 58,088 of CAWJAF010000002.1, read as the reverse complement.
GTTTACCTGCGTCGATGGCGGCTGTGCCCAATAAGTAGTCAAACTCGACATCGCCAGCACCTTCAAATTCTCGCTCTGCCAGCATTTCAAATGCAGTCATTGGCTGACCGGTTTTAAACACCTCGCGCGCCTTGTCCATCACCGATTTCAAATCAGGCGACGGCGCGGCGGGTATTTCTTCTGACGCTGATTTCGCTTCCGATACAACGGGTGCGGCCTTCGACGCAATTTGCGGATCGAATGCCGGACGCTTGCGTCGCTTAGAAAGTCTCTCATCAATCAGTTTCAGATTCGCTTGGGCTTCCTGAATCAAGCCGGCATTGCTCGTGGTCGTGACGACTTTTGCAAATTGATATTTAGCCTGTTCGTCATTGGCCATCGCTTGATAGATGCGTGCTAATTCCATGCGCGCCGCGACCGCCTGGTTATCGACGTTGAGAATTCGCTCCAGTGCCAGCGTGGCTTCGTTTTGTGCGCCCACGCCAAGCGCTGCCTGGGCCAAAGCCTTGTCAAACTCGGGATTGCCAATTTGTTGGTCTTCATGCTGCTTAAGCAGTGCGTAAGCCTGTTGCGTTTGTCCGCTTTCCAGCAGGGTCTGAGAGTCGATCAACCATGCTGAATCGATCGCGCACGCCCAATTGCCGGCGCCGGCCATCAGCGTGCCGAGGAAGCAATTTCTCAATCGAACGAAGAATCGCATCAAGGCCGTACTCGCACTTGGTATTGCACCGCGGCACTTGCGCCCGACGCCACGCCGCCGGTAATGTTCCAGGTTACCGCGCCGGTCGCGTTATTTGCCGGTTCCGTCGGAACCGTACATGTGGTTCTGGAAACGAGTCCAGGACACCCTGCGCTCGAGCCGACGTAAACGGTAAACGCCGGGGTACTATCATTGATCACAACGTTGGTAATAGCACTCGTGCCCGTATTGGTATAGGTAATGGTGTAAGTCAAAATTTCGTTGGGCAACGCCGTGGCCTTGTCCACGCTTTTTACTAACTGCAATCCTGCTGAACTCGACGACGTTACCGTGGTCGTGTCCGTGTGGACGTAATTTTGAGACAGCGCAGGTAGCGCGTTGGTAAAGGAAAACGCGGCGGTCACCGTAATCACATCCTGCGCGCCAACCAATGCCGTTGCGGGAATAAATTCGCGGACCAAAATGCAAACACTTTGACCAGCCGTCATCCCGAGGCTGCTAAATGTCGCGGATCCGTCGGTGCCGTCCAACATGCCGTTGCAATTGCTGTCGCGGTAAATCGTGCTACTCCACCCCGGATTGGCCGGCGCAGCAACATTTGTCGTGGAGAAAGTCACAGTACCAGACGTGTTGGCGGTAAATGTATGGGGATAGAAAACCGGCGTACCGGGGATGCCGTTCTGCAATCCATCGGTTTGGAAAACATTCTGTCGCACATCGCCAAAATTTACGCCGGAATAGCTTGTTCCAACAGCATTGGTGAATGTTAGCGTATCAGTCGTTCGAAGATAACTACCGGCAGTCGTGCCCACTTGGGCGCCGGTCGAAATATAAGCGGATAAATTGGTCTGAACAATCGAGACCGCTGTATTTCCCACGCTTGCCGGAATCCAAAGCTTGTACGCGCCCGCAGCGTCGGTAATCGCGGTATCGCAGATCGTACTCGGACAACTCGCGTGATTTGCGCGAACGGTAACGCCGGGAATGCCTAACTCGCCGGCATTCAGCGTACCGTTGTTTGCCGCACCGGCAACGCTACTCTTATCGTCGAAAACGATGCCCGCTACCGAGCTCCCGTTGAACAGGCCAAAGTTCTGATTGACGATTCCGGAACCACCAACAACTACCCCGGTACGAGTTTGATTTGGGATTTCAGTTCCCAGCCAACCGCCCGGGATGGTCGGTGTCACATCCGCCAACGTATTGTTATTGTCGATGACGATAATGTAACTGCCGGCAAGCACCGTCGAGAACGCGTAGACACCCGTGACCGGAGCTACGGTTGCAACCTGCGTCGCCGGGCCACCCGGCGTCGCCGATGGAATCAGCTTCGCAAACAACGTAAGTCCGGTACCAGTTTCGCCGAGATCGCTAATGCCATTGTGATTAGTGTCGGCGTATACCATCCCCGATACCGGCACACCAGGGGATCCGACGGTCAATGTTGCGTTTGCGCTGTTCGTCATGCCAGCAGAAAGCCCGCTCATATTTGCTGCGGCGTTGGTGTAGCTTCCGGTAATATTACTCGTGACCGTCACTGAAATCGTACAAGTCGGTGCGCCGAGTGCGATGGAGCCACCGCTAAACGTAATATTGTTTGCGCCCGTTGAAGAAACGGTTCCGTTACATTGCGAGGCCGTAAAGGACGACACCGACACGTTCGTTGGCAATGCATCTACAAACGCGAGATTAAACTGCGCCGGATTGCCCGCGCCGTTACTGATGGTAAACGTTAAAGTCGATGTACCGCCCACGGAGATATTCGCCGGTGCGAACGCCTTGGTCAATGTCGTGCCAATAACGTTGAGCGTGTCATTAACGTTTGCGGTCAAACTGCCCGCCAATCCGCTGATGCGCGAATTATCGTTTAGGTAGCTACCCGGAATATCGCTCTCAATGCGGAACGTAATCTGACAACTTGACACACCAGCGGCTATCGCGCCGCCCGTGAGTCGCACGCCAACGTCGCCTGCGGCCAACGTGCCGCCTGCGCTATCTGCAAGGGTTCCGCCGCAAGTATTGGTCGTCGTGGTGTTGAAAAGCACCACGTTGGGCGGAAACGTATCGATAAAGCCTAAGCCGCTTCGCGCGGGATTACCTGCCGTGTTAGTAATCGTAAATGTCAGCAAAGCCTGCGCGCCAGCACCAACCGGATCGGGGCTACTGACTTTTGTCAACGTCACATTCGCAGGTGCAGTAACGGTTAACGGCGCACTTGCCGCATTGCCAATACCGCTATTGGTTGAACTGACGTTTCCGGTGGTATTGGTCACCGTGCCGACGGCGGCGAGGGTCACGTTGACGTCGATCTGACAACTTGTTCCAGGTGCGATGGGGCCGCCGCCAGTCAACACAATTTGTGTATCGCCTTGCAGCGAGCCGGGAGAGACAGCGCCTCCGCAGCTATTGCTGAATGCCGGTGTCGATGCGACGGTCATTCCAACGGGGAAGGCATCAACGACGGCCAAGCCTAGCAATGAAACCGTGTTCGCTGCGGGATTTGATATCGTCAAACGCAACTGAGAAATTCCGCCAGACGTAATGCTCGCTGGCGTGAAACTCTTAGCAATTACGGGTGTGTAGTAAACGTTTGTTATATCGCTATCGGTGTTGTTGCCATTGTTGCCTGCCGGTTCGTTGCCGCCGCTAATCACCACATTATTTGTTACCGGGCTGGCCGTAGCGGCCGCCGCGCCGACATTGACCGTTAGGCCAATTGGATTGCCCGACGTGAACGCTGGGATGTTCGTCGTGCTATTACAAGTAACCGTTTGTGGTGGCCCGACTACGGTAACCGAGCAAGCCCAACCCGCTCCGGTGAACGATGCAAAAGTGAGCCCGTTGGGAAGATTATCGGCAATGGTAATTGTTCCACTGGTGTTAAGTCCGCCGGTGTTGTGTGGCGTAATCGTGTAAAGTCCGGTACTGCCAACTGAAAAGTCACCACTATGAACTTTGGTGACGATCAAATTTGGCGCTAAAACGGGTGTAACAAGCGTGGAGGTATTGTCGGTGGCATTGGCCGGCGGTTCGGTTGGATGTGAAACGGTTGCAACATTCGATACGCTCGGTGCCGCTGCGGCGCCGACGTTAACACTAACCGCAATGGCGTTGGCATTGGTTGCACCTGCCGCAATAACGGTCGCCCTGGTACAGCTGACTTGGTTGCCGCCCACGGCGAATGCGCCGGTAGTTTGGCAGGTCCAACCCGTGCCGCTTGCGGGCGCGGAAAGCGTTAGCCCGGCTGGCAAAGTATCAGTGACCGTATAGGTTCCCGACGTCGCCAACGTGCCGGCCGTGTTGTTCACCGTTAATGAATAGGCGCCCGCTCCGCCGACACTAAAAGTGGCGGGGCCTGCTTTGACGATTCTAAAATTGAAACCCAGTACAGGCGTAACAACGCTTCCCGCATTGTTACCCTGAGTCGCGGCCGGCTCACCACCCCCGCTCACGTTCACCGTATTCGTTACGCTTGGCACCGCCGTATTTGCAACTGCGACGTTTACAGTAATCGCATTGGGATTTGATGCGCCATTCGCAATTGCCGTCGAGCTTGCACAACTAAAACTGCTGCCACCAACTGCACCACCGGTGCATATCCATCCCGTGCCGGCAGGCAGTGGCGCGATCAAGGTGATTCCAGTCGGCAAGGTATCCGCCACTGCGTAAGACCCGATGGTCGGAATGCCGCCGGATAGATTGTTCACCGAAATCGTATAGGTGCTGTTGACGCCAACACTAAAACTCGCCGGACTCGTTTTCACCACGCGCAAATCCGGGCAATTGGTCGAACACACCGGATGCGTCACACTTGAACTATTGTTTCCGGCCAACGTAGCCGGCTCGCCACCGCCAGCGATGGTTGCGATGTTCGTCGCACTTGGCGCTGCCGCCGCGGCTGCGAGCACGTTGATGGTAATCGCGTTCGGATTGCTCGCTCCCGCCGCAATCGCGGTGCTACTATCACAGGTGAAACTAGGTCCGCCAACGCTTCCCGTACACGTCCATCCGGTGCCCGTTGGCAATGGCGCGGCAAGCGTCATTCCCGTCGGTAACGTATCGGATACCGTGTAAATTCCAGCAGTCACGTTGCTGCCGAGGGTGTTATTGACCGAAATCGAATAGGTGCCGATTGAGCCAACTGCAAATCCCGTCGTCGCGGTTTTGACCAGGCGCAAATCCGGGCTAGGTGTAATGGTCACGCTGGCCTGATCGTCTTCCGTCACCGAGTTGTTGTTTGGCGTGGAATCGGGATCGAATTGGTCGGCGAAAGTTACCTGAGCCGTGTTCGTTTTTGCGCCAACGGTCGTTACGTTCGCATTGATAGTCAACGTCGCCGTCGCGCCGTTCGCTAACGCATTGATGTTCCATAAACCAGTAGCTGACGTGTACGTGCCGTGAGAAACCGTACTGGAAACAAAGGTTAATCCGGCAGGCAACAAGTCAGTTACATGAACGCCGGTCGCGCCTACCGGACCATTGTTCTTAACTTGAACAGTAAACACCACGGTCCCACCTGGCGTGATGTTGCTCGAAACTTTGGTTAGTGTTAGATCGGCATCGCGCCCGGGCGCTGTACCGATATCGCCCCATGCCGTTCCTGCGTTTGCACCCATCGAGGTTGCGGACAAGCTACCAATATTTACCCGATACAGCGATGTTGACGGTGAAACAACTAGGTTGCCGGAGCGATCAAACGCGCAACCCGTCATCGAACCGGGCAATCCAGAAACATTGCCGGTACCGCCGCCAACTGCAGTAATTACGGCCGAAGTAGTCACCGAATAAAGCTGCGTTCCGGCCACCATGTACATGGTGCCAGTGCCCGGCTGAAAACAAATATCGCCGCCTGCGGGTGTGGGCAGCGCCGGGCCGCTGGTAGGCGTTTGCGAAATCACGGCACCGGTAGCGGCGTTAAGCGTATAGAGAAACGTACTACCGCCGTCCATCGCATAGAGCGTTCCGCCGGCGTCAAAAGCCAATCGAACCACTAGTGTCGAGCCGATCCCTGTCGTACCGACCAGTACCGGTGCCAGCGATGGGTTATTCGGATCCCAACGCCACAAATTCGGATTGGCACCGGCGGAATCCAAATAAAACATCATGCCATCGCTTGGCCGCGCGGCCATCGTTGCCGCAAATGCGATTGGGGAGGCAAACGTAACCGCATTCAGGAATGTACCCCCGGGCCCGCTCCCAGAACCAGAATCGACTTTAAAAATTCCCGTATCGGACACGCCATAGAACGCTTCGGCATTCGCACGTTGTGTCCATGGCAGCGCAATTGCAATGACAAACAGCAAGTAAACGAATTGCAATCGCGCGACGGCTCGATGCTTAACGTTGATCACGATTCTGCAACCTCAAATAGCATACAAGCCACGAGCCGCACCACGCTTAGGTCTTGGCGATAGCATCGCCAAGACTCGCATGGAAGTTGCCTCTCCTGGCATATGGATTTAGTAGTCAAGTCGACCAGCCTTACGGCCCCTCCGTCGTTAAGTCTTTGTCTTGATAGTCCATTGGGATACTTTCGCTATTGGTCGGCACCAGCTCAACGCGCCGCGCCTTAGCGCGCTCTGTGCTCGACGTCTGCGCCATGGGCGAAACCGCGCCCGGTTTCACCATCAAGCGTTCACGACCGACGCCCGTTTCAATCAAATATTCTTGAACGGCTTGCGCGCGAGCGATCGCGAGTTTCTCGTTTTCGTCCGGGGTCGAAAGCTCGTTGGCATATCCGACTAAATCGAGAATAATCGCCGGATTCGCGCGCAAGACGTAAGAAACTTGCTCCAATACCAGCGCGCTGACGTCGCTTAGCTCAGCGCCCTCGCGTGCGAAATGTACGCGATCGGGAATGCTTTGGACGGGAGACGGATCAACCGTCTTACCTGCACTCGGCACGGCGGGCGCAACTTCGCCTTGCGGCTTTTTGTCGTCCACTCGCTCTTCCACTTTCGGCGCCGGTTTCGGATTTGCACAGGTATTCATTTTTGCCTCCGCGTCGCGCGCAAAACGCTCGGCGCGTTGTACATAGGGACGCGCCGCACGCCAACCCATATCGCGATCGGCACGGCCTGCGGCAATCAGCGAGATTTCCATGCGGGCCGTTGGCCAAGTCGCACAACGAAATTCTGCATTGCCCTTAGCCTCATCCACTTTGTGCCATAAATCGTCACGCAGTTTGATTGAAGAAGGGATGACTCGAGCTGTAACCTGTGCGCGATCGCCGTCACGCTCGATCACCCCCACCACCGCGCGCGCTTCACTCAAGGCCTCTGCCGACGCGCGGCGATCTTTGCGGAAATGCGCTTCGCGCGCATAGTCGAGCCACACCTGCGCCAAGGCAACCGGATAGGAATCCAACGACGCGCCTTTTGCAACTAACTCTTTAATCCGCCCCTGCATGGGCTGTGTCGGATCATCGCGACGTGGGCTAAGCTTTTTCGCCGTCGCACTTTTTCCAGACGCGCCATCGGCCATCGCCAGCGATGGCCAAGCGACGCACGAAAGCGTTAACGCCAGAATAAAACAAATTTTCATGAAAAGATTCGGATTGGTCATTGCATTAATTCCGTGGCAAGGTGTTATTCACCTTAGAATTTTTTGCCGCAAAAAGATCTTCGTCAAACTTAAAGCGCATGCGCAAGAACGCACCGTGATTGGTGTAGTCTCCACCACTCAATTCGTCGCCCTTGAACCCGAAGAAGTTATACCCGGCCGACAACCAAAGATTCGATGTCAGCATGTAACCGACTTCCATACCCACGCCATGTTGCCGCCCCGTTTCGCCACGGCTGAACATCGTGCTCGCGTAGGCGCTCACGTCCCAGTGATTGTTAATGTCGTAGGTACCGCGGATGCTGACTAACTGCGCATTAGATTTGTCTTTATTGCCATTGGATAGATCGGTCAGCCATTTCGCCGCAACGCGGCCGCTGAACACTAAATCGCTACGCGGTTGATAATTAACGTGCGTTGAGACGATCTCGACATTTCGTTTGGTTTCCTGATCGATCTGCGTGGTGTCGCGTTCGACTTTATGTTCGACGCGCGCAAGTCCGTTCCATACATCGCTATCGGTGTCGCGATAGGCCACGCCAAACTGAAAACGCTCAAGCCATTTATCGCCCTGCACCGTACCTTTGTTTTTAGTCAGCGAAATGATGTTCTTGCCCAATAAAGTCCAGTCTTTGTTCAGCTTAAATCCTAAACCGAGCGTGTGAAGCAAATTGTCGGAATCGGTGCCGTAGCGCAATTCAATGCGGCCTGTGCCTTTCCACAACGGATTAGCGGTGTATTCGACACCGAACGCACCAGCAGTGGACTCGTTGCCGGACGCGCCGCCGACGGAATGCACGCGCTCAAAATTGGTGTTGAGCAGGATGCCCGGCGCCACCGGCCATAGATTGCGCACGCCAATCGCTGCTTCTGCTTCGCGACCCGACGCGGCATCGCGCACGCGATATTCGTTGAACAGATGGCCACCCTTCATGTAGTCGCTATCAATACCAATCACTGTCGCGTTTTGCGTTTGATTGGCGTTTAGCGAGAAGGGGCCGGATAAGGTCGACACAAACTCGTGACGAGCATAGAGCTTAGCGCGGCTCGCGATCTGATAATCGCCGCCAATCGCAAATAACTTGCGATCGCTATTTTCGATGTCTTGTTCGTATTCGCCAAACACGTTGGCTTTCTCGAACATAGGAACAGGCGCGGTGATCTTGCCGCGAATGCTGGTGAATTCGTTTGGCGTCGTACCGACGCTGGAATCCTGCGCCGGCGTCGCCGTTTCTTCGGAATGACGCAAACCGATCTCGGCGCGGATGTTGTTGTCAAAGCGGCGCTCTATGGCAATTAACTGACCGTCGCGTTTTCCGTTGGCAACCGCATCTTCGGTATGCAAAATCTCCCCGAGAATGCGAGTTCGGTCATTGAGTTTGAAAGCGGCCTTGGCGCCGGCTTCAACTCGCCCGCGACCTTGCGACGCGCCAGGGTTATTGAAATCTTCATCGGTTTTGCCCCAATAGATGGAAGCGTCGAGTTTGTCGTCTTTGTGTTTAAGTTCCACGCGCTCGCCCAAACCTTTCTTACCGTCGAAGCCTTCGGTTTGCACGATTTCCGCGACCAGCACCGTTTTGTCGCTCAGTTTGATAGCGCCGTTAAGGCCTATGATTTGTTTTACGTTGTTTTCCAACGTCGTAGTGGATTGCGGATTGCGATCGATCACGTAGACCCCGCCGAGTTCGATCCTGTCGGTAACTTTGACCTGCGCGTCGATGCCGGCAACCCAATACTTGTCACCACCTTGATCGATTTCGTAGGTGACACGAATAAAAATCGGATTGAGGTTTTCGTCGAGACTAGGAACAGGCGCGCGAAAAAGAATTCGGCCAGTGGTCACATCGATGCCATAGTCAGAAAAACGCGACTGTGCGATCGTCTTAAGAATCACTGAAGATTGATTGCGATCACGCGTAATGATTTCAACGCGCTCGGCATTTTCCAGTATGCCAGGCTTGGTCAAATCGTATGGGCCCGAGGTACCGTTTGCAGGAATTTCTTCAACGATCTGGCGTGTACTATCGAGGCTGGCGAAAGTATTGATCGTCACGCGATCGTTTTCGAAATGGTGTCGCGCGCCCGTCAGACTGCGCGTGTAGTTGCCGAACTTTCGCAGTTCCGACGTAGTTTGCGTGGTGAAATCACCAAACAATAAATACGATTTCTGTTTATCCACACGAACATAGAATCGGCTCGTCGATTGTGCGTCAAAGCCCTTGATCGCCGAGTCACCGTACACCGGATAAAACTCATCTGGCTGAATATCGCGGAAGAGGCGATCTTTTGTATCTTTGTCGGAATCGTAGGCCGCGGTCAGTAAATATTCACCTTTAATTTTGCCTTTAAGGAAAAATGCCGCTCGCGCGCTAGCTGCACGTTTCCCGCCATCAACGTCCAATGAAAAATGTTTCAGTTCTTGCTCAAATCCATCTTGCTCGCGACTTGGCACCAGCGCGCGCGTATTGACATTGCGAAGGTTCAGTACGCCTTCGATGACACCGCTTGCAATCAATGGGCGTAAATCTGGCATAAAGTCGAGCTTGGCTTCGCCTTTGGTGATACCGGATGTGGCGCGTACTGTTGCCTGACTCGGATCGCGCGGTGGAGTAAGCAGAAATTCCTGTTGCCCACCCTCGATGAAAACCTGGACACCGGGCTCGGTACCGTTAAGGTCTTCAACATCGAAGCGACCAAGATCTGTCTCGAGCGTGACCGGCGTGCGAACTGTCACGGGAATACCTTCGCTGTCCGTTAATCGGACCAGTACTCGTGCCGGCGTGACGCCATCCGCGGGACTTCCGCCAGGAGGGACAATGACCTGCACCTTACCGAGTTTGTCCGGTGCGATTACAACGATCGTCGTGCTGCCGCGCTCATTGCCGAAGCCATCAATTTGTGATGCCGTCAGTGTATTTTTGCCACCCTTCAAATTGACACCGATGAATTCCCAAACCTGAGTTTGCTTATCGGCTATCGTGCTTTTTTTGCCAACGCGTTTTTCGCTAACTTCTTCGTCGTTCACTTTGAGCTGCAACGTTGTAGCGGCCATGCCCTTAATACGAATAGTCGTTTGTGCAAACGGCAACGTGTCTTTATCGTTCAATCCGATGAAGCCCAATGTGTTATCGATCGTTTTCGCCAATTTTTCGATGTCGAATGGCGCTGGGGTCACGGACTCGCTGGCAGGCGGTAGCTTAGCTCGTGTCGTGAGACCTTCGGATGCAGTTGTCGATCCGTTCAGAATCGATTGGAACGCGTTTGCCGACGCCGTATTGGCGCCCACAACACCGGTCGCGGCGAGTGCGCGTACATCACCAATCGTAACTGGTTGACCATCGGCCGTGAATTGCGTTGTCAATGCTTTCTGGGCTTCGGTGTTTTCTCGTTCTGCCTTGGCGCGGCGCGCTTTGACTTGATCGACTACCGCATCGGAACAAGAACCTTCTGCGAAATTCGCTTTATGCAATTCGCCATTTTTCACGTCGACAAAACGGCTACCCGGATCGCCCGCGTTGCGGTTTGAAAGATCGACCAATTCCGATCCGGCTGGCATGGTCGTTTGATCCAACTTCAGAACGTGAGTTCGTGGCGACACACCGTAGAAGCTGTACTTGCCCTCGGCGTCGGAAATGACATAGGTGCCGTCTTCCATATAGATACGCACGCCGGGAATACCCAATTCCTCGCTACCCTGAAGACGATCGCGATCGCAATCTAAGAACACCTTACCTATCACAAAGGCTTTGTCGCTGAATACACCCGGTTGCACGGTAACTTTCACGCTGGCGACATTCGAGCGGGTGTTACCGGCGATCGCTTGCGCGCGGTTGATGCCATCGCCTTGCAGCGCGCCAACGCCGGTGCGAACGCGGTAGGCCAATTTTGCGACCTGGCCGTCAACGAGGTTGCCGATTGCGAAACGAATTTCTCCCGCGGAGGTGGTTGGTTCGGCAATGGATTCGAACAGCGGCGGACTCGCATTCCCTTTGGACAAACGCGCTGTTCCCATGACGTAGTAAAAGCCCGCGGGCAATTTATCGCTAACGTAAACGTTCTGTAAATCGCTCTGCGCGCCATTACTAACATTAACTTGGTAATCGACAAAATCGCCGAGCTCGACCAAATTGCGCTTCACGGTTTTTTCGACCATCAAGCCATCTTTGGGTTTCGAGTCCATTGCGATATCAAGGCGAACAGCACCCGTGCTCAGCGACACGTCAAATAGCCCGCCATAGGAACCCAGAGCATCCATGACGCGGCCAGCGATTAACTCGCCGACTGGAACGTGTAGTGTGTAACCGGCGGGGGGCACTATTTCTAGGCGATAGCATGGGCCACTGGGGCACGCGGCAACGGCGGGGAATTGATAACTTCCATCATCACCAGTAGTTACTACATTCGGGAACACCGTAACGCCATCGACATCGAAAACCTGCGCCGGCGTACCATCGGCATTCTGAAAACGAACCACGGCGCCTTTTAGCGGTAGGCCAGTTCCGGTATCAAACACGATCCCAAGTGGATCGATCAGAATTTCCGTTAGACCAATCCCAGCTCCACAACCGTCGATAGTCGATGTGATGAAGTCATTCTTCGTTGCTTGGATGGTTCCATCGCCAGGAAAACTGGACTTCGATTCGATCGTCGGCGCACCGGTATCTATTCGGAATTTGCCCGTGTTGGGGCCGGTCTCGGTCGCGCTAAACGTTTCGCGGTCGCCGGTGGCAGCCGACGTAATTACAATTAAGCGCGATTCAATCGTCGTCGGCGTAACGTTACACATTGCCGCGTCGGCCTCGACATAAAGGGCGCTGCCTAGGCGTCCCACTGTCGCAGGACGCGTGAAATTGAGATTGGTGAAATAGCGAACGGTCGGCGGTAAGGCTTCCAAGGTCGTACGAACTTCGTTCGATGCGACGGTCGGCGCGATCCCACCCTGGAAATAAATGCTGGCTTGATTGGTAATCGTTCCGGCGGCGGTCGCGTTTACACGAACCTTGAACCCGCCGCTATAACCTTGATTAATGCTGATGAAGGGACCAATGGCGACCAATGAAAAGGCGATCGCATCAACGTCCGCAAGATTCGCCGGTGGCGTCGTGACATAACGATGCAGATCGAGTTCGCCCACCAAATGGTAAAGGGGTTGCGGCCCATTGGTGGTGAGCGGTTCGGCCAACTGTGTATTTGCTGGAATAGCGTCGCGAATTACTACTCGTGTCGTGGTGACGCCGTCGAGCGTGACGTTGATCCCGGTCGCCGGCAAGCCGCCAATGTTGCGGCCAGCTAAGGTATAGCCGATTACTTCGCCGACCTTCGATGTCGTCACCGATGCAGTTTTGCCCAAGGTCAATTCGGCGGAATTGGTAATTCTAACTTCGTCGATATTCGTTGCGGTGACGCTTCCATCATCAACGCTTGTTGCGCTAAGCGTTACTTTTGATACGTCGCCGACGGTAACGATTGTCGGAGTCGTTCCCACTAAAATGAGATTTATCGAATCGCCGGGTAAGAGGAAGACGGTGCCGCCGTCGTTGATGACGGGTTCGCCAGAGTCAAGCAGTCCATTCAAAATCACGTCTTGATGCAACGTCAAGGTGTCCAAATCGAAGCTATCGCCGCCATTGTTCAAATAGTTGAGGCGATAGTTCGCAGGCGTATTCCCCGTGTTGCTCAAACGATGCGAAAACACGATTTGATTGTCACGCGTGCTAAACAATGTACGCGGGGCACTTAGTAATACCGCTTCCAGCGGCGCAACCGTAACTTGCACGACGTTTGACGATAAATCAGTCCGAACGCCAGTCAATTTATCGACAAAACTCGCGAACGCTTGGTTCGTGATCGCCGTTCCGGCGAGCGGCATGGCAGCCATTGTCGGCGATGCCCAGGCGCAAACGAGCGCCGCGGCGATTAGCCACAGTCTCATCATCCTAGTCATCGATCCAAACAACTTAACCATTTTCCCGTTTACTTAAGAACCACGATTTAAAATTTCTACTGCACTTTTTTCTCTGGACTCTTGCTAAAAAACCCAGGGAAAAAGCGGAGATTTCGCTCCGCTAAGTAGGAGGGGCAATGCCCCTCCTAAGTTGTTGTTACTGATTTATTGGTCTACTTGCACACCAAAGGTCAACACCGCGTTTGACGACGGCGTTAACGTGCCGATCGTTGCGCTAACGCTCACAGCCGCAACGCAGTTCGCGACGGCCGGTGTTGTTGCGACGGTACCGACGGTCACCGCCGCGCCAAAGGTACTGGACGCCGGGCAAAGCGCGCCGGTGTTGTACACGGTGTTAGCCGGAGTGGAGTCGGTGACCACAACGTTGGTTACGTTCGCCGTACCGTTGTTGGTAGCGGTAATGCGATAACGCACGCACTGACCCGGCCTGGCGATGACGGTACCCGTGCCGTAGGCGGTATCCGGTGCTCCGTCACAAGCAGCGTCGAGCGCTTGCTCTTTGCCCAACGTCAACACACCAGAAATCACCGTGGTGATATCTGTTGCTTGAGTCGTCGATGCGCCACCGTTATATGTCGCCGTAATGGTGGTGGTATCGGTTTGACCTGCCGTCGCCGTCAGAGGTGCGGTTACTTTGACGAACAAAGTAGCCGACGCACCCGGCGCTAAGGTGAAAGTCGTGGCGTTGTTAACGGAAGTGTCCGTGCCGTCAAGGGTGCCCGGAGTTGAACCGTTATCGCGGTACAACACCGAGGACCAGGCAGCCGTGCTGTCCGTGAGGAAGCTACCCGGGAACGAAATGGTTTCCGTCGCATTACCGTTGTTGGTAATCGTATGGGTGTAAACCACAAAATTACCCGGGAATGCTTGACCCGCGTTGTTCGGTGTTAACACCACGTTGTGGATAGCGTTAACAGTAACCGCGTCAACTTTGGTATCTTGCGCCAAACTAGAAGCCGATAGCGCTCTGAACGTGATGTTGGTCGTACCCGCCGCCGCGCCCGCACCCGATGCCGGAACCGTCACCACCGCGCAAACCAACTTGCTGTTTGCCGCATTGATGATGCCCGAGTTAGTGATCAGTTGCGCCGGTTGTGGTACACGCGCCGGCACTTGCGTCGAGCTTGAACGCAACGGTCCAACCCAACGGTAATGCCGATGTCACCGTCAAATCGTAGTTGTCATCCGTAATGCTAGTGTTGTTTAGGTACAACTTAAACGTCGTCGACGTACCAGGGTTGGTGGAATTGGTCGTAATCGCCGTTGCCGTGCCCGGACCAAAACCCGTGGTCGCCGCATTACCCGCCGCTGCCGTACCGCCAACAGGCGCGACAGTCGTGAGCCAGGTGTTGTTGGTCAAGTCGACGGAGTTAGCGGCGATCGCGTCCAATTTGTCGGTCACGGTATCGGTCTTGGTCGGATCGAACTTCGACGTTGCGTTCTTAGTCACCGCCCAGCCCGCGCCACCGTTGTTGCCCGATGCACCGATCGGCAGAATTGCCTTAACGATGACGTGATAGGTTCCACCCGCTGCAACCGCACCCGTATCCGGCGTACCGTTACTGTTGGTGTCAACCATCGGCGTTAACCCGTCGGCGCCGTATAACTGGAACGACGTACCCGCCGGGAACGTGCTGCCGGTCATGGTAATGTCGAAGCTATCGGAACCGTTGCCGTTGTTGTGCACCACGTTGTCGAACTGCACCGTTGCACCCTGCGGAGCGGTCGCGACACCGACTATATCAGCCGTTGCATTGGAATCCGCACCGAGGCTACCGGCAACACCGTTAGACACGGATCCAATGTCATCCAACACGACTGCGGCGCGCTGCAACACCGTAAAGGCAACAGTATTGGTGTTAGCCGCCGGAATGTTGGCGCCCGTACCGTTGTTGTCGTTGTATGCGAAGGTCGCGGTGTTGTTGATAATGCCTGGGGCCGTTCCAGCGGGAATGTTGACTTGGAACGTAATCGTCCCGCTTGCGCCCGGATCCACTTTGTTGATACGTGCCCGGACTTTCAGAGCTGTCGAGACGTTGTAGTCATATATCACCGTATTTGGTGCGGTTCCTTGTGCGTCAGCCGCGTTTGCGTCAGTCAAGACAGTTGCACCAGTCACGCTCCAACGGGCGCTGCCGCCAACATAAGTCATGCCAGCAGGAATCACATCACCGATATCCACCGTGTCAGCAATTGCGTTACCGCCGTTGGTATAGGTCAACGTTACGGTGTAAGGGCCGCTATTGTCGGCACCAGAGGTGGCGCTCATCGACTTCGTTACGGAAATAACGGCATTGCCCGTTACGTTTACCGTATCGAGGTTCGACGCGGAGACAGCGGCGGTGTATCCGCCCGTAGTGGCGGCTGCGGCATTACCAACAGCGCTTACGAGTAACGTATCGGAATCTACCACTGACTGCACCGCCCGGCACAACACCCACCGCAACAAATTTGAATACCCCACCGGCCGTTAATGCTCCGGTGCTCGTGAGAGCTGTTGCGTTATCAGGCACACCGTCGCCATTGGCGTCGCATGTAGATTGCGACACTTGAAAAATCAAATGTGCCACCGGCTTGGTTCGCCACCGAAAGATCAAACGTATCGGTGCCGTTACCAGTGTTGGTCAAGGTATGCGGGAAATAAACCGACGTACCTGGCGCGCCGGTTTAGTTTGAGCCGCAGTCAGCGTGAAGCTGGCGACCTGCGCAACCGTCGTGATGACGGTGTTGGAGGTGACCGGCGTCTGCGCGTTACCCAGTGCGTCGGCATAGGTTGCCGATGCCTGGTTACCGATAGACGTGCCAGCCGGGGGTGGCACCGCGTATGCCCGATTGCCGTTGATCGCCGCGAGGACACTCAACACAAACAGCATGACGAAGGCGACACGTTGCCAAGCGGTGTAAGCTGCCTGGGTTAAGTGCTGCGATTTCGTTTCATGTAGATCTCCATAGTTAAAAAAACAAAAATTAACGACTCAAAACAAACAAAAAAAACTAACCACTAAAAGACTTCTGCCGAAATTTCGACGCTCATGTCGCAATTTCGGCAGCTAACTCAAAATCTGACGGGTTCAGTCAATGTTTTCTCATTTCTTGCCCCCCTCTCCCGCCTTATCAGCGCTAGGCGCGGCCGGCGCTTCATTGCTCAGCACCTTGACGCGGGTAGAAAATTTAAGCTCTTGATTTTCAGACATTTTTCCAGCGAACCATCGTAACGTCCGATATTCGCCGTAGGGAACTAATTGGGTAACCTCTTTGCCGTCGGCCTGCTTGACTTTGCGGCGCAGCGGAATCGCTTGGAATGTTTGGCCGTCCAAACTGGCCTTGGCACCAGCAGGTCGACCCGCTGCCGGGCATGTATTCGGTGTAGGGCGGGATCGGGATAGTCGCTTCCAAATCACGCCAAACTTTTTTCACTTTGTTGGCGTAAGTCGCTGTATATTGGAGGATATCCCCGGCTTTGCCTGATCGGCGGATTCCAGACTTTCCTTACCGTCGCCACCTTTGACGACTTTTTTGACTTCCATGCTGACTTGTACGTCTTGCGCCGTCTGTGCCAGGCGCACCACCGCTAAGCAGTGTTAACATCACTAGAACTAGTCCTAAGAATTTTGCCATCTCCAACTCCTTTCAATCAAAAAAACAATCCCCTCGAGACCGAGTGCGAGGAATATTTAGCAATAATCGTGCCGATACAATTAATTTGTTTTTTTTCAATAGATTGTTAAAGATTGTTAAATTTGATTTCGAGATGTAAGTGTCGCCCGTGAGAATCACTTGTTTTAAATTTGAAAACAATGTGTTAAATTGAACTTGGGTGATTTTTGCTTAACTGATAGGGGAATTTTCATTGCGGATTGCGCTGCTAGAAGACGACGAAAACCAGTCTGATCTGTACAAAACCTGGATCGAAGATGCTGGTCATGTCTGCTCGCCATTCGCGGCGGGCAAAGCCTTCATCAAGCACATGGCCCGCGAAAGTTACGATCTAATTTTGTTGGATTGGGGAATCCCCGATATCACCGGTGCAGAAGTGCTAGTCTGGATTCGCAGCAATGTTCAAACGCCCGTGCCAGTTATGTTCGTCACTGCCCGTGACGAAGAACAAGATATTGTTACAGCCCTCGAGTCCGGCGCGGATGATTACTTGGTAAAGCCAGTTCGAAAAATGGAACTGATCGCGCGTATCAACGCCCTAGAGCGGCGCGCCAAACAAGACTTCCTGCAAAAGGAAAAGCTCGATTTCAATCCCTATTCGATCGACGTGAAGAGTCGCACTATTAGCCGCGATGGAAAACCCATCGATCTGACGATCAAGGAATTTGACTTATCGCTTTTTCTGTTTCGCCACCTCGGCCAATTGCTGTCTCGCGGTCACATACTGGAAAGCATTTGGGGACGCAGCCCGGAATTAAATACGCGTACTGTCGACACCCACGCCAGTCGCATTCGTAGCAAACTCGATTTGAGTCAGGCCAGTGGGTTCAAATTGAGTTCGGTTTACTTCTACGGATATCGCCTGGAACGCGTTGTAGCGGCGTAATTCGTTTCAACTTCCACGTAGGGTTGACCGGAATAACTAGCCGGTTTATGTTTCAGATGATCGTCAGCTTGGGAGGACGGTTGTGGCAAATGATCGGCAGCACAACATTCAAATAGACGGAAAACGTCGCATGGTGACGCAAAGCGTCACGTGCAAGTACCTGACGTTTGCGGTTTGTATAGCACATATTCTAATCGCGCCAAGTTTCGATTCAGGCAGCGGATTGGGAATATTCCGTGCATCGCGGCGACACGTTGATCGGGCTCGCAAAGCGTTATTTTATCGATCCGGAAAAATGGGTTGATTTGCAAAAACTCAATGGCGTACGCAATCCACGTAAACTGCAACCCAATTCAATACTGCGAGTGCCAATTGACTGGCTTCGCGAAGTGCCTGCGACGGCAACCGTCGCGGTGCTTCAAGGTAATGTTTCGATCAAACGCTCGAACGAAGAAAAAACGCTAGCCCTTGGCGATAAATTGCAGCCGGGCGACATCGTGCTAACGTCGAAAGACGGATCGTTGCTGATGCAATTTATTGATGGCTCAAAAGCGCTGTTACTGAAAGATTCCGAACTCAAACTCAATCGACTCGGCGACTATCCAAAAACGGGCATGGCGGCCACGGAACTTCATCTTAAACGTGGCCGTATAGAATCGAAGGTTCAAACCCTAAAAGGTGGCGCGTCGCGCTATGAAATTCGCACACCGATGGCGCAGCTCGGCGTGCGCGGCACGGACTTTCGTGTTGGGGTAGATGAGGCATCGAATTCCAGTTCATCAGAGGTGTTGGAAGGTGGCGTGAAAGCCACGGCCAGTGAGTCGACAATCGATATTGAAAAAGGCTTTGGAACGCGAGTCGTATTAGGCGAGCCGCCAAGCCCACCGGTAGCATTATTGGCGCCGCCGGATCTGTCGACCATTCCAGCATTAATCGACCGCACGCCGATCAGATTTCGCTGGGTACCGAGCCCCGCGGCCAACGGCTATCGCGTGCAGATAGAACGGGAAAAACTATCCGACGCAATACTTGACGATAGTCTTTTCCGCGGGACAGAAGCATCGTTTCCCGAACTTCCCGACGGACGATACGCGATGCGCGTGCGCGCCATTGATGCGAATGGTTTAGAGGGTTATAACGCGTCGCGCGATATTGTGATAAAAGCACGGCCCGAGCCACCGTTCCTGCAATCGCCCGAAGATAAAATCACCGTCCGCGGCGATCGCCCGCAATTCAAATGGGCGAAAGTTTCCGAAGCGGCGAACTATCATTTTCAACTCGCGCGCGACGAAAAAATATCAGACAAACTTATCGATGAACGTCGCATTGCAAAGCGACGAACTCGGCGCCGCAAAACCACTACCGCCCGGCGAATATTTTTGGCGCGTTGCAAGCCTTAGAGCGTCCGGCGATCAAGGTCCATTCGGTGATGTTCAACACTTCACCTCAAAGCGATTCCGGTGGTCGAAGGTGGCGCCACGCCGCCGGAAATAAATGACAAAACGCTCACGCTGCAATGGAAAGGCGGCTCGCCAGGACAAACCTATCATCTGCAACTCGCGCGCAATCGTGATTTTTCGCCGCTGCTCAAAGAAGAACGCCTGACAGCAGCCGAAAATCGAATTGCAACGCCCGGCCGGCGGCACGATTTTCATGCGCGTTAAAGCGATCGACAGTGATGGTTACGAAGGACCTTACGGCTCGCCGCAAGAAATTCAAGTGCGCGCCGAATTATCCGATCATTAAACTGAAGGCCGATCATCGACACAGCAATTTTCACCTGGCCAGTCGGGATTGGAAGGACAAAAACTTCAACTGCAATTCGCGCGAACCGCAAAATTTGAACCCGACTTTACTCGACACCACGACCGATGCCACCGAAGCGGAAATTCAGCGCCCTGCCGGCAGTGAATTTTTCGTTCGGACACGACGCATCGACAGCGATGGCTACACCGAAGCATTCAGCAAACCGGAGCGCGTCACGCTCAACGAGCCGTTCGTGCAAACTCGAATCACCGACGCTTGAAAAAGGTCAGATTCGACGTTCAATTGGTCGGCGCCGTTACCCAGTCAAAAGTACCGTTTCCAAGTTGCCCGCGATCCAGCACTTTACATCGATCATTACACGACGTCGACGCTTGCCGGAAAATCAACTACAGTGAAAAGCCCCGACGCCGGGCGCTACTACGTTCGTGTCGGCTTAATCGATCAAGACGGTTTCGTCGCACCCTTTGGCCCGACGCAGCAATTCGACGTCCCACGAAATTACTGGCCGTTACTGCTGTTTCTTGCCGCTGTTGTTGCTGTAGTTTCCGTCAAACATATCCTGCCGTAGATCCGCATGGATACTGGCTGCGGCATGGCATGCCTGGAAATGCCGCATGGCTATTGCCTCCGGCACGCTCATCAATTGTAACGCCCATGCAATGAACCGATCATCAAACTTGCATTCAGCGGGTCGCCTCTACCATTTAGAATAAGGCTCGCTACATTCGCTAGCACAAAATGCAAAAATACGAGTACTCGATTAAATGAATTCTAAATCTGTCCAGCGGCAAAACGGCCTGCGCAAGTCTGCCAACTACGTCGCTCCATGTTTTGCGCTGTTTCTGTGCTCTCGCGGCGACGTCTCGCTGCGGACGAGTGTGAATCTGGCCCTATCACGTGCAGCGCGGCGATACCCTCTTTTCGATCGCCGTACGCTACCTCGAAAACAAAGGCGATTGGCGTGAGATTCAGCGAGTCAACAAGCTTAAAAATCCCAATCGCATTGAGCCAAATACGCGACTGCTCATTCCGACAAAACTGCTGAAACAAGAGGCCACCGGCGCAACCATCGCCTTCGTCGAAGGCGCCTCAACTTCGCCCGCTCGGCGAAACGGCAGACTCGAGCGCTGAGTAAAGGCGATTTATGCGCCAAGGCGACCAAATTCGCACCGGCGCAAACGCGACGACGACGATCGACTTCGTCGACGGCTCGCAATTGGTCATCTTGCGCGATTCGATTGTCACCTTCGTGAAATTGCAAGGCCGATCCGATGCGAAGCTGGCATCGATTCAAATCGATTTAAAACAAGGCCGGGTTGAGACGCGCGTGACGCCGCGGAAAAATAACAATTCGCGCTATGACATCATCACGCCGACGGTGCAAATCGGTGTGCGCGGGACTGAATTTCGCGTGAATGCCGGTGACGGAAGATTTGACTCGCACGGAAGTGTTGGAAGGCAAAATCGCCGCCGAAAATTCGCTCGGCAGCACAACAGTGCCGATGGGATTCGGTACCGTCATCGAAAAAAATAAAGCGCCGCAGCCGCCGGTCGCTTTACTCGCCGCGCCCAAACGACCGGATTTGCTATACACCCCGACAAGTGTCAGCGCCCGATGGAATGAATTGTCCGATGCAAAGTACTACCGCATTGTGATTGCTTCGAATCAAAGTTTCTCGCAATTGGTCGGCGAATATGTCACGTCAAAACAAGAAATCCAACTCGCGCCACTAGCCCCCGGCCGATATTTCTTGCGTCTGCGCGGTATCGATTGCCAACGGATTGGAAGGCCGCGCCAGCGAGCGCGCGATCGATATATAACTCTTTGCAAGTTACGCGTTTGTGGTGTTCTACCATAAAATAATGTTGATATGCACACTGTATACAATTGTGAAACCAATAGTTTTCTGATCTAATTGTCGCAGCAGGCATGCCTGTTTCTATGTTGCACCGCACTAAAATAAACCGCAGAATTTTCAATAAACTACGAGTTGGAGGAACCATGTCTGATCTACATGATGATCATCATGATCATGACCACGAGCATGATCACAGCGACAGCCACGCCCGTCGCGAATTTCTAAAACAAACTGCTGTGGCGTCAATGATTTTGGGCGCAGGCATCGCTATTACCATTCCCGTCGTCGCCGGTCCTCTTAAAGCGCTATCGGACGCTGAAGGACACTCTCTGTTGATGATGGCGCGCACGCTCTTTCCGCACGATTTCTTGGGCGATAACTACTACATGAACATCGTCAACTCGCTCGATGCGAAAGCCGCCGGTGATGCGAAGACCAAAACGACGATGCAAGAAGGCGTCAAGATGCTTGATTCTTACGGCGGCAAATTTGCCTCCAAAGACGAAGCATCGCGCACCAGCATTCTGCAAAGCATCGAGAAGGCGCGCGGCGATTTTTTTGGAATGGTCTACGGCGAAACCGTCGGTGGACTGTATGGCAATCAGGACATCTGGAAAATCATCGGCTTTGAAGGCTCATCCGTTGAAAAAGGTGGCTATATTAACCGCGGGTTTAACGATGTCAACTGGCTACCGAAGTCCTAAGGGGGAGAAAACAACATGGCAAAATTTGATCAAAATGACGAGTCCGTCGTTGTCGTTATCGGCTCGGGTGCCGGCGGCGGTACGCTCGCAAACGAGCTAGCGCAAAAAGGTGTAAAAGTCGTATGTTTGGAGGCTGGCTCGCGCTTGAAATTAGACGATCTCAAGAACGACGCCGGCGAAATGTTCGGCAAGCTTTCTTGGTTGGACACGCGCGTCGGCACAGGCCAACTGCCTGCGGGCCTGCCCGCGTGGATTTGCAAAACGGTCGGCGGCACAACCGTTCACTGGGCTGGCGCATCGATCCGTTTCCAAGAGCACGAATGGAAAGCGGCAACCACCTACGGAAAATTGCCGGCGCGAATCTTCTCGACTGGCCGACCAACCATGCCGAAATGGTCGATTACTACGGCAAAGCCGAAAAGAAAATGGGGACGGTCGGTACCGAAGCCAGCGGCATGCCACGTCTTCCGGGAAACAATAACTATTTGGTGATGGAATACGGCGCCAAGAAATTGGGCTATAAGAATGTCCACACCGGCAATATGTCGATCAACTCGCAGCCCTATGACGGCCGTCCAGGCTGTCAGCAAATCGGCTTTTGCATGATGGGATGCGCCATCGGCGCAAAATGGTCAACGCTTTACACGGAAATTCCCAAGGCGGAAGAAACCGGCAATTTCGAACTGCGCGCTGATTCCATGGTCGTGCAAGTCGAGCATAACGATAAAGGCATGGTCACCGGTGTTGTGTACGTCGACAAATCCGGCGCGAAGCAACGCCAAAAAGCGCGCATCGTCGCCGTCGCCGGTAACACCATCGAAACCCCGCGCTTGCTACTCAACTCCGCCAGCAACATGTTCAAAGACGGTCTGTCCAACAGCTCCGGCCAAGTAGGCCGCAACTACATGGCACACATGACGGCAACGCTTTACGCCATCATGCCCGGCGAAGTAAACATGCATCGCGGCACGCAAATGGCCGGCCTGGTGTCGGATGAATCCAGACACGATCCATCACGCGGCTTCGCTGGCGGATACGAAATCGAAACCATCCCAGCCTTCGGTATGCCCGGCTATGCGAACTTCCTGCGCCCCGGCGCTTGGGGTCGCGAGTATGCGGGCGAGATCGAGAACTACCGCAATGCTGCTGGCATGTGGCTAGTGGGCGAAGATTTGCCGCAGGAATCCAACCGCGTCACGCTACATCCGACGTTGAAGGATCAATACGGCATGCCCGTTTCGATTACCCACTACATGGATCATCCGAACGATACCGCAATGCGCGAACACGCCAAGCAGCGTGGCCGTGCGATTTATGAAGCGGCCGGTGCCCGCAAAGTTATCGCGCGCGGTCCGTTCCCGTCGACCCACAATATGGGTACGGCACGGCAGAGCGCAAATGCGAAAGACGGCGTGGTAAACAAGTTCGGCCAAAGCCACGATATCAAAAACCTGTTCGTCTCCGACGGCAGTCAATTCACGTCGAGCGCGGCAGAAAATCCAACGCTCACCATCGTCGCGTTGGCAATCCGTCAAGCGGATTACATTGCAAAAGAAATGAGCGCAAAGAACATCTAAACAAGATTTCTTTCGACGTAAAAATGCCGCCTCAAAAGGGCGGTTTTTTTATTTCTCAAAGGAATGTAGGGTGCATTCTATAATAAAACGTGCTCGGAACGCCGCGTCAGCACTGGATCTACAGGCAGTATATAAACTCGATTAGTCTTGAGTTGTGTCGGTCCGCCGACGCGAAGGTCGATATTTTTCGATCGCCTGACCCGGCAGACCATCGAAAAAATCGACAATTCCGGTCTCAAGAGAATATTCGGCACCGACTACCAACAAGCCTTCGCTTTGGATCAGTTGTTCGAGAATATCCGAGCCGTGGCGCAAATGGCTCGCCGACGCGCGAATATTGGCGCGTACGGCAAGAGGCACCAATGCATCATGATGATGGGCAAGTTCAGTCGCGAGCAGCGGCTCGATCGCGGGTCGAATTCGATCGACAATCGAATGAAGATTTTTTGATTGATCGCGCGATGGACGATTCAATTCTTCAAGCGTCGCTTCGATTGCACCGCATTGGGAATGCCCGAGCACGACGACCAAACGCGTGTGAAAACGCTCCGCCGCAAACTCGACGCTACCGACTTGCGACGGCGCTACGATGTTCCCTGCGACGCGGATGACGAACAAATCGCCGAGCCCTTGATCGAACACAAGCTCGGCCGGCACGCGCGAATCGGAACAACCCAGAATAATCGCGAACGGCTCTTGGCGCGCCGTTAACTCGCGGCGTCGATTGTTGCTCGACTGTGCCTCGCTATCGCGGGTTTCCGCGACAAACCGCAAGTTGCCTTCGCGCAATCGTTCGAGTGCTTCGGCGGCGGGAATCATAGCTCGGGCTTCCTTATATTTTCGAGTTAGCGTCCGCTCGGATTAATGGGCGTCACCGATGGGGCCTCGGCGTTTTGCTTTTCGAGCATCAATCCGGCGCGATCTTTCAGCAGCGGATCGAGGCGCCATTTCGGCGTAACGTACGTCCATTTCGCTAAGGTTTTTTCGAACTTCAAACGCGTCTCAAGCTTTGAAAAACGTTCTTGAAATTCTTTATCGAGGCGCGCCTTATCTTCGGGCTTCTCATCCGTCGCCGCAACGCGAATCTTGATCGCCTCGCCGGTCACGGACACGCCAATGTATTGATTATCATCGCCCGAAGCATTGCCGATGCGGAACGTATAAGTTAGACCCTCGAAGGTTTCTGCGACGAAGGTACGCGCATTGCCCATTCCCGTATCGATCGATGCAGTGCTGGCGACAACGTCGGTAAAACTCAGCATTGAAATCGCATTCACGGCACTGGTGCCTCGCGTGTTATCGAATTTCTCATTCGGCTTCGCGTCATTCAAGCGCCATTCGCCGCCCTCTTGATCGCGCTGCATTTTCCAAACATTCGTACCATCGTCGGCGTTGAAGGCCATCGACTTGATTTTGTCCGCTCGTACGAAATCCTTAACGATCCAATTCTCAGGCTTGGGCTCCGTCTCAAGCAAAACGTCGCTGACTAACATCGCGTTTTTTTCATCGGCCGACAGCATCACATAACGGCCGGCGGGGACTTCCGCGCCGGCGGGCCCTTTTTTCATTAAGCGTTTGCCGAGCAGGAGCCGAGTTATTTGCTTTGCATTGGCGTCCTGCAACTCAACGGCAATGGCGCTTGGCTTATCTTTAATCGGCTCGATCAAATACAGATCAGGGCGTTGTTCCGCATTGATCGCATCACTTTGAACAATTTTTTGATCTTGAATTTTGAGCAGCAAATCGCTGATCATATTGAAGTTAGCAGGATAGTCGCCACGCTCCTTCACGCGCCATTGGCCTTCCTTCTTCGTTAGACTCACGCTCGTGTGACCGTTGTCGATGAGAATATTGGCGACGTCGTTGACTGGGAAATTCGCAACCAGCGCCTGACCAACATGATTGGGCCTTTGCGTCCAACTACTTTCGTCGCTCTTCTTAAGCGACCATACCAACCCACCGAGAATCACTAGGACGGCGAACAATATGGAGAATTGGTTGCGATTCATCGTGCAGCTACCCATCTTCTTTTCAGCATCGCCAGTGCGATCCCGACAAGTGCCACAAGTAGCGGCATCGCACCGACATTAATCAACTTGGTCCAAAATTCTAACGAATCGGATTCGGTACGCAAACTCTTGCGCAGTTCCTTTAGATCTTTTCGTGTTCCCGCCTGCTTTTTGCGGAAATTCTCAAGTTCGACTTTTTGCTCTGGCGACAATACATATTGCTGGCCTTCTGCTTTGTTCTTTTGTAGCTCCGCAATATTGCGTTGTGCTGTTGCCAAGGTCTGTTCTAGTTCACGAATTTTGCCGGCATAACTTTCCGCCGCCTTCGCTTCCATTTGCTGAACAACGGTCAGCGGACGAAACTGCGCGGCGCGGCTGCGCAGGGTGATCAAATTTTCATCGCCCGCGAAAAGCTCGACTAAACTCTGCGCGAAGTTAATATTGCCGTTGCGCGGAACGTAGACGCGCTGCCCCATGGATTCGCCAATATCTTGAATGCTCGCTTGATCCGACAACATATCCGCGTCGCCGATCAACACCACGGAATTTTCCTGCGCCGACTCTTTGATTTGCGGCACCGGGTTTTCCTCGGGCTTAGGCATTTCCGGCTTCGCCTCTGGATTATTCGGATCAACCTTCGGTTCTTCTTTCGGCTTGCCTTCCGGGAACGCGGTTTTGAATTTGCCGTTCAAACGAATTGCAATTGGATATTCGATCCCAGCTGCTTTCAACGTCATGGCGTTGGCGTCGACACCGTGCGTCGCCATTATTGAATCGCGCAGCTCGGCGCTCTTCGAACTTTTGATTAACACGGTCTGCGTCAATCCGGCAGCAGGCTTACCTGAAAACGTACCGGCGAATGGCAGTAACATCGAGCCCACCTGGCTTGCGACAACATCTTGCGCGTTAAACGCTTCAGCAGTTAGATTCAATAGCGCCGGTAAACCACGTTGACCATTGGCGCGCATAAATCGCATGTCGGCAACAACTTTGCTTGGGTCCAACGAGACGCCCCAGGTCTGGAGCAACTTGTCCAAAGACGATGCGCCACCACCCATTTGCTGTTGTGGATTGGCGGGATTTCTTATCTGATCGAAATAAGCGTAGGTATCAAGGAATGCAATCAGTTTGCCGCCGCGCATGACGAATTGGTCGATTGCGTATTGGCCAGTCGCGGAAATATCACGTGGATGCGCTACCATCAACACCTTCACATCGTCCTCGATTTTACTGCTCGCCAACGGAATTTCACGCACGTCGTAGTCGCGTTTCAATTCGCTGATGACCGCCCATGTAGGCTGTGGGCCTTGATTCATCATTGGCATGCCCGGCGAGCCGAACATGGGCAATGCAGTCATGATGCCGAGTACCGGTTTGTTCTTCTTGCTCACTTGTGAAATGGCGCGGGTCAAATCGTATTCCAGCAACGTCTCGCGCTCTGGCGACATAAGGGGAATCGCCACGCGCTGATCGAGATGACTGATGGAGAGTCCCAGATAATATTTCTCACCAGTATTTACCGGCTGCGCTTCGATGCCATCGAGATTGGCTGAATCTTCCGCATCGGAATCCGGCGCAGGATCGTATTTTTCGACGATCAATTTGCCGCTAGCGCGAGAACGATATTCGTTAAGCAAATCTTCGATGCGCTTAGCGTAGGTTTTCAATTGCACCGGCATCGCCGTTTCCGATTTGCTGGCGTAGAAACGGACTTTCACCGGTGCCGGGATTTTTTCCAATATGCGCTTGGTACCGTCCGACAGCGTATACGAATTGCCATGGGTCAGATCGGCGCGACCAGGAACGGAACGTACGATGAAATTCACTGCGAGCAAGATCACGAACAGCACGATCACACCCGCCGCAGAGTACATAAGATTTGATAAACCGTTATTTTTCACGATAAGCCCTAACTCTAACCCGCGCGGTGAGCGCGAATAATAACGCCCGTGGTGAACAACGCGAACACGATAATGGACAGAAAGAACACAATGTCACGCAAATCGATCAACCCTTTTTGGAACGGATCGAAATGGGTAATCACGCTGAATGATGCAACAGTATCGACCAGCGCCGCACTACCCCAACTGGTCAGCAGATCTGTCACGGGCCCGAAGCCGACGATGATCAGAAACAAACAGATCACGACTGAAACGATGAAGCTCACAACCTGATTGCGCGTCATCGCCGACGTCATCGAACTGATCGCCAAATAAGCACCGGCGAGCAATAGGCTGCCGACGTATCCTGCGAAGATGATGCCATTATCGGGATCGCCGAGATAATTGACCGTGATGACAATCGGGAAAGTCAGCAACAACGCAATCGCAAGAAATGCCCAAGATGCGAGAAACTTGCCGAGGATTGCCTGCCAAGTAGTAATCGGCATTGTCAGCAATAATTCCATCGTGCCTTGACGGCGCTCTTCCGACCACAAGCGCATGCCGACGGCGGGTACGAGGAATAAGTACAGCCAAGGATGCCAATAGAAAAACGACGTCAGCGACGCTTCGCCGATTTGAAAAAATTGACCTACGTTAAACGTAAAAAATCCCGCGAGCAACAAAAAGATCACGATAAAGACATAGGCGACGGGCGATGAAAAATAGGCGCCCAACTCCCGTTTGGCGATGGCTTTGACATTGTTCCAGGCGCTCATTGCGTTGCTCCCTTCTGGGTTTCCGAGAGCGTGATGCTGCGGAACACGTCGTCCAACTTGCCCTCCTCCACGCGCAATTCCTCGAGGCGCCAATTTTCACGCTGCGCGAGCTCGGCGATAACGCGCGAGAACGTGCCATTGATTTGATCCTTGTTCGGTATGCAGCGAAGCACGGTGCGGCCTGCATCCTCAGAAATCACTTGGGTTTCTTTGACCGCCGCCAACCCACTAAGCTTAGCGGTGATTTCGGACGACGGCGTTCCGAGCAGCGAAACCGTCACCGCACCGGCATTTTGCGAACGCGCTTTCAACTCCCGCGGCGTACCATTCGCGACGATCTGACCGCGATCAATAATAATCGCGCGCGAACACACCGCTTCAACTTCTTCCAAAATATGGGTCGAAAAAATAATCACCTTGGTTTCGCCCATGCGGCGAATCAAAGTGCGAATTTCGTGTTTCTGATTCGGATCGAGGCCATCGGTAGGCTCGTCCAAAATCAAAATATCGGGATCGTGCAACAGCGATTGCGCCAGCGAGGTACGATGGCGATAGCCTTTGGAAAGCGTATCGACACTCTGATGCAGCACGCTTTCGAGAAAACACATTTCGACCGCGCCGCCGATCGCTTTTTTCTTCGCCTCGCCCGACAATCCTCGCAATTCAGCCGCGAAACCGAGAAATCCGTGCACCGTCATGTCGGTATAGGCCGGGCGCATTTTCCGGCAAATAACCCATCAAGCGTTTGCCGGGAATCGGATTCTCGACCATATCGAATCCGCCGACGCTAATCTTGCCGTCGGTCGGCGGAATGAAGCCCATGATCATGCGCATCGTGGTTGATTTTCCTGCACCATTCGGCCCAAGAAAACCCAACACCTCGCCGCGCTCGACCGCGAACGAAACGCCATTGACGGCGTATTTCGTGCCGAACGCTTTCTTTAAATTCTCTACTTTAATCATCCTCGCGTTCCTAACCTCACGCTCTCCCGAGTCAATAACCCTGGAAGGCGATCATTTTTCTGTCCGTGAATGGGTCTTACGATAATTTCGAGCGATTTGATCGCTTCCCTACAAAAAAATTCCCGCGCCGTTTTTTTATCGCAAAGTGAGCGGGTTGTTGTTGGGAATATTATGTAGAATCATTATTTTACAACAATGATGGCGAAATCCAAAACGCCGACACCCAAGCCCAATGGAGCACCACGCAATCACCCTTCAGCCGTTTTCCGTCACGGGATTGACCGTACTCGGCATTTTCACCGTATGCATGGCGCTGATCGTGCTCGAAGCCAAGCTGCACATGGACAAATTCAAGCCGGCGTTGCTGATGCTGACCGGCTGGCTGGTGATCGGTTTGCATTACTTTTTTTCCGGCGACGATCCGGCTCGCTTTCAGCCATTCATCGAAGCACAAGAACACGACGAAATCGAAGTATTCGGACTCGTCGGTTTCATGGCCTTTATGTGGATGATCGTCGAGATATTGGCCGAGCGTAATGTGTTCGCCGCCCTGAATGGCTATTTGCTGAAGCGCGGCCTCGGCGCGAAAGGATTGTTTTGGGCGACGGGCGCGCTCTCGGCGCTGCTCAGCCCGTTCGTCAACAACATCACCACCGCGATGATTTTCGGCAAATCCATTAAGCAGATTTCGGAGAATCGTCGGTTCACGCATGTTGCGCTTTGCAACATCATCATCGCTTCAAATTCCGGCGTGTGGTTTCTCGGTACCGCGACCAGCCTAATGGTTGTACTTGCAGGGAAGATCAGCATAGTCGGATTGCTATTGCTGATACCCGCCAGCATCATCGGCTGGATCGCCAGCGCGATCGTGCTGCAAGCGTTTTACCTCACGAAATTGCCCGAAGACGTGTTGAGCGAAGCCAAGAACGACACGATGCTCAAGCCCGGCGCGCTGGCGTTAATCGCAATCGCCGTCGTCGGATTGATCGCGGCAGTGCTGATGAATGTATTGCTTAACGTCAAAATCGAAATGGCAATCGGCATGGCGCTTGGCGCCGTGACCTTGTACTGCTGGCGCTTGAAAAAACGTGGCGAGCCGATTCAAATGCTAGTGCAACTACAAAAAGTAGAATGGAATACGCTGATGTTTTTTATCGGCATCATCAGCGGCGTGGCAGCGCTGAATCACGCCGGCTGGTTGCGTTACATCTCTCACTTGTTTGAGGTGGTATCGCCAACCTGGGTCAATGTCATTCTGGGCGTGATCTCCGGCATTCTCGATAACGTGCCGGTGGAAGCCGCCGCGTTGATGTCAAATCCGAAATTAAGTCTTGACCAATGGGCGCTTAATGCGCTGATGGTCGGCATCGGCGGCAGCCTCACGGTGATAGGTTCTGCCGCCGGCGTGATGATTATGTCAATTGATAAGAGCTATACCTTCGGCGTTCATCTGAAATATCTGCCGGCCATTTTAGTGAATTTTTTTACGTCGCTGGCCGTTTGGTATATTCAATTTCATCTAATCGCTTAACAAGTTACAGGAAGAAATAAATCGCAGCCAATCCGGTCACGCTCATGGTGATAGTGTACGGCAAACTCATCCACACCATGCGGCCATACGAAAGCCGAATCAACGGTGCGAGCGCCGACGTCAACAAAAACAAAAAGGCCGCCTGGCCGTTCGGCGTCGCAACACTGGGAATATTCGTTCCGGTGTTGATCGTCACCGCGAGCAGATCGAATTGCTCCCGCGTGATCAACCCCTGACGAAAACTTTTTTCCACTTCGGAAATATAAACCGTCGCGACAAAGACGTTATCGCTGATCATCGATAAGGCGCCGTTCGCCAAATAAAATGCCATGAGCTGATTTTTGCCTTGTAGAGCCAGCGCCGCATCGGAAATCGGCGAAAACAGATGTTGATCGTGAATCACCGCGACGACAGCGAAAAACACCACCAACAGCGACGCAAACGGCAAGGCCTCGTGGAATGCTTCGCCGAGTCGGTGTTCGTCGGTGATACCGTTGAATGAGGTTTGCAATACGATGATCGTCAGTCCGACAATGCCGACTTCGGTGATATGCAGACCCAAGGCGATGAACAAAAATATGGCGGCGATTCCTTGCACGACTAAGCGAGCGCGATCGCGATCGGTGCGCTTCGCGCTCTCCGCTTGTTCGTATTCCTTTAGTACTTTTCGCACATCTTCCGGCAAAACCCAACCAAAGCTGAATAGCCGGAAGCGCTCAACCAAAAAACACGTCATCAGTCCGACCAAAAGCACCGGCATCGTCACTGGCGCCATACGCACAAAAAATTCCTGAAACTCCCACCCGACGGTTTGGCCGATGAGTAAATTCTGCGGTTCGCCGACCAGCGTGCAAACACCGCCGAGCGCCGTTCCCACGGCAGCATGCATCATGATGTCGCGCAGAAAACCGCGAAAATCGTCGAGGTCGCGATGATCTAAATCGGCATCGCCGCGCCCCTCCGTCGCGATCTTGACGTAAACCGAATAAAAGCCGTGCGCGATCGTGATCACTACGGCGACGACCGTCAGCGCGTCGAGAAACGCCGACAACAGCGCGCTGACAAAGCAAAAAATTAACGCGACGGAAGTTTTCGAACGCACACTAAGCAAAATTTTCGTGAAGGAAAACAGTAGCAACTCCTTCATGAAATAAATTCCCGCGACCATGAAAATCAATAGCAGGAGCACAGAAAAATTGTCGAGGGTTTCCAAATAAACTTGATCCGGTGTCGTGAGCCCGATCACGACCGCTTCGATGGCCAACAATCCCCCCGGCTGTAGCGGATAACATTTCAGCGCCATGGCCAGGCAAAAAATAAACTCGGCGATCAATACCCAGCCGGCGATAAACTTACCAGCGAATAACACCAACAGCGGATTGATAAGCAAGAATCCGATGATCGTGAACTTATACCAATCAGGGGCGTGCCCAAGAAAATTGGCATAGAAGGGATTAGCACCACTCGATTTCGTCATATTGTTTTTCACACGCTACGATACATTCGCAATTCGTCACCGATTATACCGAGAGCGTGAAACAAACGTGGCACTGCGCCAGGAGACGCATCACCGTGATCGGTTCTGCCGCCGGCGTGATGGTAATGTCGATCGACAAAAGCTACACCTTCGGCACCCATTTAAAATTCCTGCCTGCGATTTTGGTGAATTTCTTCGGATCCCTAGCCATCTGGTATGTGCAATTTCATCTGCTGATGAATTAGGCATTTGCCAGGATGCCCGCCACCATTGGCTTTCGTCGCATGCCCTCTGTAGAACCGCATGGATAGTGCCTCTTCAGCAAGAGGCTGGCGAAAGCAGCGCCTTCAATAGTGGCCTGCGTTGACAGCGACGATACATTTGGTTCGCCAAAATAGCTTGCGCGACCGCCATTGATGCAAAGGCCAATACCGTGGAACCATTCAAGTTACGATTCGGTGGTATATTTGTGGGGCGATTGTCACAATTAATCGTCTAGCCAGGTTTCTAGAGAGTATCGGTAAATACTCCGGAGCAATGACAATAACTGGCGCTTTTCGTTCTGGAGCGAGTTGGATGACTAAAATACTTTTTATGGCTGATACGGCGACCTTTGCGCACGCGAGTCGTTCAATGCTTTTGGCGCATGCGTGTGCCGAACTTGGCGCGACAACCGCGATCGCGACAGGAGTACTTCCCGATATCCTCAAAAAAGATATAACAATTCCTCACTTTAATTGCACGACCACCGATCCCAACGCGTTCACTAGCCGGATTCTCTGGGGACTTCCACCTTTTTCACGAAGCGAAATAAGCCAGGGTGTCGTGCAAGAACTCGAAATATTTAAACAATTTTCGCCCGATATCATCATCAGTGATCTTCGTGTTAGCACCACGATTGCGGCGAAAATTGCCGGCATTCCGGTCATTGCGCTAACGAATTCTTACTGGCATGACCTGGAACAAGGTCGGTTGCCCGAGGTTCCGCTGCTACAAATGATGAGGATATTTGGGGTCAAACTGTCGGATCGAATCGCCAGTATGGCCTATCCGTTTTCAGAGAAACTCATCTTGTCGCCGATCAATTCGGTCCGTCGCGCCTACGGATTACCGTCGATCACCGCGTTTAGGGACGTTTTTCTTGGCGGCGACGCAATCGCCTACTGTGAGCCGTTGTTCCTATCCAAGAAACTTAGACATGTCGATGTCCCGAATCACTATCTCGGCTGCGTGAGTTGGTCTGCGAGATCGTCCGCAGCAACAGAATTCAAAGAAGGAAGAGGAATTTACCTCTCGCTTGGATCGTCCGGAAGTATTGGCGCGCTACCTAAGCTCATTCAATGTGTTGAAGCGCTTAATCGACCGGTTATCCTCAGTCTCGCAGGTAGACGCTATTCTGGAAAAATGCCGCCGATGGTGCAAGTTGCTAATTTCGTCGATCCGGATCGCATCCTCCCAAACTGTGACCTTGCAATTACCAATGGCGGCAGTCCAAGCTCACTGCAGGCATTAAGCCATGGCGTACCGGTCGTAGGCATCACCACCAATCTCGACCAAATTCTATGCATGCGTCGGCTCTCCTCATACGGCGCCGCTGTTAGCGCTCGCGCATGCGACCTAAGACCGGATGCACTTCTTGCCCTTTGCCGTAGCGTTTTGAGTGAGGCACGCTTTCGCGACAAAGCGAAAGAATTTCAATCGATCAACAACGTGCTCAATCCTGCGAAAGAGCTTTTTGCGCTCATCGCGAATGTGTTGCGAAATACCGTGCCAGTTGCGCAGTGACGATCGACAAAATCGCCGACTTGTTTTAAGGCGCATTCAATGTACCGACATCTTGATCAACAGGCAATTGGTGAAACCAAGCGAGGCCACGATTGAAAGCAACATGGCTTGATTATGTGCTGTCCGGCTTAGCGATCTATTTCATTTTGGGCGTTGCGATTTTCGGCGTCGTCATCATTCATCCTTGGTCTAAGTCATTGTTTTCTGACTACCACGTGTTGGTTGATTTCTTCCTCGTCCTCCTATTGTATGGCCTCTTGTCGGCACTAGTTGTTCGCGTACTCCTACATTTTCGCGCGATGCCGCGCGGAACGTTCGACATGGAATCATCGGCTTTCACCTATTGGAAGTTGATTACGATTGTGTATCGCTTAGGCGAATCAGTCCTCAAACCATTTACGCCGGTATTCGTCAAACCACTTATCGCAAAAATGTTCGGTGCCCGAATCGGAAGAGACGTCGCGCTAGGCGGGGCAATTGACGATCCCTATGCCGTATCGGTTGGTGATGGATCAGTACTCGGCAACGCCTCGCTCGTTTCCGGTAACTACATCAACAACGGCTTTCTGATTTGCGGCCCCGTAAAGATCGGCCGACGGGTCACCGTTGGCGCCAACTCAGTGATATTTCCTGACACTGAAATCGGCGATGGTGCGACCCTCGCTGGCGGCTCGTATGTCATGCCAGGAACGACCATTCCCGCCGGAGAAAACTGGCGCGGCAATCCGGCCCGAAAATGGATACAGCCAGTAAGCGCGCGACCGAATGCAAATGAATAAATCAAATTTATCCCAGGTAACATAAAGCATCGGTTCGATCTTCGAAAAAGTATCGAGAATATTCTTGCGCCGCTTCTATTTGGCCAATCAAAAATTTGATGCCGTCTTAGGCCGTCAAAGAAATGGTATCCTTTTATATCCATTTTGCAGTACATCCGAACATGATGAACATCGAACTTCTGTATGGCAAAGGCACCTTGCCAATTCAACTATCGCCCGACTGGGAAGTGTCAATTATTCGCAAAAATGCGATGCCGATTCTGGTTGAGGCGAAGGATGCAATTCTAGCGGCGCTCGCCAATCCCGTTAACGTTGCGCCACTGGCGCGGGAAGCGAAAGGTGCGCGTAGCGCCTGCATTTTGATTTGCGACATCACGACGGCCGGTGCCGAATGGTTTGTTTCTGCCGATCTTGGTGAAGCAATTACTTGACGCGGGCATCGCCGCAACCAAAATTACTATATTAGTCGCGACCGGCCTGCATCGACCAAACGAAGGCGACGAGATGCGCGAACTGGTCGGCGACGATTGGGTCATGAACACGGTCACGGTCGCAAACCATTTCGCGCGCAACGACGAAGATCACGTCGATCTCGGAAAAACGCCGCGTGGCACAGCGGTTAAGCTTGATCGGCGTTTCGTCGAAGCCGACGTTCGGATCGCAACCGGTTTGGTCGAGCCGCATTTCATGGCCGGTTGGTCCGGCGGCCGCAAAGTCATCGCGCCCGGTATCGCCCACAAAGAAACCATCACGACTTTTCACAGCGCGCGCTTCATGGCGCATCCGCGCGCGGCGAATTGCATTCTCGAAGGCAATCCGCTGCACGAGGAGCAACTCGAAATCGTAAAAATGTTAGGTAAGGTTTACGCACTCAACACCGTGATCGACGAGCATCGCAATTTGTCGTTCGTCAATTTTGGCGAGATTATCGCGAGCCATTTGCAAGCCGTCGCGTTTTGCCGCGACTATGCGGAAGTGCCAGTGCCGCGCCGATTCAAAACTGTCGTCACCAGCGCGGCGGGTTATCCGCTCGACAAAACCTACTACCAAACCGTCAAAGGCATGGTCGGGCCGCTCGATATTTTGGAGCCAGGCGGCAATTTGATCATCGCCTCCGATTGTTCCGAAGGCATGGGCTCGCACGAATATGTCGAAGCGCAGCGGCGCTTGATCGATCTGGGCAGCGATGGTTTTTTTGCCGACATCAGCAAAAAGCAATATGCCGACATCGACGAGTGGCAAACGCAAATGCAATTGAAACCGATGAAAGTCGGCTCGGTGTCGCTTTACACCAACGGCTTGAACGCGGAACAACGCGCGCTTACCGGCGTGCGCATGGTCGATTCCGTCGAACAAGCGATCGCCGACAGCATTGCTAAAACCGGCGATCGCAGCATCGCGTCGTCCCGGAAGGTCCTTACGTCGTGCCGGTGTATACGCCGATCCGCGCAGCGGCGTAGCGTTGACAATGATTTGGCTTCGTCTAATTTTTAGTTTTGTTGATCGCGGCAAACTTTCGCTGCGGCGGATAACCTAGCGCATGAAACCATTGCCGATGTCCTCGAAATGCAAGGCAGTGGCGGCACGGCGGGCGAACCGCGGCGCCACGAAATTAAAGTCGGCGCCAAGCTATTCACGGATAAATTGGTGATGCTGGATCGCGGCGCGGTGTTGGTGGTTCGCTACAACACCGATCAAAGTGTCTACGAATTTCGCGGCCCGTCTTTGATCGTGATGTATCGCAATGGGCCGTTGGTCGTTGAGGGTGAGAAAGCTATTAAGCGCGACGAAAATTAGTCCAACTAGAAATATGCACCGTGGGCAAACTCCTTCCCCTTCAAGGGGAAGGTTGGGACGAGGTGGCCTAAGGCCATGGGGATGGGTTTCATCCGCCGCCAACACTAAACCCATCCCCACCTTACTCCTCCCTTGAAGGGGAGGGAATCCGAATCCAAGTTGTCGCGGTAAAATAGCGACATCTCATTTACGAACACCGAATCTAAGGAACATCATGGCTCAATGGCTTAAGCGCGGCGCGCTCTCCGATCAACGCGAAGAAAC
Source organism: uncultured Pseudomonadota bacterium (assembly GCA_963840785.1). GTDB lineage: Bacteria > Pseudomonadota > Gammaproteobacteria > Burkholderiales > JALYOK01 > JALYOK01. The sequence goes on along the minus strand of CAWJAF010000002.1, from coordinate 21,148 downwards.
CGACGCGAAAGTCCGGCAAACTGTCGAAAAATTCTTGAAGACATTGGCAAGCGCGGCGAAGCCGCGGTGCGCGAGTATTCGCAGAAATTCGATAACTGGGCGCCGAAGGAATTTAAGCTCAGCGAAAACGACATCGAGCAAGCCGTCGCCAGTTTGCCGAAGCAGGCAATCGACGACATTACGTTCGCACAAAAGCAAATTCGCAACTTCGCGCAAATCCAAAAAGATGCGCTGCGCGATGTCGAAGTCGAAACGATGCCCGGCGTTATCCTGGGCCATAAAAATATTCCGGTGAACTCCATTGGCGGTTATGTGCCGGGCGGCAAGTATCCCTTGCTCGCGTCTGCGCACATGAGCGTCGTGACGGCGCGAGTCGCCGGCGTGAAACGCATAGTCTCTTGCGCACCGCCGTTCCAAGGCAAACCTGCGCCAGCCATTATCGCGGCGATGCACTTAGGCGGCGCCGACGAAATCTACGTGATGGGCGGCGTGCAAGCCATCGGCGCGATGGCGCTGGGCATGGCCGGATTGGAGCCGGTCGACATGTTGGTCGGCCCCGGTAACGCCTATGTTGCGGAAGCGAAGCGGCAATTGTTCGGTCGCTGCGGGCTTGATTTATTGGCCGGCCCGACGGAAACCTTGATTATCGCCGATGATACATGCGATGCAGAAATGGCCGCGGTCGATCTGCTCGGGCAAGCAGAACACGGCCCGAATTCGCCGGCGATTCTGTTGACCACCAGCGAAAAACTCGCGACGCGAAGTGCCGGCGGAAATCGAACGGCAACTTGAAAATTCTCTCGACCGGCGAAGTAGCGGCATCGCGTGGCGTGACTACGGCGAAATTATCCTCTGCAAAGACGAAGCGGAAATGGTGCGCGAAGCCGATCGCATCGCCTCGGAACACGTACAAGTTATGACACGCGATCCCGATTATTTTTTGCAAAACATGACCAACTACGGCGCACTATTCCTCGGCCCGGAAACCAATGTTTCCTATGGCGACAAAGTGATCGGCACCAATCACACCTTACCGACGCGCAAAGCGGCACGCTACACCGGCGGCTTGTGGGTCGGCAAATTCATCAAGACCTGCACGTATCAAAAAGTGAAACCGGAAGCGAGCGCAGCCATCGGCGAAGTGTGTTCGCGGCTTTGTGCGCTGGAAGGATTCGCGGGACACAAAGAGCAAGCCGATCTGCGGGTGCGACGTTACGGCGGCTTGAAGAAAGCCGCAGCATAAGCGATGGAAACACGCGACAACAGTCAAAAAACAACGCCCCTTCGTTTCGACTTGACGGCAAAGTCGCGTTTGTTACCGGCGCCGGCACTGGGCTCGGCGCGGCAATCGCCATCGGCCTTGCAGAATCGGGCGCCGAAGTTTTGCTGGTCGGCCGCACGCAATCGAAACTTGATGAAACGGCAGCGGTAATTCATCAACGCGGCGGGCAATCCAGCGTGCATCGTTTGCGATGTGACGAAATCAGAGGCCATTCGCGAAGCCATCGCCAAGCTGCCGCGCTTGGACGTGTTGATCAACAATGCCGGCACGAATTTTCCCGAACCGTTCGTCGATGTCTCCGACGAGCATCTGGACACCATGCTCGATTTAAACGTGCGCGCGGCGTTTGTTGTTGCGCAAGCGGCGGCGAGAAAAATGTTGGAGGATTCAGCACGAACCGACGCAGCGATCGTCAACATCTCATCGCAAATGGGCCACGTCGGCTCGCCGAATCGCACGGTGTATTGCATGACCAAACATGCGCTGGAAGGCTCTGACCAAAGCCATGGGCGTTGAACTTGCGCCGAAAAAAATTCGTGTCAACAGTATCGGTCCGACATTTACCGACACGCCCCTGGTGCGCCGCGTAGTTGACACGCCGGAGAAGCGCGATTTTGTGATGTCGAAAATTCCCATGGGGCGTTTAGCGAATGTCGTGGATATCGCCGCCGCCGCAGTGTTTCTTGCATCGCCCGCCGCTGCAATGATTACGGGAACGCACTTAATCGTCGATGGTGGCTGGACTGCGCAATAATTAGCAGAATGTCTGCAAAGCCTCACCAATAGAGCACTCTTCAGGCACCCTATGCCAGGAGGCAATAGCAGAGCGCCTCGTGGCTAGGTGCTTACAATCGTTGGCCTCCGCTGAAAATTTTTATCGCCGCTTCGGCATCGGCGATGTTAACAGTCGCCAACACCCGGCTCGCCGGATCGATGCAGGTCTGCGCCAAAACTTCAAGATTCGTCCCGGCTAAGCCGCGATAGCGCATAGTTTCTGTAGGCGCAATTCCTTCACTGCGCAAGCGCTCCAATTGATTGCGATATTCCGCTTCCGGAGCGAACATGAATCGACGCACTCGCGGTGCGAATCGTCGCGAGCGGCGCGCGCGCCATCGCGATGTGGCCAGCTTCGAGCAATGGCCGCATCCAGCGATAGAAAAACATCAGCAGCAACGCCCCACAGTGAATGCCGTCGGCGTCCGGATCCATCAGCAGCACGATGCGCGCGAAACGAATTTTTTTTAACGCAAAGTCGTCACCGATCCCAGTGCCTATTGCGTCGGTCAACGCGGCGAACCACGGATTAGTTACGACTTTCTTCGGCGTCGCGCGATAGGCGTTGAGCGGCTTTCCTTGCATCGGCAATACCGCCTGAAAACGCTCATCGCGAACGCGGCAAACGATGCTCGCGGCAGAATCGCCCTCGACGATGAAAAGCTCCGTACCCGCACCGTTTCCGGTGCAGTCTTCCAGCTTGAGGGACCGCGATGGATACATCAAATTCCTAAGGTAGCGAACGGCGGTTCGCCGTCTTTATTTCAAGATGATGGATCCGTCCCTTCGGTATTTGCTCCACCCTTCCGGCTACCGGCCTGAAGCCCGGCATCCAAGAGGCGTTCCAGGCGCCGCTAATTTTTACGGTTCTTTGGTGACAATAATCGCCGTTTCTTTGTTGCGACTTGCGCTCATCTGCAACCAATAATCGGTGTTGGCCTTGAGGGGAAACGCTGCGCTCTTGAATAATTTTTTGCATTGCGATTGCATTTCGAATTTATTTGATTTCACGCGTTTACCGTCGAGCAGTAACGATCTCGACCCAATAGGGAATCACCGTCGAAAATCGATAGGTACCGTCCTGCGGTACACGTACTTTGGCGATGCCAGCGAATTCCTCCGCTTTCTTACCGCGCCGTTCAGGCTCGACTAGGAAAGCGCACATCGTTGGTCGGAAATAACTTAAGCGCAAGCTTGCGGTCAATCTCCACTGGCGCCGCCGCGTCGTCCGGCTCTATATAGACCGCTGCCGGAATCGCCTCACCATCGGCGATAGCTAGCTCGCGTTGCATATTCCATTGATAGTCGCCGCAATCCCCAGCCATTTCGTTCATGGGGCGTTTTTGTTGCGACGAACACGCGCCGAGCAAAGTCGACAATCAGCGCGATCAAAATTTGTTTCTTCATTTCTGTTTCCCACTTTCCCAAAACACCACCTTACCGCAAAACTAGCTCGGCGGCAGCAATTTAACATCAAGCGCACGCAGCACTGCGCTCACCGCATCGTCCATATAGGCACGCGCCGGACCGCGCAATGTTCCCTCGTGGATGAGCCGAGGAATGCTCAGCATAATGCCGGAAAAATGGCTGTAAGCAAGCATCGGCAGCATGGGCGCGATCTCGCCATTGCGCAGCGCGCGCCGCAGCAGTGACATGAATAACTTTCCCTGCACGCGCGAAACATCTGCGTTCGCAATCGAACTCGGCGGCAACAGCAACACGTAAGCAAACGCGTCGGGATTGCTGTCGTAGAAATCGTAAGTGAGCTTGATCCATTCACGCACCAGATCCGGCAAACGGCATGGTGCTTTTCGCGAGATGACGCTTTTGCTGCGCCATCTGCTCGACAATCGCGACATACGCGCTCGATAAAATTTCTTCTTTACTTTTGAAATGGCGATATAACGCCGCTTCGTTCACATCCATTTGCGCGGAAATCGCTTTGATCGTCGCATTGCGCGCACCACCCTCGACCACCAAGCGAATGGCAGAAGCGGTAATCAGAGTCACGGCTGATCTTTGCGTGGCGTCCCATAATTAATTATATGTAAATATTTACTTATTTATAATAAATAAAATATCGTTTAATATCAATCTAAATAAAATAAATCTAATTTTATTTCTGTCAGAATTTCCTTCATTCTTGCGACTACCTCACAGGAACATCATTCGCATGATGATCCCATTCAGCCCGCTTGCCGCTCCGGCAAGTGTAAGTAAATTTACTTTCCTGGAGACAAACGACTATGACGCATCTTAAATTCAATCGGAGAAGTTTTCTACTCAACGCGGCTTGTGCCGGCATTGTTGCCTTAACCGGCGTGAGCGCTATCGGCAATGCGCGCGCAGATCACGACGACTATCGCCGCGGTCGCGTTTATACGGCGACCAATGCCGTCGCCGGCAACGAAATCGTGATCTATAACGCGCGCGCGAACGGCAGCCTGTCGGCCGCCGGTCGAACGGCGACCAATGGCTTGGGCACCGGCGGCGGTCTGGGCAATCAGGGTGGTTTGGTTCTGACAAAAAATGGCCGCTGGCTATTTGCCGTGAACGCGGGAAGCAATGAAATTTCCGTGTTCTCGGTGCGTCGCGGCAATCTCACGTTGACCGATAAAGTTATCCTCGCGGTGGAATGCGCCCGGTGAGTTTAACGATTCACGGCGATTTGCTGTATGTACTGAATGGCGGCGGCACGAACAACATTACCGGCTTTACCATCGGTGAGTGGGGCAAGCTCACGCCGATCGCCAATTCCACTAGGCCCTTAAGCGCAGCAGCGACGGGCCCGGCACAAATTCAATTCACGCCGGACGGTGATGCGCTCGTGGTCACAGAAAAAGCCACCAACAAAATCGACATCTACGCTGTCGAAGACGGCATTCGCAAACGGGCCCGCCGTGCGCGATTCCAACGGCGTCACGCCGTTCGGTTTCGCTTTCGATAAGCGCGGCCATTTGATCGTGTCGGAAGCCTTTGGCGGCGCACCGAATCAAGCCGCGTTATCTTCCTATGACGTTATCGGACGAGAGCAACAACATCAACGTCATCAGTCCGTCGGTGAAGGATAACCAAAGCGCCGCATGCTGGGTGGTCGTCACGAAGAATGGCCGTTATGCCTACACCACCAATACCGCAAGCGGATCGGTTTCCGGCTATCGTGTTGCTAAGGATGGCAAATTAACGCTATTGGGCGATGGCCTGACCGCCATTACTGGCGCGGGTTCCGGGCCGATCGATGCAGCGTTGTCAAAGAGCAGTCAGTTCCTGTACGTATTGAATGGCGGTATCGGTACAGTGAATGGTTATCGCGTTGAAGCTAACGGCAGCCTTACGCCGATCAACAATGTCGGCGGACTCGCGCCCGGCGCCAATGGACTGGTTGCAAATTAAATCTTAATTTTTACAAAAGGAACTCAAATGAAACTCAGCAAAACAATTCTCGGAGCCTGCTTAATTACTCATCGCAACCGCCAGCTTCGCAGGCAAAAGCGAATTCGGCGATATGTGCGCGACCGGTTTGGCGATGGGCAAAGAAGTACCAACTGATTGCTCTATCAACATGATGATCGGCGAAAAAATGTATTGCTTCAGCGGCGACAAACCGAAGCAAATGTTCATGGACGATCAAGCAAAAATGCTGATGAAAGCGGAAGAGAATTTCAAGCAAATGAGCATGAAGAAGAAGTAAGCGTTGTTTAACTGGCTTTAAATCACGCCCTCGCGGATTATTCGTGAGGGCGTTTTCGTTTTCAGACTTAAGTGATGTTGGGGTTCGTGCCGCACCCTAACTTGCCGGTGGATGCCTGAAGATCCGCATAAATAGTGGCTCTCCAGGCATGCCGCGCCACCGAGCAAGCGCGGCGCGGCTGCTGGCCACCCGATAATTTTAGCCCCAACCTGGTAGCATTTTCTAAGCACGCCGCCCAGCCTTAAACTACAACCGAGTCGGGCCGCTCGGGCGTTTGTGGCTGGTGTTCGGTCCGCTCGCTTGGCCGATGTTCGGCTGCCAGCAGCGAATAGAACACCGGTACGACAAACAGGGTGAACAACGTGCCAATGATCATTCCCGCCACCAGCACCACCCCGATACTGTTGCGCGCCGCGGCGCCCGGACCGGAAACGAACACTAAAGGGAGTTGACCGAAGACCATCGCCGCCGAGGTCATGAGCACGGGCCGAAGCCGCGTTAACGCTGCCTCGCGCACCGCCGCTTTCCTTGAGAGGCCGAGCGCCTGCTGCGTGTTAGCGAACTGGACGATGAGTATCCCGTTCTTTGCGATAAGCCCCACTAGTGTGATCAGCCCCACCTGCGAGTAAATATTGATTGTTGTCAGGTCCAGGAAGCTGAACAGCAACGCGCCGGAGATCGCGAGCGGAACGGAACCGAGCAGCACGATCAGCGGATCGCGAAAGCTGTGGAACTGCGCCGCGAGCACCAGATAGATGAGCACCACCGAGAAAGCGAGCGTGAGAGTGAGCGCTGCGCCTTCGCGGCGAATTTGACGCGACTCTCCAGCGTGGTCGAGCGTAACGGCCGAACCGCCCGCCACCAATGCGGCAGCCTCGAGCACGCGTAACCCTTCTTCCTTCGTAACGCCCGGATTGACGCCGCCGAAAACCCGCACCGCGTTGCGTTGCTGGAAGCGGTTTAGGGTGCGCGGCGCCGTGCTCGTCTCGATGCGTGTGAAGGTCGATATCGGAACGAGTTGACCTTCCGGCGTCTTGATCTTGAGGTCGAGCAGCGGCTCCAGCGTTGCCCTGCCTGCCTCGCCGATCTGCGGGATCACCTTGTAGCTGCGGTCGAAGAAGTTAAACCGATTCACATAATCGCCTCCCAGCAGCGTGCCGATCTCGCGGCCTATGTCCGTGAGATCGAGCCCGAGGTCGGCAATTTTCTCGCGGTCGAGCACGACGCGTGCCTCCGGCAGATCGATCTTTAGGTCGGTATCAACGTAGAGGAACTTACCGCTCTTCCAGCCGGCATCGAGTACCGCCGCAGTCGTCTCGAGCATCTGCTCGGGTGGCGCGTCGCTCTGTAATACCAGCTCGACGTCGTACTGGCCCGGTGTGGGTAGCGGCGGATCCAAGCGGGGATACACGCGCACGCCGGGCACTTGCGACACCGCGCCATAGAGTTCACCCAGAATCTGCTCGGTGGAGCGCTTGCGTTCCTTCCAGTCCTTCGTGACGAGGCCGCCGTAGCCGCCCCAGGCAGCGCTGAGCGACCACATGTATTCAGTCTCGGGGAACGAAGTGACGGCATCGACCAGCTTCAATGAGTCGCGCTTGACCGCTTCGAGCGAGGCATCGGGCGAGGCCTCGTAATACAGACTGATGTGGCTCTGGTCTTCGATCGGCGCGAGCTCCTGCCGGGAGAACAGATACAGCGGCCACGCCGCGGCCATGATCAGCAACGCCGCGGCGACAATGCCGGCACGCATCCCGAACGCCCCGTCGAGCAGCCGCGCGTAGGTGCGCCGCACCGCCTCGAAACCGCGGTTGACGATCTTCGTCAGCCGGCCTTCCTTACCGTGCTCGTGCACGAAGCGCGAGCTCATGACCGGCGAGAGCGTGACTGCGACGATGCCCGACACAATCACGGCGGCGGCCAGCGTGATCGCGAATTCCAGAAACAGCGAGCCCGTCAGGCCGCCTTGAAAGCCGATGGGCGCATACACCACCGCGAGCGTAATCGTCATGGCAATGATGGGTCCGATCAGCTCTCGCGCCCCGATGAGCGCCGCGTCGATGCGCGACTTACCCTCGCGCACATGCCGCTCTACGTTCTCGACAACCACGATCGCATCGTCGACAACCAGGCCCACCGATAGAACGAGCGCGAGCATCGTCAGCAGATTCAGGCTGAAGCCGAGTGCATACATGACGATCGCGGCGCCGATCAGCGATACCGGCATCGCGATGAGTGGTACCAGCGCGGTGCGCAGCGATCCCATGAAGAGGAATACTGAAAGGCCAACGATCAGTACCGTCTCGACGAGCGTCTTGGAAATCTCTTCCAGCGCGTTGCGCATGAACATCGTGCCGTCCCACACCAGACGCATCTCCATGTCCTTCGGCAGCGTGGGCCGCAGGCGCTCCATCGCATCGCGAAGTCGGTCTGCAACCTTCAGCTCGTTCGAACCGACAACGGTCCATACCCCGAGGTAGACACTTTCCGTTTTGTTGTACCTCGCGACCAGGTTTGCCTCCTCGGCGCCCAGTTCGACCCGTGCGACATCCTTGAGGCGAACCATCGCGCCGCCACGGTCGGCGACAATGAGGTCCGCGAACTCGTCAACCGAGCGCAAATCGGTGTTAGCCAACAGGTTGATCTGCACCTGATTTCCCTTGGTCTGGCCAACTGCAGCCAGATAGTTGTTGCGCTGGAGCGCCGCTTGCACATCGCCTGGCGTCAGATTGAGCGCGGCCAGACGATCGGGGTCGATCCAGACGCGCATCGCGATCGGCTGACCGCCCTCGGTGCTCGTTACGCGCTGCACACCCTCAATCGTATTGAACTGCGGTTGCACGGTGCGTACCAGCCAATCGGTGATCGCCGGCACACCGCGCTCGCTCGAGTTGAAGCTAAGATAAAACGTTGCGTATGGCCGATCGGCACGCACGATCTCGACGCCGGGCGGCTCCGCTTCCTGGGGCAGCTCGGAGCGTACCTGCTGCAGGCGCGCTGTGATCTCCGCGAGCGCTGCTGTGCTGCTGTGGTTGAGTTTTAGGCGCACCGTGACCGTGCTGACACCGGCGCGGCTGGTGGACTCGATGTGATCGACGCCGCCGATCGCGGACACAACCCGCTCGATCGGCGTCGACAAGAACCCACGCACCGTTTCGGCACTGGCGCCCGTATAGGCCGTCGTGATTACCACGGACGAGCTCTCAATCTGCGGGTACTGCTGCACAGGCAGAGCCATCAATGCACGCCAGCCTATGATCACCATCATGAGGTTGACGACGATTGCGAGAACGGGGTGCCTGATGAAAACGTCGGTGAACGAGCGCATGGCTAAGTCTTTTTAGAGTGCGTGTTGCGCCGCCGATTACTTGGCACCGCTCGCATCCGCTGACGGATCGCTCGCGATCGTGACTAGCATCGCCTCGCGCAGTTTGAAGGAGCCCGAAGCGGCCAGTTGCTCGCCAGCGGAAAGCCCATTGAGAATCACAACCTCGTCGCCAAGCATCGCGCCGACCTGAACCGGCCGAACATGGGCGCGAGTCTTACCTTCCTTGTCCGGTATGAGTACAAACACGTGGTCGCCACTCGGCCCCTTGCGCAGCGCGCTCGCAGAAATGGCGACAGCCAAGCGCGGTGCACCGACTGGAACACGTACGCGCACCGACGCACCCGGTGCGAGTGCGGCGCGCTCGATCCTCGCCCGCACCGTGGCGTTGCGGGTTGTGGCTTCGACACGCGCGTCGACCGCAACGATCTTGGCCTCGCTAGATCGCAAGTCGCTGGCGACGAAGACTTCGACGCTGTCGCCCGCGCGCAGGCCTGCGGCGACCTGCTGCGCGACGGTGAAGTCCACGTGCGCGGCGGCATCGATACCTTGCAAGGTCGTGAGCTGAGTGCCCTCGTTGAGGTATTGGCCGGGGTGAACGTCCGCCATGCCCACCCGCGCTCGAAACGGGGCCCGGATGGTTTTGCGGGCGATGATCGCCTTGGTACGCGCAGTCTGCGCCAACGCGATGTCGCGCTCCGCGCGTGCGCGATCGACCACCGTATCGGAGACGAACCGGTTCTGGCTCAGGCGCTCTGCGCGCTCGAGCGACGTCTGCGCGAGCGTGGCCTGCGCTTGCAGCGCCCCGAGCTCGGCCCGCTCGACGGCGACGTCGAGCCCGACCAGCACCGCGCCCGCATCGACAATTTGCCCTGGCGCAAGCATGACCTGCCGGACCGTGCCGGGAACCTCGTTACGCAAGGTAATCGAGCGCAACGCTAACACCGTTCCAATCGACGTTGTAGTCTGGCGATGTTCGACTTTTTTCGCGACGGAGACCGTCACGAGCTCGGCCGCCTCGGGCTGGTTCGCCGAAGCCGCGTCGGCTTCCCGCAACGACGCGCGCTTCCACACGGCGAGGCCACCACCCATGGCGACGACGGTCAGGAGTAGCAAAGTGGACCCAATCCAACGACGTTTCATATGTCAAACACTCCTCGCCACATCCTGCTCAGCTATTTTCATCTTGTTGCTCGATTCAATTGATAGGCACTCGGGATCGAGTCGATACCATGTTGGACGAGCCCTCAGCAAGGCCAGTTCGCTGTTAGTCTTGAAAAGACTTGGGAACACTAACAGCAGAGCGACATCAGTGTGTCCACATTGAAAAATAATCAGCAAAAACGCGTAGTCTGTTCCCGGCTCACTCGAAGTTGAATGCGCCGGCGCCGGGCCAGCCGGATACGTTCATCCGCCCGGAAAACTGCAAATGCTCACTGCGCAGGCAGAACTGGAGGAACGCCCTTGTCCTTTACCAGGAACACAAGAAACTTGGCCGGTTTGGTTGCGCTTGCATTCTTAGAAACCGCGTGTATGTCGGAGGGGGTTTCATAAAACGTTTGACCGGGACCCAGCGTAACCGGTTGCCCGCCTTCCGCTTGCGTGATGATCGAACCTTCAAGCACATACCCGAACACGTGCGCGTCGTGGCGATGCTTGGGCGTCGAGGCACCAGGCGCATACTCGACGGTGATCATCAAGCCTTCTTTCCCGGCGATGTTTGCGAATTCCTTGCTCAAAGCGGCGTGATGATGGTATCTTGCGCGCTTTTCGCGCCATCCGGTTTTGCTTCGTTATGCGCACAGGCGGACGTGGCCGAAAGTAGCAATACGCATACAACTGTCGCAATACGGACGAGTCGATTTGGCATTTCAAACTTCATGATTTTCTCCTTTTATCGAAAGAATAAAGACAAATGAATTCTCGGCGGAATTGCGAGCTTTTTGGAGAGGTGCTACCTTAGGTGACACGAGCAATTTCGGTGATCGCCAATGACTTCGCCTGAAGATAAAGAGCAATTTGAGTTAGTAACCACGATTAAGAAATGGGTCGCAAATGGGTTCGCGTCGGAAATTTCAATCGCCAAGGAAGTTGGCGTTTCGCGCAATACCGTCAACCGTTGGGTTAATGGTAAAAGAACAATTAAAAGCGGTCATCGTAAGCTCTTAGCGCAAATGGAGCGGGCGATATGGGTTGATACTCACATCAGCCCGTTATGGGCTAAAGATGCCCTTTCTTGGCGCTGTTAACGCTATTGAAACACCGCGAAGATCACATAGCCCAAACAAGCCGCGTTGACGGTATTGGAGATGTTGCCAAAGAATGATCATAAGCGCTTTGACGTTATCCTCGCTACGCTATTAATATTCGCGCCGCTGCCTGTTGTACCACCGAGGCGAATGAGCTAATTGAGCAAGGAAGACAACTCGCCCAATCCGATTCGGATAAAGCCAGGCTGCGGCTTTTCGCCGCGAACTTTAAACTCAAAGCACTTCGCTTAGAAGTCAAGTCGACTAAAACCGCAAAGAAAATCGGCCGATCGAACTTTGCGATGAATATGAGTCGATCTTTAGAGTGCTTCCCAATATCTCTCTTCTCTTTAACGCCCTTGAGGTTGCGAATGAGTTTGCGCTGAACGATCGCGCCGCGAAAATACTCGACCGAATCGATAAAATCCGCGATCGCAAAATTTCGGATGCTTGCAAGACCGGCGTGTTTGAAGTGCACGAATCGGTAAGCGATCCTTCGCAATTGAAAGAAGCGCACAGAAAATGGAAAGATTAGATCAGCTATCTCGTCAAGCTCCCAATGTATCGAGACCCTAACGTGTGACCTGATAATTCGTAAAATCTTATCGTAGCGCGAACTGCATTTCCAGTTCCCGAACCAATAAATTACGATGAGCCCACGAATACTATTTCCTCACTTCAAGCGGATTTTTAACGCATCCCATTGCCCGTACCACCCTCACCAATTTATCATCGGTGCGTTTTCTAGCTTACCTACACGCACCCCTGAAAATTTCGACATTAGGTAAAAACCTCATTGCGTAGTTTTCCCTCCAGCGCGCTTGCTTCTTCCTTCATGGACGATCTCGCGAAGATATACGGTTATCCATTTTGGGAACCGCTGATTATGTCCATCCGGGCTCGCGAAGGATTTAATCAGAGGTTCCTTCGCTTTAGCGGCTTCAGCAATTGGCCGTCAAAAATGACGTTGTATCGTTCAACACACGAACAAAATGCCGAATAATATCGCCATCGTTAGAAATGCTCCGCCAATTCAAACTTCGCAATTTGATTGCGATGGACTTCGTCGGGGCCATCGGCGATGCGCAACAAGTCGCGCCGTGGCGTAGGCAAACGACAAGCCGAAATCGTCGGTAACGCCGGCGCCGCCGTGCGCCTGAATCGCCCAATCGACAACTTGGCAGCCATATTCGGTGCGGCGACTTTGATCATGGCAATTTCTGTCTTCGCCGCCTTGTTGCCGACGGTGTCCATCATGTAGGCCGCCTTAAGGTCAGCAGCCGGGCCTGATCGATCATGATGCGCGATTCGGCGATCCGTTCTTGCGTGACGGTTTGCTCGGACACCGCTTTGCCGAACGCGACACGTGATTTGATGCGCTTGCACATTTTCTCCAGCGCCCGCTCGGCCAGGCCGATCAGGCGCATGCAATGATGAATGCGCCCCGGCCCGAGTCGGCCCTGGGCGATTTCGAAGCCGCGGCCTTCGCCGAGCAACATGTTGCTGCCGGCACGCGCACGTTTTCGAATAACACTTCCACATGGCCATGGGGCGCATCGTCGAATCCGAATACCGGCAGAATGCGGTCGATCTTTACGCCCTTGGTTTCCAGCGGCACCAGGACCATGGATTGTTGTTGGTGCCGATTCGGCATTGTCGGATCGCTCTTGCCCATCAAGATCAGAATCTTGCAATGGGGATGCGGCGCGCCGGAAGTCCACCATTTGCGGCCGTTGATCACATATTCGTCGCCATCGCGCTCGATGCGCGCTTCGATGTTGGTCGCGTCGGTGGAGGCCACGGCGGGCTCGGTCATGCGAAAGCCGAGCGGATTTTGCCGTTGAGCAAGGGTTCAGCCACTGCTTTTGCTGCTCCGGCGTGCCGTAACGAGACAATCACCTCCATGTTGCCGGTGTCGGGCGCGGAACAATTGAATACTTCCGGCGCCAATGGGAGCGGCCCATGATTTCGCATAGCGGCGCGTATTCCAGATTGGTCAGCCTGCGCCGAACTTACTTCCCAGGTAGAAACAAATTCCACAATCCAGCGGCTTTGGCTTTGACCTTGAGGGCTTCCATAGTTGGCGGTTGTTGCCAACGTTCCTTGTTGATCTCGGCCTGGATGGTAAGTTCGTTGGGATAAACATGAGCGTCCATAAATCCACGCACCTGCTTTTCTAGTTCTTTTACTTTTGCTGAATAGTCAAAGTCCATCGTGACCCCTTAAAAAATTTCATAAATAGTATAGGCGTAAGCCCTTGGAGAGTCGCGATTTAAGCGTCAATTCAAATCGCCATTAAAAACGCTACCAACGCATCCCGTTCGTCTTTCGACATAGTTGAAAACGCATCGCGCGAAACGTGCTGCCTCACCGCCATGCCACAGAATCGCTTCCGTTACGTTACGAGCGCGCCCGTCGTGCAACATGGCCGAACTTCCGGAAACCACTTGCGATAGGCCTAAGCCCCAAAGAGGCGGCGTGCGCCAATCGCGTGGGCCGGCGGCGAAGTCCGGACGCCCATCCGCGAGGTCGTCGCCCATATCGTGCAGCAATAGGTCGGTGTATGCACTAAACGTTTGTTGTGCGAGCTGAGGCAGTCGCTCAAATTTGTCAGCGGTGAGCAACGACGGTACATGGCAAACGTCGCACCGAGCGTCGTTAAAAAGTTTCGCGCCGCGCTGAAATTGTGGTGAGGCTTGATCGCGCGGTGCAGGTACGGCGAGGCCCAGCGTCCAAAATTCCAAATCCTTCCAATCAGGGTCGATCAGTTCCGGCCGATTGCCGGGAACTTCGTTGGCGCAAATATCTTGCGGCACCGGACAATTTTGCTCGGCGTAAAGGCTCGACGTCACGCCCATGTCACCCAAGGAAGCAGCGGCGATTTGTTGGCGAACGTTCGGTTGGTTGGCCTTCCAGCCGAATCGCCCTAGCACCGGACGTTTGGAAATGTCATCCCAGACGGTATTCACGCGCCCGTTAAATCCTTGAATTTGCTGGCGCGCGGCGATGTCGCGCAGAGTTTGCTCGGGAACGGCCTCCAATAAACCCATGCCGAAGATCGGCTGAGCAATTCGTAACGAGGTTTGCACATTCTGCGGAAGCGGGCCAAAGTTGAGGTTCTCAATGCGAATTTTTGGTTTGCGCAATTCGACGATCATGCCATCGGCTAGTTCGACTTTCGATGTGATCCAATCCATGTAAATATTGGCTTCTTCAGGAACCGGCTTTTCGGAGTAACTCAACTCGAAACTTTGCCCCTGCAACGCGCGATTTTGTAACTGATCGCCATAATGCGGAACCACATTCGGCGCGCCATGCGCGTCCGCGCCGGGCAAACTAATTCGAACCAACATGGAGCTCAATTGCGTCGTAGAATTCGAAGGCGGTGCGCCGCGACCGCCACCGACATGGCACGCACTACAACGATCGGCGATGAAAGTCGGGCCAAGCCCCCAATCCCCAGCAGCCACACCGAAGATCACCCAGCGCCGATTAAAATGGCCGCGCCCCTGCATAAAGATGGACTGCTGCTTGTAGGTCAGCGCCGGGAGCGGCTGCCCGTAGGCTACGCTATCGGTCCGCTTAACAAGGAAATTACTTTCAAGCTCCGGCTCGGCAAAAGCAGCCATCGTGACGGATATCAGCGCAGGGAAGCGCAATTTAGCAAACATGAAGTGACTCTCGCCTCGCGAAGGTGTTGGAACAAAATTGTTCGAACTACGTACCGCAGTATATCGGTTCTCGCGGGCTTGGCAGGCAAGGACATTCCATGCAACTTGTGCTACTGTAATCGTTCCAATTTTCTCTGGTCGGATCGCACATGAACGCGCCACTTCGTATCGCCCCTTCCGTTTGTCCACATGATTGCACCAGCACCTGCGCGCTTGACGTCGAAATTCTCGACGCGCGCACCATCGGACGAGTGCGCGGCGCGCGGCGCAACACCTATACCGACGGCGTGATCTGCGAGAAAGTCGCGCGCTATGCCGAGCGCGTTCATCATCCTGATCGGCTGTTGCATCCGCTCGCGCGAAATGGCCCCAAGGGCGCGAAGCAATGGAAGCAAATTTCTTGGGAAGAGGCGCTCGATCGTACGGCCGAAGCGTTCATCGAAAAAGCGCAGCGCTACGGTAACGAAACCGTGTGGCCCTACTTTTATGCCGGCACGATGGGCCTAGTGCAGCGCGACGGCATCAATCGCCTACGCCACGCAATGAAATATTCACGTTGGTTTTCTACGATCTGCGTTGCCTTGTCAGACTCCGGCTGGATCGCCGGCGTCGGCGCGAAGCGCGGTGTGGATTTGCGCGAGGCCGCAGAGCACGCCGATGTCATTATCATTTGGGGCGGCAATCCCGTGCACACGCAAGTTAACGTGATGCATCATGCCATGGCGGCAAAGAAACGCGGCGCAAAGCTTGTTGTCGTCGATCCCTACCGCACAGCGACGGCGGCGAAGGCGGATTTGCATATTCCGGTGAAGCCCGGTACAGACGGCGCACTAGCCTGCGCCATGATGCACGTGTTGTTTGCCGAAGGATTTGCTGATTGGGATTATCTGCGAAAGTATACTGACTGCCCGGACGATCTCGCCGAACATTTAAAAACTAAAACGCCAGAATGGGGCGCGGCCATCACTGGCCTCACCGCCGAAACCATCGTCGAATTCGCACGGCTTTACGGCCGCAACAAGCGCAGTTTCATTCGTTGTCATCATGGATTTTCGCGCTCGCGCAATGGCGCAGCCAACATGCACGCGGTTACATGCCTGCCCGCCGTCACCGGCGCATGGCAACACCAAGGCGGCGGCGCAATATATGGCCATAGCGCGATCTACCCGCTCGATCGCACGCTCATCGAAGGTCTGGACGCGATGGACATGAGCGTGCGCGAACTCGATCAGTCACGGCTCGGACCGATCCTCGTCGGCGAAGCGGATGCGCTGAACGGCGGCCCGCCGGTGACCGCGTTGCTGGTACAAAATACAAATCCCGCGATGGTCTGCCCAGAGTTACACAAAGTCCACGCCGGCCTCGCGCGCGAAGATTTGTTCACCTGCGTGCACGAACAATTCATGACCGAAACGGCGGAATACGCGGATATCGTGTTGCCCGCGACGATGTTTTTAGAGCACGACGATTTTTACACCGCGAGCGGGCACACGACATTTCAAGTCGCGCGCAAAATCGTCGACGCACCAGGCGAAACGCGTGAAAATCATTTCGTGATCTGCGAACTCGCCAAACGCCTCGGCGCGAAGCATGCGGGCTTTGACATGAGCGTGTGGGAAATCATGGACGAAACCCTGCACCGCTCCGGCATGTGGGATGCGAAAACGAACCATGATCGCGGCGGACAAGATTTCACTTTTCCGTTTGAGAAAATGCATTTTCTCGATGGCTTCGATACACCTGATCGCAAATTCCACTTCCGCCCCGACTGGAAACCCTTCGGCGGCCGCTGGCAAGAAATGCCGGATTTGCCGGATCACATGGACGTCATCGACAACGCCACAACCGAAAAACCATTTCGCCTCGTCGCTGCGCCCGCGCGGACGTTCCTCAATTCGTCGTTCACGGAAACGCCCTCCTCGCTGAAGCGCGAGCAACGCCCCACCGCTTTAATTCATCCCGATGATTGCGTCGCGCTCAACGTCACGAAAGGTGACCGGGTTGAGATCGGCAACGAACGCGGCATGGTGATCGTCCATGTGAAACCGCAAGACGGCCAACAGCGCGGGGTAGTGATTGTCGAAGGTATTTGGCCGAACAAATATTTCGAAAACGGCATCGGCATCAACGCCGTCACCAGCGCCGATCCCGGCTGGCCCAAGGGCGGCGCGGCGTTTCACGATACTGCGATTTGGATTCGACGGATGTAATAATTCTGACTTTGTCGCCCGATCAACAGCATATCGGGACAACAATAATTTGTATAAGTTTGGATGCGGCCTCACAGCCAATGGCAGATGCAAAACACCTCGGGAGAGTCACTACCGACCCAAGCCGTCCGTCGTGGGCGACCGCTTTGTGGACCGCAATTCACGCGATATTTCTGTCGCCAGTCAAATTATTCAAACGAACAGTCACGCCGGCACGCGCAACTATTTTGGCAACGAAATCTCGGAAAGTCTTTTCAAGCCAACTGAGGGTGTAAAGGTTTCTGTGTAGATTGAATTTTTGCTAGTGCCGGGTCTTAGTTTCGCACCTACCCCCCATTTATGCGAGCGATTGGATGGCCAAAGTTTGGCTGTATTACCAACAAATCTGCGTAGCTCGCCTACTTCACTGAATCAAGCCAATCCCGCAGACAACGCGATCCTGCAATTTCAAGAGATGGGCCAAACTTACGTGTCTGTTCGCGTAAATGATTAACCGAAATCTTTGCCGCTGCCAGTTCACATGCGTGGCCGATAAACCATCGCTCCATGCTGCTAACTTCTATTTCTGGATGACACTGAAATGCGAGCGTTTTTGTCCCCCAGGAAAATATCTGGTTCTCGAACAGCGCCGATGAAGCCCAGAACGTAGCGCCCACGGGTAAATCGAAGGTGTCGCCGTGCCAGTGCAGCATATTGGTCGCTGGACCGGCGAGATGCCGAACGGCGGTCGACATGCCCGCTTCGTTAACGGTTAGGGGCGACCATCCGATTTCCTTTTGAGGGCCAGGATAAACCCGCGCGCCGAGCGCCCGCGCAATTAGCTGTGCGCCAAGGCAAATACCGATCATTGGACGATCTGCTGCGAGACGTTTCTCGGCAAGACGCAACTCATCACGTAAAAACGGATATACGTCGCCTTCGTAGGCGCCAATGGGCCCGCCCAGCAGCGCCACCAAATCGGCCGCCAGCGGATCGATAGCGCCTAGATCATCGACGCCTGCATCGGTGTATTGAATTTCGTAATCCTGTTCGCGCAATACCGATTCAAACGTCCCCAAATCCTCAAAGGCAACGTGACGTATCGCAAGCGCCGTTTTGCGCATTGTTAGGCAGCTAGCGGCTGATGCTCGCGGCAGATTTGGTCCGCTAGTTCGAGATCGAGTTCCACCTCGAGCAGACCGCAGAACGGTTGCCGATTGGGTCGCTGATGAAAACGGCAGGTCTTGCACTGCCCAAAGGTTTTGAAACCATTCGCGGCAATGAGTGCCTGGAGCAATTCAGCTAAGGGTTCTTCCAGGTTACGGAATTGTTTCGTTCCAACTAGTGACTCGGCGTCGCGCCAACTAGGTGGTGGGTGCGCATCGGCTAACAGGCGTTTTCCGGCGTTGGTTATCGTGAGATGCACGAGACGTCCATCGACGTCATCCGCCGCCTTGCAAATCAGATCGAGTCGCTCCAAGACATTAATTCGTTGCGACATGTTCCCTTTGGTCAAGCCCAGATACTCACCCACCGCCAGCGGTGTATCGCTAAACCGATTGGCGCGAGATAGGTAATCCAGAACCTGCAGGTGAACCGGCTGCAGCTCGTGTGGCATTGCCTGTCGCCGTGCGTCGCTGCGAACCAGGGCGCCGATGCGCTCGATTAAGTCGAAGACTCGTTTGCTATTCATAAATATTATAGTAATGCAACGATACTATGTGGACAAGTAATTAGTATCGCCAATATACTACGTGTTATGGTATCGCCGCGATACCATAATAACGAGGTAGGTAGGCGGTGAAGCCGGATGCGACGGGCCAAGCTAACTTGATCCTATCGATTGATTCACACATGTAAAAGGAGTGCAGACATGAAACCAAACCGAATTCGCTGGCGTACATCGCTGGCACCACATTGATGTTCATAGGCACGATCGGCGCCGCCTTGGCGGCGGGACCCGCCAAGTTCAATGAAAAGGGCGAATTGTTATTGCCGCAAAACTATCGCGAATGGGTGATGGTCGGCACGCAAGTCACGCCGGACGAATTGAATGACGGGAAAGCGCCGTTCACCCAGATTCGGACCGTCTATATCGATCCAGAGAGCTTCGCCCATTGGAAGAAAACCGGTAACTACAAAGACGGCACCATGATGGTGAAAGAACTGGTCAGTGTCGGTGCCAAAGAAGGGCCGGGTAGCGGCAAAGGCTATTTCATGGGGGATTTCATCGGCCTCGAAGCTTCGGTGAAAGATGCGAAACGCTTCGCCAAGGAGCCGAATAACTGGGCGTATTACATTTTTTACGTTCCCGATAAGCCGTTCCTGAAAGCCGCGATGAATTTCCCGACCGCCGATTGCGCCGCCTGTCACCAAGCCAACGCCAAAGACATGGTGTTCAGCCAGTTCTATCCGACCCTACGGGCAGCGAAAGGCACTGGCGTTTCGGGCGTTCAGCCACCCAACTAATGGCTCTCGATGCGCGGCGCCCTCGTTGCGGGCGTCGCGCATACGAAGGAGATATTTTGCCGAATAGACAAACCGACTTACCCAGTGCCTTGGCACCCGAGTGGCATGTTGCCGAGTGGTTCAATACGGATTCACCGTTAACGCTTGAGAATTTGCGTGGGAAGGTCGTCGTCTTGCATGCGTTTCAAATGCTGTGCCCTGGCTGCGTACGTGAGGGCACGCCCCAGGCCAACGCATCGTCGAACAGTTTGATCCGAGCGAAGTTGCCGTGATTGGCTTACACACTGTTTTCGAACATCACGATGTGATGACGCCACGTGCACTAGAGGTGTTTATTCACGAAAATCGATTGAGCTTTCCGATCGGTGTCGATCAACCTGACGGACAAAATGGCATTCCCATCACTATGCAGCGCTATCGGATGCAAGGCACACCCACGCTACTCGTCGTCGATCAAGTCGGGCGCCTACGTTTACATGAATTTGGTCACATCCCTGATCTCGCGGTTGGGACAATCATCGGCAAACTTCTGGGCCAACTGTCGGTCGCGAATTAGGCCATCTCGTCAACCTTTTCTCAATCAAAGGATTTACCATGAACCAATCATCATCGATTCCGGGCTATCCCTACGGAACAAGTTGCTTTCACGCTCGCCAGTATCGCTTGACGACTTCGAGCTACTCAAGAGAACCGTATTGTTCGGTGAGGATGACGCGAAGCATCTTCGCGTGTCCGCCGACGTGCTGACGGACCAGACCGACGCTGTCCTTGACGTGTGGTATGGCTTCGTCGGCGGAACGCCGCACCTGCTGCATTACTTCACCAACAAACAAGACGGCCAAGCCAACGTTGATTATCTGGGCGCCGTGCGCAAACGGTTTAGCCAATAGATTCTCGATACGGCCAATGCGCAATTCGACCAAAAATGGCTCGACTACCAACACGAAATTGGTCTTCGGCATCACCGCATAGGGACGAACAAAGCCGATGGGGCGCCGGCGGTTGCTCACATTCATTTTCGCTATCTGCCTGCATTGTTGTATCCCATTACCGCGACGCTTAAGCCCTTTCTTGCGAAGAAAGGTCATGGCGCGGACGAAATGGAAAAGATGCATCAGGCGTGGATCAAATTGGTGCTCTTGCAAGTAATTCTTTGGTCGCACCCCTATGTGCGCGAAGACGACTATTGAGTATCCCGGCATGCCACTGCGTTGGAAGTTACCGAGAATTGCCGAAATGGCGCGCCGGCGTATCGCTTTCGGGTCTGCGAGCTCGAGCGCGATTACGGCATGTTCGAGCGCGGCGAGGCGCCGCAATACTACCCGCCAGCTAAGCCCTAACGGTCTGTTGGCCAAGTTACAAGCGAAATGGCCTAGCAATCTCAATCTATAGGAAACTTCACACCCTCAATTGTGGGCGGAAGCCCAAACCTTGTTTAGCCCAAAGTCTATGGCGGCTTACGGGCAATGAGTTTCGTCCGACGAACTTCCGGTTATGG
>CAWJAF010000001.1:0-143127 GCA_963840785.1 uncultured Pseudomonadota bacterium | reverse complement strand
TTTTGACGCGTTCAGTCGCGTATTGCTAGCAGACGCGTCCACTGCCAGCGCTGGATCGGTGGCGAATAGTTTCGCCGCTTCGGTGCTGCTGGTGAAATCGCGGCCGCGCGAGCGGCCGTAATCCGTGAGTTAGCGCGGCCCGTGATTTGAATTAATCCTCGGCCCTTGAAGCGCACGCCGTCGCCCGGTTGCGTGTTGCCTAGATCGAATCGGCCTTCGTAAGCGCGGCCACTGGCGATCTCTTCCGAATAAATTAATTCTTTGCTTTCGTGTCCAATTTGCGCGAAAAAATGCACACGGCGCAGCGGCGTATTTATGCCATTTTCATTCATTCTTCGACCAGCCCAGAAAATAGCGCGCGATTTTATTCGCGTCTGGCGTGAACGTAAATGCCTTGCAATTTTTTTTCGGTGAATCCTGGCAGCAATCCGGGGCGCAGCGCCCAGTGTCGCGCCATTTGCGTCGACTTTTCCATCGGGCCGGAGGATCGCCGCACCTGGCGCTGAAACAGCTCGATCGTCGCAATCGTAGTCGTACCGCAGATGCCGTTTTCTACAATTGGGTTCGGCGGGCTAAGTTGATAAATGTTCAGATTAAGAAGTACCTGGATAGTCTTGACGTCGTCTTTTATGTTGACGCCGCCGCGTCCCACTGATCGCGTGATGCACATCGTATCCTCCGAGCCTTGTTTTCACAACAATAGATCATCTTACCTGATGCAATGGCTGCATAATACCTGCCTGTACAGCCAATATAGTGCCCGGGCCATGCGGCTCTTCAGGCACATCTCGATACGTCTTGACAGCCGAACGCAGTTTTGGCACGCTTCGAGTCGCCGTATCGCTGCACACAACAAAAATCTGTTTTCCACGGCTGGATTTTGACTGTTATGGCTGGGTCACACCGTTCTCGCTGTTGACGCTCGCGTCGGCGAAAGAAAAAGGGGAAACAAACATGCTGCACGCTGCTTGTCGTCAACTCGGCCGCGCGGGTTTCTGGCCGATTCTGGTTTTACTCTCACTCACGATCATTCAAGATGCGTCTGCGCAAACCGCGCGGGCCTACGATATCGTTTACGTTCGCGCGCCGCGTTACGGCGACATCACCAATACGAAATGGCCGGAAGTGATCAATCCGGTGCAAATGGAGCCGGGTGCGGATTTGATGTTGCTGCATCCAAATGGCACGGAAGAAGTGCTGTTCGCTGCGGGCAATGGTGCGGTGGTCGATCCGGTGCCGTCATTCGACGCGAAATGGGTTTATTTTTCCTACTTTCCCGACGTGCGCGTGGCTCAACTCAACTATCAGCGTAACTATGCGCCGATGCTCGGCGCCGACATTTATAAAATCAATGTCGCGACACGCCAAGTCATTCGCCTAACGCAACAAAAATGGGAGCCGCCGGCAGGCGCGGCGAATTGGTCGACCAATCATTTAAGCGCGAGCAGTCCCGGCAAAGAGTTATCTCGGCTACGGCATTTTCAATCTGGGCGCGTGCCCGCTGCCGAACGGCAAAGTGATGTTTGTTTCCAGCCGCGATGGCTATTTGCCGAACAAGGGCATGACGTTTCCGAATCTTCGCTTGTACATCATGGACGACAACGGCGAAAACGTGGAGCCGATCGGCCACATGAATATCGGAAGCGCGATGCATCCGACCGTGTTGCGCGATGGCCGAGTGATGTTCTCGAGCTACGAAACCCAAGGCCTGCGCGACGATCGTGTTTGGTCGCTGTGGGCAATTTGGCCCGACGGACAAAAGTGGGAGCCGCTGATGAGCGCGTTCAAGATCGGCGCGGCATTTCATTTTCAAACGCAACTAAGCGACAGCCGCATCGCCGTAGTGGAATACTACAATCTGAACAACAATGGCTTCGGCACCTTGCTCGCCTTCAATGCAAACAAAGCCGCTGGCATCGGCGCCGTTCGGCAGCCCGCTGGATGCCGATTCGTCGAATCCGCTGGTGCGGCGCGGAGTGTGGTTTTTCGATAGCGCTCATCCGGCGCACCTGCAACCGCGCTACACCGCAATATCGTTTTTCGCCGCCAGGATTAACGGCGCTCAGCGCCTTCACGCATGGCGAGGATCAAGCCTCCGGGTATGAACTCGACGGAAGCTGGGCGGGCAAAGTGACACATCCATCGGCCGCGCCGAATAATGATGCGTTGGTGGTTTGGAGTCCCGGACCGGTGAATAATCTCGACCGGCCGACCCAATTGCCACGTGCCGATGGCGGAATCTATCTGTTGAAAAGTGGCGCGGCGATTAACGATCATCGCCAATTGGTGGTAGTGAAGAACGATCCACGCTTCAACGAAATGCAACCCAAAGCGCTGGTGCCTTACGCCGCGATTCACGGTGTCGTCGCGCCAGCCACGCTGCCGTACCTGCCAAACGATGGCACTGCGCACGCCGTGTTGCCGGCCGGAACGCCATTCGGTTTGGTCGGTGCGTCGAGTTTTTATAAGCGCGACACCGCGCCAAAGATTGCGGATACGCCATCGATGTTTAACGGCCTGGAAGAATTCAACACCTCACAAAATGACACAAATCCAAATTGGTTTACGCAAGGCGCCGATGCCGGACGCTATACCGATGCGGATATCTTTGCCGTGCGCATTGTCGGCATGGAAGGCGTGGCGCACCGCAGCTACGGTCCGATCGCGAGCGGCGGCTCGCCCGGATTCTTCAGTCACGCTGGCGCGGAACGTTTGCGCATACTCGGTGAGATTCCGCTGCGCAAATCCGGCATGCGACCGATCCGGATGGCAATCCCGATACGAGTTTTCTGGCGAAGATTCCGGCGGATACCTCGTTCACGTTTCAAACGCTCGACAAAGACGGCCTGGTGCTGAACATGGCGCAGACCTGGCACATGGTGCGGCCGGGAGAGGTACGCACCAATTGCGGCGGCTGCCACGCCCATAGCCGAGTGCCGACTGAACTTTGCCAATACTGCGGCGGGGCAGCCGGGTTATTCGCCGCACGATTTAACGGGCAACACGCCGCTGCTGACTAAAAACGCTTCACTGCAAACCGTGCCGATGCAAGCGAGCCGGCATAATGTCGACGTCGAATATTACCGCGACATCAAGCCGATTCTGCAACGCTCGTGCGTTCAATGCCACTCAAAGACTGGGCGCCAGGAAGCGGGACTGGTGCTGGACGATTCGACCATCGTTAACGGTTTTGACAACACCTATAACCGCCTCGCGCGCGATGCCGATGCACAATTCGGCATCAAGCCCGTGATTAGCAACGGCACCTGGCGGCAGACTAATGCTTCGCGCTATGTTCGCAAATTCCAATCGCGCCGTAGTCTATTGATGTGGAAGATCATGGGCCGCCGTTTGGATGGCTGGACCAATGCCGATCATCCAACCGAAACGGTGCCGGGAAATGCCGCGACCCTGCCGCCGGGCGCAAATGCAAATAACGCCGATTTCGATTACACCGGCACCATTATGCCGCCACCGGCATCCGGTGTACCGCTACTCACTGAAAACGAAAAAATGACCTTCGCGCGCTGGATTGATTTGGGTTGCCAAGTCGACTCGCCCGATCCGCTGCTCAAAACTGCAGGCGTGTTTGCCGACGATACCAAGCCGGTTTTGACGTGTCTGCGCCGCGTCAGCGGCACTAGCGCCACACCACTGAGTCAAATGCGTGTCGGTCTGTACGACAATTACTCGGGACTTGATCACCAATCGCTTTCTGTTAAGGCGAATTTCGTGGTCAACGGCAAAGCGGCCGGCAGCGAACTTGCTGCCGATTTTCGCGAGACGGGAAATCTTGTGTGGACGATAAATATGACGCCAGCCATCACTACTTTGGCGGCGGGAAAATTAACGGTTCGAGTTAAAGATCTCGCAGGAAATGCCTCGGTTGTCGAACGCACGTTTAGCGTCAATTCAACTGCCCCACCGCCGCAACCAAACAACGCGGAAATCATTCTCGATAACCTCGGCGCGGCCGCACAGGACGCACGCCGCACCTTCACCGGCCATGGTGTGTTTCCAGCGGGACCAATCAATATGGCGCAGGGTCGCTGTATAGTTGCGGCACGGGCCGCGATACCTACCGTTGGCGGCCGGTGATCGTCACGGCGGCACTTACGACGTGTACGTTTGGTGGAGTACTCACGCGAATCGATCGACCAACGTGCCGATATACGTTAAGATTCGCACAGCCACCGCGACGAAAAATTTCAATCAGCAAATTAACGGCGGGAAATGGGTATTACATGGCCGCTATAGCTTTCTTGCGGGGAATGACGGTTACGTCGAAGTCGACGACGTTAATGGCCAAGCGGCCGCGGATGCGGTTCGCTTAGTTCGGGTTCCGTAACTTGTTTGGCGAGGACGAAGTTCCGAACGTTTTCGTCCATCGGATTCTCTGAGACATATTTGATCGATTGGACAGCTCGGTCGTCACATATGATTTGCGCGCCTTCGAACATTAATCAAGATTTCACGCGACGACCTGAAGCACTAAGCGATCGTAGCCGTCCCGCATCAAACGCCATTTTCTGGACGTATCTTTAAGTTCGCGATCCCTCAAGCCGATAGGGCTTCGAGAAGCGATCGGCTTGCGATCCGCGCCTCATCAAAATGAGATCTTTTTTTGAACCGCTTAGTTGTTTATGTTACGATTTTCAATTATGTGCGCGTTAGTAAAAAAGCAATCGTGCTGATGAGTCAGTCATGTGGTTCCTGGAGCAAGCTCGTGACGAGTAATTTCGGGCGATTCTGGTCATCCGGAATTGTGCTAAGCGCGGATGTATTCGAGGTCTCGCACAGCGTTAACTGGATCACCTTGAATAAAACGTCGGGATTGTAATTGTTCATTTCCGTCAAACAATTGATTGACCGCATATGATCCTAGTCACAGGCGGCGCCGGCTTTATTGGTGCCAACTTCGTATTAGATTGGCACAACAATAGTGACGAACCTCTCGTTAACTTAGATAAGTTAACTTACGCGGGCAACGTTGCTAACTTAGCGTCGATCAGGAGCGATTCGCGACATGTTTTTTTGAAGGGTGACATTTGCGATACCCCATTCGTAGCAACATTGCTGACGACATATCACCCTCGCGCGGTCATTCATTTCGCCGCGGAAAGTCATGTCGATCGCTCGATCACCGGACCGGAAGATTTCATAACAACCAACATCGTCGGAACATTTCGATTATTGGAATCAGTTCGCGGCTATTGGGCAGCACTTCCTGCGCAGCAAAAGTCGGCTTTTCGCTTCTTGCATGTGTCTACAGATGAAGTGTACGGCTCACTCGGCAGCGACGATCCGAAATTCAGCGAATCAACTCCTTATGCGCCAAACAGCCCTTACTCCGCATCTAAAGCGGCGTCCGATCACTTAATGCGGGCATATTGTCACACGTATAATTTGCCAACGCTGACAACGAATTGTTCGAATAACTATGGGCCATTCCAATTCCCAGAGAAATTAATACCGCTAGTAATTAACAATGCGCTCTCAGGAAAGACTTTGCCCATTTACGGCGATGGATTGAATGTGCGCGACTGGCTATTCGTTAGCGATCATTGTGCCGCGCTTCGAAAAGTGCTTGAACGTGGACGCGTGGGCGAAACCTATAACATTGGCGGAAACAACGAGATAAATAATGTAACCGTGGTTAAGGCAATTTGTAACATGCTTGATGATTTGCAACCGACGTTCCGACGGCGATAGCTACCAAACACAAATCAGTTACGTTACAGATCGACCTGGCCATGATCGACGTTATGCAATCGACGCACGTAAAATCGAACGGGAGTTCGGCTGGGTGCCCACGGAAACATTCGAGACCGGGCTTCGCAAAACAATTCAATGGTACTTGGATAACAATTCATGGGTTTCCGATATTGTCAGTGGGAAATATCAAAATTGGATTAATCAAAATTATGCTGAGCGAGCACGAATTGAGAAAAGGCATTATTCTAGCGGGCGGCTCGGGAACGCGACTTCTATCCTGTAACGCAAGTAATCTCAAAGCAGCTTTTACCTATTTACGATAAACCGATGATTTACTATCCGTTGTCGACGCTGATGCTTGCCGGAATCCGAGACATCCTAATAATTTCGACGCCTCAAGACACCCCGCGTTTTGAGCAATTGCTCGGGGACGGTCGAAGCTGGGGATTGAATTTGTCATATGCTACCCAGCCTTCGCCAGATGGCCTCGCCCAAGCATTTGTAATCGGTCGCCAGTTTATCGGAGCGGCGCATTGCGCGTTGATCCTGGGTGACAATATTTTCTACGGCCATGATTTCGCGACCCAACTTGGGGCGCGCCAACAATGAGGTCGAGGGCGCCACCGTATTCGCTTACCATGTGCACGACCCGGAACGCTATGGGGTTGCGGAATTTGATGCTACAGGTAAGGCGATTAGCTTAGAAGAAAAGCCGACCGCGCCCAAGTCTAACTACGCGGTTACCGGGCTGTATTTCTACGACAACCAAGTGCTTGACATAGCGCAGAGATCTCAAGCCATCACGCGCGAGGCGAATACGAAATTACGGACGTCAACAAACACTACTTAGCCTGCGGCCAACTAACCGTTGAAGTGATGGGGCGAGGTATGGCTTGGCTGGACACGGGTACCCATGAGTCCCTACTCGAAGCATCAACGTTCATTGAAACGATAGAAAAGCGCCAAGGATTGAAGGTGGCCTGCCCCGAAGAAATAGCCTTTCGCCTAGGATACATTACCAAGGACGATCTAGAGCGAATTGGTATCAGCATGAACAAGAATAGTTATGGACGATACTTGCTGTCTCTATTAAATGAACGTGTGTTTTAATCGTAAACTGCGATTGGCCTTAAGTTAATTATTCTGATCAGTATCGAATGCAACTCACAGCAACATCCCTGCCTGAAGTCCTGATCATTGAGCCTAAAGTGTTTGGCGATGATCGTGGTTTTTTTTTCGAAAGCTTCAATCGCAAGCTGTTTGCCGAAATGGCTGGGCAGACAACCGACTTCGTTCAAGACAATCATTCCCGGTCGACAAAAGGCGTACTGCGCGGACTACACTACCAGATACTGCATCCGCAAGGAAAACTTGTCCGTGTTGTTCGGGGAAGTGTTTTCGATGTGGCTGTAGATATCCGGAAAAGTTCGACCAACTTCGGCAAATGGATTGGAACCGAACTAAGCGAGAAAAACCACCGACAATTGTGGGTTCCTCCAGGATTTGCTCATGGTTTTTTGGTTCTCTCCGAATCGGCTGATTTTCTCTACAAGACGACTGACTTTTGGCGCGCGGAACATGAACGCTGCATTCGTTGGAATGACCCAGATGTCAAAATAGATTGGCCATTGGATGTCGAGCCGACGCTTTCCTGCGAAAGATTCACAGGGCAAAAATTTCGTTGATGCTGAGGTATTTGAGTGACGCGTATTCTGCTGCTTGGACGCACCGGCCAAGTAGGATGGGAATTGAATCGCTCCTTGTTGCCGTTGGGTGAAGTGATCGCACTTTCACGTGCCGAGGCAGATTTCTCCCGCCCAGAAAGTCTGCGCCAGATCGTTAGAGACGCGGGGGCTGAAATTATTGTCAATGCCGTAGCCTACACCGCAGTCGATAAGGCGGAAAGCGAAGAAGCCGTTGCGCGCCTAGTCAATGCCGATGCACCGCAAGTTCTCGCGGAAGAGGCAAAACGTTCAAACGTCCTACTTGTGCATTACTCCACGGACTACGTCTTTGATGGCGAAAAGTCGGAGCCTTACTTGGAGGATGACAAACCAAATCCTATAAATGCCTATGGCAGGACCAAACTAGCAGGCGAACAAAATATACAAGCAACCGGCTGCCGACACCTAATTCTTAGAACAAGTTGGGTATACTCGCCGCGTGGAAAAAATTTCGTCAAAACCATTTTGCAGTTGGCGCATAGAACGTGACGAACTGCGCATAGTCGCCGACCAAATAGGCGCGCCAACATCTGCTCGATTCATTGCCGACGTGACATGCTCGATCCTTAGAGGAATGCAATCACCTAATACTTCGTTCGCAGAAATGCCCTCGGAATTTTTCAC
Source organism: uncultured Pseudomonadota bacterium (assembly GCA_963840785.1). Taxonomy (GTDB): domain Bacteria; phylum Pseudomonadota; class Gammaproteobacteria; order Burkholderiales; family JALYOK01; genus JALYOK01. The sequence goes on along the minus strand of CAWJAF010000001.1, from coordinate 135,064 downwards.
CTGGCGCCATCGGGACGAACCACTTGGCACGGTTTTGCAAAGTGGCTATTGGAAGCTAGGGCTCCGATAGTACAGATCAAACCTTTAAGCCCCAGTTGATTCCTATTTGCACCGAGCACTATCCACTGCCGGCAAAGCGTCCGAAAAACTCGTTATTGGATTGCGAAAAGCTCAACGCGCATTTTGGAGTAACTCTCCCTTATTGGCAGACACCTTGCGCAGGTTTGTTTGGATGAGCTCGCTAGCGCTCGTGACGAGACCCAAAGGTTTAAATGTTACCCCATGGATCGCAGTTTTCACGCACTCCTAAATTAAAAATTGACAAATACGGCGCTCTGGGTCGTTAAGACGCTTTCTTTTCGTTTACGACTTGCAGTCGTGGTTTTGTCGAGTAAGCATATTCTGGAATCCATTTCTTTAGATCCCTTCGAACGTGGGCATCGTCCATTGAGCTATGTTCCTTGATCCACCGCACTAGTTCTGCTAGCCAATCATGGTCAACAGTTCGCGCCTTTGCAACTCTAAGTTTGGGGTGAGGCGTCGGCAACGTATGTTCATCGTCAGCTAACAACTCCTCGAACAGTTTTTCGCCAGGCCGCAATCCTGTGAATTCATCTTGATTTCGTCTTCGGCTAAATCCCGATAGTCGAATCATGTCGCGCGCGAGGTCAACGATCTTGACCGGATCGCCCATATCCATCACGAAAATTTCGCCACCTAGGCCCATACATCCCGCCTGTAGCACTAATTGGGCAGCCTCGGGAATCGACATGAAATAGCGAATAATGTCGGGATGCGTAACCGTTACCGGCCCGCCGCGAGAAATTTGCTCATGAAATCTGGGAATCACGCTGCCCGTGCTACCCAAAACATTGCCAAATCGAACCATTCCGAAACGCGTAACGTTTTCACTTTGATAGCTTGGCAAACCATCTCGGCGAGTCGCTTGCTCGCGCCCATCACATTGGTGGGATTAACGGCCTTATCGGTCGATATCAGAACAAACTTTTTGACACCGTTTTCGACAGCGGCTTTGGCTAAGATTTGCGTTCCGAGAACATTATTTTGTATTGCCTCCCAAGCATTTAATTCCTTCCATTAGAGGGACATGTTTATAGGCGGCAGCATGAAAAATCAACTGGGCGCAAATGCTTTATCACCTGATCGATCCGCGAACTTGATCTTTAGTCTCACTACAATGCTATCGAATCTGAATATCCGGAAATTTTCGGCATGAATTCTTGCTCGATCATTGTAAAGCGCGAATTCATTTGACTCAAAGAAAACGACCATCCCAGGATAAAACTTGACGATCTGGCGGCAAAGCTCCGACCCGATAGACCCGCCCGCGCCAGTCACCAACACAACTTGACCAGTGAGAAATTCGCGAACACCATCGGTATCCAAGTAACCGCCTCGCGCCCGAGTAAATCTTCTACCTCTACCTTTCGCACTTGAGATACGGTTACCTCGCCACTTACCAAATCCGCTAATGCGGCACAGTGAAAACTGTTAGCCCGGCTTGGGTACAAATCTCAACGGCCTGACGCCGCAATCGATGGGTCGCGGATGGCATCGCGATTATCGCCTGAATGACACCAAGCTTTTCTGGACCAATTCGACACCTCGCCGATTGTACCGACCACTTTGATCCCATTGAGTAATCGCCCCAACTTTTCGCGATTGTCGTCCAGAATACCAACTACGCGCCATTTATCGCTTCGAGCGAGCTCCTTAACCAGCTCACCGCCGCATCGCCCGCACCCAAAACCAAGACCGGCTCGCCTTGCTTGTGCATCACGCCAAACTGCTTATATTCACGCCATGTTCTATAGGCGAGCCGGCTACCTCCCATAGACAATAAAAGAAGTATCGGATCGATTAGAAGAACGGAGCGAGGGATCGGCGCCTGAATATGGAATAAGAACGATTGATGAGCGGTAGGCAAAGACCAGCAATCTGCGACTGCACCAAGGATCCGTCTTTAGGTCATGCAAACTGGCATAACGCCAGATCCCGCGATAGAGACCAAAGCCCCAAAAGACCGCGGTCTGAATGGGAACAACCCAAACCCCAACATAAATCATATGAGTCATTACATCGTCAGGAACAGTCAGATTGAATCGCAACCAAAACGCGCCGATCCAAGCTAAAACCGCCGCAATCGCATCATGCAGCAACACGAATAATCGACGCGCGACAAATTGCCAATTGTGGCTATTTTGTGAGATTTTTGATTCGCCCACGCTCAAGGCTTCTCTGATCGCCAATAATTTCGTATGAGTGCAATCACGACGCCTAAGATCATACCCATTAGACGCCGCAAACATAATCGCAAGAAGTTTCTTTGGGGAAGCAGGTTTTTCCGGAACATACGTTCGGTCGATCAGGGACGTCGGATAAGTTCGAACGGATGCTAAGTTGTTCATCTGCGGCTAAGTCGGCGCATTTCAAAATCGCGCAATTCAGCGTTTTTCTGCAGCAATAAATTTGACAACAATAAATTGGCGGAAAAGCGACTGTCGCCACCAGCTTCACTGCTCTTCGAGACTATCCTCAGGAGATTCGTGCGCTCCTCCTCAATGGATCTGCATTTGTTTTTTTAATTCCGCTTGCTGCTTACGCAACCTATCAATGGTTGGTTGCGCTAACCGTTCGTGCACATCTTTAAGCCTTTCCACTACTGCGTTAGCCCAACTTTGTGCTTGCTCACGGGGAATGCGCTCGAATCCTGACTTGTATCAAATCCGTCGTACCCAACGCCTTTAGTGACTAAAGTTTTTCTGAATAGCGAGGCAAGAGGACTTTCTATCCTCATCTGAAATCTTGAGATCGCTCAATACGGCATCCTCGAAAGATTTCATCTTCATCCGCTCAATAGCACGAGCCGGAGGCTCGATAAGCTGTGAGCCTTGACCAACGCCGGATTGACCAACCTGACCAATTTGGATGACAGCTGTTGCTTCCCATTTTGGCTTGGCCATGAACACACCGATGGCCGCGAGCAACACACACAAAATGGGCATTCCTATCACCCAGTTTTTCTGATTGATTAGAACACGCCACAAATCCCGAAGGCTAATGTTCATCTTGCTCGAAATGTTCTGTCTCTCTCACTTCTTTTTCCATTCAGTCTTCCTGGGCCCACGGAAAATTCGCCCGCAAATTTTGATTTGATTCAATCGGCGTTAGTCTGGGTAGCTTGATATCGTCGCCATGCGCGATCAAGTGAGAAGGCGATCCCTAAATATACGCAATGCCCATCCGACCAGCAAAACGATCTGCATTGACTGACTCCAACGCAAAGCCATCAAGGCGGAAATTCCAACACATGCCATCAGCCCGTATTCTACCAGCGCGGTTTTAGAATGCCCCCAACCCATACGCACCATGCGTTGGTAATAATGCTCGCGATGACCTTCCCAGACCCTTTCGCCACACGATAGTCTCTTCAAGAGCGTAAGGGTAGCATCAACGATAAACGGCGAAAAGACCAGAAGCGGGAACCACAGCGGCCATATGCTCTCTATTCCAGCCAAGAAGTCCGATGGAACCTAGCCGCAAAACCCAGAGGTATCGAACCCACGTCGCCCAAGAATACCTTAGCCGGGTGGAAATTATATAGAGAAATGCGGCGGCAGAAAAGGCGATACTAAGGCTCACTACCGCAAGGTCGGCGTGATGAGCGAGCGACGCGCGGCGCCATAGGCGAAGAACCCGATAAGGGCCATCCCACCGGCCAGACCGTCGGAACCGTCCATGAAGTTATAAAGATTGATCATCCAGACCGAAGCCAATACAATCAGAGCCAGAAGGAAAAAGGGCGCTCCTGAGAAATTGGTCCAAGCAAAAACAACTGCAATTATCAGATGTGCCGTAAACCTCCAGGTTATTGGGAGACCATGCCAGTCGTCGAAAAAAGAGACAAGCGCAAGTCCCGCAACGCATGAAAGTAGGGAAGTTTGCTCAGGCACTGTAAATCCGCCAACGACTAGCACCGAGCACATGATCGCTAGTCCACCAGTACGCGGTACGGGAGCGGTATGTAGCGACCGTGCGTTAGGATGATCCAAAATTACCCTAATGCTTCCGCTTGATAGCATCCAGGTGACCAAGCCGAACGTCATAGCGAATGCTATAGCTGCCATGCCAAGAATAGAGACGTCAGCTATCAAGGAAATGAACCAAAACTAAAAAAGTAACAAAATGGTTAATCGCGTATCTCCAAGAAGCAATCATGTCGTGATGTTAAGACCTTCTACATGCGCACGCCCCCTTGGAGCAGATCGAAAATCGCTTGCCACAATAGATCGGGCGGCAAGCAGTGCTGAATAAACAGACGCAATCCGTACCTCTGGCAAATTCGATCGCGACGGCACCCGCCAAAACGCCTGTTATGTCAAAATCCGCATTGACGTTTCGGATTGTTTTGGACAATACGGTATCTTGGCATTCGGTTCTTCAAGGATAACGCCGAACTAACGCAATCGCTCGGTTTTTTACGCATCTACTCTGACCTTCTCGTGAGGGGTTCGTTTCGCGTTGCCACCGCTTGGCAGAAAATTCACATTCGTGCGGCAGATCGCAAGTTTTTTTCTGCCGCCACTTGGACCGTCAACCTAAGCCCCTCTTGAGTACTGAACGGTGGGTGCCACCCGGTTACATCGCAAAACTCGGTGCCGTCGACTTGAAGTGCATGAGCGAGCTTTTCAAAGGTCTTACGCTGACCGACGACGGTCGCAAGCAAACTCAACACGCCAGGTGGTATGTTCCAGACAGCGGCGGGTTTTCGGCCCAGATACGCCGCAAAGATGCGAACGATTTCACTAACGGAGGTATCCACATCATCGGTGACGAGAAACGTGCGGCGTGATGCCCCTGGATGCCATGCCGCGACCGTCAAAGCATCAATTAGATTCTCCACGTATATGAACGTGCGAGGCGCATTTAGGGCGCCCAGCGGTACAATGAGGGGCTTTGCAACCCATTGGATAAGGCGATTGAAGTTTCCGGGGCATCCGGGACCATAGATGAGCGGCGGTCGCAGGATAGTGAAATCGGTTTCGCCAGATCCGAGCTCAGTCGCAAGCGCTTGCTCGGCCAACCACTTGCTTTTTGCATAATGTTCGATAGGTTTAGCAACATCCGCGAGAGAGAACGGCTTGCCGCAGGTGCGGTTACCGTTAACACCGATCGAACTCACGAACACGAATCGTTTTACTCCGGCCAGGCAACTTGCCTTCGCCACAGCCACCGTCGTGCCAACATTAGCGGAAAGGTACGATTGCGAAACGTCTCGCACGTCGTCATCAAGCTGATGTGCTCGAGCGGCCAAGTGAACTACCACATCCACCCGAGCCAAAACTGCGGCAATTTTACCGACGTCATCATAATTTTGGATCAAGACTTCCGAGACGCCCGGAATTCCGCTTCGATGGCGTGATAGCGCCAGCGCCGCAAATCCATCACGCAACAGTCGATGTAGTAGCCGTTTTCCAACAAAACCGCTTGCTCCGGTCACGGCAATTCGCCGAGCAGGCATTAAGCCCAGGCAGTCCGAGGCATTTTGGCTCAGCGTGGCATCGCTCCTCACTCGACCTCCTGGTTCTGAGGACGAGCCCTCAAAACGATCGAATATACCCATCTTCTCAACGCATTTGGGGCCAGGCGTACGGCAATGCGAATGCCGACGTTGAACAAGTACACGCGGGTACCGATAAATCCCAGTTTCCAGAAACGCGACTGCAACCTAATTTCGGCGAGCAAATACTTCCAGCCTCCCCGCCTCGAAACCATATCGACTCCCGCACGGGCTCGAACCAGGGGCTCTGCCATGTTTCCAAATCTGGCGCCACTCAACATCAATTTGACCCAGAGCGCGTAATCCTCGTTAAGTTCGTCGTGGGGATACCCTCCGGCTCCGAGCACAACCGATTTTCGGAAAAAGACGGTAACATGATTCAATGGATTGCGGAATCGGGCTGCATCGACGATCGCTTCCTGCGTCTGCCTAATGGAGCGTACTGCGTGGGGTCGCGTGCTATCAGAAGTGAATTCAAGAATGTTTCCGCCGAAGACATCAACATCGGGGTGCTCACCAATAAATTCAAGTTGCTTAGCGAAACGAAATTCCTCACAAATGTCGTCCGAATCAAAGCGCGCAATCCACTCATGTACGCAATGCGGCAATCCAATATTAAGCGCGTGAGATAGACCAACGTTTTCGGGCAGTCGGATCACTGTCAACGGCAGGCAATGAGCAAAGCGTTGGATAACTGAATCGAGACCTGATGATAGCGGCCCATCACAGACTAGGACGACTTGGCCCGCCAGAGCGGTTTGTCTCACCAGACTATCTAAAGCGATCGCGAAACAATCTGGGTCTTCTTTCGCATATACCGACATAAGGACAGAGAAATTCGGAGCGGGGTCAGTGCGCGCATTGATCATGCTTTCCTGGAATTGATCTCTGTTCGCGATCACTTGCATTGCCCGTCACACCACAACGCAAAGAGGATACGATTCATTGCTGGACAGGAAAATGGCGCACCGCAACCGACTTGGTGCCAAGACTTTTGCGAGTTTGCTTGGATCGATGCCCCCGCGCTAGGAAGTGCTTTATCAAGATCAGGGTGATCATATATAGAACCAGATTAAAGTATGCCCCCATCCAGCCATGAAACAGGTAAATCAGGCCAAAGGAGTTAACAAGAAGGAAATATTTATACCCGGCGAGTTTAAGCGCGATAATTCCAGGGATTAAAGTTATCGCCAACAAATAGAGGGAAAAAAAGACCGCCTTGTGCTGTAAAACAAAGTACCAGCCAGCTATGCCCGGGTTCGTGCTGTACGCTAAATTACTAGAGCCAAGGACATTTCTGACAATGTGCTTGTTGATCTGGAGAATTTCAATCCCGTTCAGCTTCAAGTACAGCCACTGTGGTGCGCCATCCATCCAATATGGAATGAATGAGCCCGCAACATATGCCTCGTTCAGACTTTGCGAGTTTTGCGCAATCAGGGCAACATGTCCTAGGTGCTGAAATCGGTTGCCGACATAAGCTATGCAGTCGACAAGATAGCTGGAATATCCGACGTCAGAAAGAAAATCGAGTGCCGCACCAAAGCCTGCTCCTGCGCGAAAAAACCATTTCGCACTGACGATCAATGGAAGTGCTAGTACGCCCATGAGTAACACGATGAAGAAAAACATAAGGTTTCTGCGGCTGATCGAGATCGGGTATTGTCGGATGGCGATTACGACGGCGACAAGGTACAAGCCACCAATCCAACTTCGAAGCAAGAGAGACACAGTATAAACGACTGCGTTCGACCAGAACCAACGATTGGATTTGATGCCGATGCACAATATAAGGAAGAGCAGGTCGGGTTGAGTGATCCAAAAAAAAAGATGGAGCAAGGCATTTCCTTGGACTTCGTCCTCAACTCCCGCAATGTTGACCCCATAGTACGTGTTGAAGCCGAGATACCCGAGTTGCAGAAACAACAAGAGCAGAGAGATCCCCGCCCCAAAGATGATATCTGAACGAGGCTTAGCCATGGCCAAAGCTGCCCTGTATACAATCAGACCAGCGAACAACGAGAAAAACAGTCCCAGCGCGCTAACGGCGACGATTGCACCATCGAATGAAAACTCTTCTGTTTCGACCCTTATTGGGAGTCCGAAGCCAAGTGTTATGAGCGCGAGTAGGTTGGCAAACAAATAGAGGCAGAAAAGCCCATAGAAGGGGTTGACCCCAATTCTCTGGCTTGCACTTTTCATCACCTGATTCTCAGCCTGAGAGCCTTTAAAAAATATCTCGGTATTTGTCGAACGGCGGAGATGGATATGGTTCGCATAGCAAGATATAGAAAAGCGAATACTGCTGGCCGTAGAAACCTTAGTTCCACCCATGAATTAAACAAGGAATTCAGAAAGATATCGTCTCCTACCCTTTTGTCACAATTGTACATATGTTTTAAATGCTTTGCATAAAGCTTGCGCATCGGTGAATCTCTGAAGTACGGCGACTTTGTCTTGGAGAGGGTGACCGTATCCGGGTCGTATCTGTAACCACCCAAGACCTCCTTGAGGCGTGCACCGTTTCCATGCTCAAGCAATCTTGCAGCAAAGTAGTAGTCAAGGGAATCTTCTTTGATATCCATGAGGTCATTCGCAAATGCTCGGCGATACATCGCGGAACTGGCCGCTCCGAGAGGTCCGTACCGCAAGATGGCGTTTCGAGTAATATTGGCTGTATCGACGATGTCGTCGATGTATCGGTGCAACCGGCCTGTGGGCTCACCGGCGTCGTTTATGATTTCCACGGCATGCCACACAAGTGCAAGGCCCTTTCGTGCATCCAAATATTCGGCTTGAAGCTGCAATTTTCCAGGATAGGCAAGATCGTCTCCGTCAATGTGCGCAACGTAGTCGCCGCGGGCTCGCAAGTGGGTGGTAACGTAGTTCTGTGTGCCTCCGATCTTGGTTCGGTTGAGAATAGGAATAACTAGTTGTGGATATCGGTCGGCGAATTCACAGATTATCTCTGGGGTATTGTCTGTTGAAAAGTCATCCCCAACGATGACCTCAAACGGGAATTGTGTTTGCTGATCGACAATGCTTTGAAGACACTGACGAAGATACCGTCCGTGATTGTAGGCAATCACACATACTGTAACTATTGGAGCTTTTTCTAGTTGCATTAGGGCGTGCTTTTTTGTTTGAGCAGCAGGTGCCTTTCAAGCCACGCCATCACGCCAACCCATATAAATGAAGATGCTGCAGCACTGGCAAGCATTACAATAAACCCGGTAATGACAATCAATGTAAGTTGTATCCCTCTATTATCGCTTTGTGGCAAGAGGATACTCAAGCAATATCCGGTTATTGAAGCTGCCAAAAAAATTACCAAAATGTCTTGACCATACCATTTCATGTTCAGTCCTGGTTCAAACTTTCGGTGCACCAGCGGCAGCCACGCGACGAAAGAAAGTAGATTCATGCCTAACCACGCATAGCCCGCCCCCACTCCCCCGTATTGGCTGGCCGCCCAAACAATAGAAGGTACCAGCAATACAACAAACGCCGCATTACCAATCAAATGAAGGCGCAGATCACCTTTAGCATATTGCATGTAATAAGGAAAAGCAGCTACGGCCAGGATGCCGTTACCGAGTGCATACAGGACTAGGACAGGAGCAGCTTGATGAGCCAGATACCGATCTCCTGTCCACGCCCATAACAGCGGCTCAGCGCAAAAAGCCAAGGTAACTGAAGAGGCGCCCGCCAGCACCGCAACTAATTGAGTAGCCTGGCGATATACGTGAACTAGTCCGACGTGGTCACCTTCCGCTTCTAATTTCGACATCCGCGGCATAATCGCGCCACTTATAGGTAAACTAATAATCATTACGCCGCTAGCCACCAGGACTGCCAGGGTGAAGTAGCCATACTCAGCTAAGGGCAAAATTTTAGACAACACCAATTTGTCGGTTTGCGTGACTAACACCCAAACTGACGAAGTGAAAGCGATAGCCAGCGAAAATTTAAGCAGTGATCGAAGCGCCGCCCGATCCCAAGGCAACTGCATGCCTTGCGGAGCGGCGGGCATCAAACGACGGGAATAAAACAGAAGCCCTGCCAATTCAATCATCGCGACGAAGAGTTGGAAGCTAAAAAATATCGTTGGTGTCGCACCCACAAACATCAATAGTGGAAACACGCCAACAAAGCGAAGTGTCGCAATTATCGAGTTAAAAATACTCAACCACACCAATCGCTCCGAACCGCTGATAGTGCCGCGATACAACCCACACATCAAACGCATCGCGATGATTATCCCCATCAGCTGTATCGATATTTTTACCTCAGCTATCGGTAGCTGTGATGCTTGCAACCAATCCTCAGCAATTCTGCCGGATGTAGCGATCATGGCTACGCCGCCGAGGAGTGCTAGAACAAGAAAAACGCCTTCCAGCGCACGTACCAATCGGCGATAGCTCAACGCATCGGTCGCGCCGCCACGAAAGCGCGCCGTCTCACGCGCCATTGTCGGAGTGAGCCCCATGTCTAACAGCATGAATAATGCTTGCAGCATAGAGAAAAAACCAACTAGTCCGTAAGCTTCGGCACCCATGTATCTGATATACATAGGCACCATGGCGATGCCGATCAACGTCACATAAATTTGGCTAATATAGTTGAAAAGTATGTTTTTTCTCAGGGACATGGTTGTCACGCCTGAAATTGCCAGATTTGGATTCGCTGCTGCATATAGGGGTAAATGGCCATTCCGCAGTATCGGTAACCGGATAGAAACGCTACTAATTGTTGCGGCAAAGGGGGGAAAGCTTGATTTTCTCCTACGTGAAGAGCCACTACGGCTGACTGCAATCCCTCCGGGCGCATTCGCTCAATAATAAATTCGGCCTGCGCTTTATTGTTCAGCCATGGAGTTAACACTGGAACAGCTTGTAGTACTAACGCCACTCCAGGGATGTTATACAAACCAATGAAAGGCGCACCCACTGCTATGTCACATTCATTAACCGCCGCTCTCATCGCCGCAAGAAACGTGTAAGTTCCGGCATCAACTTTCACCGCGCCTAGGTTCCCCACTACCGTTGTCTGATCTTGTTTTGTGAGGGGCAGCGACAAGTGATACGGGCGAAGAGCACTCGTAACAATCTGTAGCGCAACAGTCATTATGAAACAGAACCCAAGTAGTGAGATAGGCATTTTGCTGAGATTCCCGGAACGGCATGCGACCATCAGCACGGCAATCAATATCCCCCAAGATGCGAGGGAGTCTATTACTTGTGTGAACAGTGGATTACCAGCACCGATTGCCACTGAATAGGGCAGCAAGATCAATCCAGAAAATAGTACGCGCGTACTCCGGTTCTTGTTCCATACCGAAATCGACAAGATCAACGCCATTACCAGCATCGCAAATATCGCAACTATTTGAACATCGTATCTGTTGAAACCTCCGAAAAGATAGCTGCCGAAAATTGCGTTATGCGTCGAAAGTGTAGGCAATCCAGCGTCGAGGCTTCCGAATAGCAGAGTGAGCACAAGCACAATCAGCCCAAACTGCGCAAAGATGGCGCAACGTGTCGTTGCATACACAATCATTGCTGCCATAGGAATAGCAAACGCTCTCAGAGTTGCCAAAAAACTTTCCCAAAACTCGATGGAATATCTGACCAAACGTGCCCCTATCGTCTCAACTTGCACCAGCCTGAAGAGCTGCATTCCCTGCTCAACAGCTTGTGTTGTGTCAGGTATTGTTGTGTTAGCCAATAGCGCAATACCCACAAACGTGACAACACCGAAGACCATCGCCACTGAAACGAAAATTTTATCGAAGCGCGAGCGTTCGAGGATGCCCCCCCAAAACAGAAGAAGTGCCAATGTGGCCGCGCCGGCGGAGGGCTTGCAAAGGGCCTCTGCTCCTAGCGCGCAGCCTGCCATAGCAAACAAGAAATATTTGTACGTGATACCCGAACGATTCGATGCCAGCAAAACCAGGCCCGCCGCCGCATAGGCTCCCGCAGAAGCCAACAGGTTATAACTTGGTGAAAGATTGATCGTTGAAGCGTAAAGCATTGCACCGACTGCAGAACCGGCAAGAACCGCAACTTTTGACTCAAAGCGATCGGCTACCAGGCCAAAACGAAGGCAGGCAGAAAATACCCCAATCGCGAGCAATGCAGCGCTGGTCAGCAACAAAACCATGCCTGCCGCTCTGAACATCGTAATGCTTCCTGTAATTTTCCAAAGCCCCGACGTTATCCATTGCTGGGCGCTGATGAAATATTTGACGGAGCCAGCATGCATGGCCAGCAACAAGTAGTACGCTTCATCGGTAATCTCAAAACCGCGATCCAGCGTCCAAACACAGTAGGCAATAACCAAGAGAGCGCAAAGTAAAATTCCTGTTCTAGCCACTCTCTCAACTTCCCAAAAAGAGTGCAATGAAACTACGCTTTGATTTTCTCCTCGAATCTTCATGATGAAAATTCTTTGCGCTTCCCATCACCGGAACCGCGTAATGACCAATACTTTGCTGTAGAAAAATTGAAGATAACGATGAAAGGGATCAGAGCAATCTGAACATAAAAAGGATCAAAATCGGTGTGTTCTACGATATAACTCAACGCAAGCATGTTCAATGCTATCGACAACACGCTAGCCAAGAAGAATCTGAAAAATCTAGCACTGAACTGAATTTTTTGCTCTGGCTTGAACACCCAAGCAAAATTCAATACATATGAAAAAATCACGCCAACGGCCCACGCCGCCACTAACGAGAGTAAGTAATTTATTCCCCATATTTTTAGTATCGCGGTAAACACGATAAAGGTAAGCATAAAATTGGCCGCGCCGACAAGCGTGAATTTTGTGGCCTCAATGTTAAATTTATGCATAGTTCTGACAGTAGCCTTGAGAATTTATTGGCTATGCCGACTGAAGGTTTTTATAAACGCTTTCTGGCTACAACGACCAATGTCCCCCCGAAGGGAAGCGAGATGCCCAAGCGAATAAGAGCCTCATCAATTCGCATCAAACGATCGAAAATCCAATTCAGAGCATTAGAAAATTTGACCCTCTTCTCAAACCCCGCTTCCTCGGATTGTAATTGGTCACTTACCTTATCAAACATTCTAGAAATCAACATAAAGGGAAATAGGACAAACAAGAAAGACGTGCAATAGCTGATGTCGAATCCATTTTTCTGAAGCTTAGTTACCAACTCCCGTCTCGAGTATCTGCGCTTGTGTTTGACAATTTCGTCAAGCCTGCTCCACAGGAACTTGTGTTGAGGAACGGTAATGATCAAACTCCCTCCCCTGCAGAGCATCTTGTAGATATTTGATATCGCGGCGACATCGTTCTCGATGTGTTCGATGACATCAAACGCGGCGATTATGTCGAATTCCTCGCCTACGACGCCTTGCGTCACATCGAATTGAATGAAATCGACATTAGGCAGATTTTTTTTAGCGCACAGAAGCCCTTTCAGATAGATTTCCGATCCCGTTATTTCCAGACTTTCATTCTCGACAATTTGTTGGATGAACCCGCCTATCCCACAGCCTATTTCCAAGAATTTCGTTTTGCCCGATCGCAACCATGTGATCCTGGACAATGCTCTTGAATAGCCTATTTCGCGAGCGAACCCAAAAACTACTCTCCCCATTTTTTTCCGTCAGATCAAATCCTCTGTCCGGATAATCCGCATAGGAATTAGCCACTTCGGGGCTAAAGCACTTGATTCCTTCGACTATTGTGTAGGATAGGTTATCGCTCATAGGAACTTGTCCCTGACTACATAGTTCGGTCTCTTCCGCACTTCCTCGTTGATACGCCAAACATATTCCCCGATCACCCCCAAGCATCACCATGATCAGCCCCCCCACCAAAAGAATGGCGATCATGATGGGCGCCCAACCCGCAAACGGAGTCTCTCCACGAAGCCAGCTATAAACGATGGTTGCGCTATACAGCACGCCAAGTGTCGAGGTAATCAACCCGACAAGGGAGATAAACCTAATCGGCAAATAGGAGGCATCCAGCACCGCATCCAGAAAATTTTTCAATTTCTTCGCGAAGTTATATTGAGACTTTCCGATTGTCCTTTTCAGGCGAGCATATGGGATGAAACAGGTACGATAGCCGGTCCAGAGCAGATCCCCCTGAAAGAACCGATGCCTAACATCAATCGCATTGAAAACATTCATGACCTTTCTATCCATCAGCACAAAATCGAAACCACCGGGCGGTATTTGAGGCAAAGACATGCGCAATACCCCGTAGGCCAATCGCGAAAAAAATTTCGCAAGCAACGTATCTGCACGATCGGTCCGATAGCAGATGACGATCTCGGCCCCTTCACTCCACTTTTCGACCATCTGCGGAATCAACTCGACCGGATCTTGCAGATCGGCTGAGATGTTGATGACGGCATCGCCAGTAGCCTCCTTAAAACCGGCCAACATGGCCGCCATCTGGCCGAAGTTTCTAGTAAAAGTGATAATTTTAACTCTGGAATCTTGCTCCCGTAGACTTAATACCTCCCGCAAGTGACCCATCCTTCGACCCATCATCCACAAAGACGATCTCGTATTCGTGCTGCTGCGTGAGGCCGCTATCAAAGACTGAGCGAATCTTTTCGTGGGTTTTGGAAAGGGCACCCTCGTTGTGATAGACGGCCACAACAAACGATATCTTCATTTCTTGTCGCCTTTTTCACACATCAGGAAGATACTCGAACAAAGATCCGGATACTGCTGCCCCAGCTTGTAGCACCCTTCCAGATATTCCTTGGAGATGATGTCCGTTTGCAGCAAGTCGATCCCATTGGAAGTTCGCCAACGCCTTGAAGAATATCCCCGATCGGTGAACCACCTTCAGCCCCGCCGCAACAGCATCCCGCTCCAAGGTATCCAATGTGTAGGTGCAGCGGTGGCCATGCTCGGCCTCGGCGGGAGTGACGGCAGCATTGTGGGTGATCAATCCCATCTTCACGGCGATCTGCCGGGAAGGGGCATTGGCATTCGGGCACACCAGGAAGAACCTGCCGTTCTCCGCCAGCCACTCGTCGTTGATGCGTTTCAACACCAGCACAGGATCATCCAGGTGTTCCAGCACATGGGTCAGCACGATGTTGTCATAGCGCTTGGGCAGGGTCGCTTTCTCGAATAGCGAATTGACGAACTTCACCTTGTCACCCAGTTTCTTTCTGGCTTCCTCGATAGCGACATCCGAGGCTTCGACACAGGTGACGTCATCGAAATAGGGCAGGAGTCTTCTGGTGAAGTCGCCCTTGAAGCTCCCAAGCTCGAGCAGGCTTCCCTTGTTGAAGAAGGGCTCGAACGATTTGATCATGTAGGGGTGCATCACGTCGAAGTCGAAGCCGTAAGCGTACTTGTGGTCGTTCGTATCTTTTATTTCGACATTGTAGTCACGCTTGCCGTTCATGTTCTTCCCCGCTTTTCAAATATAGATTCATGGTAACGAATGGCATGTTCGCCTTGCCCGCAACGAAGCCGCTCTTTTCATACAGCTTGATGGCAGGCGTGTTGTCGCTCGCCACCTCCAGACCGATCTGCCGCATGCCCGACGCTTTCGCGTGCTCGACGCACTGGCTCATCAAACGCGCGGCGATGCCTTTGCCCGTCCACTCGCGCAACACGCTGACGCTGGTGATGTAGGCGATGCGCTTCTCCTGGTCGTTGCAATACGCCGCCACCAAACCGACCAGCGTGCCGCCCGACCATGCTTCGAACCTCGTCGCCTTGCTCGCGATCTTTTTCGCATAGTCTGTTATCTCGACCCGACCGCTCAAGGGCGGCACGAAATCGGCATCGCAGCGCGACAGATGTTCGGCGATCTCCGCCGCAGATGCCTTGTTCGACAGATATTCGACCGCTGCGCTCATCGCTCCAATACCGCCAGCCCGAAACCATAGCGCCCGAACTCGTTGCCGTTATAGAGCAAATACACCTTGCCATCGCACTCGAACACATGCGGGTAGCACAACATATCCGAATCCCAGTCGCCCGGCGTGACGTCGAGGAGCGGATTCTCGTCGTCCCGCGTCCAGTTCACCAGATCGTCCGACCAAGCATGGCCGATGCGATAGCCGCGGTCCTTGTTCTTCCTGAAGTCGAATGACTGGCGATAGCAGAAGAACATGTGATACCGGCCATCGATCTCGATCACCGTCGGCAGCGCCTGGCTTTCATCCGCGCCCAAACGGTCGGCGATGATCTGCCGCGCTTCTTCCTTGACCCAGTTGATGCCGTCGCTGGAAACCGCATGACCGATCTTGTAGGTGCGATCCGGCGGCGCATCCGCCGAGAACTTCTTCCAGCCGGTACCGAAGATGTACCACATATGAAATACGCCGCCGATGACTTTCACGAAGCCGTCGCCGACCAGACAGGGTTCGTGCAGCGATGCCGCCAGCACCGGCCCATCGCCGATGCGCTGGAAGGTGAGACCATCATCGCGGCTGATGGCCAGACCGATGGCGGTATCGACCGAGACGGAGACGCGCCGGTTCCAGCCGCAGGTGTAGCCATACACGGCATCGCCGTGGCGCATGACGCTCATCGGGAAGATCCCATGCTCGTCGAAACAGCCCAGCCCGCCGAGCGGGATGACCGTTTTGTCGGACACGCGAATCACATCGCGCAGATTCTTCCGCATATCGACGAAGGCGATGTGGCTGAGATATTTGCCGTTGCTCTTGTCCACCGAACGGGTGGAGAAATAGATGCGCACGAAATCATCGAACACCAAGAGCCTGCGGCGATTGGGCGAACTGCACGCAATCGTTCGGCAGCTTGTGCTGCGTCGGGTCGAATATCTTGCCAAGCTTCTTCCACTTCATCGCGCCCATCCCTTACTCCAGCTTTCCATCCAGCACGGCCAGACCGAAGCCGTGCCGGCCGACCTGGTTGCCGAGGTAGGCCAGATAGGTTTTCCCATCCAGTTCGAACACGTGCGGATAGCTGATCATCTCGGCATCCCAGCCTTCTTCCGACACGTCGATGCCGGCTTTCGCATCGTCGCGCACCCAGTCGATCAGATTGGTGCTGGAGGCATAACCGATGCGGTAGCCGTTCTCCTTGCCCCGGTAGTGGCTGCTGTAGCGGTAGCAGAAGAACATGTGATATTTGCCGTTGGCGTAGAACACGTCCGGGCTGGCTTGCGCTTCGTCTTCTTCGATGCGGCTCTCGATCAGGTCCTTGTTGACCTTGTTCCAATGGATGCCGTCCGAGGACGATGCCATGCGGATCTTGTAGACCGGCTCCGCGCGGCCTCCACCATCTTCCACTTGCGTCCGGCGATGTACCACAGATACCAGGTATCGTTGAAACGTCGAATCTTCGGCCCGCTCAACACGAAGGGCTCGTCCGGTGAATACGACAACACCGGGCCGTTGCCGAGCTTGGTGAAGGTCTTGCCCCCGTCGCGGCTGGTCGCCATGCCGATCGCCACGTTGAACGGCACGGATTCGCAGCGGGTCCAGCCCGCGTAATAGGCGCGCACTTCGTCGCCGTTGCGAATGACGGAAACCGGATAGGTGCCGAACTCGTCGAACTCGCCCAGCCCGCCCAGACTCGAGGATGGGTTGTTCGCCGACATGCCGCACCTTGAACAGATCGGCGCGATCCAGATCGACATAGGCGGAGTAGCTCACGTACTGGCCGTTCTCATCCGCTGGCGGGCGGCAGGAGAAATATACGCGCACAAATTGTCATACATCAGCGTCGCAGGGGCCTGCGCGAATTCCTTCAGCCATGGTCCCCAACACTTCTTGCGGGGTGAACACCTTGCCCAATTTTTTCCATTTAAACACTTTGTCGGTCACGCAGCCAGTTTAACGCAGGTCGTTAGATCAATTCATATTTTGATGCCAGCATTTCTCGGATCGTATCAGCAGAATTGAACATCATTACGTCGATGATCGACAGCCACGGCACGAACTCATTGTCAAACTGCTGTCGTTAACGGTTTCGATCTGATGAACTTCAGCTCGATGCCCTTTTACCGAACGCTTCCTTCTCATACAGCTCCATGCCGCCGATGGCGTTTATGTAAGTGTTCGCGCCGAGCTGCGGCACAGGGCGAGCACCTTGTCCTGATTCCTCAGACCGTGGTCGATAGCGACCGAGAACGTAGATGAGGATATTCGTGGCGATCCCTAAGTACTCGCAGGTTTCGACGATGGATTTGTGCAGGAAACGAAAAGGTTCGTGCGATTGCCGACAGAACCTTTGAAGCAGCGGAAACGTCTGCGCAAAATGGCGCGCGGCGGTACGCGCCGTGAACTGGTTCAGCAGTTTGTCCGGCTTGAAATCCGCCGCCAATTCCCGATCGTTAACGTCAAGAGAGTCCGAATCCGCTTTCATTGGCAGCGAAAACCTCCTTGGGCCCATTCTGCAGCATGCGGTTGCGGTTGATCCATCCTTTCTTGGTGTATTTGATGTTGTCGTACACGATGAACATATCAACCGCCCGATCAGCTGGAAGTAACCGATATACGGGAAAAAATATGGCTGCATGATTGCCAGCCTCATCTCAGACTTTCAGCTGACATTTCCAATATGATCCGCGATGCGCCGGACTTCGTCATTATCCAATCCAGCATAGATCGGCAGGCAGAGTACCTGCTGTGCTGCGGCCGTTGCCACAGGGAGGTTCTCCGCTTGAGCGGAACGCAGTGCCCGATACATCGGAAAATCGGAGATCAGGGGATAGAAATAGCGGCGCGGAAAATATTGTCGCTTCAGGCTTTGGTACAGGTCGTCCCGGCCGATCGGGTAGTCTGCTTCAACCAGAACGGGGAAATAGGCGTAGTTGGCGACTTTCTCGCCGGCGTCGTTCAGGCAACGAATTCCCTTTACGCCCTTCAACCGGTCCCGATAGACAGCATCGATCTCCCGCGACGCGCGAGGGCTTGGTCTATATTTCAGCTGCAGCAGACCCAAAGCGGCGTTGAATTCGCTCATTTTGCCGTTGATCCCGGGAGCCACCACGAAGTTTCGCCGACATGGCCGAAATTCTTCAGTTGATCGATGCGGACTTTGGTCTTGGGATCGGGACAGACGATAGCGCCGCCTTCGAAAGTATTGAACACTTTGGTGGCATGGAAGCTGAGGACCGATAGATCGCCATGCCGAAGGATGCTGCCTTGCGGGTCTTGCACGCCAAACGCATGCGCGGCATCGTAGATCACCTTGAGGTTGTAGTTGTCGGCGATCTTCTGGATTGCCTCTACATCGCAGGGATGCCCGTACAATGCACCGGCATGATCGCCGTGGTTTGCGGCGTGATACGGCCTCGATCTTTGACGGTCAAGGTTGAGCGTTTGGGGCTATGTCCACGAATACCGGCTTGATCCCGTTCCACAAAGGAATGCGAGGTCGCGACAAATGAATAGGGCGTGGTGATCACTTCGCCCGTGATGCGCAGCGCCTGAAATGCGGTGACCAGCGCAATGGTGCCGTTGGTAAACAAGGAGATGTGCTCAACACCCAAATATCGCAGAGTGCTTTTTCTAACTGCTGGTGAAAAGGCCCGCTGTTTGTGAGGATCTTGTTTTCCCAAATTTTTTGGAGGTAGGGAAATCCTCTAACGGAGGCAAGCTTGGTTGAGTTACAAAGACTGGTTTATCGTTACTCATAGGATCGTTGAGAAAAGCGATAATTCTAAATGGTGCGCGGGGTAGAGTCTAGCGTTTTGGGGAGTTTTTCGGGTAAGGGGAGCTGCTTTATTAGTTTTCTCATTTCCTTGCCCTTTGGACGCGTCAAATGTTTCCCTGCAGCGAGCACAACCCAACGCAACGAAGGGGGTGTCGGCGTAACAGCGAGCAGTATTTATGGAATGCATTATGCCGCTTTTGCCACTACAGAAAGGCTGAGTCCGCCGAGCCAAGTTGCACAAATGCGAGGCGCGGCTCGGTAAAGCGCCAGGCGCGGGATATCCACGAGTAGTTGACGCAGTTCGGTTCGCACCGCTGGTGCGGCTCTGAAGCCCGGACGCAGTTCCTCGCGGAGAATTTGAAACCCGCAGTGCCTTAACGTCAAAAGTGCTGTCTCATACGAGAAATAGTGAAGGTGGCCATACTTCTGTCGTGCACGGGTATGTTGGCCAGTAAGCATGGATACGACGTTCATATCCAAGGGGATGTTAAACACGAAATTTCGCCCGAGGGGTCTAATGGCGCTCAGGAATCCGAGGTAATCGGGGATATGCTCGAAAACGTCAAGCAACAGCACGACATCGAATATGTCGGTCTGCGCTAGGAAGTCCTCGCAGGAGAATCTTACGCGATCAGTTGACAGCGCAGGCCAAAAGCGGGCGGCGTCGGGCGAGGTATCAAACCCCACGACCTCGGCGGCATTTTCCAGTTCTCTACCTAGAATCGACGCCACTTTGCCGGCACCACACCCAACGTCTGCAATGCGGCCTGCAGGCCTCAAACCACTAACCTGCAAGGCTTCTAGCACGCCGGCAGCTTTGAACTCCGCGTCCTCCACGTGCCAGGAGGGATTATTGTGAAGATAAGTGGCGTCGTTGTATATCGTCATCTGGCCTATGCTCTTCGATACGGATGGCCTGAAATCGACCGCGTTTGACGGGGAGGCTGTGCCGTGCCGACGCCGCCCTGGCGCCCCGTCTCGAAAGCTGTCCCAGTGTTGATTTTGAACAAGTCGCTGCTCCTGGTGCCAATAAGAAAGTTATATCGCGATCTTGGATTTGTCATTTGCTCTACGTGCTGCGTCACAGTGCCCGCGGATGAAAGTTTCAATTTGGCATTACACATTTTGAGGATACATCTAGCCGCATCTAATGTTAAGGATGCGGTGAAATTCATATCGAAGAGTAACGCCGCCAGTTTGTTGAAATTCGATGTGTATGGCGTCAAAGAGAAAGAGTGACTGCTCAGAATATGCGACAAACAATTTTTTTCCACTTTTTTCAAATCCCAAAACAGTCCTATTTCAGCGAAAAGTAGCGATAAAATTTAAATTTAACAAACATCTAGCACTAAAGCTCTTATCTACCGCTTGCTACCTCGCGCCTTTAAATTTTTCGTTTGAATATCTGGAGGATAGTTTCCCGCTTTCTCCATTAACCTTCACGATGGTACGCATTTCTTCAAATTTGCGCACTACCTACCGGCAAGTGACCTCTTCACAATAAATCCGCAGCCAATTCAAACCTCTGATACCACTCAACAAACTTTTCTATCCCGAGACCTATTGAGATTTTCGGGTCAAAACCGACAGCATAAGTTAAGCTTCTTATGTCAGCATAGGCAGTTTGTACTTTGCCAGGTTGTATCGGCAAGAAAATTTTGGCAGCCTTTTGACTTAGCGCGTTTTCAATCGTCTCGATCATAGTCATCAACTTTGCGGGGATGTGGTTTCCGATATTGTAAAGTTTGCAGGGTGCAGAGCTGGATCCGGGATTCGCATATTCCGCCGTCCAACGCGAGTTGGACGGCGGAATTTTGTCGGAAATACGAACCACGCCCGCAACGATATCGAAAATTTAAGTAAAATCCCGCTCCATAGCCCCATTGTTGTAAACGTCAATCGACCGACCTTTGAGAATCGCTTTGGTAAATATGAACAAAGCCATATTAGGCGTACCCCAAGGATCGTAGGCGGTAAAAATCGTAATCCCATGATCCATGGAGTATACAAGTGGCTGTAAGTATGAGCCATTAATTCGTTCGATTTCTTTGTTGCCGCATACAGACTGATCGGATGATCAACATTATCCGCCACGCTAAACCGCATCTTAGTATTCGAACCCTAAACGCTTGCGCGGCAAGGTGGATGACCCTGGGAAACTTGTGTTCGGCGAATGACTTTTTTACATCGCGTCGCGATCGGCGATGTCCATTTTCATGAACGTAAAATGCGGAAACGACTTGAACTGTTCGAGGCGCGCATAATTTAGCCGCACGTCGTAATAGTCGTTGACGTTATCGATGCCTACAACCTCGTCACCGCGTTCGAGCAGGCGTTTAGTGGTGTGCATGCCGATGAATCCCGCTGCCCCGGTCACGAGGATTTTCAACCTACGCGTTCCTAATGTGTTCGATCGATTTGGTCATGGCCCGGCTATTTTTTTGCGAAGTTTGGAATGTGCAAAGTCACTGATGACGGCGAACCCCTCGCGCTCCGCCGCGTTTGCGAGTCTGGCATTCAAACAAACAAATTCCCACGCCTGCGGTTTGTGGTCCGCCGCGACTATCGCCGCGCCCAACGGCAAAGCGTCCGTAGTGCGGAAGCCATGCAAGCGTAATAGTCGCTGCGCGGCGGTGCATACGATATCCAAGGCTGGACTTCGTTCCATTCACTTTGCAGCGTCTGCAATTGCTGTAACGCTCGCGTCAAGTCGCGCGTATCGATCGCGCCGTCTCGCTCTAAGCGCGCGAGCGCCGAAGAACATTCCACGCTCGCGCCCCACCACACAACGAGCGCAGGAAAAGCGTCGTAGTAACGCGATGCTTGATCGCTGGTTCGCTCTTCGACAATCAGCGGAAGTATTGCCGAGCTGTCCCAAAATTTCATCGACCTTGTTCGCGATGATCGAGCAACGCCGCCAGCGCGCTTGCCTTGGCACGCAGCTTGAGCGGTGCCGCCAGCTTACGATGTTCGCAATTGCCTCGCCGGACAATCCCCTTGCGCTCCGGGTTTACGAGCGCACCGGCAGCCTCGTCGCCGTTTTCCGCCGACGCCGGCACCAACTTCGCCACCGGCCGGTCGCGATCGGTAATAACGATCGTTTGACCTTGCCGAACGTGATCGATCAAGGCGCTAAGCTGGTTTTTGGTCTGCGAAATTGAGGCCGTTTTCATCTGACTATAATAGCCTTAATGAACAACCCCGCAGCAGGCTGAGGGGTATCAACTCGCAAAACCTAATTTTTTACGTGGCGAGCCACGGGGAATCTAACCCGAAGAGATTGAAGAAAAGGTGCAATTAAGTTAAAAGGTGGAACCCCTGACTGCGCTGGGCTTTTCTCACAGGAAAATACACGCTCACTCCAGTTGCGGCGCTGGTTGAAAATCAAGCAGTTCCGCAAAAGAACCCCCGCAAGAAGTGGAGGGGCGTCCAATAGACAAGTTGAATATTAAGTGAGGTGAATCAGGTCGTCGCGATGGCACGATGATCGGGGAAGTCGCTGATCTTGAGCACGCCTTTAAGAAAGGGCGCGAACACTTGAACCTAGAAAAAGCAGTAGGGCCGTCAATTGATGCCAAATTGAGGGTTCAATCGTCTCGGTGGATCGGCGGTTGCGAGCATAAATTTCGCGAATGCGCGAGATAGAATGGCCCGTAGTCGTTGCGCATCGGTCAACTGCTCCGCAGTGGCTTTGAGTGAGTTCAGGAACCCCGCCAAGTTGGTCAGTACCGCTTGGATGCGAGACTGTTTGGCATGCGTGCTGGTGATGGTCAATCGTTTCTGTCCGGCATGCTGGGTTTGCGTGGCGACGCCGTGCAGTAACAACGGTCGACTGGAGATTGCCTCGAAATGTTTATGGGGTTGAGCCAGTCTGACAAACAGCGTCCACCAGTCGTACACCAACGCCACCATGCGTGCCATCAGTCGGCAGCGCGCGAGGTCATGGGTGGTGAAGCCACCCCATCCCCATTGGTTCTTCAGTTCGTCGAAGTTATTCTCGGCGTCGGCCCGGTCACGATACAGTTGCGCGAGCGTGAGAATGCCATGTTCGGTCGAGGTGACCAATACCGCGTACTCGTAGCGCGCGGTGGGCACATCACTTTGGATGAAAGCGAATTGTTCTTGGTGATCCTCTTTATCCGTAAGGGGCTGGCCTAGGGCCATCAGCACCTCGCCGGTGAGCTTCCTACGCAGCACGACCACGCGCCGTGCCCGGCTCCAGCCGTTGAGCGTCAGTCTATCCTCCAATCCTTCCCATCCCTGTCCGGCCGGTTCCCATTCGTTCGAGTGGAACAGCTTTTTGATCAGACTCTTTACGTTTTTAGTCAGTCGTAGCTTGGTCAGATAAGGCTGGTCGCGGACCTCGGCTTCGCGCAGCACCGCTTCACTGCCGTAGGCCACATCACCGCGTAGCAAGGCGGGGCGCTCGGCTTCGGGTAGCGAATCCAGCCACGCCCATATCCCCGGCATACTGTGCATCGGCGCCGTCTCATTCCCTGCCATCACTTCCACAGTCAATGCCAGCCGGGTGTTGGCCATCAACGCGCTGTGATAGCTGTGCGACGGACGACCCGGTTTCTTCGGGTTGTAGCCCAGTACCGCCCCTTCTTGTTTGCCATACAGACATTTCACTGTTGCATCCAGATCCAGTATCCACGGGGTGGCAAGCAACGGCCGGGTGGTCTTCGCCAGGTGCCGGTCGAGCCAGGCAACGCCTGCGGACTCGTCCATCAGCGCCAATGCTCGTCGCGCGCTATCTTCCGAGACCAGTTGTGCCACACCCAACAGTTCGGGATGGATGCCATCCTGGCGGATGGCGGTGATATGGGCGTAGCGATCGTGTCCGGCGAGAATCGATAGCAGGAAGGTTGCCAGGACTGCTCGCTTGTCCGGTGCGTTGTTGCTTTGGTAGGTGAGCGGACAATCCTGGATCCACGCATCAAATAGGCCGCTGACTTTGAGAAATTCAATAAAGAACGGCAACTGCCCGAGCGGCGTGACCGCCGCCGCCGGATCCCATTCAACGTGGATCCGACCGCCGAACGTATCCAGTGCAATCGTCTCTTTTTGCACCGCCAACGCCTTGCGTTTCGCTTCACCCATTGGGTGAGCCCTCCCAAAACCGAAAATCCCCCGGCAACCCCCGCCCGTAAGGCTCTACGTTAACAGAATGTGTGGCTACCGCCGTTTATAAGTTGAATGCAAGTGGGGCGACAATAAGCCGCATCGCAGCCTGATACGATTTGCTGGCCAGTTTCCTGATGCGGAGTCTGTGCAGATAGTTTATGGATTACGTCAAGAAGAGTTCCGCAATGGAATCAGAATTACCGATGCCGCCAACTGGCTTATGGGTTTGTCGGCATGATAAACGCGGGTATTATCCTTGCAATTACCGGAACCAGTATCCAGAATTGCATACATGGTTGACAGAATATAAACGCCGTCAAACTGGGGGGCCAAAGTGCGCCCGATACCACTCGACAAATCGCGCGATCCCTTCGGCAAGAGGCGTATCCGGCGCAAAATCGACCAGCGCCCGCAGCCTCTGGGTATCTGCGAACGTCGTAGGCACATCACCCGCTTGGATAGGGAGCAAATTAGTGATCGCCTTCTTGCCTAACGCCCGCTCAAGCGTCTGGATGAAAGCCATGAGGCCGACCGGCTGGTGGTTGCCGATATTGTACAAACGATAGGGCGCGTTACTGATCGCCGGGTCGGGATTCATGGGATCAAAACTCGCTTCCGGCAGCGGAATTTTATCGAGCACCCGCACCACGCCCTCGACGATATCGTCGATGTAAGTAAAATCCCGCTGCATATCGCCATGGTTGTAAACGTCAATCGCGATGCTTTCAAGTATCGCCTTGGTGAACAACATCGCCGCCATGTCGGGCCGTCCCCAGGGACCGTAAACGGTGAAGAAGCGCAGGCCAGTCGTCGGCAGGCGGTAAAGGTGGCTGTAGGTGTGCGCCATCAGCTCATTGGATTTCTTCGTGGCGGCGTAAAGGCTCACAGGGTGGTCGGTGTTGTCGTGTTCGCTGAACGGCACTTTGGTGTTTGAGCCGTAAACGCTCGAGCTGCTCGCATAAACTAAATGCTCGACCTTATTATGCCGACACCCTTCTAAAACATTCATAAAACCGACAATATTGCTTTGAATATAAGCATGCGGATTTTGCAGCGAGTAGCGCACGCCTGCTTGTGCCGCAAGATGAATAACCCGCGGAAATTTATGCTCGGCAAAAAGCTTTTCCATCGCGTCGCGATCAGCGATGTCCATCTTGATGAACGTAAAATTCGGAAACGGTTTGAGCTGTTCGAGACGCGCGTACTTTAGTCGCACATCGTAGTAGTCGTTGATGTTGTCGATACCGATAACTTCGTCGCCGCGCTCGAGCAGGCGCTTCGCCGTGTGCATGCCGATGAATCCCGCCGCGCCTGTCACCAGGATTTTCAATCTAAGTCCTTTGCGATTTTCGCGATTTCGTTTTCGTGAAATCGCTAACGATGCCAAATCCCTCACGATCCGCCGCCGCTGCTAGCCGGGTGTCCAAGCACACAAATTCCCAGGCCTTTGGCCTGTGGTCGGCAACCACCAAGGCTGCGCCTAGCTGCAACGAGTCCGCCGCGCGAAGGTTATGCAAACGCAGCAATCGCTGCGCGGCCGCGCGAACCGTGTCCAAAGGCTGAACTTCATTCCAGGTGCTCTGTAAAATCTGTAACTGCTTGTACGCCTGAGCGATGTCACGCGCCTCAAGGGCTCCGTCGCGCTCTAGCCGCGCAAGCGCCGAAGCACATTCCACGCTTGCTCCCCACCATACGACCAGTTCCGGAAACGCTTCGTAGTAGCGTGCCGCCCGATCGCTGGTTTCTTCCTCGACGATCAAAGGAAGTATTGCCGAGCTGTCCCAAAATCTCATCGACCTTCTTGGCGATCTTGCAGCAAAGCCGTCAGCGCGCTTGAACCGGCACGCGGCTTGACGGGTGCGGCCAGACGACGCGCCGACGAATTACCGCGGCGGACGAGCCCTTTGCGCTCTAAGTTGGCGATCTCACCCGCAGCCTCTTCGGCGTTTTCCACGTAGGCCGGCACCAATTTCGCAACGGGGCGATCATGGTCGGTAATCACAATGGTTTCGCCCTGGCGAACTTGATCGATTAGTGCGCTAAGCTGATTTTTAGTTTGAGAAATTGACGCTGTTTTCATCTGGCTATAATAGCCTTATTAAAGCCTCAGTACAATCAGGTCAAAAGTGAACACATTGAAGTAACACGGACTTTTTAAACTCTCTGGCGCCGGTCACGAGAATTTTCAACTACGCGCCCTGTTATATTCAATCAATTTCGCGTATTTCGTAAACGTATTAAAGCAGCCAATCAAAATGTGAATCAGTCCCGGCACACCATCCAAAAATCCGCGGCGCAGCACGTAAAATTTGAGGAATCGCACCAATGGACTCAACACTAACTTTAGGGCGTCGCCACGCGTACCGGTGCGATGAAGTTCTTGCGCTTGCATCGTCGTATAGCCATTTTGCTTGTGTAAATATTCAGCGATGCCTTGCTCGGATTCGTGTAGCAAATCGCCTTTAAGAATACCGACCGAAACCAGGGTTTCGACTTTTTCATGCACCGTGTCGTCGCTCCAACTGGCGTGGCCTCGATGAAATAATCGCAGCGACCAATCGGGATAACCTTCGCCGTGGCGCAAATAGCGCCCCATGAATCGATTGCTTCGCGGCATCTTGTACGCATTAAATTCCGGTACGCGCAACGCCGCCTCAATCGCGTTGCGCAATGCATCGCTCACACGCTCATCGGCGTCCAAACACAATACCCAATCGTGCGTCGCCTGAGCCACCGCAAATTGTTTTTGCTTGCCAAAACCTTGCCATTGGTGACTGACGACGTGCGCGCCGTTTGCTGCTGCGAGCCCGATCGTGTCATCAACGCTACCGCTGTCGACGACGACAATTTCGTCGGCAAACGCCGCCGATTTTAAACATGAAACGATTTGCGCCGCGGCATCGCGCGTGATAATGACGACGGAGAACGGCACATGGGTTAAAGCCATTCCGGCTTGTTTTCCGAGCATTCGATAAGTTTCGAATTGTATTGATATTTCGCGAGAAACTCTAGCGTATTGTCGAAAAGACTCAAGCTGTCGCTCGACTTTGCATGAACCCTATCTGAATTGTCGCCTTTAACATGTCATCCTGAGCAACGCGAAGGATGACATGCCTGGGTGGAAGCGAGAATGCCTGGGGTTCATGGTCCGCACGCAACATCGACATTGCCGATACAGGCAGTTCGCAACGACCATGATTGGGAAACCTTCGCTACGCTAAAATGCGCTATGCGCATTCTATTGGTCAAAACCTCGTCGCTGGGCGACGTGATTCACAATCTTCCCGTCGTCGCCGACATTAAAAATTATTTCCCCGCTGCGCAAATTGATTGGGTCGTCGAAGAAAGTTTCGCCGCTGTTCCGCGGCTGCATCCGCAGCTAAATTGCGTGCTGCCGGTTGCCTTGCGCCGCTGGCGCAAGCATCTTGCGAGCGGCACGACGTGGCAACAATGGCGCGGCTTTAAGCAAATGCTGCGCGAACAAAGTTACGATTTCATCGTCGATACTCAAGGCCTGCTGAAAAGCGCGATGATCGCGCGCAGCGCTCACGGTCTGCGCTGCGGTTACGATTGGGAAAGTGCGCGCGAGCCCTTGGCGAGTTTTGCCTATCAACGAAAATTCAACATCGCGATAAACTTGCACGCAGTTGAGCGCAATCGTCAGCTCGTTGCAAAGGCACTTGGCTACGAGGCAAGCAGTGCGCCGAACTACGGCATCATTACCTCAAGGCCCGCACCAGATAAGGCGCTCCAGGCACCTTATGTTGTGTTGTTGCATGCTACCAGCCGCGTCGACAAAGAGTGGCCGGAAGAAAATTGGATCGCGTTAGGCAAATGGTTTGCCGAGCGCGACGTCACGTGCGTATTTCCAAGCGGAAATTCCACCGAACACGATCGCGCGGTTCGCCTAGCGAAATCTCTGCCGAATGCTCGCGCATTGCCACCGGGCTCGCTCGAGGATGTCGCAACGCTTCTAGCCCATGCAATGGCGGTCGTCGGCGTCGACACGGGCCTCACCCATCTCGCGTGTGCGCTCGACAAACCCACGGTCGCGATTTACTGCAATACCGATCCAGGTTTAACCGGCGTTTACGGTGGCGCGTGCGCCATCAATCTTGGTAGCATCGGCGCGCCGCCCAGTATCGACGCGGTTCTTCAGGGCTACGCGCGAGTGTGCGCAAGATGATCAATCGCCGCATTTACACCGCGCTGCTCCACGGCTTGCTGCCATTTTTGCCGCTACGCCTCGCCTGGCGAGCGCGCAAGCAGCCGGAATATTTGCAACACGTTGGTGAGCGTTTTGGTATTTATTATGTGAAACCGGCCAAGCCCATCATCTGGCTGCACGCCGTTTCCGTCGGCGAAACGCGCGCAGCAGCGCCACTAGTCAAACTCTTTCAACAACGCCATCCCGACCATCAAATCCTGCTCACGCACATGACGCCGACCGGCCGCGCAACCTCGGAGGCACTATGGGGCGACAACGTTCTGCGTTGCTATTTGCCCTACGATTATCCATTCGCAGTGAAAAAATTCTTACGACATTTTCAGCCGCGATTGGGAATGCTTTTGGAAACAGAATTGTGGCCAAATCTGATTTCGATTTGTCACCAGCAACACATTCCACTCGCGCTGATCAACGCGCGACTATCGGCGCGTTCCGCGCGCGGCTACGCACGCTTTCCTGCGCTCGTTGACGATGCCTTGAAGAAGCTTGCCCTGATTGCCGCACAGACCGATGCCGATCGAGATCGGCTCCAGGCCTTGTTCTTCAGGCCAATCGATGTGATGGGCAATCTCAAATTTGACAACGACGTGTCGACCGCACAAGTTGAACTCGGAAAAATGTTTCGCGAGCAATTTGGCGCGAATCGCCCAATCTGGCTCGCCGCGAGCACACGCGACGGCGAAGAAAAACTTTTGTTGGAAACGCTGCAAAAAATCCAAGCGCCGAATGCGCTCACAGTCATCGTGCCGCGCCATCCGCAACGCTTCAACGACGTTGCCGAATTACTCAAATCAAACGGAATCGCTTTTCAGCGCCGCAGCGAAAACACCGTCATCGCGCCCGCGACGCGGGTCGTGCTGGGCGATTCCATGGGCGAAATGTTTGCCTATTTTGCCGCGAGCGATGTCGCGTTTATCGGCGGGAGTTTGTTGCCCCTTGGGGGACAGAACTTAATTGAAGCTTGCGCCGTAGGCACGCCCGTTTTGATCGGGCCACACACGTTTAATTTTGCCGAGGCAACAGATCAGGCAATCTCGTGCGGCGCGGCGAAACGCGTAGCCGATGCGCTGGAATTAGCGCGGGTAATTGACTTGCTACTGGCGAATCCCACTCAGCGCAAAACCATGGCTGATGCGGGATTAGCCTTTACTGCTGGGCACCGGGGGGCTTCGGCGCGGGCTTACGAGCTGGTTTCTTCACTTTTGGCGCCGGCGTCTTGATCTCGCCCTCGGTTTTTTTGTCGATCATTTCGCCCGCTTTTTCAACAGCCGGCTTACCGGGAAGCGTCGCTTTTCCGTCTTTCGCTTTAGGTGCAGCGGGACTGCCAGACGCCGGTTCGCCCGGCTTGCGTAACGCATCATTCACTTCAATCAAATCATTGCGCGCCAACATACCAGCCGCGAATTTGAGTCGAAGCTGATTCAAAATCGTGTTGTATTGCGCGGAGTAAAGATCGCGCCGCGCGGTGAAAAGTTGCTGCTGCGCGTTGAGCACGTCCACGCCGGTACGCACGCCGACTTCTTGGCCAAGCTTGGTCGATTCCAATTGGCTTTGCGTCGATACCACGGCCTGCTGCAACGCTTTGACTTGTGCGATACCGCTGGTGACGCCGAGATAGGCTTGGCGCGCGTTCTGCGCGACTTGGCGTCGCGCATTCTCCGTATCAAAGCGCGCTTTCTCGCGCAAGGCCACGGATTCGCGCACTCTGGAATTGCGCAACCCACCTTCCCAAATTTGATAATTGAGTTGGATTCCAACGGCCGCCGATTGCGTGTCTTGCCCGAAACCGGGTTTTTTGGAGGAGGTGTAATTTTCGTTCAGGTTTGCAACTAGATCGACGGTCGGTTTGAACGCTGCTTTGTTGCGCTCGATTTCCTTGACTGCAATATCTTCAGCAGTTTTAAACACCACCACTTGCAGACTTTGTTTTTGCGCAACGTCGACCCACTGGTTCATATCGTTCGGTGTCGGCGCAGGCAGTGTCACGCGATCGCGCAATGGCGACAATTGATCAAGCGGCTTGCCGACCAGAATTTCCAACGCGCGGCGTTTAACTTCTAAATCGCTTTGATCAGCGATTTCACGGGCGACCGCCAAATCGTAGCGAGCTTGCGCTTCGTGCGTATCGGTAATGGTAGCGGTGCCGACTTCGAAATTGCGTTTTGCTTGCGCCAATTGCTCAGAGATCGCAATTTTTTGATTGCGCGAAACGGCGACGTTATCTTCGGCGAGCAACGCGTCAAAATAAGCTTGCGCTGCGCGCACGATCAAATCCTGCTGGGCTTGCGTCAATTGCGCTTCGATCTGCGCCAATTGCAACTGCGCCTGATCGACGATGATGCTGTTTTCCGGCCGATAAAGCGCCTGCGAAAGTGAAAGCGTTAGATTCGCGGCGGCATAATTATCCGATGCAGACTGAGCGCCATCGCCTTTGGGATTCGAGCGCACGTACTCGTACGTGAGCGGCAGTTGCAAATTCACTTGCGGGCGCAGCGCAGAGCGCGCTTGCGGCAATTTCTCAAGCCCAGCGCGGTAGGTTTCCTTCGCTGCCGCGTAAACCTGATCCTGCTGCTCGGCCGCCTGATAGACCTCCAGTAAATCAGCTGCGTTGGCGCCATAGGCCAACATCAGTGATAACGCTATCGGTGTGTATCGTGTCATTGATTTATTCCAAAAAAGTTTAGCGGTCAAAATACAAACTGTTCCCGCTGCAGCGCGTGTTTGAGGGAAGGTACGCAGGTTTCGAAAAGCTCATGACGCTCTACCCCGCCGTGGCCCGTGCGCGAAACTACCACAGCTTTCATAATAGGCTCTTCGCCGACAATGGCAAACAGGCGCCCGCCTTGATTTAGGCTTAGCACCAAGGCCTCGGGCAACACCGGCGTCGATCCGGTCATCACTATAACGTCGAAAGGCGTCGTCGATTTCCATCCTTGCGCGCCATCGCCAACGAGCAAACTCACATTGTCGATGCCGTGGCCACGGACGTTTTTTTCGGCGAACGCGGAAAGCTCGGGAACAATCTCGACACTTGTTACATGTTCAGTGATTTTCGCCAGCAAAGCCGTCATGTAGCCGCAGCCACTGCCGATTTCCAGCACGCGATCCGAATTTTTTAAGCCGAGTTCTTGCAGGATGCGCGCTTCTAACTTTGGCTGCAACGTGAACTCGCCAAAACCGATGGGGGCCGCCATGTCGACAAACGCCAACGGCCGCGAGCGTTCCGGCAAAAATTCCTCGCGCTTCACCTCAAACAACAAATCCAACACATCTTGGTCGAGCACCTCCCAGGTACGGATCTGTTGCTCCACCATGTTGAAACGCGCTTGCTCAAGATTCATGAAGTTCAAACTGAAATGACTAGCGAAAGATTATAACAAAAGAAGGAAAATCGTTGATTTGTCGCATACGTCATTGAACATGTCATCCTGAGCAACACGAAGGATGACATGTGGAGGTGGAAGCAAGAGCGTCTGCGGTCCATGGCCCTGGGCCGTCTCGGCAACGCAGATGCAATCAGATCGCAATCACAAACAACACCCCGCCACAAGCCACGCCACATGCGCCTCGCGGCAAAGCATGGCCTAACAGGCGCTATCCATGGACATTTCCGGCCATGCCTAATACATCAACTAAGCCATCGCAATCTCCGCCGACTGAATGCGCTTCACGCCTGCCGCGTCCATTTTCTTCCAAGCCGCCGCAAGTGAACCGCCAACGTCAATATGGCGGCAGGCATCTTCGATGACGGCGGCGTCATAGCCGAGCTTGCGTGCATCGGTCGCGGACCACATCACGCAAAAATCTGTTGCCAATCCCGCGAGAAAAACGCGCTTAATGCCACGGCCTTTCAAATAGCCATCCAAACCGGTGTGGGTTTTGCCATCCAGATCGAGAAACGCGGAATACCCATCGACGTTGCCGTTGTAGCCTTTGCGAATAATCAACTGCGCATGGGGAATGTTCAGCTCCTTGTGCAACGCGCCGTCGGCCGTGCCTTGCACGCAGTGATCCGGCCACATCACTTGCGTCCCATAGACCATCTCCATCGACGTGAAGACTTCCTTCTTATGGGTGCTGGCAAAGGAGATATGCTCGCTCGGATGCCAATCCTGCGTCATCGCGACATTTTTAAAGCCGCCGGCGATTTTATTCACCAGCCCGACAATGTTATTGCCGTCCGGTACCGGCAAAGTGCCGCCGGGCATGAAGCAATTTTGCACATCAATGATCAGAAACACGTCGGTGTCTTTGTTGATCGTTATTTTGTCCGCCGCTAGGGCCGGTAAACCCGAACCCGCAATTGCCAGTCCACCGGCAGTTAACAAAAAATCTCTACGACTTGTCATTGTTTTCTCCTCAAGAATATAAGGCTGTCTAGTCCAACTTCCCAACTTAGAAATTCCCCCTTTTAAGGGGAAGGAGCGTTCTACCCAAACTTAAGCGCTATCACAACCGGAATCTCGATCGCCGGCGGCGTATTGCGACTACGCTGGCAGCGAACAATCCCGTCAATAATCACCATACCCACGCCAGGAATATCACCTAATGCTACGCTTTCCAACAAGTTCCGGCCAGCCGTATGCTGCGCCCGATCCATCAATACAAAATCGGCGGCGCGCCCGACTTCGATCAAACCGCAATTGAGATTTCGCATGCGCGCCGTGTTACCGGTGGCGAAACAAAACGCGACCTCCGTCGGAATGTCCCCCAAGCTCGCCAGGAGCGCGACCATGCGCAAAATGCCGAGCGGTTGCACGCCCGAACCTGCCGGGCCATCGGTACCGAGAATCACCCGCTCCAAACATTTGAGTTCCATCGCGGCGCGCGCGGCAGCCAGCCCTACCTTTTCGTTACCGTTGTGAACGATTTCGATGCCGCGTTTCGAGCGCTCACACAATTCGCACACATGCTTTTCCGGCAACGCCGTGTGGCCGCCGTTGATGTGGCCGATGATATCGGCATCAGCTTCCAGCACGACATCTTTGTCGATCAAACCCGAACCGGGAATCGACGGCCCGCCAGTGTGAATTGTGCTCTGAATCCCATATTTGCGCGCCCACGCCACCATCTGCCGCGCCTCAGCGCCCGCCTTCACCGAACCCAAACCCACTTCGCCAAGCAAGCTCACGCCGGCGTCTGCGAGTTCTTTAAAATCCGATTCCACCATGCCCTGCTCGATCACCGGCGCACCGGCCAACACCTTCACGCCACCGGGCTGAAAATTTTGGTAAGCGCGCTGCGCGGTAATCGCCAGCGCCTTGAGGCCGACAATATCTTTAGGTCGGCCAGGCAAATGCACTTCCCCCGCCGAGATCATCGTCGTCACGCCACCGTTCAACGTCGATTCGATCCAACCGATTTGATTTTGCCGCGGCGTCCAATCGCCGAATACCGGATGCACGTGGCTGTCGATTAAGCCCGGTGCGAGGGTTGTTCCCTTTGCGTCGATCAGCGTCGTCGGCGTGCTGGTATCGCAATCTTTTTCTTTGCCGAGCGCGGTGATTTTTCCATCGACGCAAACAATCGTGTCGGCGTCGAGAATAGGTTTGTTGATGTCGCCCGACAACAGCAAGCCGATATTCTTGATGACGAGTTTTCCTTTGCTCGATGAGTTTACTTCAGTTGCCATGTTTCATTCCCAATTCTTCAGTCTCTCGTTTGTCATTGCGAGGAGCGCCGCGAGGAAGCAATCTCGATTCTTAACGCCCTCAAATGCGAGATTGCTTCGTCGCAAAAAACGCTCCTCGCAATGACGGCTGCCTGATCGAGCAGAGTGAGCCCCTAACGCAACCCATCCGTACCCTTAATCTCATGTTTCTGCAATCCACCGATGCGCGCCAATGGCCGTCCGCTGTCAGTCACCGCAACCGCAACCACAATCTCATCAGCGCGCGGCGCGTCACTGACCCGCGCTTCAATCGCATCAAAATGGCTGCGTACGAACGCCGCGTCTTTGTGACCAAGTGGCACGTCGATCGCCGTGCCCATCGTCCCCATTTTTTTCGCCGATGGCACGAGCGCCGCGCCTTTTTCCACCGTCTTACGCAGCGGCGCGCCTAGCTTTGGATGCAAAATTGCAGCAGCATGCTCCAACTCGCCCGCCTCACCAACGATGGCGGCTTTGCCGTAGCTTTCCGCTTGGCTCGGTGCGATGCCGAGCGCTTGCACACAGCGTTCGCCGAGCAAGCCGCCCAGGTATTCACCGATGGCAATCAGCTCATCGAGGTTTTCGGAATAGCGACCGGCGTAGGGATTTTTAATCACCGCCATCGCCAACGCGCGGCGCGTCGGTGGGCTGATGAGTTGGCCCATTTCGCGGTGGGTTTCGTCGACTTGTACGACGATTTTTCGGATTTCAATCATGGTTGGGTTCAAGAAAATATTAGGTTACGTTGCGCAAAGCCATGTAATTCTGAGCGCAGCGAAGAATCTGCTTTTTCTGCGCTCGTAAAGCAGATTCTTCGCTGCGCTCTGAATGACATTTGTTTGGGACGGTCATCGTACAATCATTGCCAATCCGACGCACTTGCCCTTGCATTCTCATTGCCGCGCCCTCGATCAAACCTCGATGAAAATAATATCTCGCCACACGTACACCCGCTTCGAGCGCGAGATCGACCCGCTCGCGATCCAAGACTGGCACGCCACGTGTAACGAGTAACGAGCCCAAATCCGATTCCAATTGAATTTCGCAGGCGGGAACGCGCTCGATATCGGGATGATCAACGTTCACCGCGTTCGCGATCATCGTTGCCGCCGCATCCGCTTCTGCTGCCGTGCGCGCCAACACAGTCACGCTATCGGCAATGCCGCGGCTGAAACTACGCCCACGCCAGCCACTCGTCGCAATGCCGCGAATAGGATCGTCGGCACGAATCGTGAACTGTCCTTTCAGCGCGGCGTCTTCGATTCCCGCAATTCCAACTTCAAATTTTTCGCCGCGCGAAAGTTGAATCGCGATGTCGCCGCCGTTATTGACGTAGGCGCGTCGTATATCCCGCGCCTCGATTAGAGATTGCAAAATTTCATCGGCAACTGAACCCGCCACCGCCGCCATCGGCGTTATAAATTCATTGCGATACGGCCAGACGGCGCGCGCCATGCGTTGCGCGACGGGATCATCGAACGCCGGAAAGTGATCGGACAATGGCATGCGAAGTCTCTTAAGCTCCAATACGAGATTCGACAGCAGGCCGGAGAAGCGCATGGATACTTGCTCGTAGGCCATTGCTATTTCACATTTATCATCGGCAAAAGCTTCGATGATCAGATCGATTGGCCCGTGTTGCAAATGCAATCGGCCGTCGTCGAGTATTGCCGAAGTCGGCGCATTCATTTTCGTTGCGCCCCGAATGGCCACGGATTTTGAGGCGAAGCCGGTCGTGTTTCGTGGCGCGAATCGCGCAATACATCGGCCAAACTCACGACGCGATCCATGTGCCCGCCGAGCGCTGCGTAATGTTCCTGCGTCATGGTGAACTCAATCGGCGCGACCAGCGCAGGCGTCGGCACATAGCCAAACGAATTGTCTGGCATGCGCATCACATCCACCATCAACGTGATACCGCCACCGGGCCAGACGTAAACCGGCGCGCCGCCACAGGTGACGCGCGTCAAAAAATCCTTCACCGAACGCGTCAAGCGCACTGGATTTTCCGTCACGCCCGCGCGCAAGCTGCCGCCCGCACCGCCCATGAATAACACCGTGCATAACGCTGGCTCGCAGTTTTCTGCGATGCGTTCAACGACGGTTTTTATCGCGAGCGGCATCTCGGCTTTTTGCGGTTTCAATTCCGTGTCGAGCTCAAACCACTGCGCATGCTCGCCGGTGGTTGAGACCATCAATAATTTCAAACCCGGCCAGGCTAACTTCTGATCGATTTTCTCGATGATGGAAAGCGGATCGGTGAGATTGGTTCCACCCCAGCCCAAGCCCGGTTCGGCTACTTGGAAATATCGCCCCGGCGTTGAGCGTTTGCCTTTCACTTTGATACCGGCGGGCTTCATGTCCAGAAACTTGCCAGCCTGATGTTCTGTCAACACGCCGGTGATGTGATCGTCAACGACGATGACTTCGTCCGCTTCGCCGAACCATTGCTTGGCGAAAATGCCAATGGTCGCGCTGCCGCAGCCGACGCGCATGCGCACTTCCGGCACACCATTGACGATCGGCGCCTTGCCGGCTTGCACGATCACCGTTGTGCCGCCATCGACGTTCATCTCCACCGCGTGTTTGTTGCACAGCTTCAACAGCGAATCGCAGGTCACGCGACCTTCTTTTTTTCCGCCGCCGGTGAAATGCCGTACGCCGCCGAGCGCCAACATTTGCGAGCCGTATTCCGCCGTCGTGACGTGACCGATCTGCTCGCCGTCGACGCGTACCGCCGCTTGCTCTGGCCCAAGGTAACGATCGGTATCGATCTTCACTTTGACGCCGCAATAACTGAAAATGCCCTCGGTGACGACGGTCACCATGTCCACGCCTTCGTGTTTGCTCGCGACAATAAACGGCGCGGGCTTGTAATCAGGGTAGGTCGTCGTCGCGCCGATGCCGGTGACGAAAACCGGCGCGTCGTTTAATACTTTGCCGATCCACGTTCCACCGTCGTCAAGAAATTTCACCACTTTGCTATCGGGCTTTTGCGTGATCACCAGCGCATCGGTTCGTGTTAACACGCCGTCGATATTGGTGTAGCGATCACAGGCGCCGAAACTATTCGGCTTAACCAGGCACAGCACCGGGCAGGCGTCGCAGCGGATGCCGTCTTTCGATCTGGCTTTCGGTAACTCGACGCTTTCGCCATCGTAGGTGTCTTCTCTCATGATCTGGAATAGGTGCGTAAACGCACCCTACATTTTTTCCTTGATGGCCGCACGCAATCGATGCGGCGTTACCGGCACGAATTTCATTTGTATTCCCGTCGCATGACGAATCGCGCCGAGGATCGCGGGCGGTGTGGGAATCAACGCCGGTTCGCCAACACCCTTCGCGCCATAAGGGCCGAGCGGTTCCGGATCTTCGATCAAAATCACCTCGATCGGCGGCACATCGCCGATGGCAGGAATCAAATAATCGTGCAAATTGTCGGTTAGACCGGGAATATATTCTTCCATCAAGGTCATCCCCAAGCCCTGAGCGATGCCGCCGTGGATTTGGCCTTCGACTTGTTGTGGGTTGATGGCTTTTCCAACGTCGTGGGCCGCGACCATTTGCAACACTTTCGTCGTGCCAAGTTCCGAATCCACTTCGACCAGAGCTATTTGCGCGGCGAACCCGTAGGTGGCATAGGGCACACCTTGGCCGTCTTGATCGAGCGGCTTGGTCGGTGGATCGAACGTACCTTCGCCGAGCAAAACGTCGCCGTTCGCATCGCTTGGCAGCGCCGATAGATCGATCGTTTTTGTGGAAGCACCGTCAACTATTTTCAGTGCTGCGCCTTGCAAGGAAATTTTTGCGGTCGATGCCGCGCCGGCAAGACTCCGTATTTTTTCACGCAAATTTTGTCCGGCCAACATCGCCGCCTTGCCCGACACAAACGCCTGACGCGAGGCCGAAGACTTGCCCGCATCCGCCGTGCGATCGGTATCGCCCATCACGTAGTCAAATTGCCCCATCGAGATGCCGAGCGCATCGGAACACACTTGCATCAACGTGGTGTTCGTTCCCTGGCCGATGTCTGCCGCGCCGTTGTAAAGCGTGAGCTTCCCCGTGTTACTGATGCCGACGCGAATAGTCGATGGATTCGACATTGCCGTATTGCCGATGCCGTACCACATGCAGCCGATGCCGACGCCGCGTTTGTTTATTTTTGAATTTAAGTTGAACGCCGCGACTTCTGCATTCAATTTCTCCCATTGCGGTTTGATCGCGTCGAGGCACGCGGGCAAGCCGCAACTTGCCGTCAGCAATTGCCCGCAGTGGGTCGTGTCGCCAACCTTGATCGCGTTACGACGGCGAATTTCCCAACGATCGATTTGCAATTTTTCAGCGAGATCGTCCATCATCGCTTCGTGCGCGATCGCGGCTTGCGGCACGCCGAATCCACGGAACGCGCCGGCAGGCGGATTGTGCGTGAAAATCGCTTTGCCACTAGTGCGCACATTCCGCACGAAGTACGGCCCGGTCGCATGCACCGGCACGCGATTCGCCACCGTCGGCCCCCAACTCGCGTAGGCGCCGGTGTTGAAAATCGAATCGGATTCGGCGAACTGCAACTTGCCTTGCGCATCGGCGCCGAAGCGAACTTTTATGTTGGCCGGATGACGCTTGGTCGTCGAGGCCATGCTCTCCGGACGCTGATAAACACAAGCCACCGGACGATTGAGCAACCACGCAGCAAGGCCGATCAACGGCTGCACCGACATATCGAGCTTGCCGCCGAAGCCACCGCCGCAGGCGGTCGGCACGATGCGAATTTGCTCGGGTTTTAATTTCATCACCACAGCCATTTCGTCGCGATCCATGTACGGCGTTTGCGTGGTCACGTGAATTTCCAAGCGATCGCCGACGCGCCGCGCCCAGCCCGCTTCTGGTTCGATGTAAGCGTGTTCGACGAAACTGGTGTTGAATTCACCCTGGGCAATCGTTGCGCATTCTTTTATCGCAGAAGCGACATCACCGCGACGTACCCCGCCTTCGATCAACAGATTTCCGGGCTTGTCTTTTTGCACAAGCGAAGCGTGCGCCGCCATCGCATCCGCCAACGTCAGCACAGGTTGTTGCGCTTGATAGGTAATGGGAATTTCGCTATCAGGAATTGCCTCGATTGTGGCGCGTTCACCGACCAACGCAATGATCGCTTCGCCTGGGAATCGTACTTCGCCATCGGCGAGCACCGGCTGATCTTTGATCGTCGGATAAATCCCGAAACCGTTGCTCGGCACATCCTTCGCAGTCAACACACGGACCAGGCCTGGGTACTTTTCGTACAGCGGCGCGAAATCGCCGAGCCTGAAATTTGCACGCGCATGTTTCGTTCGCACAACGCGCAACCACAGCGCCTCGGCGGGAATACTATCCGCGCCAAATTGCTCACGACCGGTTAATTTCTGCAATACCATCCACCTTGGAAACCCGCGTCCCTACTGCCTCTCCAGCCAGTGGCATTTTCGGCGCCATGCTCGTACAAGGCAATGTTGGGCCATGGGCGACGTCCAAAATCGCTTCGATAATTTTTCGATAGCCGGTGCAACGGCACAATACACCGCCGAGCGCATCCATAACTTCGGGTTCCGACGGATGTGGCTTTTTGCTCAATAAATCCGTCGCAGCCATCAACATGCCCGGCGTGCAAATGCCGCATTGCGCGCCGCCGTGGCGATGAAAGGCTTGTTGCAGGCGCGACATCATGCCATTTTCCATCAACCCTTCGACCGTCATCACCGCGCGTCCTTCGACTTGCGCAAGCGGGGTGAGGCAAGCGCACACCTGATCGCCATCGAGTAGCACCGTGCATGCGCCGCAGTCGCCGGCGTTACAACCAATTTTTGTTCCGGTTGATCCGAGTTTGTCGCGCAGTACGTCAGCGAGCCGCGCAGCGGGTTCGGCGATCACCGTTTGTTCATGCCCATTTAAGCGAAATGAAATCGGTCTGATCGAGGGCGTTCGCGATTTCCGGCTGGTAAGGCTTATTCATTCGCCAATTCCATTAACGCTCGCTTCACCAAAGTGAGCGCGGCATCCAAGCGATAGTCCGCCGAGGAACGAATATCGGCGATGGGCGAGAGAGGTTTAAGATCGTCGTCATTCATTTGCTCGGCAATCGCCGAAGTTAAGCGCTTGCCAATCAATTTCGCTTCGAGATCGGTCAAGCGCCGCGCAACCGGCGAACACGCGCCGACGCTGATGGTGGCATGATTGATCACGCCAGCCACATCGGTTTCTATACACACGGCGACCATCACGATGGAAATCAGCAAATACTTTCGCGATCCCAACTTCAAAAACGTCGATCGCGTGTTCGCACCCCGTTTAGGGACAATGATTGCCGTGACCAATTCATCTGGCTGGCGCAACGTTTTTCGATTGCCGAGAATAAACTCCCCGAGCGGAACTTGCCGTGTCGCTTGCGCCGAACGAAGTTCAACTTTCGCATCGAGCGCCATCAGCACCGGCACACCATCGGCAGCGGGCGAAGCGTTACAAATATTTCCGGCTAGGGTACCGGCATTTTGAATTTGCATGCCGCCGACTTCGCGTGCGGCGAGTTTCAGCACGCGGAAATATTCCGGCAAGTGCGCGCGAATCAAATCGGTCCAAGTAGTCGTCGCGCCGATGCGCCACGCGTTTGCGGTTTCCGTCACGCCGCGCAAACCCGCGATACGCGTCACGTCGACAAGCTTCTCCAACACCGGCTTCCCAACACGCGCAGGATAAAAATCCGTCCCGCCGGCGAGAATCGTCAGCGGTGTCGCTGCAAGCGCAGCAAGGGTTTCCTCCAAATCGAGCGGCCTGAGATAGGTGCCCATCTACGTGACGTCTTTTGCTTCCGTGGTCGCGGGTGGTTGGGTTCCCACGCGAACGAGACTTCGCGGCTGGATACGTCCTAGAGTCGCAAGAACTTCCGGTACCAGCGGGCGCAGAGAATTCAGGCGGCTATCTGACGAAACAAGAACAATTACCGCGACCGGCAAAGCTGAAAGATTTTGCTGAAATTGAAGATTCTGGTCGGCGGTGAGGAAAACATCGAAGTTAGTTGCAGCCAGTGCAAGCAGCCTACCGTTCTTTGCCCCCGACCAACCGCACTCGACAACAGTGGAAACATTGTAGCCAGACAGTTCGTCCTTCAGCCGACGCGGCAGCGACTCATCAAGCAGGATGCGCATCTGGCGCAACCGCTTTACGGGCTTGCTCAAGGGCAGCGACCACAACGTCGCGTGATACCGATGGAAAGTCTTCGAGGAAGACTTCGATTGAATCACCCGCTTCTAGGTATTCAAACAAGTTTTTTACCGGCACGCGCGTCCCCGCGAATACCGGCGTACCGCCTTGAATATCGGGGCTAACATGGATAATAGTTTCATTCATCCTCACGCTCTCCGAAGTCGTGTGTTATCCGGAACTGCTGCTAATCCAGGGGTAAATTTGTTCAAGGATGTTAGTTTACGCCAACCGATAGTTCCCTTGCGCATTATACGTTTGATGTTTAGAGAGGTTGGATAATGTATGGGCTGAGAAACGATGCCCAACGTGTTCTTATCGATAGGGCGATGTTGGGTTCCGTTCCTCAACCCAATCTACTGCGCTCAACGACGCGCGACCTGTGCATACGAAAACTCGGCCTTACAAACTCCGCACCAGAACGATCCACGAACGAGACTCCGGTAGTACATATACACGGCCACTGTAGGTAGGATGACGATGGCCGCGAAAGTGAAGCCCCAGACAACCTACCAAAGATAGCCGAGCGCGCCGGCGACTGCAAGAACAACCCAAGTAACTGGCTCCGCGATTACGACAGCGAATTCTGACTTGGTCCCAAGCGCGGTGCGTACGACCCGAACCTTCCCGCGGCAATGTACACACCGAAGACCAGGAAGTAGCGGTGGATCAGTAACGTACTCAATTTTCATCAGACTACCCCGCCCGCAGTAGGCTCCATAACCGAGGGCGCCTTACGCTTCTCGAATGTTTCTAATACGAAATCTATTTGCTTTGCCAATACTTTCATTAATAACAAGTTTCCTAAATCACCTTTTTATTTGGGGATATCCCAAGTTGCATTCGCATCCGGAGTTGCATTTCAAATTCACGTAATTCATGAGGCGATTCGCGCTAAATTGCTGCGCTTGAATCGGATTAGACGCCGTATCATAAGCTATGACAAGTGTCGCTCGAAGCGTCTGCGCGATTCGTCAATAATCGAAAGTTCTGAGCAAAGATTGTCATTCTGAGCATAGCGAAGAATCTGCTGTTGTGATTGGGCCGGGAAAAAGCAGATTCTTTACTACGCTCAGAATGACATAAGAGGCTTGCCAGAAGCCGCACCGTACTTTGATGCTGGCGATGCATGCGTGCGAACGCCCGCCAGTTCTGCCTTCTGGCTCAATGCCCCATTTTTGATCTTCAGTTATCGCCTATTCGCAATAAGAAACGGATAATGGCGCTATTCGATCTTCGTTTCCCGATATGCAAAACGAGCAATACTTACGCCGTAGCCTAAACGCCGTCTGGCATCCGTGCACGCAAATGAAAGCGCACGAGCAGTTGCCGTTGATTCCGATTCAGCGTGGCGAGGGTGCGTGGCTTTACGATTTCGATGGGCGGCGTTATTTGGATGGGGTGAGTTCGTGGTGGGTGAATTTGTTTGGGCATGCGCATCCGCGCATTAACGCTGCGATTAAAAATCAGCTTGATACGTTGGAGCATGTGATCCTCGCGGGTTTTACTCATGAGGCGGTGATTGAACTTTCCGAGCGGCTGAGCGAAAAAACTAATGATCAACTGGGTCATTGTTTTTACGCGTCCGATGGAGCATCGGCGATTGAGATTGCGCTGAAGATGAGTTTTCATTATTGGCGCAATGTCGGCAAGCCGGAGAAGCGGCAGTTTGTCAGCCTAGCGAATAGTTATCACGGCGAAACTTTGGGTGCGCTGTCGGTGACGGATGTTGCGTTGTTCAAAGATGCTTATGGGCCGCTACTTCGGTTGAGCGCGACCGTGCCTTCGCCCGACGCGCGCTTGGCGTCAGCGGGCGAGTCTGCATTCGCTTATGCGCAACGCTGCGCGCGCGAGTTGGAAATTTATTTGGAACAGAATCACGAAAGCATCGCGGCGTTTATTGTCGAGCCGTTGATTCAATGCGCGACGGGCATGGCGATGTATGACGCGGAATATCTGCGGCTCGCGCGAAAGATTTGTGATCGCTTTGACGTGCATTTAATCGCCGATGAAATCGCCGTTGGCTTTGGGCGCACGGGAACGTTCTTCGCCTGCGAGCAGGCGTCCATCACGCCGGATTTTTTGTGTTTGTCGAAAGGATTGAGCGGCGGTTATTTGCCGCTTTCCGTGGTGATGACGCGCGATAAAATTTACCAAGCGTTTTACGATGATGATGTCACGCGTGGCTTTCTGCATTCCCATTCCTACACCGGCAACGCGCTGGCGTGCCGCGCGGCGCTGGCGACGCTGAATATTTTTGAGCAGGATGATGTGATTGAAACGAATCGTTTGCGCGCAGAGAAATTGTCCACGCTCGCCGCGCCGATTGCCGCGCATCCGAAGGTTAAACATTTTCGCAATCGCGGTATGATTTGGGCGTTCGATGTGGAAACGTCCGACCCGCAATTCTCGCGCAATTTTTTCTTGGCGGGGCTGACGAAAGAAATTTTGCTGCGGCCGATCGGAAATACGGTTTATTTTATGCCGCCTTACATCATCAATGACGAGCAAGCGGCGCTTTTGACGGCACGGACGCTGGATATTCTGAACGAGATTGCTTG
This sequence comes from uncultured Pseudomonadota bacterium, assembly GCA_963840785.1. GTDB lineage: Bacteria > Pseudomonadota > Gammaproteobacteria > Burkholderiales > JALYOK01 > JALYOK01. The sequence continues at coordinate 91,041 of CAWJAF010000001.1, read as the reverse complement.
AGTCTTACCTTATTCACCGTCATTGCGAGGAGCGTTTTTTGCAACGAAGCAATCTCGTATTTCAGGGCTTGAAAAATCGAGTTTGCTTCGTTGCAAAAAACGCTCCTCGCAATGACCGGCACGTTAATTTATTGATTTAGGATTTCACGAATGCCCCACTATTTCATTACCGGCACCGACACCGGTGTCGGCAAAACCTTCGTGACCTGCGCACTACTGCATACACTGAAAGCGCAAGGCATTGCCGCAATCGGCATGAAGCCGGTCGCGGCGGGCGGTGACATGACGCCGGATGGATTGCAGAATGACGATATCGAAGCCTTACGCGAAGCGAGCAGCGTCAAACTCGCCGGCGAAGATTTGAATTGCTATCTCTTCGCCGAACCTATCGCGCCGCACATTGCCGCGGCAAACGAGGATGTTGATATTGACTTTGATGTCATTCGCCAGCGTTTCGATCAGCTTGCCGAGCTCGCCGATGTTGTGTTGGTCGAGGGCGTCGGCGGCTTCATCGTGCCGCTGGGCGAAGGCGTTGATACGGCGGACTTAGCCGCCGATTTGGATTTGCCGATAATCCTCGTGGTCGGTATGCGCTTAGGTTGTTTGAATCACGCGTTACTGACCCAAGAGGCAATACGGGCGCGGGGTTTGACGCTTGCCGGTTGGGTGGCGAATCAAATCGATCCGCATATGGCTGAGTTCGACGCTAATGTTGATGCCTTGGAAGAACGTATTCGCGCGCCGTTGCTCGGTGTGATCGCATTTCAAAAAAACGCCGATCCTTCCAAAGTTGAAATCGATATCGAATTGCTTTCTTAAAATTCTTGCCAATCCTCGGCGTCTTTGCGCGAAGGTTTGGCACTACTGAGAGGCGCATGGATACTGCCTCGTGGCGCATATTTGGCTGGAGAGGGCGTATTGACGCGCATCTTCTTTGCCGGGCTAGCGCGTTCCGGCGCGAGATCATCCGTAATATTTTTCAACTTAAATTGACTAACGAGTTGCACCAAATATTGTGCTTGCAGCTCCTGCGATTCGGCAGCGGCGGTCGCCTGCTCGACCAGCGCGGCGTTGTGCTGCGTCACTTCCTCTAATTGGGTCATGGCTTGGTTTACTTGTTGAATGCCGTTGAATTGTTCCGCTGACGCTAACTCGGTTTGATTCACCAAATCGGCTAGCAACCGGATACGGTCAACGGTCGTGCGCATCTTTTTTCCCGCATCGCCGACTAACGCGTTGCTTTCCGCGGCGACGGTGAGCGAGCCTTCGATTAAACCTTTAATCTCCTTCGCCGCTGCGGCGCTTTTATGCGCGAGCTGACGAATCTCTTGCGCCACGACAGCGAACCCGCGACCTTGCTCACCGGCGCGTGCTGCCTCGACTGCCGCATTGAGTGCAAGGATGTTGGTCTGGAACGCGATACCGTCGATCAACCCGACGATATCGGCGATGCGTTTTGAACTGGCATCCGTGCGATTCATAATTTCGATCGCGCTCGTTACCGCTGTGCCGCTTTCGTGAGCGGCAGAAACCGCGGCGGTGGCGACCTTTTTCGCTTGGCGCATTTGGTCGAGGCTGTTTGACGTGGTCGCCGCGAGCTCTTCCATGCTTGCTGCGGTTTCTTCAAGGGTTGAAGCTTGGTGTTCGGTGCGGTCGGCGAGTTGCCCGCTACCGGCAACCACTTGATTCGCCGCCGTGGCGATACCTTCGCTGCTGGCTCTGACTTGCTGCGCGATGTTGGCGAGGTTTTCGTTCATGCTCTTTAGCGCGCGCTGAAACACGCCGACTTCGTCGTTCGAGCGGATCACAATGTCAGTCGTTAGATCGCCATTTGCGATCTTCTCCGCCAACCTGGTTGCCGATTGCAATGGCACCAAGATTCTCCGGCGCAACAGGATTAACGCGACAAACATCAGCAGTTGACTGAAAGCCATCAGCCCAACGGCCGACCATTTCGTGATCGCGAGCACGCGGTCGAACTCAGGCCCAAACAGGTTGGAGTTTTGGAATTGCTCGCGCATGAAGGGTTCAAGTTTATCGACCAGCGTGGAATCCAATTGCGTTCCCGCCTCTTGTTTGAGCACCTGTTGCATTGAATTATTCAGCACTACATCGCGCTCGGTCAATACAAACGGCTTGCTAAAACCAACTTGATGGAAAATGAATATTTCAATCGGGGAAAACTCTTTTAGGCCGACAAGCGAGATGTCATTCGCTTTGACTAGTAACGTCGTGATAAGGTCTCGCGCGTTGGCTTCAGCGCGACCATTCTTGACCGAATCCAGAGCGGCGCGAATCTCCAGCATGCTGACTTTATGCGCACGTTCCATTTTGTAGAGCAACGCAGTTTTGCCCAAATAGCGAATTGCCAGCGACGTGGTGGCGACACTGAAAAAAATCAGAATAAATCCAAGCAGGAAGCATTGACGCAGCGTCAACCGGTTTAACATGAAATCTCCCTAGTCAAACAATCGGCGAGAGCACGGAGGATTCTTGTTCGAGAATATCAATTCCCTCGGATATTTGCCGAAAGAAGCGTTACCTCTCGTAACCCCCGAAGGATTATGCCATCTTTAGACGGTTTTTGCCGATCGAACGCCGCGGCGGGGTGCGTAGGTCTTGCATTTGTACGGCTTTTCTTCTAACGTGACAGGTTGTTGCTGGGGGTCCGGTGCAAGCTGGTGAGACAAACCCTTCGAACCTGATACGGATCATACCGTCGTAGGGAAGCAAGATGTCTTGCTCCTTTCGACCTATAAGGAGTTGCAAATGAACGCCCATCCCAAATTTTTAGCCAGCGCTGCCCATGTCGATGAGGCAGCGGTGAAGCCATTGCCGCAATCGCGCAAAGTGTATGTTGAGGGCAAGTTGCCCGGCGTGCGCGTGCCGATGCGCGAGATTTCGCAAAGCGATACGCCAGCAAGTTTTGGCGTCGAGAAAAATCCGCCGATTTATGTTTACGATACCTCGGGGCCTTATACCGACCCAAGCGTCGCAATCGATATTCAAACTGGATTGGCGCCGCTGCGCCAGTCTTGGATCGAGCAGCGTGGCGATACGGAATTGTTGGGCGGGCCGAGTTCGCAATACGGCGTCGAGCGCTTGAACGATGCGGCGCTCGCGGCGATGCGTTTTAATTTGCATCGCAAGCCGCGCCGCGCGAAAACGGGCGCAAATGTTTCTCAAATGCATTACGCCAAACGCGGCATCGTGACGCCAGAAATGGAATACATCGCCATCCGCGAAAATCAGCGCACGGATTTGCTCAGCGATTTATTGCGCAAACAACATCCCGGCCACGATTTTGGTGCGAGCATTCCGAAGCAAATCACGCCGGAATTCGTTCGCGATGAAGTGGCGCGCGGCCGCGCGATTATTCCGGCGAACATCAATCATCCGGAAACGGAACCGATGATTATCGGGCGTAATTTCTTGGTGAAGATCAACGCGAATATCGGTAATTCCGCGTTAGGCTCGAGCATTCAAGAAGAAGTGGAAAAAATGACTTGGGCGATCCGCTGGGGCGGCGACACGGTGATGGATCTTTCCACCGGCAAACACATCCACGAAACTCGCGAATGGATTATCCGTAATTCGCCGGTGCCAATTGGTACGGTGCCGATTTATCAAGCGCTGGAGAAAGTCGACGGCAAGGCCGAAGACCTCACTTGGGAAATTTATCGCGATACGCTGATCGAGCAAGCGGAACAGGGCGTGGATTACTTCACGATTCACGCCGGCGTGTTGCTGCGCTACATTCCGATGACCGCCAAACGCATGACGGGTATCGTCTCGCGCGGCGGATCGATCATGGCGAAATGGTGTCTCGCGCATCACAAAGAAAGTTTTCTGTACACGCGCTTCGAAGAAATTTGCGAGATTATGAAAGCGTACGATGTCAGCTTTTCGCTCGGCGACGGCCTGCGTCCGGGCTCGATTTATGATGCCAACGACGAAGCGCAGTTTGCCGAGCTGAAAACCCTGGGCGAACTCACGCAAATCGCTTGGAAGCACGACGTGCAAACCATGATCGAAGGCCCTGGCCACGTGCCGATGCACATGATCAAAGAGAATATGGATTTGCAATTGGAGCATTGCGGCGAAGCGCCGTTTTATACGCTCGGCCCGCTCACCACCGACATCGCGCCGGGCTACGACCACATCACCAGCGGCATCGGCGCGGCGATGATCGGCTGGTACGGCACGGCGATGCTGTGCTACGTCACGCCGAAAGAACACTTGGGTTTGCCCGACAAAGACGACGTCAAAGACGGCATCATCACCTACAAAATCGCTGCCCATGCAGCCGACTTGGCCAAAGGCCATCCCGGCGCGCAGATTCGCGACAACGCGCTGTCAAAAGCGCGCTTCGAATTCCGTTGGGACGATCAGTTCAACCTCGGCCTCGATCCCGATAAAGCGAAGCAATTCCATGACGAAACGCTACCGCAAGACGGCGCCAAACTCGCGCATTTTTGCTCGATGTGCGGCCCGCATTTTTGTTCGATGAAAATCACCCAGGATGTGCGCGACTACGCGGCGAAGCAAGGCGTCGACGAAAAGGCTGCGCTGGAAAAAGGGATGGAAGAAAAATCCGCGGAATTCGTTCAGCAGGGTGCGGAAATATATCGGCGGGCTTAGCCTTTGCCCATCGTTATCGTTTTTTCTTGCGCGAATAATAACGTAGACATTTCACTTTTGTTATCCTTACCACTCCGGCTTTGATCAACTTGATCCGGCCGGTTTTATTTGGATAATGGTGGTGCATGCCGACAGAAAACATTTTCTTAGTTGGGCTCATGGGCGCAGGGAAAACGACTGTGGGCAAACTGCTCGCCAAACATCTAGGCAAGCGTTTCGTCGATTCCGATCAAGAGATTGAAAAGCGAACGGGCGTCAAAGTTGCGGTTATTTTCGAACTCGAAGGCGAGGCCGGATTTCGCGCACGCGAAGAGCTCGCAATTGAGGAGCTTACCCAGGAAAATGGCATCGTTCTCGCCACCGGTGGCGGCGTAATTTTGCGCGACGTCAATCGGCACGCGCTGCACAGCCGTGGCACGGTTGTTTACCTGCGCGCAAGCACCGACGACCTTTGGCGACGAACGCGCAACGACAAAAACCGACCCTTGCTACAAACCGAAAATCCCCGCGCGCGCTTGCAGGAACTACTCACGCAGCGCGATCCGCTTTATAGTGAGATCGCCCACCTAATTGCCGATACCGGCGAGCAGAACGTGCAAAAATTGGTGCGTCACCTCGAACGCGAACTCGCTCGGCTATAATCTTTGGTCGATGGATTTGGCCCGAATCATGCGCACACTCACTGTAAATATTAAAGATCAGCCCTATCCCATTCACATTGGGCCCGGCCTGCTGGAACGCGCCGATTTAATTACACCGCACCTCGCGCAAAATCGCGCCGTAATCGTCACCAACACAACTGTTGCGCCACTTTATGCGGAAAGACTACAAAATTCCCTCACGGCCGCTGGTGTGGAAAATTTCTCGATCGTGTTGCCCGATGGCGAAATTCACAAAAACTGGCAAACGCTCAATCTAATCTACGATCAGCTCATCGAAAAAAGATGCGAGCGCAAGACGACGCTGATTGCCCTCGGCGGCGGCGTGGTCGGCGATATGACCGGCTTTGCCGCAGCAACCTACCAACGTGGCGCGCCTTATATTCAAATTCCAACGACGCTACTCGCGCAAGTAGATTCCGCCGTCGGTGGCAAAACCGCAATCAACCATCCGCAGGGCAAGAATATGGTTGGCGCGTTTTATCAACCGAAGCTGGTTTTAGCCGATACCGATCTACTGAATACACTACCCAATCGCGAATTCTCGGCTGGTATGGCTGAAGTCATCAAGTATGGATTAATCCGAGACCTACCGTTTTTTGAATGGCTCGAAGCAAATATCGAACGAGTTATGGCGCGAGAACCGGATGCGCTCATCCACGCAATTTACGAATCGTGTCGGAACAAAGCGGAGGTTGTCGCGCAGGATGAAAAAGAAACCGGCATCCGCGCGATTTTGAATTTGGGGCACACGTTTCGGCCACGCAATTGAGACGGCCACGGGTTACAGCAAGTGGTTACATGGTGAGGCGGTAGCTATGGGAATTATGCTTGCCATGTCAACGTCAATTGAAATTGGCGGTTTAGAAAAAAAGGAAAGGGGCCGAGCTGAGGCATTACTAGTCGCCGCGGGTCTGCCGGTTGTTCCACCAGATTTAGGATCGGCGGGATACGTGTCCCACATGCAATACGATAAAAAGGTATCGTCCGGTAGGCTAAATTTCATATTGCTTACCGGGTTAGGCGCCGCCTACAACGAGAATTCCGTTCCAGAAAGTATTTTGTCGAAAGTACTCGGGACAACTCCGTTCTAATAAAAATTGGTTCGCCGTACGATCAGACGGCGAACCAATTTCGATCAGAGGAAAGTCGTAAACGCATAAGTAATTGAGCGGCCACTTGGGGTCTTTATTGTTAGAGTTAACTGGCCTGTCGGATCCGTCGCGGTAGTTGGGCTCTTAATGGTCGCCGAGTAATCAAACGTGCCGGGGCTATTTGCCAGCAGCGGGCAATAGTCCGGCTGTGCAATCCCTGGAGTAATCAAAAATCCCAGCGACTCATGGTTGGCTTTGCTCAGGCAGGCCGTTGTATTTCCCACCGTAAGTGCGCCAGAAGAGAACACGAGATCGGTATTCTTGGTGCCGAACGAAATTGTGGTACCTGACGGTAACGCATTGCCATGGAGGTCTGAAATTCTGAAGCTGACGTCTCTGGATCCTGTAGTAAGGTCTATAGCCGACCCTGGGTCAAAATCCGTTGATATGTAAGGATCCGATCCCGAAAGGACGATTACCATTGTTTGTCGCAGATGCAAGGTCTTGCTTGCGTCACACAAACCGGATGATTCTAGGCACAAAATGCCTTTGTACAGTGCTGACGCAGGATCGGCGGCGGGTAAAAGGAAAGCGCCATTCGAATCGAAGTCTACGAAAGGCTCGGTCGTTTCATCTCGGCTATTATTCTCATTGAAGTCGACGAAAGCCTCGCCGTAACCAACCGTACTTGTAAAGTTGGAATCAACGAGTTCCGATCGTTGATCGACTATCCCGTTGCCGTTTAAGTCCGTAAATCCTTCTTCGCCAACGGCATACGCCAGAACAGAAACGCGGCCATTGGTGGGCCTTAGAGTTTGGCTGGTGAAGAGTACCGAACAGGTTCCGCCTTCGATCGTGGCGCCGGAAGCTGACGTCGAGCAAGTCCCATTTACCTTCGCACCCTCCGAAATGAAATTGACGACCGTGCCGCCAGGGGGCGGATTACCGAAGTGATCGGCCAAGCGTGCGTTTATCGTTGTATTGATCCCGTCAAAATCCCAGCCCTCAATATTTAGTGTCGTCGCAGAAACGGAAAACGCAGTTTGCGTCGGTACGCCAGTCGTAATTGTCAGTTGATCGGACTGAGTTGCCAGTTGAGCATTCACGTTATTTGTCGTCGTCGCAAGGACGCGAACAGGTGTGCTAACCGTTCCTGCGATGACGTTGGTAACGACCTCGCCGGTTGTTGGATCTGATACAGCCGACGTTGACGTCAACGAAACACCACCGACTGTGGTGCTTAACGTAAAGTTAACTGTTTTGCCGCCGACGGGATTTCCACCCACATCCAACACTTTAAACCTCACTTCGGAGGTTTCCGACAACCCCGCGCCGCCCGTCCCCTTTAGGGTAATCTGGGCCGGATTAGCCGCTACAAATTGTATTGCGCCGGTGTTGGGCGCTAACACCGTAATAGTGGCTGAAGATGTCGCGGCAATCCCACTCAGAGTCGCTGTAATCGTATCGAGTCCGGAACAGCCCTTATCTCGGTAAGAAGCCGTAGCAACACCATTTACTGTAGTAACCGATGTCGTTAATTCGGCTTTTCCACTCGCAGCGCATCCAGAGCTAAAGCTGACAGATAGCGGTGTGGTAAACAATACCCCACCAGTTAGAACTTGAACGCTTACGCTGGTTGTTCCAAATGCGGAAAGGGATGTACTTCCGACACCAATCGTAAGTGGATTACTCAACGTAACATTGGTCGCGCCGATAGCGAACGCAGTGGCTCCGCTTGCCTCTTCTGTTCCGACCTGCGCTCTCGCATCAATGTTCGCTGCCCCACTTGATGCGGTGTTCGATGCGCTTAGGGTGACTGTCGCGATGCCATTCCCATCGGTAAGTGCCGTTCCTGAAGCAGGCGTTAGCGTTGCCAAAGCCCCATCGGTGGAAAATGTGACGACAACACCATCAGCCGCACTTCCATCCGCTTTTTTTACGGTTGCTGTGACCAGTGCGGGACTGTTACTGGAAATTGAGCTTTTGGCTTGTCCTGTAGTCGGATCGGTGAGGGACAAAGAGAGCATCGCTACCTTTATTGGTACTGGAGTCCCGGGCGTACCGGGCGTTCCAGGAGCACCTTCGGCGGATTTAGTTCCACCACCACCGCAGGCCGATAGCGCGGCCAGAAAAGAAACTACGATCAAAAGATTAGCTATTGATAAAAAGCGGGCGATGGGCAGCGTAGGCAAGGCAGCACTCCTAATAATTACTTTAAATAAATGTTATAAGTTGAAAAACACAGCGCTTGGCAGATCGGATTAAAACCTAGATTTTATATTTATGCAATAGGTACTTGTGAAACTTTGTTAATTCTACTTGACAGGAAAACATCTGGCAAATTTTTTTGTTGGCCGTCATTCCTCGCGGTACGTGGGGCAAAAGTGATTGCGACGCACCTTGCTTGAAGTTAAACTTAGAGACTTTCGCTCTGATTTTGAAGCCTGAATTTAGGCCTCTCAAGCGAGGGCCGACGAATTTATAAGCGATTGATTTAAAACACAGTATCCGCAAGAGGTTAGCCGTGAATTACCCAGCGTTACCGAAACAACAGGGCCTGTACGATCCCCGCAATGAGCACGATGCCTGCGGTGTTGGCTTTATCGCCAATATCGATGGCAAAAAGAGCCACGACATCGTTGCGCAAGGTTTGCGTATCTTGACAAATTTGACACATCGCGGCGCGACGGGTGCCGACGCGTTAATGGGTGACGGTTCGGGCATTTTGCTGCAAATTCCGGATGCTTATTTGCGCCGCGAAGTCGCGACGATCGGCTTGAATTTGCCCGCCGTTGGCACTTACGGCGTTGCGATGTTGTTTTTGCCCAGACAGACCGAGAGCCGCTCAAAGTGCGAGCAAGTAATCACTGACTTCATCAAGGACGAAGGTCAATCCATCATCGGCTGGCGTGATGTGCCGGTGGATAACTCAGGATTAGGTGTGGGCGTTAAGGCTTGCGAGCCGGTCGTGCGGCAGCTTTTTGTTGCGCGCGGTTCGGGTTGCAAAGATCAAGATGCCTTCGAACGTAAGCTATTTATCTTACACAAGCGCATTCAACACAAAATTCGCGGCCTCGGTTTGACGGACGGCAAGATGTTCTACATCGCCTCGATGTCCTCGCGCACGATTGTCTATAAAGGCATGCTGCTGGCGAGCCAAGTTGGGGAATACTATCTCGATTTACAAGACCCCGCGCTAACTTCCGGATTGGCGCTGGTGCATCAACGTTTTTCCACGAACACCTTCCCGAGTTGGGAACTGGCCCATCCGTTCCGTATGATCGCGCACAACGGTGAGATCAACACCTTGCGCGGTAACGTCAATTGGATGACCGCGCGGCACGCGGCAATTCGTTCCACGCTCCTCGGCGACGACCTGGAAAAAATTTGGCCGCTCATTCCGGAAGAGCAAAGCGATTCGGCGGGCTTCGATAACGCGCTGGAGCTTTTGGTGATGGGCGGCTATTCGCTTGCCCACGCCATGATGATGTTGATCCCGGAAGCCTGGGCCAATAATCCGCTGATGGACGAAAGCCGCCGCGCGTTTTACGAATATCACGCGGCGCTGCAAGAGCCGTGGGACGGCCCTGCTGCGGTCGCCTTTACTGATGGTCGTCAAATTGGTGCCACACTCGATCGCAACGGCTTGCGCCCCGCGCGCTACCTTGTAACCGATGACGGCATGGTGTTAATGGCCTCCGAAATGGGCGTGCTCGACATTCCGCAAGAAAAAATTATTAAGAAGTGGCGTTTGCAGCCCGGCAAAATGTTGCTGATCGACCTGGAAAAAGGCCGCATCATCGATGACGCGGAGCTAAAAGCCGAACTCGCCGGCGCGAAACCCTATCGTGAATGGATCGAGAAGTCGCGTTATTTTCTTGATGACTTGCCCGCAGGCCCAATATCCACGCGGCTCTCCGAGGCATTACTGGATCAACAACAAGCCTTTGGCTATACCCAAGAAGACATCAAGTTCATTCTGCAGCCCATGGCGACTGCGGGCGAAGAATCCACCGGCTCCATGGGCAATGATGCCGCACTGCCGGTGTTGTCGAACAAGCTCAAACCGCTTTACAACTATTTCAAGCAGCTGTTTGCGCAAGTGACCAATCCCCCGATCGATCCGATTCGCGAAGAGATTGTCATGTCGCTGGTGTCGTTCATCGGCCCGAAACCGAATCTGCTTGGTATTGATGAAACCGATCCACCACTACGCCTAGAAGTCAGCCAGCCGGTGCTGGGTTTGGACGATCTGGAAAAATTAAAGCAAATCGATAAGGCAACGCAGGGCAAGTTTCGCGCGCTAGTCCTCGACATTTGTTATCCCATCAGCGAAGCGGCGGCGGGTATGGAAGCCGCCATTTCCAAACTCTGTGTGAGTGCGGAAAAAGCGGTGAAAGAGGGCTACAACGTGCTGATCCTGAGTGATCGCACGGTCAATGCAAAATGCATTCCGATTCCTGCACTACTTGCATGCGCCGGCGTGCATCATCATTTGGTTCGCGCGGGTTTGCGCACCAGCACTGGCCTGGTCGTTGATACCGGTTCCGCGCGTGAAGTCCATCACTTTGCGCTACTCGCCGGTTACGGTGCGGAAGCCATTTGCCCGTGGCTCGCGTTCGACACAGTCGAGGCCATGGCCGAAGGCAAGAAAGACGGCGCGAAGAAATTTACCAAGGCGATCGGCAAAGGTTTGTACAAAGTCATGTCGAAGATGGGCATCTCGACCTATCAATCCTATTGCGGCGCGCAGATTTTCGAGGCGATCGGCCTGAATAGCCCGTTCATCGCGAAATATTTCACCGGCACCGCCAGCAACATCGAAGGCATCGGCATCGAGCAAGTCGCTGAAGAAGCGGTGCGTGTACACAGCCTCGCCTACAGCGAAGATCCAGTGTTGACTTCAGCGTTGGACGCCGGCGGCGAATATGCTTTCCGCGTGCGTGGCGAAGAGCATATGTGGACGCCGGATTCCATCGCCAAGTTGCAGCACTCGACCAAGCAAAATAGCTACGCGACGTACAAAGAATACGCGAAGATCATCAACGATCAGTCGCAGCGCCACATGACCTTCCGCGGCCTGTTTGACATCAAGTCCGCCGGCGCGCCCATTCCGATTGAAGAAGTCGAATCCGCAAAAGAAATCGTCAAACGTTTCGCTACCGGCGCGATGTCACTCGGCTCAATTTCAACCGAAGCCCACACCACGCTTGCCGTCGCAATGAACCGCATCGGCGGCAAGTCCAACACCGGCGAGGGCGGCGAAGACGCGCGGCGCTATGAGTTGATTAAGGCGGGAGAATCGCTGCAGTCGCGCATCGGCAAAGACCGCGTCGCAAAAGATATTGAGCTGAAAGTAGGTGATTCGCTACGCTCAAAAATTAAGCAAGTCGCGTCGGGACGCTTTGGCGTCACGGCGGAATATCTCGCGAGCGCCGACCAGATTCAAATCAAAATGGCGCAGGGCGCGAAGCCCGGCGAGGGCGGCCAATTGCCCGGCCACAAGGTGTCGGAATACATCGCGCAATTGCGATTCTCCGTGCCTGGTGTCGGCTTGATTTCGCCACCGCCGCATCACGACATTTATTCCATCGAAGATTTGGCGCAGCTCATTCACGATTTGAAAAACGCCAATCCGAAAGCCTCAATTAGCGTCAAGCTCGTTTCCGAAGTTGGTGTCGGCACCGTCGCTGCCGGCGTATCGAAAGCCAAGTCCGACCACGTTACCATCGCCGGCCACGACGGCGGCACGGGCGCATCGCCCTGGTCGTCGATTAAACACGCCGGCACACCATGGGAATTGGGTCTTGCCGAAACGCAGCAAACTTTGGTGCTGAACCATCTGCGCGGCCGCATCGCTGTGCAGGTCGACGGCCAAATGAAAACCGGGCGCGATGTGATTATCGGGGCGCTTCTCGGTGCGGACGAATTCGGTTTCGCCACTGCGCCGCTAGTGGTCACGGGTTGCATAATGATGCGCAAATGCCATCTCAATACCTGTCCCGTTGGCGTGGCGACGCAAGATCCCGAACTGCGCAAAAAATTCCAAGGCTCGCCGGAACACGTCGTTAACTTCTTCTTTTTTGTTGCCGAAGAAGCGCGCGAAATCATGGCGCAGATGGGCGTTCGTAAACTCGATGAACTTATCGGTCGCAGCGAGTTACTTGATACGCGCAAAGGCATCGAGCATTGGAAAGCCAAGGGTTTGGATTTCTCGCGCATTTTCCATTCGCCCGACGTGCCTGCGCAAGTCGCGCGCCGTCATCGCGAGAATCAAGACCACGGTTTAGAAAAAGCCCTCGATCACAAGCTGATCGCCCAAGCGCAAGCGGCATTGGAAAAGAAACAGCCTGTGGTAATCAATTCGCCGGTCAGCAACGCTAACCGCACCGCCGGCACATTGTTATCGCACGAAGTCGCACGCCGTTACGGACACACCGGCTTGCCGGATGAAACCATTCACGTCAATTTCAAAGGCACGGCGGGGCAAAGTTTCGGCGCGTTTTTGTCGAAAGGCATCACCCTCGAATTGGAAGGCGATGCCAACGATTACGTCGGCAAAGGGCTTTCCGGTGGCCGGATAATTGTTCGCCCGAGTCCGAAATTTCGCGGCAATCCGCTGGAAAACATCATTGTCGGCAACACCGTTCTCTACGGCGCGATTTGTGGTGACGCATTTTTCCGCGGCGTTGCTGGCGAGCGCTTCGCCGTGCGTAACTCTGGCGCAACCGCGATCGTCGAAGGCGTTGGCGATCACGGCTGCGAATACATGACCGGTGGCACAGTGGTTGTGCTCGGTGCCACCGGCCGAAACTTCGCGGCGGGCATGTCCGGCGGCATTGCCTATGTGATCGACGAAGACGGCAAGTTTAAGCAGCGTGTTAATCCGGCCATGGTCACCGTTGAGCCAGTACAATCGAGCCACGAGCAAGAAGCCAAGCTCGCGCGTGAGGTCTGGCATCGCGGCGAAACCGACGAAGCGCAATTGAAAGCCATGATCGAGCAACATGGCCGCTTAACGCATAGCGAGCGCGCGACGCAAATACTTGCGGATTGGAATACGTGGCGCGGAAAATTTGTGAAGGTCTTCCCGATCGAATACAAACGCGCACTCACAGAACTCGCAGCGAAAAATAATAAACTAGCAGCGTAAATTCCCGGTTTAACATTAAGCCCCAGGCTGGTCCTGGGGCTTTTCATCGTGTAGGCAGGTATGGGTAAAGTAACAGGATTCATGGAATTCGAGCGTCTCGCGGAACCTTACGAGGCGCCGATCGCGCGTAAGAAACACTACCGCGAATTCGTCATGCATTTGAGCGACGACGAGGTCAGCACACAAGGCGCGCGCTGTATGGATTGCGGCATTCCGTTTTGCATGAGCGGTTGCCCGGTGAACAACATCATTCCCGATTGGAATGATTTAGTGTTTCGCAAAGATTGGAAAAACGCGCTGGATACGCTGCACTCCACCAATAACTTTCCCGAATTCACCGGCCGTGTTTGCCCCGCGCCGTGCGAAGAAGCTTGCACGCTGCGCATTAACGATGATCCGGTCGGCATCAAGTCGATCGAGCACGCCATCATCGACAAAGGCTGGGAACAGGGTTGGGTCGCGCCGCTGCCGCCGACGCACAAGACAGGTAAAAAAGTTGCAGTCGTGGGCTCCGGGCCTGCGGGAATGGCCGCTGCGCAACAGCTTGTGCGCGCCGGGCATTCGGTTGTGCTATTTGAAAAAAATGATCGCATCGGCGGCCTGTTGCGCTATGGCATCCCCGATTTCAAAATGGAAAAAGGGCTGATCGATCGCCGCGTTGAACAAATGCGCGCCGAGGGCGTTGAGTTTCGGGTCAATCAGTTCATCGGCAGCAATGTGCCGGCGAAAGAAGTGCTCGATCAATTCGATGCGGTGATTTTGTCCGGCGGCGCGGAGCAACCTCGCGATTTGCCCGTGCCGGGCCGCGAGTTAAGCGGCGTTCTCTTCGCCATGGATTTTCTGCCGCTGCAAAATAAGCGCGTCGCCGGCGACAAAAATATTTCTGAGTTATTCGCCACCGACAAACACGTCGTTGTCATCGGCGGTGGCGACACCGGTTCCGATTGCGTCGGTACATCGAATCGCCACGGCGCGAAATCCATCGCTCAGTTTGAATTACTTCCGACGCCGCCCGATCCTGAAGTCAATCCGGTTTGGCCGTACTGGCCGGTGCGTTTGCGCACGTCCAGCTCTCACGAAGAAGGCTGCGAGCGCGATTGGTCCGTCGCGACCAAGCGTTTCGAAGGCGAGAACGGCAAAGTCAACAAGCTCATCGCCTGCCGCGTTGAGTGGAAGGACGGCAAAATGCAAGAAGTCGCAGGCAGCGAATTTGAAATGAAAGCGGATTTGGTGTTGCTGGCGATGGGTTTCGTTAGCCCGGTGCAAAAAGTATTGGAAGCGTTCGGCGTGGAGAAAGATGCGCGCAATAACGCGAAAGCAACGACCGATGGTGAGGGTTGCTACAAGACGTCGGTTAACAAAGTTTTTGCCGCCGGCGACATGCGGCGCGGCCAGTCGCTGGTGGTGTGGGCGATTCGCGAAGGGCGGCAATGCGCACGTGCGGTCGATGAATTTTTAATGGGGCATTCTGATTTGCCGCGTTAAGTGAATGCCTGAACGCAGGCGGCATGGATAATGGCTATCAGGTCATTATATGAATGAAAATTAACTGAATTTTGAGAAGGAAAGATGTCAAATCAAAAGAACATCTTCGCTTCTTTTTGTAAGATCGGCGCAATCGTCGCGATGTTTCCAACCCTGGCATTTGCGGATGGATCAGCCTTGCCAGAATACGTAAACGGCAAATTGCTCGTCGATGTGGAAGCTAACGCCGTCACTGCGCGCTTGCGTTTGCCGATGGCCGTCGCGAATCCCGATAAGCCCGGCCTGCCGCCGGAAGAAGTGTTGAAGCGCTTGAAGGAAGGAGAAAAGCTTTTTGTATTTCCCGGCAAGGGCGATTGCAAATTAGCCAACGGTTCCGCGTTCGCCGTTGACCGTGAAGGCAAACCGGTAAAGCGTGCCGGCGATTTTGGCAACATTCAAGCGACCTATCGCTACGAGTGCGGCGCGAAGCCGGATGCAATGAGCGTGAAGGTTTTCGAACATTTGCCGGATATTAAAAATCTGTCGTTGCAACTGACCGGCGACAAAGGCGAACAAACGGCTGATCTAAAGCCCGGCGCGCCTGACCTTAAACTCTAAACAAATCTTTTCGGAGCCCAATCCATGCGTCAAATTAAACTACAACTTACGGCATTTGCCGGGCTAAGCCTTTTCGCAATTTCCGCAGCACAAGCCGGCCCAGCGACAGTTCTCGCAGTGAACGGTGAGTGCGAACTTGCGGTCGTGCAAAAACCCGACGAATTTGGTTTAGTCACAGTGTTCACGCCTAATGCTGTCTCCGTTGGCGATGTTCTTGATGGTGATTTCGAGTCGATTAAATACATTCGCAAGGCGCGCAATCAAACCACCGGCAAAGACGTTATGATTCGCGGCATACGTTATTCCACCAGCCGCCGCATTCTCGACGGAGAAGTACCCCCCGAATGCAAATTCGCTGCGGCCGCAGCAGCCGAACCGGCAAAGTGAAATGGCCGAAACCGTTTCGCTCTATATCGATTACCGCAGTCCGTATTCCTATTTAGCGAAAGACGAAGCCTACCAACTCGAGCAAGATTTCGACATCGAGCTCGAGTGGTTTCCTTATTACATCGATCTCACCGGCGCTTACGGCGGCACGCTCGAGCAGCGCACGCCGCGCGATTGGACTAAGGTCAAATATCTCTACTTGGATTGTCGGCGGTTAGCCAAACGCAAAGGCCTGACTATTCGCGGCACGGTGAAAATTTACGATCCAACCCTCGTGCACATCGCCATGTTGTGGGCGCAACGTCACAACGTTTTTCGCAAATTTCACGATGACGTGTTGCCGCCGTTTTGGAATCGCGAGTTTGATATTGAAGATGCATCGGTCGTAAAACGCGCGCTGGAAAAAGCCGGCGCACCGCTAAAGGGCTTCGACGAATTTCTCACGAATGATGGCGAAAAACTAGCACAGAAAATCAATACCGACGCCGAAGCGCGCAATGTTTTCGGCGTACCCAGCTTCATTTTTCGCGACGAAGTATTTTGGGGAACCGACCGAATTCAAATGTTGCGGGATGTGCTTGAAGAGTGCGGGTTGCGGCGTAACTGAAATTCTTTCATTGTCTAATCAATCCGCCGGTCAGTGGCCCTGGGCCAACCGCTATTGAAATTTTCGGAGCATCAACTGCACCAAATTTTTTCGCCGGAATCGGCGAAAAATAAGTCACCGCTCGATCAGTTGTTGCGGCCAGCCAATCGTCAACCGAATCTTTTTCTACCACAACAACTGACCGTTTTTCATCCCTCGCCGGGTGAAACTGCCCCATCAGCGCATGCCCATCGGCGTTCACGGTGAGCATGCTGAACGACGAAATAATTTCTCCGTCCAAATTTTTCCAGGCATCGTAAATCGCGGCGACGCCAAAGGGCTTTTTGTCTTGCCGCTCGATGCGCCAACGCACTGGTTTTCCGGTTGCGTAGTTCGGTTCGTAAAATGCTTCCATGGGCACGATGCAGAATTGTCGCTTGCGCCAGGGGCTTCGGTATGACGGTTTTTCGAACACGGTTTCGCTGCGTGCGTTGTAGGTGTGGCGATAGTTTTTACCGTCTTTGGACCAATAGGGTATCAGCCCGAATACGGCCGGGACACATTCTCGTTGCTCGGTAATTTTTCCATTCTTCGATGCGAGGCGAATGATCGGCGCGAAATGGCCGGGATAGACTTCGTCGCGAAATTCGCAGTCTGGCGGCTCGGCGCCAAAGTACTCTTCGATCAATTCACGGCTGGTGGGCCGGTAGTTGGTGCACATGATCCTTACACCCCGCGGCGCATTGCGGTGACGATCAATGCTCGCGACTTATGAAAATATCGCAGCGATGCGATTTTGAATATCTTCCGCTGCCGCACGGCGATCGGTTGCATTTTTGATGGGTCTACCAACTACGATGTAGTCCGCACCGCTTTGAAACGCCGTTTCAACGCTGACGATGCGTTTTTGATCGTCAATGACATCGTTGTCAACGGGTCGAATTCCCGGTGTCACAACAAGAAAATTGTCGCCCAAATCGGCGCGTAATTGTGCCGCTTCCAGTCCCGAAGAGATCACGCCATCGCATCCTAATTCAAGCGCTCGTTTTGCTCTGGATAAAACCAGTTCCGCAACGTCGCACTGAAAGCCCAGCGCGTTAAGATCGGCACGATCCAGACTCGTCAGCACCGTCACGGCAAGAATTTTCAAGTCGCCTTTCTCACTCGCCGCAGCTTTGAGAATAGCGTCATTTCCATGCACCGTTGCGAACGAAACGTTGCGCTTTGCGAGCTGGCGCACGGCCGATTTGACGGTTTCCGGGACATCAAAAAACTTAAGATCGACGAATACTTTTTTCCCGCGTGCGATCATCCAATCCACGAGCTCAAAATATCCGCCCGCCATGAACAATTCGAGTCCCAACTTGTAGAAAATGACGGAATCGCCCAACTCATCGACCAACTTTCTAGCCTCATCGGCGCCGGGCAGGTCAAGTGCGAAAATCAGCCGCTCTCGAACCGGGAGCTTCTTAACGGAAAGTAAATTTGGTTTCATAGAATTTGTGAAAATGCACAAGGCTGGCTGGTGCAAAATGGGACCGTAAATTGAGTGTGCAGTGTACCATCCCGAGCATAAATTTACCAAAGCGTTGCGGCCAAAAGTGGCTTACGAATACGACAAATTCGCTTTGACAATCGCGACACGACGTGGCCAATATGGGATGATAGCTACTGCGAGAGACAAGGCTCATTCGAAATATAATTATCGGAGGGAATCATGGCAATTTACGAATTACGCACTTACACACTTTACGTTGGCAAGATGGGCGAAGCAGTAAAACTTTATACAGAGTTTGGTTTTCCGGCGTTGCAAAAAGGCGGCTTCGATAAAAATCTAGTCGGCTATTTTCAAGGCGACACGGGAACGATTAATCAGCTCGTTCACATGTGGAAGTTCGCCAACGATACCGCGCGGCGCGAGCATTGGGCCGCGCTATTTGCGAACAAGGATTTTATCGAAGGTTTCGCGGTGAAGTTTCGCGCGTTGGTAATGACTCAAGAAGTGAAGTTACTGACGGCAGCGCCGTGGGGACCGCATCCGTAATTGGGCGCAATGCCTGAAGATGCCCGTGGATACGGGCTCGCGGCGATGCATTGTTGCGCAAGCGCATTGCATCTGCCTCGTGGCGATGCCACTGGGTTAAAATTGCTTGATGATTGAACTTAAAAACGACAACTTTCTGCGCGCACTGCGCCGCGAACCCACGCCTTACACGCCAATCTGGATCATGCGCCAAGCAGGGCGCTACCTGCCGGAATATAACGCGACACGTAAGCGCGCTGGCAATTTCCTAAATCTGTGCAAAACGCCGGAATGGGCGACAGAAGTCACGCTGCAGCCGCTGCAACGTTTTCCACTTGACGCAGCGATTATTTTTTCCGACATTTTGACGATTCCTGACGCGATGGGTTTGGGCCTTTATTTTGCCGAAGGCGAGGGTCCTAAATTTGAGCGGCCACTGCGCGACGAAGCCGCGATCAAGGCTTTGCGCGTACCAAACATGGAAGAAAAATTAGGCTACGTGACCGACGCGATTCGCATGACCATCTCGGCGCTGGACGGTCGCGTGCCGCTAATCGGGTTTTCCGGCAGCCCTTATACGCTGGCGTGTTACATGATCGAGGGCGGTGGTTCAGACGATTTTCGCTTGATAAAAACCATGCTTTACGATCGCCCCGATTTGCTAAAGCATATTCTAGAGATTAACGCAAAATCAGTTACTGCCTATCTCAAGGCGCAAGTGAGCGCGGGCGCACAGGCGTTAATGATCTTCGATACTTGGGGCGGCAGCTTGGCCCACAGCGCCTACCATGAGTTTTCTCTGCCCTACATGCAGCAGATCGTCAGCGCTTTAAAGAGCGACGAGGCAACGAAAGACGTACCTCTGATATTGTTCACCAAAGGCGGCGGCTTGTGGCTGGAAAGCATGGCTGCGACCGGCTGCGACGGGCTTGGATTGGATTGGACGCAGGATCTCACGGCCGCGCGAAAACGCGTCGGCGATCGCGTCGCGCTGCAGGGAAACATCGATCCGATGGGTCTATTTGCTGCGCCGCAACAAGTGCGCGGACAAGCCGCCAGGGCGCTCGCCGCATTTGGCAAGGGCAATGGCCACGTATTCAACCTGGGGCACGGGATTTCACAGCATACCTCGCCGGATCGAGTTGCGGCGCTGGTCGCAGCGGTACATGAGCTGAGCGCACCATATCACTAGCGATTCGAAGGGGTCGAGGTGCGTGCTTATGCACAAACGTCATGATTGTGTCAAGAATGTAACTTAACCGTCGAGCAATCCACAGCACTTTCATAACACATTGAATTTATTGTATTTTCATTTTGCCTTATTTTTGGGCAGACTAGCCTAAGTCACGGTTTTAAAGGGTTCTTGGGGCGCCCTGAGAAGGTTATGTACAGAGTTATCCACAGAAATTGTGGGTGGTAAAAGTTTCCCCCTCGACTCAATGCAGATTGACCCAATTTTTAATTTTTTACTTTAAGTTGAGCGCGTAACTAGTTATAAAAAAATCCATGAATAATTTTTACAACGCAAGATGACTTTCGCGCAAGTCGTCCTGGATTTGCCTCTGGCGATAGTGTTTGACTACTTCGCGCCAACGCTAGAATTGGCGCACATCGGCCGGCGTGTGATTGTCCCGTTTGGCAAGGCCAAACGCGTCGGCGTAATTGTCGGGCTAACGCAAACCACCGATCTGAAACCGCAACAGATTAAGTCCATTATTAGCCTTGACCAAGATTGCCCAGCTCTCGGCGCTGGCGTCTTGGCGCTACTAAAATTTACTGCGGATTATTATCACCATCCGATTGGGCAGACGCTTTTTAGCGCCTTGCCGCCCGCCTATAAACAGATCAAAGCGCCTACTCCACGTACTGGGCCACAACAGTTTCGCCTAACCGCGTTGGGTGCCGAGCAAGCTCCGATATCGATCCCTAAGCGCGCGGTTGCGCAACAAAAATTGCTCGAGGCCTTGGGGCAATCACAAGCGGTTCCATTTGAACAACTCCGCGCCATGAGCAGCACGGCGCCGCGATGCTTGCGAGAATGGCTGGAACGCGGCTGGGTTGAAGCCTCGGCTCTGGAACCATCGTCGCCAATTGCAACCAGCTTCAATTTAACGTTGAATGGCGAGCAGCGCCATACCGTGGAAAAAATCACAGCGGCGCTGCACGAGTTCTGCTGTTTTTTGCTGCACGGCATTACCGGCAGTGGCAAAACCGAGGTGTATTTGCAAGTGGTCGCGCAGGTTCTGGCGCGCGGCGGCCAGGCGCTGATTCTGGTGCCGGAGATCAGCCTGACACCGCAATTGGAAGCGCGTTTTCGCGCGCGCTTTCCGCAGGTCTCGCAAGTCAGTTTGCATAGCGCGCTAGGTGAGAACGCGCGATACGCCGCCTGGCGTGCGGCAGCGGAAGGCAAGGCGCGCATCGTGCTCGGCACCCGCCTCGCGGTATTCACGCCGATGCCTAAGCTCGGCCTAATCGTCGTCGACGAAGAGCACGATGCTTCGTTCAAACAACAAGAAGGCTTGCGCTATTCGGCACGTGACCTCGCGGTCTATCGTGCAAACGCTTTGAGTATTCCCATCGTGCTTGGCTCGGCTACGCCCTCGCTGGAAAGCTGGGCTCACGCGCAGCGCGGCCACTATCAAATGTTGACGCTAAATCGGCGTGCCCATGAGCAAGCCACGCTCGCTAACGTAAGATTGATCGATACCCGCGTCAACAAAGCGCAAGATGGATTGACTGAGCCACTACGAAAGGCCATCGCGACGCGCTTAGAGCGCGGCGAGCAAAGCCTCATTTTCATCAACCGCCGCGGCTATGCGCCGGTGATTCATTGCCGTAGTTGCGGCTGGATGGCAGGCTGCCCGCGCTGCTCGACCCGCTTGGTTTTTCATCTGAAGAAACGGCCACTGCGTTGTCACTTGTGCGGCCACGTCGAAGCCGCGCCGGAGCATTGCCCGCAATGCGGTAACGTCGACCTGCGCCCTGTCGGCGAAGGCACGCAGCGCATCGAAACCGTGTTGACGCAACACTTTCCCGAGGCGCGAATCCTGCGTCTTGATCGCGATAGCGTAAAAAATAAAGACGCCTGGCAACAACACCTCGCAACGATCGCCAACGGCGGAGCGGACATTTTAGTCGGCACGCAAATGCTCGCAAAAGGCCATGATTTTCCGAAGCTCACGTTAGTCGGCATGATCAACGTCGACAGCGGTCTCTACAGCACCGACTACCGCGCCAGCGAGCGCACCTTCGCGATGGTCATGCAAGTCGCCGGCCGCGCCGGGCGCGCCGAGCATACCGGCGATGTGTTAATCCAAACCGAATTTCCTGCGCACCCGTTATTCCATGCCGCCGTCAAACAAGATTTTTCTGGCTACGCGCAAATCTTGCTCGACGAGCGCCGCATCGCTGTGTTTCCGCCATTTGTCTACCAAGCACTACTGCGAATAGATGCGGTACAAGCCGATGCTGTTGTGGATTTTTCCAAGCGCGCAAAACATATCGGGGACAAATTAGGTTCGAGTGTCACCGTGTATCAACCCGTCGAAGCGAACATTCAGCGCATTGCCGGCAAGACTCGATACCAAATCGTCGTGCAGTCGGAAAGCCGTACGCAATTACAAAATTTTTTAAGTGATTGGTCGGCAAAATTAAGCGTGCAGCAAGAACGCAAAGTGCGCTGGTCGATCGATGTTGATCCGATTGAGGTTTAGTTCTTGCTGTAAGGAATGCACCCGACAGTTATAGTTATCCATAATAAAATCCAACGAGCTTGCAGCGGCGACCGACAAAGCGAATAATGCGTGTCACTGCATTCTTGTTCTTCGTTAAATGTCCGCCCGAACGTTCGCAACCTTCATTCAAGCAGAACCCGCCCTACAGCCACTGTTCCAGCAGCTTTCGGAATTGGGCTACATGCAAAAAATTTTCCAGGAATCGATCCCGGCCGTGTTCGCTAAATTAGGTCAGGTTGGATCGTTTCGCGATAGGACATTAACGATCGTCGCCAAGAATGGCGCGGCAGCAGCTAAGCTAAAACAAGTGGTACCGGACTTGGAAGAAAAAATCTCGCGAATTTTGCGCCAACCGGTCAGTGTGAAGGTGACTGTATTGTTGGATAACTCTGGGAAAGTGATGCCTTCATCGCGCAAAGACAAACCGGCCATGAGTGCGGTTGCGCTTCAGAGTTTGCAAAAACTGGCTGCGGATTTGCCCGAATCACCACTCAAGGACGAAGTCGCGACGCTATTGCAGCGCCAAGGTCGGCGCCGAATTTGGGATGCTGATTAGATGACGCGCTCGATCGCGAAAAGCCCGAGCACAACTAACACAACGATCAACCCGATTTTGATAATTTGGCTGGCATAACCAAGATAGCGACGATCTCGCGTGAACACGTAGAGCCCAACGCAAATGCCAAGGGCCGCGAGTAATACGATGACAATTAGGCGAAAGAAAACCATGTCGCCATGTTGACTAGAACTTACGCGGGCTCGGCAACCAGGCCAAAGAAACCCTGCGGCACGGCATCCAACGAGTCGAACGTCGCAAACTCCCACGCGGCTTGGTCTTGAATGAGTTCGCGCAACAATCGATTGTGTAATGCATGACCGGCCTTAAATCCGTGAAATGCGCCAATTATCGGGTGGCCCAGCAAATACAAATCGCCAATGGCATCGAGAATTTTATGCCGCACGAATTCATCTTTGTAGCGCAGGCCGTCTTCATTAAGAACGCGATATTCGTCCATCACGATGGCATTGTCTAACGATCCGCCTTGCGCTAAGCCCATCGAGCGAAGCGTTTCGACGTCTTGCATAAATCCGAACGTACGCGCACGACTGACTTCTTTCGCGTAGGACGTGTCGGCAAAATTAATCGTCACGCTGGAGTTGTCATCGTCGAACACCGGATGATCGAACGCGATCGTATAGGTCAGTTTAAAGCCATTGAAAGGCTCAAATCGTGCCCACTTATCGCCGTCGCTAACTTTGATCGATTTATTGATGCGAATATATTTTTTGGGTGCTTTTTGTACCTCGATACCCGCGCTCTGTAACAAAAAAACGAACGGCCCGGCACTGCCGTCCATGATCGGCACCTCAGCCGAGGTCAGATCGACGAATAAATTGTCGATACCCAAACCGGAAATCGCCGACATCAAATGCTCGATAGTCGCAACGCGCACGCCGCCTTCTTCCAAGCAAGTCGAAAGACGTGTATCGCCGACGCGAAGCGCTTCGGCGCGAATGGTGTTCGGCTGTTTTAAGTCGCTACGGATGAATACGATGCCTGAGTTAACCGGCGCGGGCCGCAAAGTCATATAGACCTTTTGGCCAGAGTGAAGCCCCACGCCAGTCGCATGGATAACTGTTTTAATCGTGCGTTGTTTAATCATATTCTCTTGTTACGCAAAAAGATTGCGTAAATAGCTGATAATAATAGCACAATCCACTCTCCTCAGGCAAAGACACAAGCGCTCTAAATTCAAACCCGGCCTTCATCCAAAGCAACCTCATTTTCAACCGGCTAATCCGCTTGCTTGCGCAAAAAGGCCGGAATATCGAGTAACTCAACACCCGATTGTTTCAATGCTTCGACGGTGCTATCGCGACGACGGCGCATCACTGCCGGAGCGGCTAAGGCTTCGTAGTCTACTTCCATCGCAGAATTGTCGGTGCCGTTTTTAACCACCGCAAATGGTTTGGCTTGGCTTCGTGCCAGTACGCCGCCGAGGCCGGTAGCAACTATGGTAACGCGCAGATTGTCGCCCATGTCGTGATCGATCACGCTACCGAAAATTACGGTCGCGTCGTCAGCGGTAAATCCACGAATGGTATTCATCACCTCATGAACTTCTTTTAGCTTCATGGTTTGCCCGGCGGTAATGTTCACCAACACGCCGCGCGCGCCGGAAAGATTGACATCTTCCAGTAACGGGCTGGCGACCGCTTGTTCTGCGGCCATGCGCGCGCGATCGATGCCGGCGGCTTGCGCCGAACCCATCATCGCCACACCCATTTCCGACATCACGGTTTTGACGTCGGCGAAGTCAACATTGACTAAGCCAGGGCAATTGATCACTTCGGCAATACCGGCAACCGCGCCGCGAAGAACATCATTGGCTGCTTTGTATGCATCAAGATAGCCAACGTCTTCGCCCAGCACTTCCATCAACTTGTCGTTCGGAATGATGATCAGCGAATCGACGTACTGCGACAGCGCTTCGATACCCGCTTGCGCAACGCGCATGCGTTTGCCTTCGAATGCGAAGGGTTTGGTAACAACAGCAACCGTCAGAATGCCTAGTTCTTTCGCGATTTGCGCAACGACCGGCGCCGCACCCGTCCCGGTTCCACCGCCCATGCCGGCCGTAATAAATAGCATGTCCGCACCACTGATGGCTTCGCTAATCCGTTCGCGATCTTCCTCTGCTGCTTGCTTGCCGACCTCGGGATTCGCACCGGCACCCAAGCCTTTAGTCAAACCGCCGCCAAGCTGAATAACGTTTTTTACTTGGCTGCGTTTCAACGCTTGCGCATCGGTGTTAGCGCAAATAAATTCAACACCTGACACACCGTTATTGATCATGTGGTCCACCGCGTTACCGCCACAGCCGCCGACGCCAATCACTTTGATCGTTGCGTCTTGCATCTGATTCTCAATAATTTCGAACATATCTACGTCCTCCGTAAGTTAACTAAATGCGATACTCAAAAATTGCCTTTAAACCAATTCCTCATACGCTCCAGAATCTGCTGGAACGAACTCGTCGATAACCTGATTATTTGATTGCGCTTGTGCTGCTCGTGACCAGCCAATAGCAAACCAACACCAGTCGAATAGCGCGGACTCTTTACCACTTCGGCCAGTCCGCCGGCATAGTTGGGAATCCCCAAACGTACCGGCATATGAAATACTTCTTCGCCCAACTCCACCATTCCTTGCATGATTGCCGAGCCACCTGTTAGCACTATCCCTGACGACATCAATTCTTCAAATCCACTGCGGCGCAGTTCTGCTTGCACCAACGAATAGAGTTCTTCCACACGCGGCTCGATCACTTCCGCCAAGGTTTGCCGCGACAATTGCCGCGCACTGCGCTCGCCGACGCCCGGCACTTCAACGCTTTCTTCCGTGCTGGCCAATTGGCGTAGCGCGCAACCGTGCGCAACCTTGATGTCTTCCGCGTCTTTCGTTGGCGTGCGTAGCGCCATGGCGATGTCGTTGGTGATTTGATCGCCAGCGATGGGAATGACAGCCGTATGACGAATCGCGCCTTCGGTGAATACGGCGATATCAGTGGTACCGCCACCGATATCGACTAAGCAGACGCCGAGATCTTTTTCATCGTCGGACAACACCGCCATCGCCGACGCCAACGGCTGCAGAATTAAATCGCGCACCTCTAAGCCACAGCGCCGTACGCACTTCATAATGTTTTGCCCGGCGCTGACGGCGCCGGTCACAATATGAACCTTCACCTCGAGGCGAACCCCGGCCATACCAAGTGGCTCGCGCACGTCTTCTTGGCCGTCGATCACGAATTCCTGCGTCAAGATATGCAAAATCTGCTGATCCATGGGAATCGAAACGGCGCGTGCCGTCTCGATCACGCGATCGACGTCGGCTTGCGCAACTTCTTTATCTTTGATCGCTACCATGCCGTGGGAATTGAAACTCTTGATGTGACTACCGGCGATGCCCGTGATCACTTCGCGAATCTTGCAATCTGCCATCAGCTCGGCTTCTTCCAATGCGCGTTGAATCGCGTTCACCGTCGTCTCGATATTGACCACGACGCCCTTCTTAAGTCCGCGCGACGGATGGCTGCCCATGCCGATTATTTCGAGCCGGCCTTCCGGCGTAACCTCAGCCACAATCGCAACAATCTTGGATGTACCAATATCCAGGCCGACGATTAAGTTTTTGTACTCCCTGTTTTTGTTAATCATCCCTTGTGGCCTTGCTCGCGATCTTTTTTCATTAATTCCTTACCTAACCCAGATTTCAGGACGAACCCACCGTCGTAACGCAAATCGACCGTGCCGTCGCTGCCGGACAGTTGAGCAAGGGCGGTTGGATAGGCTCGAGCAAATACCGCGAGCCGATCGTCAATTTGGTCGCGCCCTAGCTCCAAGACCAATCCGTTGTCTAAATGCACACGCCATGCACGGCGCGGCGACAAACTAACGGCCACGGGTGCCAGACCCAACACTGCCAAGGCAGATTTGCAGCGTTTATAAAAATCAACGACCTCACGCTCGCTTCCAAGCGGCCCGGTAAAACGTGGCAATGTGCCGCGATACTCTGCTTCGAACACCTCTCCAAACGTGTTGATCAGCGTCTCCTCACCCCAGCTTCCGAGCGGCTCATGTTCTTCGATTTCGACAAATAGCCGATCGGGAAAGGCGCGCCGCACATCAACGTGCCGCACCCACGAAAGCTTGGCAACACTGGCACGGGCATCGTCCAGATTTACGCTAAACATATCGCCGCGCAGCGAGCGCATCGCGCCGCTAAATACGGCTTGATCAACTTGCTTGAGCGGCGTACTCACGACAACGTGGCGAAGGCCGAAAATCGTACTGCGACTGATCCATTGAAATGCCGCGTACAACACAAGCAACGCAGAAAGGACGAATAACCAATTGGCCAATCCATTCATGCGCGAAACGCCGAACCATGCAGCAATCGGAATCGATTCGCTGCGCCCATTCGACTGCCCCATGCTGCCGCGGCCATAGTTAACGCCAGGAACCAATCCTGGCGCGGGCTTCTGTCGTTCACGGCGCTTATCCGACATGCGCCGATTCCAGAATGCGTAGAACCAATTCTGGGAAATCTAACCCATGCGCTTTTGCAGCCATCGGCACCAAGCTGTGGCTAGTCATACCGGGGGAGGTATTTACTTCCAGCAAATGAGGTGCGCCACTCGCATCCAACATGATGTCCACTCGACCCCAGCCGCTGCAACCGACAATGTTGAACGCGCGCAATGCAAGCGCTTGCAGCACCTGCTCTTGCGCTTTCGGCAAGCCGCTGGGACAAAAATATTGTGTATCGTCGGCGAAGTATTTCGCGTGGTAATCGTACAGCCCACTTGCTGCCGCGATGCGAATCAGCGGCAAAGGCGTATCGCCCAAAATCGATGCCGTGAGTTCCAAGCCGGAAATGAATTGCTCAGCCAACACCATCGGATCGTGTTTCGCGGCGAGATCGTAGGCCGACTTAAGCTGATTGGCGTCGATCACTTTAGTTAGTCCAATCGTTGAGCCTTCGCGCGACGGCTTGACGATCAACGGCAGACCAAGCTTCGAAGCAATCGCGGAAAAATCGCTTTGCGCCGTTAACATTTCGAAACGCGGTGTTGCAATGTTAACGGCTTGCCAAATCAATTTGGTGCGCCATTTATCCATAGCCAACGCGGACGCCATCACGCCACTTCCCGTATAGGGAATATTGAGTAACTCTAACGCGCCCTGCACCGTACCATCCTCACCGTAGCGACCATGCAGCGCGATAAATACCCGCGCAAATTTTTCGCGAAGCAAGTCTTCAAGCGGTCGCTGTGCCGGATCAAAACTATGGGCTTCGACGCCACAGCTAAGCAGCGCTTCGAGGACGGCCTTACCGCTCATCAACGAAACTTCTCGTTCCGCGGACTTGCCGCCCAACAGTACTGCGACTTTACCGAATTGGCTCACTTGCTCATACCTTTTCACCAATGATACGAATTTCCCGCTCCAACTCAATTCCCTGTTGCTGCTTCACGACCGACTGAACTTTCTCGATTAAGTTTTCAATATCGGCGGCGCTGGCGGTACCAAGGTTCACGATAAAATTTGCGTGTTTCGCCGATACTTGCGCACCGCCGATCGTGAGCCCCTTCAATCCGCAAGATTCGATTAATCGCGCAGCGTGATGGCCATTCGGATTTCGAAAAACCGAACCCGCATTCGGCTGACCAACCGGTTGCGTTGCCAAACGGCGATCTAGCAGTTCCTTAATTTTTCGTTCCGACGCTGACGTCTCGCCGGGACGAAACGCGAAATGCGCCGCGACAAACCATTCCAGCATTTGACTGTCGCCGGATTCAATCTCCGGGCTACTTGCGTCATTGGCATTGAGCTTGACGCTGCGATAGCCAATCTCGTAATCTTCCGGGCCGCGCTCGCGCAAACGCCCAAGCCGATCGACGGTTGTCACCGAGACGATGAAATCCCAGGTTTCTGCGCCGTAACATCCCGCGTTCATCGCGATAGCACCGCCAATAGTGCCGGGAATTCCCGCGAAAAATTCCGCACCATCCAATCTGTTTTGTGCCGCAAACTTTGCGAGCTTCGGTGCCGCAACACCCGCTTCTGCGTAAATAACGCCGCCGCCATCGGGCGCGGCGGAGAGTCGCGTCTCACTCAACGCACGGTGCAGCAGCACAGTTGTTCCGCGCAGGCCGCCATCGCGAATCAACACATTGCTTCCTAAGCCAATCATCGTAATCGCTTCACCCGCCGGATGACCGCGTAAAAATCGCGACAAGTCCGCTAGATCGAACGGCACGTAGGCGCGCTGCGCGTAGCCGCCCGCATGCCAACTGGTATGACGACGCATTGGCTCCTGATAGCGCATTTCGCCATGCAGAGAAATCTCTTCGGCGCGATGTTTGACTTCGCTCATTGCCGCGCCGCCTGCAAAGGTTTCGCCTTTAGTTGTGCGGGCACTTGGCTGATCGAACCTGCGCCCATGGTTAAGACGATGTCGCCAGATTGTGCGATGTTCATAATGGCCTGCGACAACTCTTGAACTTGATCGACAAATAACGGCTCGACTTTTCCTGCTAAGCGCACGGCGCGTGCCAGTGAACGACCGTCGGCGGCAACGATCGGCGCTTCGCCCGCCGCATAAACTTCCGTTAGCAACAGTGCATCGGTGGTCGACAACACTTTCACAAAGTCTTCAAAAACGTCCCGCGTGCGCGAATAGCGATGGGGCTGGAAGGCAAGCACCATGCGCTTCTCCGGGTAGGCCCCGCGCACAGCGGCGATGGTCGCGGCCATCTCAACCGGATGGTGTCCATAGTCGTCGACCAATAAAAATGAGCCCCCATTCGACAACGGAATATCACCGAAGTGTTGGAAGCGCCGCCCAACGCCCTTAAACTCGGCTAACGCTTTGACGATCGCGTCACTGGTCACGCCAACTTCAAGTGCGACCGCAATCGCCGCGAGCGCATTCAGCACGTTATGGGTACCGGGCAAGTTCAGTGTGACCGAGAATTTTTCCGTAGTCGCCTTGAGGCGCGGATCACTGATCAAAACGTTGAAATGCATGCGGCCCTGATCGGCACGAATAGCCGTCGCGCGAATCATTGCTTGATCCGACGTGCCGTAGGTCATCATCGGCTTGCTGATCCGGGGAATAATTGCGTTCACGTGGGTATCGTCAGCGCACAACACCGCAAGACCGTAAAAGGGTAGGTGTTCAACAAAATCAACGAACGCTGTTTTTAGTTTTTCGAAATCGTGGCCGTAGGTTTCCATATGATCGGCATCGATATTGGTTATGACTGCCAGTACCGGCTGCAGATATAAAAACGACGCATCGGATTCATCCGCTTCGACCACGATAAACTCGCCTCGACCGAGGCGCGCATTAGCGCCCGCGGCCTCTAAGCGGCCGCCGATTACGAAGGTCGGATCCATGTTCGCTTCGGCTAGAATGCTCGCGATTAGGCTGGTGGTGGTGGTTTTACCGTGCGTCCCGGCGACTGCGATGCCCTGCTTCAAACGCATGAGTTCGGCCAGCATCATCGCGCGCGGCACCACGGGGATATGATTCGCGCGCGCCGCGATCACTTCCGGATTGTCGTTCTTCACGGCGGTCGATACCACAACGACGTCCGCATCTTGCGAATTACTCGCCGCGTGGCCCTGAACTACACGCGCGCCGAGGGACTCGAGCCGGCGCGTCGCGGCGTTACTGCCTAAGTCCGAGCCGCTCACTTGAAAGCCTTGCGTCAGCATGACTTCGGCGATGCCGCTCATTCCGGCGCCGCCGATTCCGACAAAATGAACTTTTTTGACTCTATGCTGCATGAGCCAATTCCATACAAACTTGAGCAACTCGATCCGTCGCATCGGGCTTGGCCAACTGCTGTGCCTTCGCCGCCATTTGCACCAGTTGTTCGCGGGTGAAACGTTTGATTTGATCGGCCAAGCGAGCCGGCGTTAGCTCCTGTTGTGGTATTAGCACGGCTGCGCCAACGTCGCTTAAAAAACGCGCGTTGCCGGTTTGATGATCGTCGACTGCATGAGGAAACGGCACCAGAATACTGGCGATTCCGACCGCACAGATTTCCGCAATCGTTAACGCGCCGGCACGACAAATCAGCAAATCACAATTGCTATAGGCCGTGGCCATGTCATCGATAAACGGACGGGTATCAGCTTGGACCTTAGCCGCATGGTAAGCGGCTTGCAACGTTTCGATGTGCTTGACGCCGGCTTGGTGAACAACGCGCGGACGCTGCGCAGCATCCATCAGACTCAACGCTTTAGGCACAACGTCATTCAAGATTTGCGCGCCCAAACTACCGCCTATCACCAAGACGTTAAGGTTACCGCTATGTTGCGTAAGGCGCTGCGCCGGGCGGGGTAAGCTGACAATATCGCGACGCACCGGATTTCCTGTCCATTCGATCGCCACATTTGGTCGCAATAGTTTCGCAATGGGACTACCAATTTTTTCCGCAAATGCCCGCGGAAAACCACTCAGAACGCGATCGGCAACGACGGATAGCGCGCGATTACTTAAACCTGCGACGGAATTTTGTTCATGGATTGCCAGCGGGCGATTCAGTAGGGACGCCATCATCCCGCCGGGAAAGGTCACGTAGCCGCCGACGCCGAGGACCACATCTGGCCTAATTCTTCGGATGATGCGCGACGCTTGCCAGAACGCGCGCAGCAATGTGAACGGTAGCGTCAGCATGCGCAACAAGCCTTTGCCGCGGACGCCGGAGAATGCAATGAACTCCATCGCGTAACCGCGTTTCGGCACGACCGTAGCTTCCATACCATTGCGGGCGCCCAACCAAACAACGCGCCAACCCTCCAATTGCAGGCGATCGGCCACGGCTAGGGCAGGGAAAATATGCCCGCCTGTCCCGCCCGCCATAATCAGAATGGTCGAAGTCAAAACGTAATGCCCTTCATCAATTGCCGGTTCTCCCAATCAATGCGAACCAACACGCCAAGCGCGATGCAATTGGTCACAATGCCGCTGCCGCCAAAACTCAGCAACGGTAAGGTCAGTCCTTTAGTTGGCAACACGCCCATGTTGACGCCGATATTGGTCGCTGCCTGCATCGCTAGCCACAAGCCGATTCCTTGAGCAACGAGCGCAGAGAAATAACGTTCTAACGACGCCGATTGCTGGCCAATTCGGAACGCGCGATAAACGATAAAAACAAACATAGCCAACACCACGCACACGCCGACGAAACCCATTTCTTCTGCGATCACAGCCAGCAGAAAATCCGTGTGCGCTTCCGGCAAATACATCAATTTTTCGACGCTGGCGCCAAGCCCCACGCCAAACCATTCGCCGCGTCCGAACGCGATCAATGCGTGACTGAGTTGATAACCTTTGCCAAACGGGTCCGCCCACGGATCCATGAAACCCAACACCCGCTGCATTCGGTAAGGCGACATCAAAACCAACAGCACAAAGCCGATGGTGGACATAACGATTAGTCCAGCGAACAAGCGCCAATTCATGCCGCCTAAGAATAGAATTCCCATGGCGATTGTCACGATCACAACGAATGCTCCAAAATCCGGCTCAAGCAACAGCAACCCACCGGTAAGGAGCATCACGCCTAACATCGGCGAAAAACCTTTTTTGAAGCTGTCCATGAACGCTGCTTTGCGGACCGTATAGTCGGCGGCATAGAGCACGGCGAAAAACTTCACCAACTCGGAGGGCTGCAAGTTCATGATGCCCAAACCAATCCAGCGTCGGCTACCATTGACGTCGCGGCCAATCCCGGGAATCAAAACCAATAACAAAAGCACAACGCCGCCGAGAAAAGCATAGGGTGCGATTTGTTGCCAGAGCCGCAATGGCACTTGAAAAGCCGCAATGGCCGCGCCCATGCCAATCGCGACATAAAGGCCATGGCGCCACAAGTAATAGGTGCTTCGATAACCGGTATAGCGACCGCCTTCCGCACTGACGATCGACGCGGAATACACCATCACCAAACCTAACGCCAACAACATTAACGTCGTCCATACCAACGAGGGATCGTAGTCGGGACGTTGTGGGCGGGTGGCGGTATAGAACATCTCAGACCGCTCCGTTACTGACTGAGCGTTGCGCGGCAGCCAGAGCGCGAACGGCGTCGATAAACACTTGCGCACGGTGTGCGTAGTTATTGTACATATCGAAACTAGCGCAAGCGGGCGAAAGCAATACGCGATCACCCGGTTCACTGACCTGCCATGACAATTTCACTGCCTCTTCCATATTTTTTGCATGTAAAAGCGCAACACCACTCGTTGCAATCGCAGCTTCGATTAGTTTCGCGTCACGACCTATCAGCACCACGGCGCGGCTATGTTTAGCCACGGCATTATTTAATGGTGAGAAGTCTTGACCTTTGCCATCGCCACCGGCGATCAGCACAACTTTCTCTTTCATGCCATTCAAGGCGGCGACCGTCGCCCCAACATTGGTGCCTTTCGAGTCGTCGTAGAATCCGACGGTGCCAATGTCCATCACCTTTTCCACGCGATGCGGCAAACCACGAAAACGGCGCAGCGCCTCAATCACCGGCGCATAAGGAAGATCCATTGCGCGCACGAGCGCAAGCGCTGCGAGCGCATTCGCAACATTATGGCCACCCGCGAGAGGAAGGTCCGCAACCGCCATCAGCGGCATCTGATCATGGGCTAACCAGCTTTCACCCCGGACCGAACTTAATCCAAAATGTTCCGGGCCTAACGGCGCCGCGCGGGAAAAATATGAAGCCCCGTTGCCGGTCATTCTCATTGCCATGCTGTGGCGATCGTCGCGATTGAGTACTTGATGGCGGCAGTGGTTGAAAATGCGCGCCTTAGCGGCGGCGTAATGGGCCATATCGTCATAGCGATCGAAATGATCCTCAGTGACGTTCAATACCGTCGCCGCATCCAGCGCAAGATTCGATGTCGTTTCCAACTGGAAACTCGACAACTCCAACACAAAACATTGTGGTTTGGCCGCTGCGTTTGCATCCTGCGCCTCCAGCAGCGCATCCAATACCGGTAGTCCAATATTTCCAGCGACGACGGTGTTCAGTCCGGATGCTTTACACATCTCGCCTACCATCGTTGTGACGGTAGATTTCCCATTTGAACCCGTGATGCCAATCACTTTGGGTCGATTAGACTCCGTCGCGAGTGCGTGACCGAAAAGTTCGACGTCCCCAACCACTGGAAGACCCTTAGCCACTGCGGCAGCCACTAGTGTCTCGCGCAACGATACGCCGGGGCTAATGGCAATCGCGTCAATTTCGGAAAACGTGCTCGGCTGATACGGTCCCGTGACCAGATCGACTCCGGAAAAATTTCGCTTAAGCTTGGCGGCGTGGGGCGGATTGTCGCGGGTATCGGCGACACGCACCTTTGCGCCGCAGCGCAACAGCCAGCGCGTCAGCGACAATCCCGTATCGCCAAGACCTAGCACTAACCAACGTTTATTAGCGATCGCGAGATTCATCGTGTCAACGCAGCTTCAACGTTGATAAACCGAACAACACGAGCATCATCGTAATGATCCAAAATCGCACGACAACTTGATTTTCCTTCCATCCCTTTTGTTCGAAATGGTGGTGCAAAGGCGCCATTAAGAAAATCCGCTTGCCGGCGCCATAGCGCCGCTTGGTATAGCGAAAATAGGTGACCTGAATCATCACTGACAGCGTCTCGACAACAAACACGCCACCCATGATGAACAACACAATTTCTTGGCGGACGATGACGGCTATTACACCCAATGCCGCGCCCAACGCCAACGCGCCGACATCGCCCATAAACACTTCTGCCGGATAGGCGTTGAACCATAAAAAGCCCAGCCCGGCACCGGCGATCGCGGCACAGAATACCGATAATTCGCCCGCCCCTTGTATATGTGGAAGGCCCAAATACCGAGCAAATACGGCATTCCCGGCAACGTACGCAAAGATTGCTAAGGCACCGCAAATCATCACCGTCGGCATAATTGCCAGGCCATCCAAACCATCCGTTAGGTTGACCGCATTACTGGTGCCGACGATGACGAAGTACGCCAGAAAAATGAACCCGATTGCGCCAAGGGGAATAGCAATGGTCTTAAAAAATGGCACGATGAGTTCGGTTTGCACCGGCAACTTCGCGCTATAGGCAAGATAGGTTGCCGCAATGATGGCGACAATTGACTGTCCGAAAAATTTTGCTTTCGCCGATAACCCCTTTGGGTTGCGATGGACGACTTTGCGGAAGTCATCAATCCAACCGACGACTCCAAAGCCGAGCGTCGTAAACATAACAATCCAGACGTAATGATTTTGCAGATCTGCCCAGAGTAATGTAGTGACGGCGATCGCGACCAAAATCAGCGCGCCGCCCATGGTCGGTGTGCCCGCTTTGATCAAATGGGTTTGCGGTCCATCATCGCGTACCGATTGACCAATTTTGTAAGCGGTCAATTTGCGGATCATGGTGGGGCCCACAAAAAACGATATTGCCAATGCGGTCATGCTCGCCAATACCGCCCGCAGCGTGATGTAGTTAAAGACGTGAAAGGCGCGAACGTCTTGAGCGAGATACTGTGCAAGGGCATGTAACATGGTTAGGCTAGTGCCGTCTCCGCGACGAGCGCATTAACCACACGCTCCATATGCATGAAACGCGAACCTTTAATCAAAACGGTGACCTGTGCCTTCAGCAAGGGTCTTAGATTTTCAATTAAATCCTCGGCCCGAACATAAAGCGCCGAGCCGTTGCCGAATTTCGCTGCCGCTTGATGAGACAATTCACCTAAGCTAAACAATCGATCGATACCGTGTTCCTGCGCGTATTGCCCAATCGCGGCATGCATTGCATTGCCGTCTGGCCCGACCTCGCCCATATCGCCAATCACGAAAATTTTCGTTCCTTGGAATTGCGCCAGCACGTCGAGTGCGGCCAGCGCCGAATCGGGATTCGCATTGTAGGTGTCGTCGATCAAAATCGCGCCGTTTAAGCCGCTTTTGCGCTGCATGCGTCCCTTGACGCCGGAAAATGCACGTAAGCCGGCGCTAATGCTGACGGGGTTTACTTTGAACGCAAGCGCGACGGTGCAGGCGGCCAGCGCATTGCGCACGTTGTGGATGCCTGGCACTTGCAGTTGTGTCGAGAGTTCTCCGAGGGGCGTTTGAAAATCGACGTGACTTCCGAACGCGGTCAAGCTAAACCGCGCCGAAACGGATGCTGGCTGCGACAACGCAAACTCGACGCGTTTACGGCTGCCGGTCAATTCGCGCCAAACGTAGGCAAGGGGATCATCGGCATTGATGATCGCGACGCCATCAGGGCGCAACCCTGCAAAGATCTCGCCTTTTGCGTGCGCCACAGCCTCAATGGTACCGAGCAATCCAAGATGAGCGCGCTGCGCGTTGTTGATTACTGCCACATCCGGGCTAGTCATTTTCGACAGGTATTCGATTTCACCCGGATGGTTCATGCCCATTTCAATCACTGCATAGCGATGCTGCGAGCGAAGCTTCAGCAAGGTCAGCGGCACACCGATATCGTTATTGAGATTTCCTTCGGTCGCCAGCAACGCATCCTTGCCTTCGCCGCTCGCGTCGCCCCACAACTCAGCGCGCAAAATCGCTGCAACCATTTCCTTTAGCGTCGTCTTGCCGTTGCTACCGGTGATCGCCACCAGTGGCGTATTGTTTAACGCCCGCCATGCCTGCGCCAATCGGCCAAGGCCTAAGCGTGTGTTGTCCACACGTAAAAGTGGCAAACCTAAATCTTGGTCTGGCCAACTGTGATCGACCATCGCAGCGACAGCGCCGAAACTCATTGCCGTGCGAATATACTCATGACCATCAAAACGCTCGCCTTTGAGCGCGATGAACAAATCGCCTTGCGTTACATTTCGACTATCGGTGCTCACACCCATGAACGACACATTTGATCCTGAAGCCAGTGCGCCGATTGCTTGCGCTGCTTCCAGCAAAGTCATCATTATTTTTCTCCCAGCGCGCGCGCCGCCACATCCAGGTCGCTGAACGGTTTGCGGACGCCGTGAATTTCTTGGTAGTTTTCGTGACCCTTTCCGGCAATCAAAATGACATCGCCGGCCCGAGCTTGAGTGATCGCTTGAAAGATCGCATCGCCGCGTTCTGGAACGATTCGGCAATCATTGCTGATGCCCGCGCGAATTTCTGTCAAGATCGTTTGCGGGTCTTCGTCGCGCGGGTTATCGTTAGTTAAAATCACTTGATCGGCCAGCCGCTCGGCGATCTCACCCATCACCGGGCGTTTGCCTTTGTCTCGATTGCCGCCGCAGCCAAATATGCAAATCAAATTTCCCCGCGTAACCAGTTCTCGTGCCGCAGTTAGCGTTTTTTCCAATGCGTCGGGGGTATGGGCATAGTCAACCAGGATCAAGGGTTGACTACCACCGCCAAGTCGCTGCATGCGCCCCGGCACCGATTTAATTTGCGTAATCAGTTTTAGTGCGTCACTGAACGGAATGTCGCTGGCGACGAGCCCTCCCAATACGGCGAGCACGTTGTATGCGTTAAAGCGGCCGAATACCGGCGCTTTGACGGTGCCATCGCCCCAAGGGCTGCGCACCTCAAACGCCAAACCGTCGCAGGAGAATTGCAGATCGTGTGCTAGCAACGTTGGCACGTTGGAAATTTGGCTCGCGGTCATCGCATAGCCAAAGACAGGCGCTTTTTTTCTATCGAGACGTTGCGCCAGTGCTAACCCGAATGGATCGTCCAGGTTTATGACGCAGTAGCGCAATCCCGGCATCGCGAACAATTTAGCTTTCTCCTCACCATAACGCTCCATATCACCGTGATAGTCGAGATGGTCATGCGACAAATTAGTGAACAACGCGACATCAAACAGAACGCCATTTACGCGGCCTTGGGCTAGGCCATGGGAGGAAACTTCCATTGCCACCGATTCGGCGCCGCGATCACAGTAAACCGCTAATTTTTCTTGTAGCTCGATGGCGTCCGGCGTGGTGTTGACCGCAGGCTCAAGCGCATCAAGAAAACCGTTCCCCAAAGTACCGAGTACCGCGGTGGCTTTTCCGTGCGCCGCCAAACACTGCGCCAACCAATGACTCACGGACGTTTTGCCGTTGGTTCCCGTCACGCCCAGCATCCACAACTTTTCCGATGGACGCCCGTAAACGGCGCTGGCGATTTCCCCAACGTGATCACGCAAACGATCGACAGCAACGTTGGCCACTCGCCAATCGGGACGCCAGCGAAAATTCTCGCGCTCCCACAATACAGCGTCACTACCACGCTCAATTGCCTGCGGTATGAAGGCACGCCCATCTTGCCGTTCGCCGGGGTATGCCGCGAAAGCCACGCCTGGCGCCACTTTTCGGCTATCTGCCGTGAGCCGAGTGATGCGGGTACCGAGTTGTCCGAGCTGTTGAAGGATCGTCACGATTAGGCTTCTTCTTTGACTTCCGGGGCGTTGAACATCGGATCGGACCATTCTTTCAGCGGCGCATCAGGAACAACACTTTGGCTGCGCAATGCGTCACCCATCACTTTGGAAAATACCGGCGCGGCGACGGTACCGCCGTAGTATTGGCCCGCTGACGGCTCGTCAATCATCACGGCGATCACAAAGCGAGGCGCCGACACCGGCGCAAAACCAACGAACGACGACACGTACACGTCGGGCGCGTAGCGACCGCCGATTTGCTTATGCGCCGTGCCGGTTTTGCCGGCAACGCGATAACCCGACACCTGTGCTTTTGGTGCGGTACCACCTGGTTGCACCGCCATTTCCAACATGTCGGTTACGGCACGTGCGGTGCGTTCGGAAATAATGCGCTCGCCTTCGATCACCGCTTCCGACTTCAACATGGTAATAGGGCGGATTTCTCCACCGCTCGCGAAGGCGACATAAGCGCGCGCGAGCTGCAGTAAGCTGACGGAAATCCCATGGCCGTATGACATGGTTGCTTGTTCGATTGGCCGCCAGGTCTTAAACGGCCGCACTTTTCCAGTGGATTCCCCGGGTAAACCAGAATGGGGCAACGCGCCAAATCCGACATCGTTGAACATATCCCACATCGCTTCGGCCGGTAGCGACAATGCGATCTTCGCCGATCCGACATTGCTGGATTTTTGAATCACCTGCGCCACCGTGATTGCGCCTTGCGGATGCGCATCATGAATTGTGCGATTACCTACTTTCAAGGATCCAGGGGCGGTAGAAATCACCGTGCTCGGTGTGATTTTCCCGGCTTCAAGTGCCGCAGCAATGGTGAATGGCTTGAGCGTAGAACCGGGCTCAAACATATCCACGACGGGTCGATTGCGAATTTGCGCGGGTTTTAGGCCGACTCGATTATTCGGGTTGTAATCGGGCAAACTGGCCAACGCAATAACTTCGCCGGTGCGCACGTCCAACACCACGATTGAACCGGC
Organism: uncultured Pseudomonadota bacterium; assembly: GCA_963840785.1. Classification (GTDB taxonomy): domain Bacteria; phylum Pseudomonadota; class Gammaproteobacteria; order Burkholderiales; family JALYOK01; genus JALYOK01. Next base: position 51,712 of record CAWJAF010000001.1, on the reverse strand, counting down.
TTTGGCACGATTAGCCTTCACCGCGTCGCGCAACTCACGATAAGCGAGATATTGAATTTTGCTGTCGATTGAAAGCGTGAGCGGCTTGCCATCTTGCGGCAGCTTGATGATTTCGACATCTTCGACAATGTGCCCGGCGCGATCCTTAATCACGCGCTTTGCACCCGGTAATCCAGCGAGGGAGTCTTGGTATGCAAACTCCAAGCCTTCTTGCCCGGTATCATCAATTCCGGTGAAGCCAAGCACATGCGCCATCACTTCGCCCGCCGGGTAATAGCGCTTGTATTCGCGACGCAAAAACACGCCCGGAAGGTTGAGTGCCGTTACCGCTGCGGCGAGATCAGGGGAAACTTGGCGTTTCAAATAAACAAAGCCGCGCGCTTTGTCGCCGAGCCGTTCCGATACTTCGCTTTTTTCCACACGGAGAATTTTTGCGAGTTTGCCGAGTTGCGCGCCGCTTAGATTCGCATCTGGCGGGCTCGCCCAAACCGACTCCATCGGCGTGCTAATCGCCAACGCTTCACCATTGCGATCAAAGACGATGCCGCGATTCGCCGGCAAATCGATCACACGACTGTAACGCGCCTCACCTTTTTGCTGCAGGAAATCATGGCGAATTCCCTGCAAGTACGCGGCGCGCGCCGCGAGTCCGAGAAACCCAAAGCACACGAGGACTAGCAACAAACGCGAACGCCAGCCTTCGAGCTTCAAACTGAGGGCGGGGTTACGAGTGGAGTAATTCATGTCACGGGCGCGACGGAAAATTCAGGATGCGGATGCGCGTGGCTTCCGGCGCCTGCATTTTTAGATTTAAACGCGCAACTTTCTCTATACGACTATGCATTGCCCAAGTTCGTTGTTCGAGGCGCAAACGATCGAACTCCACTTCGTGCGCGGCGGCGATATCTTGCTGTCGCACCAACTCCATAAAAGTCTTGCGGGCTCGGTGTTGCGATGTCACGACCGACAACGCGCAGGCAACCAACAAAATCAGCAAGACGAGATTGATGCGCGTAATCATGCCGCCACCATTTTTTCAGCAACGCGCATCACGGCGCTACGCGCACGCGGATTCGCCGCGACTTCCGCGTCCGTTGCATAGACCGCCTTGCCGATAATTTTGAGTGTGGGCTGTGGCAAATCTCTGGCTTTCAGCGGCAAGCGCGCAGGCATTTTGTCGCCGGGGTTAGCAAGATCGCGCATAAAATTTTTGACGATGCGATCTTCCAGCGAATGAAAACTGATCACCGCCAGGCGTCCACCAACTTCTAAGATGTCCATCGCTTGAGTTAACACTAACGCCAATTCTTCAAGCTCCCGATTGAGGAAAATCCGAACAGCCTGAAAGGTACGCGTCGCCGGATCTTGGCCGCGTTCGCGCGTTTTGACCGCCCCTGCCACGAGTGCGGCAAGTTCACTGGTGGTAGCAAGAGGCCGTTGGTTCCTTGCCGTAACAATCGATCTTGCAATCTGCTTAGCAAACCGCTCCTCACCATAATCTCGTATGACCTGCGCGATTTCTTGCTCGCTCGCGGTATTCAGCCAATCCGCAGCGCTTTGTTCTTGACCTTGATCCATACGCATGTCCAGTGGCCCGTTATGTCGAAAACTGAATCCTCGCGATGGATCATCGATTTGCGGCGACGACACACCCAGATCCAACAACACGCCAGCCACGTGCAACACACCCACAGCGCTCAGCGCCGCCTGAAGTTGGCCAAAACTTGCATGCAGCGCGCAAAACCTCGGGTCTTTAATCTCTTGCGCGGCTGCAATCGCTTCCGCGTCGCGATCCATCGCAATGAGACGTCCTGCTTGCCCGATTGATTCTAAAATTTTTCTACTATGCCCGCCGCGGCCAAAGGTCGCGTCCACATAAACCCCATCACTCTGAATCGCCAAGGCCGCCACCGCTTCATCCAGCAACACCGTGCGGTGAACGTAACCTTCGCTCACAAAGTAAAACTCTCCATTGCCTGCGGCATTGCTTTGCCGCTTTGCGCGCGAATTTGTTCCAATTGTTGGTTCCAAGCCGCTTCGCTCCAAATTTCGAAGCGATTGCCTTGGCCCACCATCATCAATTGTTTTTCCATGCCGGCGAACTTGCGCAACTCTGGCGTCACAAGGACTCGTCCTTGGCCATCAGGTTCAATATTTTCCGCCATACCGACGATTACCCGTTTCCAAGACGCGACTTGCGAGTTAGTATCACTAACGGCCATTAAACGGGAGCGAACCTCGTCAAATGTCGCCGCTTGATACAGCAATAGGCACCCATCTGGATGCCCAGTGAGTACCAACTTACCTTGAGATTGGCCATTCATCAGCTCACGATGCTTGGTCGGGATGGCTAACCTTCCCTTGGCATCGAGCGTGAGAGCCGTGGATCCTTGAAACATATCGTCGTTTGGGCTCGCTAAAAAGCCATTAATTTCCACTTTTTGCTACATTTCCCCACTCTAAGGGAAAAAAAATAGCAGGTCAAGTGGAAATTACAGTTTTTTTACAGCGCGACAATGACTTAGAGTGCGGCTCGAAGTGGAAAGAATTTTTGACTTGAATAAGCTGTGGATAACTTGTGTGGATAAAAATTATCCACAGACATCGCCCTGAGAGGCAATGGCCCGAGGCCACCCAGTTATGATGCGGCCCTCCAAGCACATAGACTCAGGAGCCTACAACGACGCGCCTTCTGGTTCATAGCGTAAAAAAGAAAGAAGCTGGCCGATAAGCCGGGTTCTGTGTTGAGCTTGTTGCCAAGCCCCAGACAGTCATTCCTCTAGACGGCGCGTTACCGCACCGCTCAAGCAACCTACCCGGGAACCGCGCGAGCAGCGCGAATGTTCCCCTATTTGGTCTTGCTCCGGATGGGGTTTACCCTGCCCGACACTATTGCTAGCGCGGCGGTGCGCTCTTACCGCACCATTTCAACCTTGCCTGATCCTTCTTGCGAAGGCCATCGGCGGTATATTTTCTGTTGCACTTTCCGTCGCCTCACGGCGCCCGGCCGTTAGCCGGCATCCCACTCTGCGGAGCCCGGACTTTCCTCTATGCGCAAGCGCACAGCGACTGCCTGGCCAGCTTCGCGAGCATCATAACATTGCATCGAAACTAAACTTCTCGCCGCCAGCCCTGTCATAGCATTACAACAACATTCCACCTCACCCCTTCGGCCCTCGCCTATGGTCGCTCACCTGCTGCATCGCCTTTACTTTGAGAAAGGGAGATTCATGACACATCGACTTTATTTCGTTTTACCGGACGTCGCCAGCGCACGGCAAATGGCCGACGATTTATTGCTTGCCCGCGTAGAAGACCGGCGCATGCATTTTCTCGCTAAACGCGGCACCGACCTTGGCGCGTTGCATGAGGCATCGTATTTGCAAAAAACCGATATTGTTCGCGGCGCATCAGTAGGAATAGTCGCCGGCGGCGGTGTGGGACTCGCAGTGGGTCTGCTGGTGCTGTTCCCGCCCGGCGGCGTTCAACTGCAACTGGTTACGCTGCTGATAACGACTGTTATCGGCGCATTTCTCGGCGCCTGGGTGTCGAGCATGGTCGCAACGCAGATTCCCAACTCGCGTTCAGGGATGTTCGAGAAAGCCATCGAGCAGGGGAAAATTTTGTTGATCCTGGATTTGCCGATGTCACGTGACGCGGAGATTCGCACCATGCTCGATCGGTGCCATCCCGAAGCAATACCCGCTGAGCAAGAGGCGTTGGTGCCGGCGTTTCCGTAGCTAAATTCAGATATCCGTTAATCTGTGGCCCGAGGCCAGCTACTCATTCCCACGAAAGCGGGAATGACACTTCAATTGATTTAACGCCTTGCCAGAAACCATTGCGAGACTGCCTCTCCAATGGATATGCTTGAAGAACCGCACCAACACTGCCTCTCCAGACACCCTTTATTCGATACGCCAAGCGATATTTTCACTAGCGCGGAACGGGACTAACAAATGCGCTTCGTATTTCAACTCGCCGGGAATAGCGCTCGATATTTTTGTTAAAGAAATTTTTTCTTGATTGCGCGGCAGCCCATAAAAGTCCGCACCGAAAAAACTCGCGAAACCTTCCAATTTTTCCAGGGCGCCCACGCCGTCAAATGCTTCTGCATACAACTCAATCGCCGCATTCGCTGTGTAAACACCGGCGCAGCCGCAGGCATGCTCCTTCGTGTGTTTTGCGTGGGGCGCGCTGTCAGTACCGAGAAAAAATTTGGGATTGCCGCTCGTCGCCGCCTTCACCAGCGCCTGCCGATGTTCCTCGCGCTTGAGCACCGGCAAGCAATAATGATGCGGGCGAATGCCGCCTTGAAACAACGCATTTCGATTGAGTAATAGATGATGCGCGGTTATCGTCGCAGCGATATTGGGCCCGGCCTTCATCACAAAATCCGCCGCTTGTTTCGTGGTGATATGTTCCAGCACTAAGCGCAGTTTCGGATAGCGACTTACCAAGGGCTCCAATATGCGTTCGATGAATACATGCTCGCGGTCGAACACATCAATATCGCCGTCGGTCACTTCACCGTGTACTAAAAGCGGCAAACCGTTCGCCGCCATCGCCGCGATGACATCGGCGACTTTGCCGATATCGGTCACGCCCGATTGCGAATTTGTCGTCGCGCCCGCTGGATATAGTTTCACGGCATGCACAAATCCGGACGCCTTGGCTTTTTCGATTTCCATCGGCGAGGTGTTGTCCGTGAGATACAGTGTCATCAACGGCGTGAAGTCCATGCCGCTCGGCAGCGCGGCGAGAATGCGATCGCGATAGGCGTGCGCCAGCTCGACCGTCGTCACCGGCGGTTTCAAATTCGGCATGATGATTGCGCGCGCAAAGCGCCGCGCCGTGTCCGGTAGCACGGCAGCCATTTCCGCACCGTCGCGTAAATGTAAATGCCAATCATCGGGGCGTGTAATTGTGATGGACTGCATAAATTCTTTCATAGTAATTTTTTAAGCGCCAACGCAAGCTCGTAGGCGTCATTTTTACTCGCGCCGGTAAGCGCGGCGCCAAGTTTTGCAACCTGCTTAACCGGCAGATCTTCCGCCAATAAAATTTGCACAACGCGCGCCAGTTCCGCATTGACCAAATCGCCGTCCGGCCTGGCGCCATCGACTATCAGCACAAATTCGCCCTTCAAGCGATTACTATCGGCAGCGAGCCACGCAGCGGCGGCGTCCAATTTGCAATGATGGATGGTTTCGAATAATTTGGTCAATTCGCGCGCGATAACAATTTCGCGCGTACCCAATACGGCGGCTAAGTCTTCGATACTTTCCATCACGCGATGAGGCGCTTCGTAGAAAATCATTGTGCCGGTTTGTGCGCGCAACAATTCCAAATGTTTTCTGCGTGCGACGGATTTGACCGGTAAGAATCCGTGAAATGAAAATGGCAACGCCTGCATGCCCGAGGCGGACAGCGCCGTCGCCAGCGCGCTTGCGCCCGGAATCGGCACGACCGTATGGCCAGCGCGTCGCACACAATCAACCAAGATCGCACCGGGATCGGAAATGCCCGGCGTGCCCGCGTCGCTCACCAACGCCAACGATTGGCCTGCAGCAAGTTGCGCGATCAATTGCGCCGCACGTTCGCGCTCATTGTGTTGATGCAACGAAATCAGCTTCGCGTTGATGCCATGATGCTGCAGCAACATCGCTGAGTTCCGGGTATCTTCTGCGACGACACAATCGACTTTCGCCAATATGTCCAGCGCGCGCAGGCTTATGTCGCGCAAATTCCCAATCGGCGTGGCGACCACATATAATGTAGCGGGTCTAACTTCGGTTTGAAGCAAATGCGTTTCCCTCTGTTTATTCGCGCGCTACTGCTCTGCGCGATAATTTTTTCTCAAGCGGCATTGTCGGCGGATGACGCGCCGAGCGCAACCGAACCAAAAGTAGACACGAGCGGTGCGGCACCCCGGCCGGTGGAAGAAAAGCTAAACGACACGGCGCCTGACGTTATCACTTTCCCAATCCCGAATAGCGAAGGCGACACGGCGCCGGAACCTCAAATTATCGTCGTGCCGGTCAAACCGAGCCGCATTGCATTGCTACTGCCACTGAAGTCGACCACGTTTGGCCGCGCGGCCGACGCCGTTAAAGAAGGCTTTCTCGCGGCTTCCCGTGTGCCCGGCGCCGAATCGCCTTTGCCGATTGAGATTTACGATAGCGAAGAGGGCAGCAAAAATCTTCTGCCCATTTACAATCGAATTCTGGGTGACGATGCGAAAATCATCGTCGGCCCAATGACGCGAAGCGACGTGAGCGCCATCGCGAAAAGTGGCATGGTCACAGCGCCAACGCTGGCGCTCAATGTGCCCGAAGGCGACAACCTGGCGTTACCGGCCTTATTTTATTCGCTTAGTCTTTCGCAAGAGGCCGAGGCGCGACAGTTAGCAAATATCGCTTTCACTCGCGGCTTACGACGCGCTGCAACTGTCGCCTCTGCGACCGCATTATCAAAGCGCATTCAGGCGGCTTTTTCCGATGAATTGCTTAAGTTGGGCGCCACTACCACGCTTGAATATGTTTTCAACCCCGAGCCGAAGGGCCTCGCAGAATTTCGCTCGGCGCTGAAGGCGCAGCAGGTTGACGTGGTATTCGTCGCGACCGACGCGGCCACGGCGCGCAAGGTTCGCCCTTATATTCGCGGCAACGTGCCCACCTATGCAACTTCACAGGTGTTTCGCAGCAAGAATGACACGGCACTCAATACAGATTTAAAAGATTTGCAGTTTGTCGATATGCCCTGGCTGATCACACCCGATCACGCGGCGGTGATGGTTTATCCGCCACCCAAAAAATCATTGACCGCTGAGTTGCAACGCTTTTATGCGCTCGGCATTGATGCCTATCGCATCGCTCTGCTAATCATTAAAAACGAGGCGCCGTTGACGGAAACGCTGGATGGCGTCAGCGGTCGCATTACGCTGCACCAAGGGCATTGGTTTATGCGCGAATTGTTGCCGGCGACATTCGATCAGACCGGGGCTGTTAAGCTGCAAACGCCTTGAGCAGCCGCGGAGAACTTGCCGAGGCATTGGCCCTACGCTATTTGGAATCCAAGGGGTTAAACTTAATCGCGCAAAATTATCGTTGCCGCTTCGGCGAGATTGACCTCATTATGCGTGATGGGAAAACCACCGTCTTCACCGAAGTTCGGCTACGTAAATCCAACGCTTTCGGTGGCGCGCTTGCCAGCGTCGATAGCCATAAGCAACGCCGTATTCTTTCTGCGGCCCGGCATTATTTGAGCGAGCAACGCGGATCGCCGATCTGCCGCTGCGATGTAGTACTGCTTAGCGATATTTCCGAGCAGGGCATCGAGTGGATTCAAAACGCGTTCAGCGAATAATCTGTTTTGTTTCGCAACGAATCGCATTACAATCGCGCCGATGGATTCGATAAAACCTATCACGCGACATTTCGTCGCAAGGTCGCACGGGTGACAAGATCGGTCAACTAATCACCCATCGCGACGTTCATATTTGTGTGGCGCCAGACATCAAAGCGCGAATCCAAGAAATTCACTTACTCACCTTGCATCCTCCATGCGATGCAATCGATTGCACTTTATTAGGAGTTGAATGACGATGCGTAAATTTGTAATTTTGATCGCTCTTTCCGCGTTACCCGTTTTGCAAGGTTGTATTCCGTTAATCATCGGTGGCGCGATCGGTGCCGGTGCGCTCCTCGTTACCGATCGCCGCCCCGCCGGTACGATGGCGCAGGACGAAGGCATCGAAATCCGCGCGATCAAGCGCATCAACGATCGCTTCCGCGAGACCTCGCATATCAACGCAACCAGCTTTAACCGGAGTGTGTTGTTGAGCGGCGAAGTGGGCACGGAAAAAATCAAGGCGGATGCGGAAGCAATTGTTCGCGGCGACGAGAAAGTGAAGAATGTCTTTAATGAACTCACGATCGCGGGAAATAGCTCCCTCGGATCGCGCGGCAACGATACCGCCATCACATCAAAAATAAAAACCCGTTTTCTCGCTAACGCCGGACGATTTGCACCGAATCACATTAAAGTTATAACCGAAAACAGTATTGTTTACTTGATGGGCGTCGTGACGAAAAGCGAAGGCGACGCAGCCACTGAAGTTGCGAGCACCACCAGCGGCGTGCAACGCGTCGTGAAATTATTCGAATATAAAACGTAGCTCGTCGTCCCCGCGAAGGCGGGGACCCAGTGTCGTTCGAATCTAAAGACGCTGGATTCCCGCCTTCGCGGAAATGACGAATCGGATGATCGGCCTGCCAACCAGCAGCAGAGCGGCTCTCAGCCTATGCATGGCCACGAGGCAAGCTGGATGCGCCTTCTACATGATCTGATTAACGATTCCCCAATCAACACGCAATGTAGCACCATTCGTCGCCGACGAAACTACGCCACCCAGATACACCGCAAGATTCGCCACTTCGTCCGCGCTGGCGATGCGTTTGATCAGCGACGTTGGCCGTCGCGTGATGAACATATCGGCTTCAATCTCGGCAACGCTCTTGCCTGTCGCCTGCGCTAGTTTGCTGCGCTTGCCGTCGGCGTTTTCCGTGTGCGTCGGACCCCAGCAACACCGCGTTCACCGTCACACCCGTTCCCGCCAAGTCGATTGCAAGACCCTATGCTGCGCCGTTTTGGTCATACCGTAGTGAATCATTTCCTTTGGAATATTTAGACGCGATGTGCCTCGCGCACGATATTCGCGCAAGTTCTCACCGCAGCGACTGACCGAAAATCCGCGCACGACTCGACGATTTCGGCAAAGCGAGTGCGAAAATTCAAATCGTCTTCCACGACTAGTATGCTTAACGCGATGTCCTCAATTTTTGTTCGCAAGGCATGCGACAGATGTTGTACGGGAAGACTTAATCATATTTAACGGCAACGCTATCCCGAAAATAAGGGAGAAAGATTGGGTTTTTAATCTGTGCGACAAGCCAGCGGTGTGATTAAGCCGTTCTTTTCATATTTTTTTGCAAAGCGCCGAGAGGCTCATGAATAATACCTCGCAGACTATGCCCTGCCACGAAGCGCGCGGAGTAACGTTAGTGGAGGCACGTCAAAAATCGCTACACTAGCTCCGCAAGCAGATGATCAATGTCGGCAATCAACTGTTGATCAGATTCAAGACCAAAGTGATGTTTACGCAGACGCCCGTTACCATCGATCAACAGTGTGGTGGGCGTGCCCTGGGTGTTGTAGGCACGCATGGTTCGCGGGATCGGATCGCCAATCCCCGGCGTGTCCACTCCGACTGGAAACGGCACGCGAAACTCATACAGATAGACTGCGAGTGCCGCCGGTGTCATCACGTCGTGGTGCTCAAACACGGTGTGCAGCCCGAGCACCACAACGTTGTTGTCCCGCGCACCTTCGCGATAGTGTTGCCACAGACGCACCGCTTGCGGGGTAGCGTGCATAACGCAAGCGGGGCAGAGCATCTGGAAGGTATGAATCAGCACCACCTTACCGCGCAATTCGTCCAGCGTGATTACCTGGTCGCTATTGAACCACTGCGAAACGCTTAGTTGCGGCGCGGCCGGGAATTCAGCGCGATCGCTCAAGGCCGAGTTTTACTAAAGACGAAGCCCGAATCCTTTTGCGCGATGTGGCATTGATGACATGCACTCGACGCGTTGGCGCCCACGGCGCGATCCGTCGTGCTGTCAGCTTTGAATCCTTCGTAGCCCCAGCCGCCGGTTGTTGCATATTTTTTTGCATCGCGATGCATAACGCCGACCACTTTGCGCGATCCTTCGGTGACGGTATTGTCCGCTGCTTTGGCCTCGAGCAAATCAAACACCATCACCGCGCCGTCGGGCCAATTGCCGGTTTTGTATCCCTGCAATGCCGCCTTGTTCGCATAAATATGATGAATGCCGCCAAATGCGTCGTACAGTCCATGGCCGGGATTAATGATCATCGATTTGACGTGATGCCAATCGCGATAACCTGCCGGATATGGAACCGGTGGTTCTTCCGCGGCGACCGCGAGGCCGGATACAGTGGCCGCAGTTATTGCTAGAACCGAGAGAATTTTTAGCATGTTGCGCTCCTTTTCGAATATGATTTGGATGAGAATACCGATCTTAATTTACGAGTCTGCGGTAGTCAGGGCAAGCGGGTACAAACTCGTGGGGTAGGCACTTTTTGGTGCTTTTTATTGATCACAAACGGAATAATTATTTTCAAGTAGTGGACACTCTAAGCGTTCATCAGATGGTTGAAAGCATCATCGGCTGCAAATGGTCACTCACCGTTTTAAGCCTGGTGCGAAAGGGCGTTTGCCGTCCCGGTGAAATGGAACACGCGATTGAGGGCCTGAGCGGCAAAGTGCTGAATGAACGGCTGGCCAAGCTAGTGCGTTTCGGCATTCTGGATAAAGCCAGCTTCGCCGAAGTGCCACCGCGAGTGGAATACCGGATGACTGCCTTCGGCAACAATTTCATCAAGTTGCTCGACGAGGTTGACCAGTTGCAACAGACGTTGAATGACGCGTCGCGATGATGATTCTCTTTGCCCTCGTCATCGAACCGCAGTAGCGACATGGCGGTGAAATGTTGCTGCGGCGATGGTTTCTTGCCGTGAAAGAAAAATCGGAACGCCTTGATTGAAAACGTCGGATGCTTCATTGCGACGCAGACTCGAATTCCTAAGCGTCGAACGTAATAGATTTCGCGCGGTTTAGTCATTGCCGAAACGAGTGGCACTCAAGCGCTGCGTGCGCATTAGGGAATGTTGTTCCATCAGGATCAAGCCACGAGGCAATCGGGGCGCGGCTCTTCAGCCATGCCTAGCCAAGAAGCAGGCACAGCGCGGCTCGCGGCGTTGCACTTATTTGAAGAGTGTGGCGATCAATACTTGAACTGGAAATATGCCCAAAATCTAGTCAGATCGAACGCCTGTTCGCCCGCGGTATTTCGTGTGACGTTGAGAGCGTTACGATCGGCGCGGTAGTTCGCAAATTTCACGCCGGCGAGAAACCGCTGCGCAAACGCTCGCTCGAGCACAACGTCCCACTCGGTGCCGTAGCGATAATGATCACGATCGGAATTGAGCACGTGGTAGCTGATTGAAAATTGGGCGCCGGCAACCTTCGCATTGAACGTTGCGAAAATGTCACGGATGCCATCGCCAGGGGTCACCAGAAATCGATCGGCGAAACCTTGAAATGCATGGTTCGTGCCCAGCGGCGTTTGGAACGATTGGGTGCCACCCTTACCGCCGAGCTGCTCGATATTCAGTTTAACGCCGACGGATTCGATGAAGCCGCCGACAGCGCGGCCTAACCCCAACTCGCCGGCAAAATAATTGACATTGAGGTCGTTTGGATTATCGCCATAGTCGCGTTGATTGGCGGCTTCAATCGCATAACTCAGCTTCATTTTTGGGTCGAAAACGTGATCACCTTGCACGCGCAGCCCCAGCGTCGCCGTTGAAAATCGCTGCGCTGTCACGCTATCGAAATCGAGCAGATAACCATATCCCTCGATCTTTGCGAACCCGAGGCCGCCATAGTGAACGTTGAACAAATGACTGTGCATGGGAAAATCGCTGGCGTTGGGCAATGGATTATCTTCGCCGAAAATTCGATTGACGTTCCACACGTAGGCATAGTCGATCGTGGTTTTTGGCAGTCCTAAATTGGTGACCCGCAATGCGTCAAAGCTTTGGAAATTTTGCCGGAATAACACGTTGCCGATATAGCGATGTAACGGCGCTTCGCGGTGGGTAATTTCTTGACGGCCGTAGGTAAGGATCGTTCTCGGAATGGCACCAAAGCGAAGAAAGGCTTGATTGATTTCATTGCCTTCAGGGTCGACAACAACCGCGCGATCGGTGATCCCGTTCGTACCGCCATCGTTGTATCGATCTTCGCCGATGACATGTACATCTTCGAATTGCGCATAGGCGCTAAAGCCGTAGAAGACGCCTGTTCGGTAACCCAATGCGCTGCGTAACGTCGACGCGTAAGCGCGCTTTAGTCCTGGGCGATCATCTTCCACGCGCTCAAAACGATAGCGTAAAAATAGATCCGGTGAACCACCGGTGATTGCTTGGACGAAACTATCCTGTGCGATCGCCGCTGTTGTGGCGGCCAGCAAGGTTATTGCAGAAAAAACGTTGCAGACTTTATTTCCCGCGCCAGTCAAAAACAAGAGGACGTTCCAAGCAGTTTACCCATCGCCGCACAAACATCAACAATGCCGATCTGCGCCGCGCGCGTGCTCACCGGTATGGCAACAAGTTGTGCAGTCTGCGTTAGCAATGTCAAAAGCTCGCTTTGGGTCAATCGCGGGCGATGCTCCAACAAAAGCGCGATAACGCCGGTGACGTGAGCCGCGGCGAGCGAACTACCGGACAGAAAATCATAACTTTCCCGCGGCGCCGTGGTGAGAATTTCGATACCTGGCGCAGCGAGCAACACGTTATCGCCTAACCAAGTAGGAACGCGAACTTGCGCTTTGGCGTTGCTTGCCACGACAGCCGTGACAAAATTCAGGTCGGCCGGAAAGCCCGGCGCGGCTGCATCCTGCGCGGCGGCCGCAACCAGAATGATTCCTTTGTCGCCGGCAGTTTGTAGCAAACGCTGCAACAACGGATCGGCCGGCCCGCTCAAGCTCATGTTGATGATGTGTGAATCCGACGTGATTGCAAAATCGAGCGCCTTTGCAAGCGTCCAACTGCTACATAGCGCCGCGGCATTTTTCGCCGTGGGATACCAACAGGCTTTCGCCGCCATCAATTCCGCATCCGGCGCAATGCCGAAGATGCCCACGCCGTCATTCGCGCGCGCGCCGATCACGCCGGCGACGGCCGTGCCATGCGGATCTTGCGCAAACGATTTTTCGCCACCCTCAACAAAATTCGCCACCTTGGAAACGCGGCCACGCAGGTCGGGGTGTTCCTTATCCATCCCGGTATCGATCACGGTGATGCGCACGCCCTTGCCGGTGCTTACTCGATGCGCACGGTCAGCGCGAATCGCAATTGCGCCATATTCCAACGCTGCGTAGGGATCGCTGTGACCGGCCAGCACGCCGGCAAACACCTGATTGATTTGCACCGATTCAACGCGAGAATCACGCCGAAGTTGTTCGACCACACTTTCAAGTGGACGGTCGTCGGGTATTTGGTAAACGATGCACTGCACACGAATCGAGCTTAACGGAAAATTGCCAACCTCTTGCAATCGATATTCCTCGCTCAATAACTTCGCTGTGCTCGCCCATTCTTGCGGCGTGGCGTCGCGCAACGTGACGATAATCCGGCCATCTTGTAATTGCTTCGGCACATCGGCACTTGGATTTGCGCGCCGCTCCGTCGCGGCACATCCCGAGAACACCAAAACGACGACGCTCAACCAACTCAGCAAAACTATCAGAGCACTGCGACGTAATTTAATCATTCCTTTGCTCCCCTGGCGATTTCGGCAAGCCGTACTTTTGGATGCGCGCGAAGTTGTGTCAACGCCTGTTGGATAGGTGGGAAATTCGCAGCCGATGGATTCAACGCAATGGTATAGACCCCAAGCGGCGTCGGCCCTGCAATTAAACGCGCCGGAATCCCAAGCAACAACTCCCGCAATTCTTTCTCAGTGATATTGTCGGCGAAGACTAGCTGCACTTGTTGTGTCGACGTTGCCGCCGGTTCGGCCGGACTCGATAATGTTTGGTATCCCTGCGTCGGAACGAGTGTACGAATAAACAATGTTGTCGCCAGCGCAACGACGAAGGCTCCTTGCAGCGCGAGCGCGAATCGCGCCGGTCGCGGCGTATCGACTAACCAAGGAACCCATTTCGCGAACCAGCCCGAGCTGTCTTGGGATTTTGTACGCCGATCTTCGGACGCTTCGACATTGGCAAGTATGTTCGTAAAATGCGCCGGTGATGGCGTCCAGACTTCTGTCTGATTGGTTTTGACCGATTGGTTAAGTTCTCGGCAACGCACCACTTCCTGTTGGCATGTCATACAATCCTTCAAATGCGTTTCGACTTCACTGAGCTCCTGTGGACTTATTTCATCGGTAACATACCAAGGCAATAACTCCCAAACATAATCGTGATCTTGATTTTGAATAATGTGTTGTGTTGTCATGACAGGTTACTCCTGACTTTTGTTCTAGCGCCGGCTTCGTAACGCGTCATCAACTCGGCGAGGTGTTTGCGCGCGTAAAACATTCGAGTCTTAATGGTATTCACGGGGCAATCGAGCGTAGTCGCGATTTCCTGATAAGAGCAATCTTCCGCAAACGCCAATTCAATCACAGAGCGATGTTCCACGGATAAGGACTCCACTGCCCATTGCAAGGCGTGACCAACCTGCCGCCCGATCAGCGTTTGTTCCGGATTATGAGGATCGGAACGCGTTGCCGCATCGCTGCTGTCGGCCGCCTCGGCATAATCGTCCGATTCGATCGGATCGATTGATACTTCGACCTGATGCTGCGATATCCGCGAAAATGCCTTCAAGGCTTTATTGTGTGCGATACCGAACAGCCAAGTCGACAAGCGCGACAACGACGGGTCGTAGCGATCGGCACTTTGCCAGACGACCAGCATCACATCATTCAAAACTTCATCGACCACTTCGCGCCGCTTCAGCAATCGCAGCAGGTAACGGCCTAATCGCGGAGAATAGGTGTAATACAGGGTTTCGAACGCACGACGATCTTTTTTTGCGACGGCACGCATTAAGCGCGCAGCTTCCTCCGCATCGGGTTCGGCGTAATTTGTTGTGCCGCTACGATCCTGACTAACCATTGCGACATGGTATGTTAAGCGCTCGCCATTGACCAGAGGCGCGGCGTCGGGCCGAGGCCATTGGCGGCGCTCGGCGACGTGGGAGCCACGTCGCCCAACCATTATTGTTACGGTAAACAAAGCGCTTTCGCCTCGTTCATGGTTCTCTAGGGGAACGTCGTGGTCGTAAGATCGATAGACTTCAGGAACTTCACCACCTTGGCGCGATCGCTCGGATTCGAAAGCGTATCGACACCCGCCGTACCGCTACTGCGATGGGTCACGATGTCCAATACTTCTTCCAGGGTTTGCGCCGCGCCGCTATGCAAGTATGGCGGACTTGCGAATACCGCGATAAGCGACGGAATATTGAAACCCAATACGCCATTTGCCCCGTCGTTATTCGCCTGACCGGCGACGCCACCGGCTTTGAGTTCGTTGACCACATTCGCATCAAAGGTGCCGACTTTTTGGAGAAAGCGATTCAACTGACCCGCAGTAATCTCGCCGGCGTCCGGTGGCGGTGTGAAGTCGAGCGTGCTTGCAGTCCAATTGGCGCCGCCGTGACAACCCTGACAATTCGCCGCGGCAAATAAGGCACGACCGGCGGCAATATCCGGATCCGCCGCATTACGCAAGGGCGAAATTGGTGCGCGAATACCAAATGAAATATAGGCGGCGATGGCGTCCAGATCCGCATCTCGTCCGGTGGTAATTGCCGTTTCCGCCGCGCAATTATTGGGATTCGGATTCGGCAACACCAAGTTAAACACGCATTTGTCCACATCACCGCGCCCACCGCTGGCTGCCGGCAATGCGATCAATCCTTGTCCACCGGAAACGTTGCGAATGTTCAACTCGAAATCCTGAATCTCGTCACGCACCGCTGACCAATTCAGTGCCCGCTGATGAAACACCGGCAGCAACGGCGCAAAGTTTGCGTTTACATTACTGTTGACCAATGGTGTTTGTGGGTGAGCCGCGGTACTTTCCATGGAAATCGTTTGACGTGGCCCATCGCCGAACATCCAGGTGACGCCGTCCGCTAATCCGCGCGGGTGACAGCCATAACAACTACCCCAACCGAAATCCGACATGCGCCCAGCCGGCGCGAGCGCATTCTCATTAGTTCCTACTGGCCCAATCGAGGTGTTGAACAATTCCTTACCACGTAGCACCTGCAGCTGCAACGGATCCGTCGGCAGCGCAGTCGATTGAATGCGAGCGATTTCCCGATACGTGGAAGGATCAGCGCCCGCGATGTCAACGACCGACACATCTCGGGAAATCAAATTCATCACATAAGCGCGAGTGTCGCTGCCGTTAACCACGACGCCTTCCGGGCCGGAATTATGATAAATCGCCGTATCGACACCGACCTCGACGCGGACAATGTTGCCGGGATCGGCGGCGTCTTTCGGTGCGTTGATGGTCGGTTTGCCGGTAGCGTCGAGCACGACACGAACTAGGCGATCCGTCGCACGCGACAAAACAAAGCCATCGAAATCCGCGCCGTGTTTAAACGCCATGGCGGCAGGATTGGTAATGAACAATCTTTTTCCAATCGCTTCGAATTGCACGCCCTTGTTCATGTTGAAGGTTTCGTCGGCGACCTCTTGATCGGTCGTGATGTCGATAACCGATAAGAAGCCTTGAACGTTTACATTGAATTTGACCGGCCCATTCGGCGACGAGGCGGTGCTCGGCACGTAAGCGCGATTGCCGCGAATGACGATGCTTTCCAGCTGATTCGGAAACGCGAGCGTATCGAGTTTGGTCGCGGCATTGGCCGCATCGAACACGACTTTGGCCAGTGTCGAACCATCGGATTTGAAGCCGGTCAATTGTGGCGCCAATATAATCGTGTTGAGCACGGTATCAGTTGCCGCCGAAATAACCGTGACGCGACCTTCCTTGCCGTCGTCGAATCCTTCCTTTTGCTCGATCGACCGCGGGTCGTTTCGAGTTTGTGCTAAAAATTGCGTGACATAGACTTTGGTATCGCCGCCGACCGTGGCAATTGCAATGCCGCGCGGCTGAACGCCGACGCCTTCAATGGTTTTGATCACCGCGTTGGTCGCGGTATTGATGACGCTGACGCTATTGGAAAATAGGTTTGCCACGTACAGCTTTGCGCCATCAAATGTGAGCGCGCAGCCGAACGGCTCCGTGCCGACCGCGATGGTCTTGAGAACCGAGTAAGTCGTGGCGTCGATGACCGAAACATTGCCACTTAACGCGTTCGTGACATACACTTTTTTGTTATCCGGCGTGATGGCGACGCAACGCGGTTCATCGCCAACCGAGACTTCGGCGACCTTTTGATTTTTGTCGCCCGAAACGAACAACACTGAAACGGAGTCGGCGTCCGGGTTAAGGGACCAGACGTAGTTGTTGTCGCCGGTTACGGCGATAGGGCTGGAGTGGCTTTCCTTTAATAGCGCCTGATTACCACCACCGCCACCGCCACAACCATTCATGGCGATCACTAAACCGGCGACGCCAACCCATTCGATACATTTAACTTTCCTCATTTCTATAACCTCCGAGTCAATTGGAACGATTTTGGATGCGCACGAGAAATCGTATGAATCCGTAACCGTTAATTACCGCTCAGGACAAATAGGTTCAATTCGAACGAAAAATATTTGGATTAACTCCGAATCCCTCGTTCAACACAAGGCAGGGAATGCCCAGCACTTAAATCGAGCTGGGCATTGATTTTGAATCAACAGAATTGAAACGACGGGATAAGGGTTTTTACGACAGGCATGCCTGGGCGTGCCTGCCAAGGCGTACCACGTCGCCGCCATGCGGTTAGATAACGCGTGGACGGGCTCAATCATTACTCGATTTAGGTTCACTTAAAACTGCGCCAGCGCCTTGGCGGCGCCGCAATCTATCCTCCGTAAGCCAATACAAGAGCGGTTCTATCCGGGGCAGATGCTGCGCGACTTTCAATCGCCCTTCCCAATTGCAACCGAGCTGCTCGCAGCGATAGCGATGCGCGGCGGCAAACGCCGCGCTGTAAAGTCGATCCAGCAAATGTCTTCGAATGCGTACAACACTTCCGGCGCATTGCGGACATTCTTGATCGGGACTGCGACTGTTGAAATAGTATCCAAGCATTTTCCAACTCCTTGATTCGCGTTTGGGCCCGGCAAAGTTGACCCATGATTGACGCAAAGTTTGTGACTTAACCGATTGCCGCGCGGCATCGTGGGATTCAGCAAGCGGCTACGCAACAAAGGCGGCGCTTACAGACCATCCCTAAACGGTGAATCCCCTTGAATCGAAAAAGGTTCAAGCAAAGCGAAAAATGTTCCTCCCATTCGAACTACCGATGCCTTTAAGTTTTAGCACTGATTTATTTCAATTCGATTGAACCTTTTCTCAATTACTGGGAATTCACTGTTACCTGCACCGGTGTAATGGCGCGAGCTACTACCGGGACGCGTGGCTTCATCTGTTGCGCCACACCGCCGGACCGACTTGCGATGTGCTGAGCAATCGATAGGGAAGAAAGACAACGAGTTAACCGTTCTACTTTAGATATGGAGAAACAAATGAATCGAAAGAGGAAACAAATCGTGCAATCAATTAACGCAATTACCGCGCTGCTGGCCGTGACCGGTAGTCTTTGTGCCGGCTCCGCCTGGTCCGCACCGATCGTTTTCAGTGGCTCAGGCGTTGGCGCCGCTACCGCGCTGGAAGCGTTTCGCACAGCAATCGGCGGCATCAAAAATACGGCTGCTGCGCCGCAAGCGGGTGGGCGCCGGGAAATTAGCTGGGATGGCGTCAAACTCGACGGCACCGACGCGAGCCCGACAACGGTCGTTGTTGACCCGAACAAAACCGTCATCATTGATGTGGATCGCTTTAAGGGCCAGGGCACGCTGTTTGCCGATCCTTATGCTGTGAGCGGTGACGGCTTTGTCAGTGTCAATCCTGACAGCGCCGGCCAATTCCCCGCGTTCAGCCCCCAAAACACATTCGTCATGCAAGACCCGAACGCCGGGCAGTTCGACGACCGCTTCATTGGCGAGAGCTTTGTTTTGGCGGGCTCCGACACGGCGGCGGGCACGCGCGGCTTCGGCGCGATTTTCCTTGATGTCGAAGACGCTACGAGCAGTAGCATCGAGTATTTTGGTCGTGATGCAAGCGGCAATCAGGTCAGCCTGGGTTCCTTTGCCGTCCCGATCGGGGCCGACGGCGAGCCGCAATTCCTCGCCGTGCTATTCGATCGTCCAGTTGTCACCGATGTAAATTTGACGGTCGGTACGAACGCTTTGTTTAGCTTTGATGGAACGGGATTCCAATCCTTTGGCGGTGAGGACCTCCGGCGGGGAATTGACTTGGCGACGACCGATGACTTTGTTTTTGCCGAGCCGACCCAAGCCGCATTGGTACCGACACCAGGCACCTTGGCGCTTCTCCTGGCTGGTCTGTCGTTTTTGGGATGGAAACGTCAACAAGTAATGACAGCACGTTGAGCAAAGGTTCAACTGAATAGCGGCGATCACTCGCCATATTTTATGCCGTGCCACGATCCGCGTCCCGCCGGGGTCGCCTCGGGCCAATGCCTCGCAGCCAGGCCTACGTGACAGTATGGATGCGGTTCGTGGCGAACTCATTAATTAATCTGGCTATCACACGGAACCGGGCGCTGCGGGAGATGTTGCCGCGCCGATTTGATCGACTCGATTGAACCTTTACTGATGTCCTGGGGAACTACCATCAAGTGCGCTGCATTTGATGGCTACGTGATCAAGCGTTCATTGTTCGCAGTAATGACGCCGTCGCGAGTGTGCGAACAAAAACGAGGTCGTTCAGCGCCGGGAACTGATCTTAGTTAGAAACCTTACCGGCTTAATTCAACGCTTAAGGAGATTTAAATGTCTTTTATACACAACCCGGAAATCCCTGGCAACACGCGCACCGCAACTATCGTGGCTATTGCCTTTCTGGTTCGGCCGTCAGCCACGGAGGTGTCGCCATGAACCCAAAACTCAACAAGACATTGTTGGCCGCCGCGATTTTGCTATCGGCGCCATTGTTTGCGGGGAATGCGATAGCAGCCCCGCCCACAAGTATCGTCGGCACCTGGACAATGATCGTCAATCAAAACATCGAGACGTTCGTCGTCACCAATCAAGGCGCGCAGGGCACCTGCAAAGTCCTCGTCGCCACGCTGTCCGGCTGGCCGACAAGCGGCTGGTACTGCCCGTCCGACGGCCGCCTGCATTTCATCCGAAAGAACGCTGGCGTTCCGATCAAAACGTTCGACGGCATTGTCGCGGAACGTGTGGTTGGGTCACCTGATCGAATGACTGGAATCTATGCCTCGGATTACAACCCGACTCAGGCATACGGGTATTACAGCTTTTCTGCACAGAAGTAGCACGGCGCATGGGTCGGGCAATAGTTGCCCGACCCTGCTGCGAAATAAATCAACATTGGCCATCGCCACCGGCCATATTCCATGAGCCTTCCAGCGTTGCATGCTTTGCGAGCCATTATCCATGCGGCTTCCGGCATGGCGTACACATCCAAATGAATTTACCGCGCCGATGAACTTTTACTTGCCGGATGGGATTCACCGATTAGAGCAAAAGCGTTCGTGTTCTTCAACTTAGCGAAAGCGTTGCCGAATTGTTCAACTTATCTACCCATCGGAGAAATGAAATGGAACGCAATCAAATTAGTTTTGCAAAACATATTGGCATTAGCGCGTTGCTATCGGCCGCCGTTCTCATACTCGGCGCACTCGTCGCCCAGGGCAGTGCAGTCGCCCAAACGCTAGTGGTCGGCGGTGGCGTGCCGCGGATTTTTGTCGATACGAAACTTTGCGACGGCGTCTCGACGATGTGCAGCGGTTCCGGATCCGTCGGCGCGGCGGCCAACGGCAATACCTCGATTGTCGCGATCTATTACCAAGGCACAACGGCAGGGCTGACCGCGGCGAATTTCACGCTGAGTTCCATCACCAATCGCGGTTCGGGCGTGACGCCGGCCTTCGTCAGCACGGCCATTTGCGCGGCCTGTTTCACTGAAGTGCAGCCGGGTGTATATCGGCTCGCCGCGCGCCCAACGTTCGGCAACTGGGGCGGCGGAACATATGTGGTGTATCTGAGCGTCACGCGGCCGGTGGGCGGTAGCGTGAATGTCATGGTGCCGATTGACATTCCGTTTTAACCCAATCAGTGCACGACAAAAACCAGCCGCGTAGGGTGCGCGCGCGGACTAATGCCCGGGCTCGTTGCGCACAACTATCGGATGGCTCCGCCCGTTTCGAAAACTTCACCGATTCGATTGATGTGCAACCGCATGCGCACTGCGCACCCTACCCGCGACATGCCAATTCGAGCCGTATGCGCGTACAGGCACATCGCCAGGAGCCAATCTGGAAGAGGCTCCTGGCAATGCATGCTTGAAACGCCAGTATCAGAGCGGCTTCCGGGCCATGCCCTTTGATGCTATAGGAATCAGCGTAGGGTGCGCAGTGCGCAGTTCGAATCGCAGCGAGTTGCAGCGCGGTTTATTGCATTAGTCCTATCCATTTTATTTCTCCAAATTTAAGTGAGCACGATTTAAAAATAATCTTTCGTTCGCTGCGAATTCCCGATGGTTCCACTCGGTTGCAGTTAACCGTTATTTCCCACGTGATGAGCAAAAGTTCAAACGGATAGCTAAGATCGCTCGATAATTTTGATGCCATGCCATGCCACGACTCGCACCCCACTTGCCTCGCAGCCATGCATGCCCTGAGACGCAATGTCTACGCCACTCTTGGCAAACTCAATAATTCATCCCGCTATTACGAGGAGCCCATTGCAGCGGGGCAGGCTGCGCATTTTTTCCAGTTTGAATTGAACCTTATGTTTCGCTGAAGGGAATTACCGACAACGGACAAACGCGACTCCCTCGCGCAAGTCCATGTATCACGGAGGGAATTGAAATGGACGCATTGACACGCATCGGATGGATAGGCTTTATGACATTGACACTTGCCGTTAGCGGTTGTGGCGGCGGTGGTGGAGGTGACAGCGGCGGTGGCGGAGGTACTCAGCAATCGGGCACGGTGGTTGGCGCGGCGGGCGGCACGGTCGTTGGCCCGAACGGCGCAAAGGTCGTCATCCCGGCCGGCGCGCTGGCCACCGACACCACGATCAATATCGAGCTGATCGCGTCCAGCACAGCGGCGCTGCCTGCCGGATTCTCCGTTTCGGGGCAAACGTTCGCCTTCACGCCGCACGGCACCACGTTCGCCGTGCCGGTGACGATGACGCTGCCTTTCAATCCCGCTTTGGTGCCGGCCGGCACCACGCCACAGTTCTTCAAGACCAATTCGCAGTTCCAGTGGGAACAAATCGCTAACGCTACATTTGGCGCCGACGCCGCGACCGCGCAGGTCACCAGTTTCTCAGATGGGGCAATCGTCATCCCGCCGCTGGAGCCCGTCAGTATGTTACGTGAATGGGAATTTAGGCTGATTCCAGGCAGCGCGATCGGCGAAGTCCCGTTGGACGGCGACACGTTGCTCGCAGGCCAGCTAGAAGAGTTCGCCACTTTCGGGCCGGCGGTGGCTGACCTCGGATACACCGGTGTCAGCCAAAGCTTCCCGGCCGACAGCCTGGCCAACGGCATGATTTTCTCGTCGCCGGACGGCGTGACTTTCGGAGCCTTCGCGGAAGCGCCATTCAACAAGTTAAAAGGGCCCAATCCGATCGGCAGCATCGCGCAGCTTAAACAGACGCAGAGCTTTATCAAGCGCGCCGCGAACGCCACATTCAAGTTCACGCTGACTCGCGTCCAAATCGAAACAATCGACTTCAACGCGCCGTTTCTGAAAGGCGTCGCGCCCCTCAAGGGCGAGGTGCTACTCTCGGTTGGGGCGTTCGAAACGTCACAAAACTACTTCTTTTACACCGCAGGCCGCGCTTCCGTGTTCGGCGGCAACGGTTTCTTCTTTCGCAGCACCAAGGATGAAAGTTTTTCCCGAAGCCACCTCTGGGACGACGACGATTTCGATTTCTTCCCTGCGGGACCGGTACCCGATGGACCTTTGGCCGATAGCCCATGCGAGACCGCCGACGTTGCCCACGCATTTTTGACGTTGAAAAAGCCGCGTACGTACACCGTGGATCTGTCTTCGGTTGATGTCGGCGAGGAATTCACCATCAGGATCGATACCTTTGCCAAGACCTACAACCGCCGAGGCGGCGGCGCGGCAGCCGACTGCCAAGCATCGGCGGTCAACGCCTTTTTGCGCGATCCGCAGGAGATCGGCGGAACCACGATCGAGATCAGCGGGCTCGAGCCGACCAACCGACCGTTGCCGCCGCCATCGGATCAAGTGCTGGTCGAGCCTGCGGCCTGCGTGCCCGGCCCCGGCCCGAACGCGGACGCAGGTGTCCTACAATTCGATGCGCCCAGCTACGCTATCGACGAGTTCAGCGGTACCGTCCCGACCATCACCGTCACCCGCACCGGTGGCAGCGTCGGTGCGGTGACGGCGACGTTTACCACCAGCGACGGCACGGCCATCGGCGGGACGGACTACACCCCGGTGAACGCCACGGTCTTCTTCGGCGATGGCGACACGGGACAACGAGTCGTCAGCGTACCGACCATCCCGAACCAGGTCCTCACACCCGACAAGACGGTGAATCTCACACTATCACAGCCAGGCGGTTGCGCGGCCTTGGGCGCGCAGACCAGCGCAGTGCTGACGATCCTCGACGACGGCGTGGGATTGCCGCCGCCACCTCCGCCACCGGCATTTACAATCGGCGGCACGGTCTCCGGCCTTGGCGGCGCCGCCGTTACGCTGGTGCTGCAACTGCCCAGGACCGGCGATTCCATCAGCGCGGGCGACGGTAGATTCACATTCACACCCTTGGCCGCAACTGGCGAAAGCTACGCCGTGAGGGTCGCGACGACGCCACCCAATGTGGTCTGCACGGTCATCAATGGCACCGGCACGGTCGGTATCGCCAACGTCAACAGTGTCGGAGTGGATTGCGGCGCGCCGTAGAGTCCTATGAACCGAACTTCCCTGTCCACTAACTCAGTTGGTGGACAGGGAGTCGGAGCGAATTTTTCATCGCGTAACGAGCATCGACATGTTTCCACCATTGACCAACCAGGTAACCACCATGAACACAACCGATTTTGAACCATCTGCCGACCCAAGGGAATACACCTACACGGAGGCGCAAGCGCGTCGCATGCGATCCCCGCCACTTCAACTCAATTGCAAAGGAACGATCATGAAAGCAGCAAAATGGTTCTATTTAAGCGTGGCAGCAGGCGCACTCGTGTTGCCGAATCTGGTATTCGCCGCCTGTTCTCACAGCACCGAGATTACCAACGATTCCGCCGTGACGATGCGCGTCGTGGAGATAAAGTCCTCTTCCTCGCCGCCTTTCTTTAAGTCACAGTGGACCGGAAGCCGCGTGATTGCCGCCGGCGCGACCGGGACGATTGCCTGGACTTCGGATCTCGATTGCGAGGACGGCTCTGGTATAGCCAATATTTTGGACGTTAAGTTCATTCGCAAGATCGGCCAGACGCACTACTGCAGCGGTATGGAGCAGAGCCAGGCGGTTCGTTTGGATGCGCCCGACATTTGTTTCAAGAACTGAGCGAGGTCCTATAGGGTGTGAGCGAACCGTGCACCCGAGAAACCTTTGAACCGAACTTTCCTGTCCATCAACGTGGTTGGTGGGCAGCGGTTCGGGGCGAGGTTTTCACGGCGACCGAAATTTTTAATCAACCAGGCGATCACCATGAATGCAACCAATGCCTTTGCCGCAACGTGCGGCTCCGATGCAGAGTTATCGGGCCTGAATCCGGCCTGGATTCGCGCGCAACTCATCGGTCAGGATGCGATCGCGCAAACCCCGTTCGGCGAGCGGCGCATCGTTTATGCCGACTACGTTGCTTCGGGGCGTTCGCTGCAATGGATCGAAAATTTTATTCTGAAGCAAGTGTTGCCCTTATACGCCAACACCCATACCGAAGACAGCGCCACCGGCGCACGGATGACTTCGTTGGCGCACGATGCAGCGAATTACATCAAGCGTTGCCTTGGTGCGCAGAACGGCAAGCTGCTGTTTTGCGGAACTGGTTCGACGGCCGCGATTAAACGTTTGCAAGAAATTCTCGAGCTGGTGGTGCCCGAGACATTGCGCGAGCGAGTGATTGTGTCGCTCGATCCGACCGAGCGGCCGATTGTGTTTGTCGGCCCCTATGAACATCACTCGAACGAAGTCAGTTGGCGCGAGACCATTGCCGAGGTGATCGAGGTGCCCTTGAATACGGGCGGCGCGATCGATCTGAATTTACTACGAATCGCGCTCCGTGTCGCACGTAACACCGGACGTCCGCTGTTCGGCTCGTTCAGCGCGGCATCGAATGTCACCGGCGTGCTTACCGATACGCGCGCGATCGCGCGCCTGCTGCATGAACATGGTGCGCTGGCGTTCTTCGATTTCGCCGCTGCCGCGCCACATGTCGCCATCGACATGCGCATCGGTGAGCCCGACGGCTATGACGCCATTTTCATCAGCGCGCACAAATTCGTCGGCGGGCCTGGCTCGCCTGGCGTTCTCGCATTCAATCCAGCACTGTATCGGTTGCGCGCGCCCAGCACCGCCGGTGGTGGCACCGTCAGCTACGTCAGTTCCCACGAGCATCATTTCGTCGACGATATCGAGCAACGCGAAAGCGCCGGCACGCCGGGTAGCGTGCAATGCATTCGCGCGGCACTGGCGTTCTTGGTAAAGGAGTCGGTTGGTATGCAGACAATCGAACGCGTCGAAAGCACAATGATCCGCAGCGCGATTGCTAGGCTGCGCCGTCATCCACGCATCGAGTTGCTCGGCAACCTCGAAACGCCGCGCCTCGCCATTCTGTCGTTCCTGATTCGGACGCCCGATGGTCACTATCTGCATCCGCGCTTAGTCGTGCGGCTGCTCAATGATTTATTCGGTATTCAATCGCGCGGCGGTTGTGCTTGCGCTGGGCCGTACGCGCATCGTCTCCTCGACATTAGCCCAGCGCGCGCCGAAGAACTTCGCGATGCGGTGCTCGATGGGTTTGAAGTAGTGAAACCCGGCTGGACACGGCTCAATTTTAGTTACTTCATCGAGCCGGCGGAGTTTGAGTTTCTGCTCGACGCCATCGAGTTCATCGCCGACCACGGCGAGCGCTTCATTCCCGAATATGAATGCGACTGGCGCAGCGGCGCTTGGCGCCACCGTCACGACGAGGCGCAGCCCGATCTGCTGATTTTGGCCACTGGGCCGGAGCCGATGCGCCTGTCCCGGCCGATGACCTTTCGCGATTGTATCGAGCGTGCCCATACGTTAAACGCCAGCCTGGCGACAGTGCCGAATAAGCGGCGCATGCCGCAAGCGTTGCATGGCGCACTCGTGTCGTTCTGTTACTGATGGCTTCGCCCGCGCACCGCTACCCGCTCCTTTTTTTACTCATCCGATTGAACCTTCGCTGACCGCAAGGGGAATAACAGTGAATTGCACATGTAAGGCCGCGAGATTCGTTATCAGGAATGCTCGGTCGGTTTGAGAGGCAAGAGTGAACGGGTATTCGATCGAGTCGCGTCATCAAGTAGGTCACTTCAGGAGAACTCTATGATCCTCAACTTTAAAACATCACGCAGCGCGACCTATGACGTCACCTTGGTCGGTTATGGGCGGTATGCCGGTCTGCATGTCGGCCCCAAATATGCTAAGCCCGGTTATCCCTGGCAGATGGCGGCGGCGGTGGATCCCGCGCTGACAGCAGCGCATTTCCATAGCACCGTACTGGGCCAGTGCCACCCGAATCTCCCCTTGTATGCCAGTTTCGATGAATGGTACACGCGCTACTTTAGCCGGTTGACCACGGCGCAACAGCGGCGGCAGGTGGTGGAAATTGCCTTGCGCCCAGAGCGTGTCTACGCCGAAGCCATGCGCTATATCGAAGCGGGTGTGAAGCAACTGATTTTGCCCAAACCGGTGGTCGTGGGGCGCACGCAATTAGAGCGGCTGACCGCCGCGGTGGCTCAGCATGAGGTCAAGACAGCGGTGGCATCGCAGTGGCACTATTCCGATATTCCCACACTGCTTCGACGTGAAATTCTCCGGCTCGCCGGTCAACCCGGCGCCGACCTCAACCAACTCAAACTACATAAAGTGGAAGTGGAGTTTTCCAAAGAGAATGGCATAGCGATCTCCACGACACCGCCGCTATCTGAAATGCCCCATGTGGTGCAATTGCTCAGCGCCATTGGTTTCATCGATTTGGAACAGCATAGACCGGAAGTCCAAGGTAATGATACGCGGGTCGATGTAATCTACCGGCCCCACAACATTGCCGAGGGGATTCACCTGCGCTCGGACTTGAATTGGCATCCTGCCCCGATGGTCAAGGCTCACTATCCAAACTGGGAGGTACAAAAGCGCTTGCTCAAAGTTTATCTCAGCGACGCACCCAACGAGCCGGCGCTAGAAGTGGACTTTTGGATCAAGTTTGATCGAAGTGGAGATGCCGCCGTAAAACCCGGCAAGCTTATCCTACGCGAGCGCCGCGAAAATGGTGAGGCAACCCGCGTGACTCGCGAGTTCGTGGACGACCAATTACTCAATATGAACCGAAAAATTTACGCCGCCTTTCGCCAAGACTTTGCCGAGTTTCAGCGTGACCCCGACAACCTATCGCTGACGCGCTACGGGTCGGTTGGGCGGCAACTCATGACAATCGAAAGCGCCTGGCGGCGAATCGTCGATCCTGTTGAAAGCAATTCTTTCAATATAGGTGAGGCCTATTCGCCTATGCGCAAAATGCGTCTAGGATGATCGTGAGGCAGAAACATCCGCGCCACCTAGGATGGTTCCGAATCTGCTTACATCTGCCGGCGGGCACGTCGATGACTAAGTCGCTGATGCTGTTGATTTCGCTTTGCGCAGCAGTGGTGATCAAAGATCCAATGCGCGGGCGAAGTATTCACGTCTACGGTGGCCACGACCTAGCACGCCAATCTCGAACAATTCATCAGCTCGTTGAACCTTTTTTGGGTTCGGCGGGAATCACTGGGTAGGGTAAGGACCCACGAGTATCGCCATTAACTTTCCACTAGGAGAATTCCATGAAAACCTTCCCGACACTATTGTTGCGCTGTTGTGCAAGCGTTTCACTTGCTGTAATGGTTGCGTTGTTGTCGATTACAAGCGCATCGGGTCAATCCTTGGCCGCACTCGACACAGGGGATAACCCGCGCTGCGCCAAGGACGGCGCGTGCAATCTGGCTGTGTGTAGCGCAGAGGCAGACCCGGACTGCCACGATTTAGACTTGCCGCCTGGCGCGGGTGCTGATCCTGTAACCTCTACCACCACGATTTCCCTTGAAACGGAGGCGTGTAATTCCTCGCAGGATGTAGACATCCTGGCCGTGGCTTGGAACATTGTGGACGACTGGTCCAATTTCGATCGGATCATTGAGACAGCAACCGGCTTCAATCTCGGTAACTGTACCCGAGATCGACTTAAGATCAACGGTAAAGTTGAGTGCATCGCAGAATACGATTGTAAAACCAAACATGGCGAGCAGGCTTGTAAGCTCGGTCACGCGTGGGGCCTCGGCAAGAGAATCAAGATTTACCAGTCATTCTTCGACAACGTCGCCAGCCTAACCCAGCCTGATCGTCGTGCATGCTACGCGGGACTCATAGCGCACGAGTTTGCCCATACTTGTGAGCGCTACGCGGAACGCGGACCCGAGGCGAGGGCCGTTGCGGCAGTTGAATACTGGAAGGAAAGGTTTTCCCCTGGAAGCTCGTTGGATCCGGAAGATGATTGTGGCTTCAACGATTGAGCGGAGGACGTAAACCCGCCTCATTAGGCAAATACTGACATGCGCCGACAATCGATGGCGTAAGGCCGGTCAGATCGATTGCACGCTCAGGAGCCATGTTCTGCCGAGAAAATAAATTCGTAACACAAGACCCGAACGCCGGGCAGCTCGACGACCGCTTCATCGGCGAGAACTTTGTTTTGGCGGGGTCGACGACCGCGGCTGGCACGAGCGGCTTCGTTGCAATCTTCCTTGATGTGCACGTTAATTTGACGGTCGGTACGAACACCTGGTTCAACTTCGACAGGCCGGGATTCCAATCCGTTGGCGGTGAAAAGCTGAGGCAGGGAATGGACTTGGTGGCGACCGACTACTTTTTTTGCCGAGCCGACCGCCGAGGCGTTCCAACACGCGCCTGTACCGACGCCGGGTACGTTGGCGCTGTTCCTAGCCGGTTCTGTCATTGTTGCGATGGAAACGCCAGAAAAAATGGCAGCGCGATAACTT
This sequence comes from uncultured Pseudomonadota bacterium, assembly GCA_963840785.1. Classification (GTDB taxonomy): domain Bacteria; phylum Pseudomonadota; class Gammaproteobacteria; order Burkholderiales; family JALYOK01; genus JALYOK01. Next base: position 22,588 of record CAWJAF010000001.1, on the reverse strand, counting down.
TACAAGACTTGAGGCGGGTACTTACGGCGCGGGCTTCGGCTCGCACTTTTTATGCTTTGGTTCAAGAAAAGTCGCGGCGCGCCATTTTTCCTACAATCATGAATGCCCCGCGAGGCAGTATCCACGGGGTGGCCTCGGGGCACGCGCGTCTTCAGGCATCACCCAATACGTCGTTTGATCCATCTAAGTGTTGGGCCGATTAGCGGAAATTTTTCGTAGAGCTCTTCCGCGGCGTCCCAATAGTCGCGATGATGGGTCACCTTATTGTTGCTATCGAATCGCAGCAGGGACATGCCGGTGAAACTTTGCTGCGCTGGAGCCTTGCCACGAAAGCGAAAACGGAATTCCCAAAGAAACACCGCACCGCCTTCACGCGCCCAAATTTCTTGAATGGAAAATGCCGGTTTGTCTAAATTGGCGAACATATGCCGAAATACATTTTCAATTTCGGCGATTCCGCGCACTTCGTTGAATGGGTCTTTGAAATAAGCGTTCGCGGCATAGTGATTGGCGAGCGCCGCTACCGAATCTAGCGTCAACGTTTCGAAGTATTGCTTCAACGCCAAAATATGCGGTGCATTCGTCATTTCGCCGCGCGGCCCGCGAGAAAGAAAAATATTCTATAGGGCAAATGACGCATTAATTTCATGAACCACGAAAACCGCTTCGGGAAGTGAATTTCGAAATCGCCACGCTCAAATCCTTTGATCATCGCTACAGCCGCGTCTTCTACTTCCATTAGCGCCGGCATTGCGAAATCATTTTGGTCCGTGAGTCGCGTGCGAACGAAGCCGGGGCTAATTGCGTACACGCCGATGCCTTTAGGCGCGAGATCGAGGTAAAGCGTCTCGGATAAATTTAATAGCGCGGCTTTGGTTGGGCCGTAGGCCAAACTTTTCGGCAAACCGCTGTAGCCGGCAACACTTCCAACAATGCTGATGCCACCGGCACACTGTTTTAACAATTGCGGCAGCACAACGCTCAGGCATGCGTACACGCCGTCGACGTTGATCGCGAACACCTCGCGCACCGCTTCTAACTTAAAATCCCACGCCCGCTGCGGCACATAATTACCCGCGCAATACACCATCAAATCGTACCCGTCCCAGGTGCTAATCAATGCGTCGTTGGCAATTCTCAATTGGCTCACATCGCGCACATCTAGTGGCAGTGACCTTGCGCGCTCCGATGAATATTTCGCTATCAATGCTTCCAGCGGCGCTTGGGATCGCGCGCTAACCGCAACGCGTGCGCCGCGTTCCAATAGTGCCGCGGCGAACGCCGCACCAATACCCGAGCTTGCGCCAATCACCCACACACGCTGATTACGCCAATCCGTAATCTTGGGATTAAGCGCCACGAACCCGTGCCAGCTCGACCTGCATCACGTTCGTGCGCAACGCGTCGAAACCCGCTTCGCAGTAGCAAAAATAAAACTGCCACAAACGCTGAAACGCACGATCGAAACCAAGCGACTCTAATTCCCCCGCCTTGTGCAAAAACTGCCGTTGCCAGCGACGCAAAGTTTCCGCGTAGTCGAGGCCAAAATGATGCTGGCCAATCACCGCGAGGCCAGCGCACCTAACGTCGGCGACAAAACGCGACGGGCTGGGCAACATCCCGCCGGGAAAAATATAACGCTGAATGAAATCCACGCGCTCACGATATCGCGCGAACAAATCATCGGCAATGGTAATGGTTTGCACCAGCGCGCGACCGCCCGCGTTCAACCGCGCCGCAACAGTCGCGAAATAATCGGGCCAATAGCGCTCGCCGACGGCCTCAAACATTTCAATAGAAACGATTCGATCATAATGGCCACCGATGTCGCGGTAATCGCAGAACCTCAATTCGACGCGATCCGCGAGTCCTGCTCGTTCGATGCGCGCTTGCGCAAAATCGAGTTGCGCTTGCGAAATAGTGATCCCGGTAATCTTTGCGCCCACTTGGCGCGCCGCGTATTCGGCAAACCCGCCCCAGCCGCAGCCGATCTCAAGAACGTGGTGCGTATGATCAATGCCCAAGCGATCAATCACACGCTGGTACTTTGCGTCTTGCGCAGCGTTCAGATCGATGGTTTCATTGCCATCGAAAAGCGCCGACGAATAAGTCATGCTGGAATCAAGCCACTTGCCGTAGAACTCATTACTCAAATCGTAGTGGGCGGCGATATTTTTTTTGCTGCCGCGACGGGTATTCGACCGTAGCCAATGAATAGCACGATGGGCTATATTCACCAGCGGATTCGAATAGAAGATTCGATTCAAAGCGGCTTCGTTCTCGATTGCCAGCGTAAGCAATTTAGTGAGATCGGGTGTCGAGCACCAGCCATCGCGGTAGGCTTCCGCCAGGCCAATTTCCGCTGAGCGTATGATGGCGCCAGCGCAACGAAAATCATGAATACTTAGCGCCGCGCTCGTTCCCCGCTCTCGGCCTGCGAAGTGACGCACCGACCCATCGGGCAATGTAACAATCAACGAGCCGCGTTGCAAATTCTCCAATACACGTAGCAAGAACTTCATTGCGCGTGGCATCGCGGTCATTCGACGCAATTGATTGGGCGGCATCGGGGCGTTCATCGCGTCAAATCTTCCGTAGGCGGCATCGGTTTTCGATAAAACGTCATGCCCTTACTCCAAAGCTTTAGCGCTTGCCAATGAATGCGCAGCATCACCCAACCGTCATCCAGGGATAGCGAAAAAAGGCGAAAACAAGGCGGCCGTCGCTAAGTGGAACTGCATTGCCGGTAATGCTGGTGCGCAATAACTCTCCATCGACGTTACTATGATCGATACGGATGGTGCTTTTTTTCTGGCTCACATTAAATCGAAAGCGATAGCGTCCATCGATTTTCAGAAACGGCGAGACGTGAAACCGTTTAGCGGTTTCGATCCAATCGGCGCCGGTAATGGCAGCACTGTTGGGTTTATTCACAAGATACGTGTGATGCTCGCCAAAAGTGTTATTTACCTCGGCTAGCACTGCGCGCAAGATGCCATCGCGATCGTGGCACAGCCAAAAACTCACGGGATTAAACACATAACCGAGCACGCGCGGGAACGTTTGCAAAATGATCTCGCCATCGACGTTGTCCAGGCCTTCGCGCTTGAGCAACTCGCGCATCCACAGATCAATATCGCTACCGTCGCGGGGGCCATAATCGCGACGATACAGGCAAAATAGATTCCAGCGATCGATTGAGAAAAGTGAACTACGTGCGCCGTCCAATTCGCGTAGCGACACTTGCAAGAAAAACACCGGGTAGCGGAATCGATTGGCGATCGGCTTCACGCGTTCGTGCATAACCGTACCGAAAAATAAATTCGCGCTCATGTCGTCTCCCACGGTGGTGACATACCAAATCGTTTGGCGACGGCAATCGAAGAAACGAGGCCATCCTCGTGAAAACCATTGCGTGTCCAGGCGCCACAAAACCATGTCCGCGCAACACCTTGAATCTCATCAAGCCGTTGTTGCGCCTGGATTGCAGGCCGATCAAATAGCGGATGGGCGTAGCGATAGCGGCCGATTATTTTTTCCTCCTGCGGCGATTGTGCAGGATTCAAGGTTACCAGTACTTGTTGTTTAAACGGCAATGGCTGCAATCGGTTGATCCAATAGGTGAGGCTAACGGGCGCTCCTTCTATGGAGTCGCGGTTGACGTGATAGTTCCATGCGGCCCAGGCTTGTTTGCGTTTCGGCAGAAAACTCGTATCTGTGTGGAGCACGGCGGAATTGCCTTGGTAGCAAATCGCGCCGAGCACGTCACGCTCGGTCTGCGACGGCCTAGCAAGCAGCGCAAGCGATTGATCAGGGTGACAGGCAAGCACGATTTGGTCAAAGCTTTCCTCGCCCGCCGCACTCATGACTTTCACCGCCGCGCTATCGCGCACTACGGATCGCACCGCACACCCAAGGCGAACGTCAGCAACGCCAGATGCTAATCGGTTAACGTAGTCGCGTCCGCCGCCAATCACCGTGCGCCAACGCGGTCGATCGCGAAGTTGCAACAAACCATGATGATGGCAAAACCGCAGCAGCGGCGCGAGCGGAAAATCCAACACCGTTCGCGCAGGTGCGGACCAGATGCTCGCGACCATGGGCAGCAAATACCAGTCGAGAAATGAGCGGCCGTAGCGGCCGCCGCTTAGGTATTCACCGAGTGTCGTGTCGGGAATCGTGTCATGTTTCGCTAGCGCGGTTGCGCTTCGATTGAATCGAACAATATCGCGCAACATCCACAGGAACCGCGGTCGCAGCAAATTCCACCGATCGGCGAACACGCTACTCAAATTCGTCCCCGCCCATTCGATATCACCTTCGTCAATCCGCACGCTGAACGACATCTCACTTTCCGCGTAGGTCACACCAAGGTGTTTGAACATCGCGTTCAGCCGTGGGTAGGTTCGATCGTTGAACACCAGGAAACCGGTATCAACCGGGTAAGTATGGCCATCAAGCGTCACGTCCACGCTATGGGTATGGCCACCGAGGTGCGGCTCGGCTTCATACAGTGTGACTTGGTAGCGCGTCGACAGAAGCCACGCCAGCGATAGCCCCGCGACGCCAGAGCCAACAACGGCAATGCGTTTTGCTTCACGCTGCATAGCAACTACTTACTCCTGTGCTTTTGTTCGAGTTGAATGTTTATATGAGTGCCTGGAACGCCGCGCCGCGGTTGCCTCGCGGCCACATCATCGCCACGAACCGCACCAATATTGGCTGTCAGACCACCTGCCACACGAAGCGCTTCAGCCAGAACTCACTATTCTCTTGGATATTACTGAACTCTCAGAATGATGTCCATGACAAAGAAACATTAACTCAATGTCCTGTAGAATACTGTTTCACGATGAACAAACGACTCGTTGTATCCGACGCCGCCGACCCTTCGCGCAACTCGCTGCCGGGCCGCGATTTTTGTAAATCGCCAATGCTCTATCCAAAATTATTCAAACAAATGGAACAGGCGCGCTGGAGCCTAACAAACGATGTGGCGTGGCATCGATTTGATGGCGCGCGGCTTACCGACGAGCAAGCGCAAACCATCAAAATGAACGCCATCACCGAATGGGCCGCGCTACCGGCGACGGAGATGTTTTTGCGTGACAATCGGGACGACACGGATTTTTCTGCATTCTTGTCGGTTTGGTTCTACGAAGAGCAAAAACATTCGCTGGCCTTGATGGAATATCTAGCGCGCTTTCGTCCTGACTTAGTGCCGACGGAAGCTGAGCTTGCCGCAGTGCGCTTCGAGTTCGATCCGGCGCCCGCACTTGAAACCTTGATGCTGCATTTCTGTGGCGAGGTTCGCTTAACGCAGTGGTATCGCCGCGCGGGACATTGGCACACTGAACCGGTGATTAAACAAATTTATGCGTTGCTCTCGCACGACGAAGCGCGCCACGGCAGCGCCTATCGCCGTTACATGCTGCGCGCGATTGAGCGTTACGGCGACCAAGCGCGGCTGGCTTTCGTAAAAATAGGCTTGTTGATGACTAGCCGCAAAATCGGTAAAGCCATGCATCCGACTAATTTGCACGTGAATCGCAGTTTGTTTCCGAACGATACGGTGCAAAGCCGGCTGCCGGATCCGGGCTGGATGGATCGTTGGCTGGATGAGCAAATCTGCTTTGATAAAACTTGGGATGAACGCGTGATCCAGGTTATTCTGAAAAATCTGTCAATCATTTGCAAACGTAGTTTTACGACGGCGCAAGACCTCAGCCGCTACCGGAAAGAACTCGCGTAATGTATTCGCCACCGGCATTCGAAGCGAAAATCTGTTTGCCGGAGGAATTAGCGGCGAGGGTTTCGTCGGTACCGCGACCGTTAGTTTTCACCAATGGCGTGTTCGATATATTGCATCGCGGCCATGTGACTTACCTTGCGCAAGCGCGCGCACAAGGCGCCAGTATGGTTTTGGCGCTGAATTCCGATGACTCCGTAAAACGTCTAAACAAAGGTGACGATCGACCGATCAATATCTTGGCTGACCGCATGGCCGTCGCCGCGGCGCTATCGATGGTGGATCTGGTCACATTCTTTGAAGAGGACACGCCGCTGAATTTGATTCTTGCCTGCAAGCCGGATGTGCTCGTCAAAGGTGGCGATTGGCCGGTCGAACAAATAGTGGGCGCCAAGGAAGTGCAAGTCTGGGGCGGGACGGTGCACTCGATTCCTTTTTTGCATGAACGCTCGACGACGGCGATGTTGAAAAAGATTCGTTCATAGTGAAACATATTTGTAGCAAGACGTCATTTCCCAATCTGTCATTCCCGCGAAAGCGGGAATCCATTTAGCCGTTGAAAATCAACATGGATTCCCGCTTTCGCGGGAATGACAGGATTTAAATCCTCCGTTAAAAATCGCGTTGTATGTCTGACATGTTCATCGAAAAACTCACCCGCATCGTCGGCCCAGGAGCCATCATCACCCAAGCCGAAGAGATGGCGCCCCACCTCACCGATTGGCGTGGCCGCTATCGCGGCGATGCACTCGCTGTCGTCAAGCCGAATAGCACGGAACAAGTCGCGGCCATCGTCAAGGCCTGCGCAGAAAGCCGCACCGCCATTGTTCCGCAAGGCGGCAACACCAGTCTTTGCGGCGCATCGGTGCCGGGCGAAAAAAGCAACGCCATCGTGCTAAACCTCACGCGTATGAACAAAATACGAGCCATCGATCTCGATAACAACACGATGATCGTCGAAGCGGGCTGCGTGCTCGCGCAATTGCAGCAAGTCGCAAAAGACAACGATCGCTTGTTTCCGTTGAGTCTCGCCGCCGAAGGCAGTTGCACCATCGGCGGTAATCTCTCCACCAACGCCGGCGGCACCGCCGTACTGCGCTACGGCAACACACGTGAGCTCACGCTCGGGCTGGAAGTAGTGATGCCCGACGGCCAAATCTGGAGTGGCTTGCGCGGATTGCGCAAAGACAATACTGGCTACGACCTCAAGCAATTATTCATTGGTGCCGAGGGCACGCTTGGCGTTATCACCGCTGCGGTGTTGAAACTGTTCCCGCAGCCGAAATCGAATGCTACGGCTTTTGTAGGCGTCACGAGTCCATCGCAAGCGCTTAATCTCTTCAATCAATTACGTGCGAATTGCGCGGAGCGGTTAACCGGCTTCGAATTAATCTCGAGGGTTTGTCTTGATTTCGTCTTGCGTCATATTCCAAATACCGGCGACCCGCTGGCGATACCGTTTCCGTGGTACGTGTTAATTGAATTGTCGGAAAGCGCTTCGACATTAAACGCCGGCGATATGCTCGAACAAGAACTCGGCATTGCCTTGGAACAAAGTGCCGCCGTCGATGCGGTCGTGGCAAAAAGCACCGCGCAAAGCCAAGCGTTGTGGGCGCTGCGTGAGAACATTTCCGAAGCGCAACGCTTTGAAGGCGCAAGCATTAAACACGACGTGTCGGTTCCGATCAGTTCCGTTCCGGAATTCGTCACCCGCGCGAGCGCCGCGCTGGAAGCGGCGTTTCAAGGTATTCGCATCGTCGCGTTCGGGCATATGGGTGACGGTAATTTACATTTCAACGTTAGCCGGCCGTTGGCGCAAAGCGACGCAGATTTTTTTGCGCAGTCCCATCGCATCAATGAAACCGTCCACGATTTGGTGCATTCGATGAACGGCAGCATCAGCGCCGAACACGGCTTGGGGCAATTAAAGCGCGATGAAATTACGCGTTACAAAAGCTTGCTTGAACTCGATTTGATGCGGACGATAAAGCGTGCGTGGGATCCGCTCGACATTATGAATCCGGGCAAGGTCATTTAAGCAACGATCAATCCGACTACTACTCCGATTTTGCCGTTCCGGAAAACTGATGCAGCAACGCCTTGCGTACCATATGCACGTGCTGGCGCAATGTGTAGACCTGATCCGAAAACGCCAGCGGCGTGGGGATGCGATGGGCGGCGCGTTCGATGCGATCGAGTTCTCCAAGCCACTCTTCGCGCGATTTGCTGTCGGGCTTTAGGCGCGCTTCAAGTTCGATCATTTTCAATTCGCCGTAGTAGCGAAAAATCCGGCGCCGGATACGCCACGAATATAGAAATGGCGCAATTCGAAATAGCGGAAACAATAGCGCGATGATTGGCAGCAACATGAACACGAGCCTATCCACCAACGTCGCGGCCCAAAATGGCAGGTAGCGCTGTAAAAACGGTTTACCGTTTTTGTAGTAACGCTCCGCCTCGCGCGAGAGTGGAATTTCAACGCCGTTCGGCGTCGGGAATTGGCCGGCGCGCGCAAATAAGCCGGCTCCGCCATGATTGGCGCTAAGGGTTTGCAGCGTCAAATCGATTAATGCGGGATGAAAATTATCGCGCGCTACAAGGTTGGTACTCGGCGCCACCAGACTCATGTCTTTCGATGGAATATTCTGCGGCAAATCGATTGTGCCGCGCGGCAAGGTTAGCGCGGTCAAATAGGGAAAACGGCGCACGTAAGCTTCTGACTGGGTAAAACTAAACATCTCTAAATTCGGCGAGTAAAGCATCGTCCAGACGGCGCTGGATTGGGCCGGGCCGACGATGAAGACTGCATCAATTTCTCTATTTAGCAGGGCCGTTGCCGCGTTCATCCCGCCCAGTGGCGATAACACGGTCGGCGCGTCAGCCACGCCATGGGCGCGCAACAATTCAAGTGCGAGAGAACGTGTGCCGCTGCCTTCCGGACCAATCGCGACGCGCTTGCCCTTTAGTTCCTCGATACTAGTGAGACTTAACGCTTGTTGATGGAACAACCAAAGCGGCTCCGGATAAATCACGCCCAACGACACTAAACCTTCCACGTCTTTTCCCAAGGTCGCGCCGCTTTGCAAAAAGCCAATATCAATGTCGTCGTTTCGATCCAGCAAGCGCTGTAGATTTTCCGCGGATCCTGCGGAAGCCTTGATGTCGAGGGTTATGCCGCTACGCGCGAAGAAATCTTTATAGCGCGCGGCGTATATTTGATAGGCGCCGTCCGCAGGGCCGGTGACGATAGTGACGTGACTCGGCGGCGCCGGGCGCATGAATTTGTAGGTCGCCCAAAATACTGCGATCAAGAGCGCTAACACAGCAACGCCGATGATGACTGCGTCGTGCAATGACAAATGCAGAAAACGTTGCCACAGATTGCGTATCGCGCTCACGAAATTGTGGCCGGCCTACGAGCCAGTATCCACGGACATCCGCAAGCATTCATCACGCGACGGCAGGTCCCGTCTTGATCGCAGCCTGGGTGAGTTTCAAATATTTTTCGTGAAGAATTTCCTTGCTCTCGATTACTTCCGGGTGAGGAATAATGCATTCGACCGGACAAACTTCGATGCATTGCGGCTGATCGAAATGACCAACGCATTCGGTGCAAAGTTTTGGATTGATTTCGTAAAATTCGATACCTTGATATATGGCATCGTTTGGACATTCCGGCTCGCAGACGTCGCAATTGATGCACTGATCGGTAATCAATAGCGCCATTGTTATTTCTTGATCTTTGCTTTCATTTTTTGTACGACCAACGGACTGACGAATTGGGTCACATCGCCACCCATAGTCGCAATCTCACGCACGATGCTTGCAGAGACAAACATAAAATTATCCGACGGTGTCATGAATACTGTTTCGACGCGGGGCAACAATTTTCGATTCATCCCGGCCATTTGAAACTCGTATTCGAAATCTGAAACGGCGCGCAGACCGCGTAGAATAACATCGGCACCTTGCGTTTTAAGAAATTCCGTCAACAATCCGCTGAATCGAACCACTTTGATATTCGCGACAGGCTCGAGCAATTCCGTCGCGATCTGCACTCGTTCGTCGAGCGAAAACAACGGCCGCTTCGCAGTACTTTCCGCGATGGCAAGAATCACTTCGTCGAACAACTTCGCCGCGCGCTTCACTACGTCTTCATGACCGAGCGTGAGCGGATCGAACGTTCCGGGATAAACAGCTCGCGTCATTTAGATTTCCTCACCGGCAGCAAGAGTCATAAGCTGGAATTTTACTTGACCGGCGCGACTTTGTTTTAGGATTTTCCAAACGCGACTCGGCTCATAGCTAAGCTCGGACTCGGCATAGACCTTTGCGTCGGGGGCAAGCCAGGGCCTCAGCATCATGAGCGCTCGATCGAGAATGCCTTGATTGAATGGCGGATCGAGAAAAACCACATCCAATGGCCGCGCCGAACCGCGCAAATACTGCAATGCCTCCGCGTTGACGACGATTGCGTTGGTCGCGCCCAGAAGTTGCGCATTCTCCTTAATCTTGCGCGCAACTATTGACGATTGCTCGACCATTACAACTTCCGCCGCGCCACGCGACAACGCTTCGAAACCCAGCGCGCCACTGCCGGCGAAGAGATCGAGGCAAGCTTTTCCGTCGAGATGTTGGCCGAGCCAGTTAAATACCGTCTCGCGAACACGATCCGGTGTCGGGCGCAGCCCCAGGCTATTGGGAAATTCGATTATGCGGCTACGCCATGTTCCGCCGATGATGCGGACTTGGTTTGGCGCTTTGTGGTTCATGAACGTCGTTGGCTAAATCCGGGCCGCCCCTCATAGCCTTAGGCTAGCCCGTCCCCACCCTTCTCCCGCGGGGAGAAGGGAATTACCCGCCCTGCCTCTGGGAGAGGGCTAGGGCGAGGGAGGGTGTGGATATAATCCAAAGTGTTTTCGCGCTACCGACATCCGACCGTCACTTCACTTCAACCTTCTGCTCCGTCGAATCGGGCAAGCCCACGACGACCGTCACCATATTGTCTGGCACAACGCGCCGCTTGAACGCATCTTTAATTTCCGCGACCGTCACCTGTTCCACTTGCTTCACGTAGTCATCGAGAAACGTCAGGGGTAATTTGTAGAAACCGATCAACTGCAAATATTCGAACTGCTTGCGATTGCTATCGATGCGCAGCGGAAATCCGCCACCTAGATTGTTCTTGGCATTCGTGAGCTCCTCGTCGCTCGGGCCGTTGTCGATAAATTCTTTGATGGTGTCGCGTACCACCTGCAATGCTTCTTTGGTTTGGTCTTTACGCGTTTGTAACGACACGCGATACGGCCCGAAGTCGTTCATCGGCATGAAGTAACTCGACACGCTGTAAACCAAGCCGCGCTTCTCGCGCACCTCATTGGTCAAGCGCGAGACAAATCCACCCCCACCAAGAATAAAATTACCGACCAACAACGGAAAATAATCGGGGTCGACGCGCTTTAATCCCGGATAGCCCAGCATGATGTGGCTTTGGGTCGATGGAAACTGAACCTCTTTCAAAAACGGTTTTTCCGGAATCTTGACCGGAATAACGTTAGCAATCGCCGCTTGGCTCTTCGGCAACTTGCCGGTTAATTTTTCGGCGATTGATTCCGCCTCGGCGCGCGAAACATCGCCGATCACTGCGACGACGGCGTTATCGATGGTGTAATGATCTCGGTAAAACGTCACTATATCGTCACGAACAATCGGCTTGATGGTCGCTTCCGTCGGCTTTTGCGCGTAGGGATGATCTTGATACAACGCCTTATAAAACTGCCGCTCGGCGACACTACCGGCATCGGTGGAAGACTGCCTGAGAGCGGCGACCATTTGTGCTTTTTCGCGCTCGAGAATGTCCGCTGGATACGCCGGTTCTTGAATAAGCTTTCCGAGTAATTCGATGGCCTCATTGCGCTCGAGTTCGCTCGATAAGGTTCGCACGCTCCAGCCGGCGCGATCTTGATCGAAGCTGCTGCCGATGATTGCGCCAATATTAGCGATGCGCGTTGAAATTTGGTCTTCGGTCAAACCGCCCGCGCCGTTGTTCATCAGGCCGGCCGCCATGCTCGCGGTGCCGGAGCGATTTGCCGTATCTCGGCTCGATCCGGCAGCGAACTCAATGCTGACGTCAAGCATCGGCAGACTGCGTGCTTCGACAAAATAGACTCGTGCGCCACCGGGCGTTGTCCAGTGTTGAATCGGCAGGCCGGCGTAAGCTTGTATATTCGCCGCCACCAAAAATGCACCGACGACGATGCGGTCGATTCTAGTGGTAGAAATTTTCGACAGATATTTCTTCATGGGTTTCTCGTCTGTCCTTTTATTGAGTGTGGCGCACGCCCGGCAATGCCTGGCGCGGTTTTGCGGTTTCAAGGGGCTGCGGATCCAGCACTGCGACGGTTAAGCGATCGTCTTGAATATATTTTTCGGCTACTTGCTTTACTTGATCGGCCGTGACGGCCTTTAATTTTTCGAGCATCACATCGATATCGCGCCAGGAAAACCCGGCGTTTTCGGTGCGGCCGATTTGCATCGCTTGGCCGAACATGGAATCCAATCCGAATACTTGTCCGGCGATGATTTGCGACTTCACTCGCTGTAGTTCGTCTTGAGTGACGCCTTCAGTCTTAATTTTTTCTAGTTGCGCGCGCAACGCGGTTTCGAGTTCAGCAACGGTTCTGCCATCGCTTGGCGTGCCGTCAATCACGATCATGCCAGGCCCGCGCTCGACTGCGTCGTATCCCGCACCGGCTTGGTTGGCGATACGCGAATCGCGCACCAGATTTTTATTCAAGCGCGCCGAATCATTGCCATCAAGAATACCGATCAGCATTTGTAAAGCATACGGCTCCCAATCTTTTGCCGCGTCACGCAACACCGGCGCGTGATAGGCCATCGCAATGTAAGGCAATTGTGCGGGCGCTTTGACGACGATGCGCTTAATGCCGAGCTGCGCGGGTTCGGTTTGTGGCTTACGTTCCGGCAACGCTTGTGGCTTTAGCGGGCCGAAATATTTCTGCGACAACGCGAGCACTTCCTTGGAATCAACATCGCCGGCAATCACTAACGTGGCGTTATTCGGCGCGTACCAGCGCTTATACCAAGCGCGCGCGTCATCGGCTTTCATGTTTTCCAAATCGTTCATGAAGCCTATTACCGGGCGGCCGTAGGGGTGCGCGTTGTAAGCATTCGCGATCAATTGCTCATAGACAATCGAGTGGGCTTTATCTTCCGTACGCAGGCGCCGCTCTTCCATGACCACGCGAATTTCTTTGCCGAATTCCTCATCAGAAAAATTCAAATTCACCATGCGATCGGCTTCGAGTTTCAACGCGAGTTCCAATTTATCGTTGCGCAATTGCTCGAAGTACGTGGTGTAATCGCGATTGGTGAAGGCGTTATCTTTACCGGCGTTGGCTGAAATAATTTTAGAAAATTGGCCGGCGGGGACTTCATTCGTCCCTTTAAACATCATATGTTCCAGCACATGGGCGACACCGGACGTGCCGTTGAATTCATCGACACCGCCGACCAAATACCAAACCTGCACGACCACGACCGGCGCGCGATGATCCTCGCGCACGATGATTTTCATGCCGTTATCGAGCTTAAATTCATTGGTGATGGGTTGTGCGGCGAGCGCCGCGTTCGCGCCAGCGCAAGCCAGCGCTGCAAGCAATAGGTAGCCGAGCAATTTTTTCATTCGTCCATTTTCATCAAGTTGAGTGGTAAGGCAAGTGCTTTGCAGCTAAAATGTGAATCGTGCTAGAAGTAACAACCCTATTCTAATCGATCCCGTCTGCGCCTTGGCCTTTCGCATCTGACCGCCCAATTCATGTTTAGTTTCTTTAAGTCTGCCGATAAGTCCGTCGAACCCGCCAAACCGGAAGTTGCAAAGGAAGCGGTAAAGAAGGAAGGCTGGCTGCAACGGCTGAAAACCGGCCTGACTAAAAGCCGCGAAAAAATTTCGAGCCGGCTGACGTCGCTATTCAGTCGCGGCAAAATCGACGAAGCATTGTATGAAGAGTTAGAAGAGATATTGCTCGGCGCCGATGTCGGCGTAACGGCGACAAAAAAACTCATCGACGACGTCCGCGCTCGTGTTCGAAAAGAAAATCTCAGCGACGCGTCGCAACTTAAAGATGCCTTAAAAAGCGCTTTAAGCACGCTACTTGACCCCTTGGAGAGGCGCTTGGATACTGCCTCACAGGCCGATTCCCCCAAGCCGAAAATCATTATGTTCGTCGGTGTCAACGGCGCAGGCAAGACAACAACCATCGGCAAACTCGCGAAGTGGTATCAAGCGCAAGGAAAATCCGTGCTTGCTCGCAGCGGGCGATACCTTTCGCGCGGCGGCGCGCGAGCAATTGATGGTGTGGGGCGAGCGCAATAACGTTACCGTCATCACGCAGGAGAAAGGCGATTCCGCTGCGGTGATTTTCGATGCGATTCAAGCGGCGAAAGCGCGCGGCGTGGATATCGTTCTCGCCGACACAGCCGGCCGCTTGCCGACGCAATTACATTTGATGGAAGAAATCAAAAAAGTGAAGCGCGTGATTCAGAAGGCCGATCCCACCGGACCTCATGAAATTTTGCTCGTGCTCGACGCCAACACGGGCCAAAACGGCCTATCGCAAGTGCAAATTTTCGATGACGCGCTTCAGCTCACCGGTTTGGTGGTCACCAAACTCGACGGCACAGCGAAAGGCGGTGTGGTCGCGGCGATTGCGGGCACGCGGCCGATCTCGATTCCGTTCATCGGCGTCGGCGAATCCGTCGATGATTTGCGCCCGTTCACCGCCAAGGATTTCGTCGAGGCGCTGATCGAGTGATTTACGTCAGCGGCGTTTACAAACGATACGCAAACGGCTTCGAGGCGCTCAAGAACGTCAGCTTCAACATCGCCCAAGGCGAAATGGTTTTTCTTACCGGCGATTCCGGTGCAGGAAAAAGCACATTGCTCAAACTCATCGCCGGCATCGAGTTGCCGAGCAGCGGCAATGTCGAAATCAACAAACAAAATTTAACGCGCCTGCGCGCGGCAGGACTCGCTGTGCTAAGGCGAAACATCGGCCTGGTGTTTCAAGATCACAAACTGTTATTCGATCGAACGGTGTTTGACAACGTCGTGCTGCCGCTTTACATCAACGGCTATAAACCGTCGGACATGGTGCGCCGCGTGCGTGCCGCGCTCGATAAGGTCGGCTTGCTCGACCGCGAAAAAGCCTTTCCCATTGCGCTCTCCGGCGGCGAGCAACAGCGCTTGTGCATCGCGCGCGCCATCGTCAATCGGCCGACGATGTTGATCGCCGATGAGCCAACAGGCAATCTGGATGCGACGCACGGCGCGGCAATCTTTGAGCTATTTCATTCGTTCAACCAAGTCGGCACGACGGTCGTGGTCTCAACCCATGATCACACGCACATCGAACGCCTGAAGCCGCGCGTGCTGCACCTCGAACACGGGCGGCTCGTGCAATGAGCGTGTGGCTCAATCAACATTTGCACGCGCTGCAAATCGCGTGGCAGCGTTTGTTCACCCATCCCATTGGCTCGCTGTTCACGATTCTGGTGATCGGCCTGGTCGCAAGTTTGCCGGCCTTTGCCTACCTCGTGGTCAACAACGTCGCAGGCCTCGCCGGAAAACTCGACCCGGAACCGAAGCTGAGTTTTTATCTGAAGATGAATGCAGGTGAAGCGGAAATCACGGCGATAAAAGAACGTCTTAATGCAACAGCGAATATCACCAACTCGCGCTTCGTCTCCAAAGAAGCGGCACTCGCGGAACTCGAATCCGCCGGCATCGCCGACGTCGCCAAAACGCTGGAACAAAATCCGTTACCGCATGCATTCGTCATCAAGCCCAAGTCTATCGAACCGGCGATGCTTGATGAATTGAAAATACAAATCGCGTCGTGGCCTGAAGTGGAAACCGTCGAACTCGATTCCGATTGGGCGCGCAAACTCAGCGCTTTCGTCGAATTCGGTAAACACGCAGTATTTTTCCTGACGTTGGTATTGGGGCTGGCGCTAGTGTTCGTGATGGCCAACACCATACGCCTACAAATCATGAACCAACGCGAAGAAATCGAAGTCAGCCGACTCATCGGCGCAACGCCCAGCTTCATCCGCCGGCCATTTCTCTACTTCGGCTTCATGCAAGCAATCTTGGGCGGCCTTTTAGCCATCGGACTCGTCGCGCTCGGCATACACGGACTGAATCAGGCAACCGCTCCATTGGTGAAACTTTACGCCGGTGAATTTTCCTTCCGCAATCCCGATTGGCAATTCGGTGCGGCGATAATCTTTGCGTTGATGGTGCTCGCGATGATTAGCGCGGCGTTGGCGGTGCGGCGGACGTTGCGGTCGATGGCGCGTTAACACGCGAATCTCGATGCCCTACAAGGGAAAGGTTGGCAAGGGCATGGGGTTTCTGTTGGCAGCCTTGGCGAGATTCAGCGCAAAAAGAACAGCACGGCCCACGCTGTGCTTGTGGACACGACTAACTTATTGATGCGGTACAATTAGCGCGAAGGAGTAAATGATGATTCGCACTATAGAAGCCGTTGTTGATGTCCAAGGCAGGGTTGAACTTTCTGAACCAGTTCATCTTTCCGCGCCGCGTAGGGCATTAGTTACGATCCTCGAAGACGAGGCCACCGTTCCAATACACGACTCTGCACTGCTGAGTGAGGCGGCACTTGAAGATTGGAATCGACCGGAGGAGGACATTGCATGGTCTCACCTTCAGTCGGCTCAATAGTTCTAGTTCCGTTTCCGTTCTCCGATTTATCGCAGTCAAAGTTGCGCCCTGCGGTAGTCGTCGCCAACGCAAGTCGTGGCGATTGGATTTTGTGTCAAGTCACCAGCAATCCATATGGAGATGTACGCGCGCTGACTCTCGTCGAAGACGATTTTGCGCTTGGATCTTTGCGGGTAAGGAGTTTCGCACGGCCCGGAAAGCTGTTTACTGCCAATCAAAGTTTGTTCGTAACTGAAATCGCCAGGCTAAAAGAAGTTGCTTGCGCGCGCATCATTTCCGCTGTTGTTCAAATGTTTCAAAGCCCTTCCGTTCCGGAAAAATAAGTTCCTCGACCATCCGATGCGTATTGCCGTGACCGTTTAGCCTAGTACGGGCATTCTTTAACCGCCACGCAGGGGAACAGGATTTCAATTGTGCGAGCAAGCCGGACTTGAATCGGCTGACTTGTGGCCATTTGACGATCGTCGGTGAGTATCAAAGTGGCAGTTTACTAAAGTCAGCTTTGCGGAACGAATAATAATTTATTCGCCCTGCCATACAATCGCATCTAAACGCTACGGCTACCCATCATCGTCGTCAACCAACTGAATGTTCATCAAACTCAATTCTACTTTCCCGCGCCGACTACGAAATCTTTGAGCACGGCGTTGCAACTTAAATTCTTTGAGGTCGATGGTTTTACCGCAAGTCGTCTACCGATTTCGATCGACGAAGAGCGAAGCTCGTACATTTCACTAACAAGGTCTGGCGATGAAGGTGCCGGCAAGGATCTCCCCGCCGGCGCACCATCAGGCGCATTTCGTTCGCACCATTCACGCTGCCATTCGGCGCTAAAATTGGATGAGACGCTAGAATCCGCTTTTAGAAGGGCCTGAATGCGAATCGCTGGCGCTAGTGTTCGTGATGGCAAACATCATACGCCTACAGATCATGAACCAGCGCGAAGAAATCGAAGTCAGCCGCCTCATCGGCGCCACACCCAGCTTCATCCGCCGGCCATTTCTCTACTTCGGCTTCATGCAAGCAATCTTGGGCGGCCAATTAGCCATCGGACTCGTCGCGCTCGGCATACACGGACTGAATCAGGCAACCGCTCCATTGGTGAAACTTTACGCCGGTGAATTTTCCTTCCGCAATCCCGATTGGCAATTCGATGCCGCGATCATCTTTGCGTTGATGGTGCTCGCGATGATTAGCGCGGCGTTGGCGGTGCGGCAGACGTTGCGATCGATCACGCGCTAGTAGATTCGCGTAACAATTCAACGCGCCGACAGAAATAAGTTTACTGAAGACGCGCTTCGATACTGGGTTGCAGGCCATGCATCATCATTGTTTCGTCTTACGATTTGGGATCGATCTAAGCTAGCGAACATTCGGAAACGACCCACTGCTGCCGGTCGCCACCGTCTGCTGCCAGGCGGTTACATTTTGCCGGACAGATAGAATTTTCAAGAGTGAACTTGGGTATGGATAGAGTTCCGTTCTTATTTTAATTCGTAACGGTGCCGAACCCAAATATTTGCCGTAAGGCCGGTATGCCGGACGATTTTCTGTATTAGCGCGACAACCATAGATCAGCCGATCTTTCATGAATTCTCCGCCTATAACTTTTGGCATAGGCCATTCGACATATTTACCCAAGGCTTAGAACGTTGCCATAATAACCATGGGGCTGTGTGCGGTACGGCAATTGGTTTTTTAATGATGAGGCGAGCTTAGCACAGCGCTGGCGTCTAAGGCCTTAAACCGACACGCTGAGACTTACCGATCAAAGATCAACATGGCCCGTTCGGTTCGCCGACTCACGGAGATGCTTGGAAGACGCGCGTAAATTCGGTATCCTTTGTACGTTATATATGTGAACAAGGGATTATCTGTTGGCACGGAAAATCAACACCAACGTTATCTCCTAGAGGAGGACATATAATATCCCCAAATCTACGCTCTTTCAGATCCATGCAGTTCATTGCACTGGCCCTTTTGTATCGAGCCGTTTATTCGTTGTCGTTAGTCCTTGCTCAAACTAAACGATGCCTGCTCAAAACCTAACAGAATTGCCAAGAAAACCGGAATGGAAAGATGGTCTTCATCCGCATCAGATCTTTTCGACCTGGAGCAGGATTGCCGCAGTGGCGGTGGGGTCGATTGTTTCGATTGTTCCCCAAGTGATATCGAGTAAGATAATTGCGGCCCTTATCGATAACCCGCCTGTTAAAACTTCGCAGGAAATAGCTGTTGTTGGCTTCTTAATTGCCGTTGGAATGGCATGGTGCGTAACGATTTGGGCGGGAACTGTCAGGGAACATAAGAGTCTCATAGATTATGCGGTTTTTGGAACGGCTATCCCATCAACGGTATATTTGCTTTCCCAGGCCGGTACGATCTTCAATTGATTAGGAACTAGAGGATCACAAAGATGATTTCTGTAACTTCGAGGCTAATCTTTTTCATTGTGGTAACAACATATTTCGACGGTGCTCTGGCAGAGTCAGATGGGGCGATTCAACCTAGAATCGGGGTCGGAAACTCGAATGGAAGCGAATCCCGTAGTAGGCGGATCAGACATCTCGGGTGCCTACATATATCGGCCCTTTAATTTTTATCGCAAAACGAAATATGCGACTTCCTTTCTCGTAGATCCAAAATTGCCTAAATCGACAGTTGTCGTTGACGGAATAGTTCTTGATGGCCTCACTTTTAAAGACAAGGCAGCAACTAGTTGGCTTACCTCCTCTTTCGCATCTGATTCGGGTACTTTACTGGTTCCCCTCCCAGAAAAAGAGAATCAGTGGATCAAAGTTAACGTGGACTGGGCTAACCACACAAAGAAATACGATCCGTATACTCAAAAAGCGATGGATCTTTATCCTAGCGTCAAGTGGAATGACCCGAACTCTTTTGTAAAATCTTTGGAAGAATCGAAAATTTCTAATGAGAAACCATTTATTTGGATACCAAGCCAAAAACCTGCCTACCCTACTCATTTCCCACAAGGGGCGAACTATAGGTCACAGGAGTTTGTTACCTGGGGTGACAATCAGGACGTTTGGAACCCAATGAAAAAATAGAGTTAGCCGTAAATAGTTCGTAAGCATATTTTGGCGGCGAAACTATATTTTTGGTGGCCATAGACCAATAATTTGCCCCAATTTGGGCCTGAGCAGGGATGCTTGAAAGCATAAATTGGGATGGATTATTCTGCGCGAAAACTTACCGTTTTCGCGACAGTGAATAACGGCTTCCAGGCGCAGAGTATATGCAGTCGTTCGACGGCTCATGGGCGGCGTCGTGAGCAAGGCACGAGAATTTCAGCACCCAGTTTGAACTATGTTTTTGTCGTTCAGCAAAATTTGTCAGCAAAGAAATTCAACGCTACCGCTCACCAAAATTACGCCTCGAGTCGGTTGCACGATAATGCAAATAAATAATCGTCTCAACTCACCGGTTCCTCCGGCAGAACGAAAATCGCCCTTATTGACCGTAAGCTTGTTTAAGAAAATAAACATCGTTGAGCCATCCTTCAACTTTTTTCGCATACTCGTCAAGGCGTATTTCCCTAGCGAGTTCCAACGATTTTATAACTCCCCTCCGCTTGTGCCAAATGCTTGCGAGCGTAATAGACATTACCTAGATTGCCGTAGACAATTGCCAACCCTCTTTTGTCGCCAAGTTCCTCCTTTAGCGCCGCAGATCTTTTGTATAACACCTCTGCCTGCGCCAAATCTTCGCGATCTTCATAAACAACACCTAGGTTCAGGTACTGGATGGAAATTCCATGTGTATCGCCTCTGGCCTTATAAAGTTCGAGTGCTTTGGTAAGCATCATCTCCGCCTGCGCCAAATCATTTCGTCTCCTTAGTAAATCTCCGAGATTGCTATAAACCCCAGCAATGTTTATGTGTCCGCCCATTGCCAAAAATATAGACAATGCCTTTCTGTACATCGCTTCCGCTCGCGCCAAATCACCGCGCTGTTCGCTAACCCGTCCCAAGGTGGCATGGGCGTTGGCCAAACTAGATTTTTGGCCAAGCGATTCGTTTAGCGCAATTGCCTTCATTGTTGTGGTTTCTGCTTGCGCCAAATCTCCTTTCGACAAAAATACGCTACCAAGATTGACAAAAGCACTAGCAGACATTACTTTTTTGCCCGCTCCTTCAGCGAGCTCTATTGCCTTCCTAAGCCCCCACTTCCGCCAGATTGAATTCCCCTCGTGCTTGAGCTACAAGTCCCAGGACACTGTAGTCTCCCGCCATGCCTTCTTTACTCCCCAACGCTTCGTGCAGTTCCAACGCAGTCTTGAGCACGGTTTCTGCCTGGTCAAACCGACCGCGCAATAGATAAACTTCACCCATGCCTCTGGCGGCGATCACCGAGTTTTCCTTTCCTGCCGAACCATCGTTAGTTATAGCCAGAGCTTTCTCGTACATTTCTTCGGCCTGCGCTAAATCTCCTCGCGTCAAATACAACGCCCCTAAGTCCACATAATTGGCTGCCATGCCAACTTTGTGATCGAGAGCTTCATTTAGCGTCTTTGCTTTTCTGTGCATTGTTTCCGCCAGCGCATAATCACCGCGCTTCTCATATACGTTTCCTAAATGGCCGTAGTCCCTGGCAATCCCTTCCTTGATGCCTAACGCTTCGTTGAGCGCCAGCGATTTCTTCTGCATCGCCTCAGCCTGCGCCAGAATCACCACGATTTAGGTAAACACTTTACCAAGGTTGCCGTAGTTGAGTGCCATACTTTCTTTGAGACCAAGGGACTCGTTGAGGGACAATGCATTTTTGAGCGTTGCCTCAGCCTTTGTCATATCATCACGACCGAGGTAGATCGCGCCTAAGTTGTCATAGTCAGCAGCGATTGCGCGCTTGTTATCTGCTTCCTCATGCAGGGCCAGCGCTTTCTTGTTCATGGATTCTGCCTGGTCCCACTCATCGCGCCTTATAAAAATGAGACCTAGGTTGTTGTCGCAACCCCAAGGATCGTCGGATTGTTGTGATCCTCGCCAATGCGCAGCACTTGTTTGAAAGCTGCTTCAGCATCGTTCAATTTACCTATTCGCAAGTAAACATGACCAAGGCCACTCCAAGCACCGGCTTCGTCAGGAGCTAGTTTCACCGATTTCCGGTAAGCATCGAGTGCGGCGTTCGTGTCATTTTTGAAGGCTATCGCGCCAAGGTAGAATGCTGCCTCTGCAGCCTCAAGATTTGCCTTGCTTCCTTCCGCTGATTTTTGTTCTAATACTTTCGAAAATATCGCCTTAGCCTTTTCACTATCACCTCGAGCCAAATCTTCTAGTGCGGATTCAATCTGCGCCACATTGGCAATCTTCGATTCTTGCCCATTAGGATTGGCGAGTGCATGAACGGCATCTGTGCAGGCCCGGACCATGTCCTCGAATGCGTCATCTGTAAAGCCCGATTTATTGGGGCGTTGGCAGAACGCACTCGTTGCGGTTGCCGCTAGGCCGGATAGGCGAGTGTTTTCTGTTTGCCCTTTTTGGACATCGGGGCTGCTTTGTCGGTGAGTCTGATAGAAGGCATATCCGAAACCAAAAACGACTACTGGGATGGCGATCCAAAAAACGTAGCGGAGAAACGACTTCGCTATCTGGCCGCTCGTCTTTCGATCTAGTGGGCGAATGATGTTTTTTGTCAGAAATGTCTGATAAACACCAAAGGTCAATAAGCAGGCCAAAGCCAACCACGACAAGTGGGTTGGTCAGATAGGGTACCCAATTATCAAAAGTGCCACTTGTTCCCATTTTCCCAGCCATGGTTAAGCGACGATTGCGTGAACTCATGATACGCGATCGAGTTGGGTTTGAAAATTCAGGTATTTCTGTGCCAGGCGACAACAGTAGCGTGACTTAGTTGAGGTAATTCTGGCTCTTCGTGTAAGCACTGTAACGTCCAACGTCAGTCACTGGTATGGTGACGGAGCGCTTTCGACGTTCAGTCGGGATGCTGAGCTAGTTTTGAGCAGTAACAAGCCGCAATTCTATAACGAGATCCGTTAAGAATTCGGACGGCTGCTTTGTGGCGGTGAGATTTGCCTTTCGAACTACTGCTTGTGG